>JBGSTG010000095.1:0-20149 GCA_041736625.1 Saprospiraceae bacterium | reverse complement strand
GGGGTTGTTTGCGGCCTTACTACGTATTTTTCTTTGCCGCGAATTAGCGCGAATTCGCGCTAATTCGCGGCAAAAAAAATATATAGTTTCGTTGTAGACAACTTTACAACATTGCTTTTACGCTAAGTTGACGACATTGGGCTTTAAGCCATCCAATCAATATCAACTGGCTCAGTATTTTATTTGGAGGCTCATGTCGCCATAAGACTTATGCGACACCCTCCTTCTGTAAAAAGCGTCTTCACCCAATCAGGCCACCTCAAAACGGTCGAGGTTCATCACCTTGTTCCAGGCCGCCACAAAATCGTGCACGAAGCGCGCCTCACCGTCGGCGCATCCGTACACCTCGGCAAGTGCCCGCAACTCGGAGTTCGAACCAAAAATGAGGTCTGTGCGGGTGCCGGTCCACTTCAGTTCGCCGGTCTTGCGGTCGCGGCCTTCAAACACGTCCTGGGCGTCCGAAGCGGCCTTCCACGTGGTGCCCATGTCGAGCAGGTTGACGAAGAAGTCGTTGGTGAGCACTTCCGGTCGTTTGGTGAACACGCCGTGTTTGGAATGGTCGAAGTTCGTGTGCAATACCCGCATACCGCCCACGAGCGCCGTCATTTCCGGGGCAGTCAGTGTGAGCAGTTGGGCCTTGTCTACGAGCAGTTCTTCTGTCGACACGCTGTACTGCGCGTCCTTGTAGTTGCGGAACCCGTCTGCTTTCGGCTCCAGCACGGCGAAGGACTCCACGTCGGTTTGTTCCTGGGTAGCGTCGGTGCGTCCCGGCGTGAAGGGTACGGTCACCGTATGCCCTGCGTTCCGGGCGGCCTGCTCAATGGCTGCACAGCCGCCCAGCACGATCAGGTCGGCGAGCGAAACGCGTTTATTGCCGGTTTGCGCACTGTTAAAAGCCGTTTGAATGCTTTCCAGCGTTTGCAGTACTTGGGTGAGTTGGGCCGGGTTGTTCACGGCCCAGTCTTTCTGGGGCGCCAGGCGAATGCGCGCGCCGTTGGCGCCGCCGCGCTTGTCGGAGCCACGGAACGTGGAAGCGGAAGCCCAGGCGGCAGACACCAGCTGCGACACGGTCAGCCCCGAAGCCAGTATGTTGCTTTTCAGCTCGGCGATGTCGTGCGCGTTGATCAGTTCATGTGTCAGGGCCGGGACGGGGTCTTGCCAGATTAGCTCTTCCGTGGGCACTTCCGGGCCCAGGTAGCGGGCGCGGGGGCCCATATCGCGGTGCGTGAGTTTGAACCAGGCCCGCGCGAAGGCGTCTGCAAATTCATCCGGGTTCTCGAAGAAGTGGCGCGAAATTTTTTCGTAGGCCGGGTCCATGCGCATCGAGAGGTCGGTGGTGAGCATCATGGGCGCATGGCGCTTCGAAGGGTCGTGCGCATCCGGAACGGTACCGGCGCCAGCGCCGTTTTTCGGGCGCCACTGGTGCGCGCCGGCGGGGCTCTTGGTCAGCTCCCACTCGAAGCCGAACAGGTTTTCAAAGTAGTTGTTGCTCCACTGCGTCGGTATCACGGTCCAGGCGCCTTCAAGGCCGCTGGTGATCGTGTCGGCGCCGGCGCCGGAGCCAAAGGTGTTTTTCCAGCCCAGGCTTTGCTCCTCGATGCCGGCGGCAGCGGGTTCGCGGCCGACGTATTTGCCCGGGTCGGCGGCGCCGTGGGTTTTGCCGAAGGTGTGCCCGCCGGCAATGAGGGCCACCGTTTCGTAATCGTTCATGGCCATGCGGCCGAAGGTCTCGCGAATGTCGCGGGCTGCTGCGATCGGATCGGGGTTTCCGTTCGGGCCTTCCGGGTTCACATAAATCAGACCCATCTGCACAGCGGCGAGCGGGTTTTCGAGCTCGCGGTCGCCGGTATAGCGCTTGTCGCCCAGCCACTCGGCTTCAGCACCCCAGTAGATGTCTTCTTCCGGCTCCCACACGTCTTCGCGACCGCCGGCGAAGCCAAAGGTCTTGAAGCCCATCGACTCAAGGGCGCAGTTGCCGGCGAGAATCATCAGGTCGGCCCACGAAATTTTCCGTCCGTATTTCTGTTTGACCGGCCAAAGCAGCAGTCGCGCCTTGTCGAGGTTCGCATTGTCGGGCCAACTGTTGAGCGGCGCAAAGCGCTGGGTGCCTGCTCCGGCGCCACCGCGGCCGTCGGCGATGCGGTACGTGCCCGCGCTGTGCCAGGCCATGCGAATGAAGAACGGCCCGTAGTGCCCGTAATCGGCCGGCCACCAGTCCTGCGACGTGGTCATCAGCTCAAAAAGATCTTTCTTCACGGCATCCAGGTCCAGGGATTTGAACTCCTCGGCGTAGTTGAACTGTTCGTCCATTGGATTGGACAGGGAGGAGTGTTGGCGGAGGATGTTCAACTTCAACTGATTGGGCCACCAGTCGCGGTTCGACGTGCCGTTGCCGGCGCCGTGTTTCAGCACGCCACCGGTGAATGGACACTTGCTCTCACCGTTGACCTGATAGCTTGTGCCTGTCGACGAGGTATCTGTATGCTTATTGTTATCCATAGATTTGGTTGTTTTTTTCGCCAATATAAAAGGAAATCCGCCAAAATGTTCAGCCTTTCGGGATGTTTTTCGTCAGCAAAAACGATGATTTACGGTTGTCGCCAACAAACGGCATCCGGCTTCATCCGAACAGCGCGCGTTCTGTCGATTCGCACAGGATGTGTCCGATCAGCATGTGCGCCTCCTGAATGCGGGGCGTGTCGGTGGCGGGCACGTTGAGGAGCAGGTCGCACTTGTCGGCCAGGTGGCCGCCGGTAGCGCCGGTGAACCCCACCACACGCATGCCGATCGCTTTGGCCTGATCGACGGCGGCCACGATGTTGGGGGAGTTGCCCGAGGTGCTCATGGCCACCAGCAGGTCTCCGGGGCGCCCGGCGGCCTCCACCATGCGCGCGTACACATGGTCGTAACCGAAGTCGTTGGCCACTGCCGTGAGGTAGGAGGTGTTCACGTGCAGGGCTTCGGCAAACAGCGGGGGGCGGTTGAGGTAAAAGCGGCCGGACAGTTCGGCGGACAGGTGCTGGGCGTCGGCCGCGCTGCCGCCGTTGCCGCAGAACAGGATTTTGCCGCCGTTGCGGAAGGTTTGGATCCAGAGCTCGGCGGCGGCGCGGATTTTTTGCACGAAAAAGGGGTCGTCGAGTATGGCTTGCTTGACGGCGATGCTGCGGGCGATGGTATCTCGGATGTGTTCGGGCATGTCGGTTTACGGTAAGTCGATGAGCAGGCGGCGGACGAGGCGCAGGCGATTGCTCCAACGCTCCATATCCACCACCATCTGGGCACGGTCGTGCAAGGGTAAAGTTCCGTTCTTTTGCTGAATTTCTGTGTAGCGATCCAGGCAAACACGCGCGATGCCGACCAGAATGCCCGCTGCCGACCAGGCACTGTGCACCCCCGGGGCTTGTTTTATTTGCACAAACAGGTTTTGCACCCGGGCCACTTCGCCTTCAAACGCCACGCGCATGCCCGCGATATCGTTAAGACAGGCAAAGTGCAGCGGCACGGTTTGGGTGCCGTCGCGGTGGTCGAACCACAGGTCGGTCACGTCGTCGCAGAGCTGTACCAGTCCACCGAAAGCGTACAGGGCATCCTCCTCGGCGGGGCACAGCGGCGCATCCAGGATGCGGCGGAAAAGCAGCACGGAGGCGCCGCCTTTTTCGCGGGTGATGCGCCATAGGCTGTCGGCGGTCGGCGGTCGGTTTTCGGCGGTCGGTAGTCGGTCGTCGGCTGTCGGCGGTCGGCTGTCGGTTGTCGGGGGTCGGCTGTCGGTTGTCGGTTGTCGGTTGTCGGCAGGGGGTCGGTTCGCTGTTTCCACGTTGAACACGCGGTGCAGGTAGCGCTTGAACGCGGCGAGGTTTTCGGGTGGGAGATTCCGGTAGAGGTTGTCCAGCAGGTGAAGGGCCAGCCCGTTGGGGTCGGCGCGGCGGCCGTAGGCTTCGGGGTTGTTGAGCCAGTTGTGGTCGCCGTTGTGCTCCCGGCGGTAGGCGTCGGCGAGGTCGTCGAAGTGGTAAGACAGGGCGGCGAGGTTGCTGAACAGGTGTTTTTCGCTAGGCGTACGTCGCCGCCGGTGCAACAGACCGAATACGATGCTCAAAAAGGTGGTGCCGTAAAAATAGTGCTGGAGGCGGCGCATGGCTTTGGCATCGAGCACGATGCTGGGCGGCAGCCGGAGGTCGTGCACGGCTCGCCAGCGGAAGTAGATGGCGGCGCGTAGGAAGGCGAGGGTTAGCCAGGTGAGGGTGAATAAATTTGAGACCATGAGGCGTAACCTTGTCGCCTATCCGTTACGAGCCAACCGGAACCCGGTGGTGGAATTGGCCCCATGGGGTTTCAGATAGTTTCGAGAGGAATTGCGGCAACGGTCCGGGGAATTATTCCAGGCGCCACCACGTACCACCTTAGTATCTCCTTGTGCAGGACCGGCAGGGTTATTCGCAATATCCTTACTCCTTGGCCAATTGCTGTAGTATGTTGCCCCAAACCAGTCCCAACACCACTCTGCAACATTTCCTGTCATTTCAAAAATTCCCACTTCAGATCTGGGTAGACTACCTGTTTTTATCGGGCGATTTCGATATTCTCCTGCAGTAGATATCGGTGAGGTATAATTAGCATTATAATTTACAACGGTCGCATTGATGATATTCAATCCGTTACTGAATCGCACCCTTTTTCCTTTTAATTTGGCAGCATATTCCCATTCGGCCTCAGTAGGCAAACGGTACCCGTTCGCTCCCGGTACGATTTCAACTTTCCAGTTTTTCTTGAATGGTTCATCACCGTATTCTAAGGGTCTTTTTTCAATCATGTAAACGGTATCATATCCATCAACCTTGCTTCGCCAGTTGCAGTACTCAATGGCGTCGTACCAGCTTACATTGACCACAGGCATTTTTCCTTTGCCCCAGTTTCTCTCATCTACAGGCTTACCCCTGCCGGTTGCGTGACAAAATGATTCATACTCAGCAAACGAGACCTCTTTTTCGCCCAAAAGGAAATCATCTAAAATAACAGTATGAACAGGCACCTCATACTCTGAAAATTTGAATTGGTATGACTTCTCTTCTCTCTCAAATTCATTACCCATCTGGTACTGTCCACCGTTAATTTTGATCAGCTTTGGTTTTGTCTTTACGTAAACGATCTCCTTAATTCTTAGCCGGGCCTCTTCCTGATGGCCACAGCCATATTGCGCACAACTGCTGAGATAAAGCTCAATGGAATCAATGGTTTCCGCCAAAGCGACCAACTGCCAAAGGGCATCATCTTCTCGTTTGTTTTTCAGTATTCCCAGATATTCGTATACGTCATTTAGATGATACAAAATTGATTGGTCGGGGCAACTGTTGATATAGTAATCATAGATTTTATTCGTATCATTGGTCGCTTTTACTTTTTTCCATAATGCATCATCATAATTTTTCATGTAAGTATCAATTTCAGTACCATTGAATGGATTAGGGTACTTACTTAAATGCTGGGCTTTTATAATACACGGTGTTGCTTTGCTTGATTTAAGGTTATTCCATGCTGTAGCTTCAATTTGATTAGGATTAGGAGTGTCTTCAATAGGGGGAATATATGGTGAAATAACATTGACTTCTTTTTCTAAAGATTTTCTTAAACTATCCTTGGCAGCCTTCAACTTATCCTTCAGACCGGGGCATTCATCTCTGTCCTGGCAATTCCAGCCTTCTTGATAGTATTTAACGGCATCCGCCCACTTTTTGCTTTTAAAAGAGCCATCGCCTAATTCAACAAAAGGGTTGCAACATATTCCCTTTTGCTGAGCCGATGCTGTTGACCAGGATAAACAAATACCCGCCAATATCAAAAAAAAAGTTCTCATCTGATTGGTTTTATGTGTTTGTAATAAAACAAACTATCTTCAGGAAATTTTTCAAGCGAAGGTTCGAGTAGTTTGGCTCGCAAATCTATTTCCGGAAAATTTTTAAATTTGGCCAGCGTTTTTAAAAAAAAATCTCGGTAGTCATGCCGGTCGATACTCCGGGCGACATCCTTAGCGTACTCACTCTTGGGGAATTTACCTTTAAACTCAAGCCAAAGTTCCATGCGATCTTCTCTCCGGGCATTTGCGATCGCTAGTTCTTCCTCATTAGGCTTGGGCGGAGAAGGCCGGGGTGGAGAAAACAAGTACCAAGCAAACAAAACCAAAACAAGGCCTGTTACCCCAAGAATGACATACCGGGGCCATTTAAAAGGCGGGTTGTCCTGGGAATGCGTATTGGGATTCCTCGGTTTCGGGTTTGGTGGCGTGGGGGCAGGATTGGGATTAGGAGTTGGTTTTTTTTTCGGAGGTTTGTTCTGTTTTTGGGGTTCTTTGTTTGCAGGAGGCTTGAAATTGATTTCCGTAAGACACGCTTCAATCCGCTGTCTGATGAGTCGAATTTCTCCGGGATAGTCCCTAAACGGATATTTTTGTTCCAACTGATGAAATGCTGCTTTCGCATCATTCCACTGGCGCGCTCTAAATAACTGCTCTGCCTCTTCAAATAACTGAAGAAACGTTTTACGTTTTTGTATGGCCCGAACTTCCTCCTTGATGTAAAGCGTAACTTCGAAAAGGGACTGCTGTATGTTTTGTTCAGTAACCGGCCTTTTGTTTTTGGGTAAAAGTTGAAGTCCCGCCAATGGCGTAATATCGTAGTGGCACAAACTTAATAGCACGGGAACGATGAGCGCCTTGCGTTCATTATGCCTGGCTAAAGAAGGTGAAAGCTGGTCGTTGTAAAAGTCGTGGTTTGCCAGCGAACTTGCACTAAGAAGCAATAGTATGATGTCTGCACTATTCAGTTGGGCAGAAATGATATCTGCCCTTACCTCCCCGGCCTTAATATCCAACTCGTCCCAAATGCTGAGAGAGTGGTTGTTGACCAATGGGGTTAACAACTCCTTGATGTGATCTTTCAGTTCAAGATCTCGTTCGGAATAGGAGATGAACAGACGAACAGGCTCCATCTGGGGAAGTGAATTTGGCTCTTTGACAAAGGTATCGCATCTTTATCAATAACTTGTTAACTTTTTAACACACTTGTTAAAGTTATCATGTACTTTTGCATATCCTGATCGATTTATTTTGATTTTACTAATTTGTAATAGTTTATGTGCGGCGCGGTTCATGTAGTTTTTAAAGGCGCTTGCGGTGCGGAGTACAAAGAACGACCGAATGCAGGTGCGAGGACATGCCTCTCTGATTAGCTAGCTTTCATCTGGCTACGACAGTCTTCCTTTACAATAGTAAAACTCCCAACATTCACCCATTAAAACTTTGAAACATGAAGTACCTTTTGTTGACTCTCTTTTTTTTCCAATTCCTCTTTCCCGCAGCCTTATATTGTCAGTACAATGAAGAAGCAGATAAAAAACTTCAGGCAGAGTACGACCGTAAGAGACGGGAAGATTACTATGGTAGAGTATTAGGCATTCCAATGAAAACACCGAAACCGCCATTTTATACTCGTTCTTGGAATAGTATTTTTGGTGGGGATGATTATACAACCGAACGCAACATGATGCTGAGATTTTTAAAAAATCCCAATGACCCTGATCTGGCAAATTTTGTTCGTGAAGTAGAACGAGGAATAAATGAAGGTGACAATCAGGAAGTAAACGATGCGATTCGAGACTTTCCCTTTATGTTTCACTTTTTATTAGCTGTTTATTACGATTGTCATAAACGTGATTGGGATAAGGCATACATCTATTACCTGGCCTCCAATAAAGTTGGAAAAAATGAGCTCACCCCGAAAGATCGCGGCCTAATGACTAAGTTTGTCAAAGAAGCAAAGAATGAACGCTGTTTTGAGGGCGCTAACCGGTTGGAACAACCATCTGATTTGATTCTTTTTGCAGAAAGCAAAGCTTTTAATCGGAAAAGAAAAACGGAAACCGATGTTGAAGACAGAGATACCAGCAATAATACAGCAAAAACAAGATTACTGACCCTTACCCAGCGGTCCGCCCAACTCGCAAGAGCAATTGACAGCCTTCATAAGTTGCAGGATAACAAACGAATAACGATCGAAAATTTATCCTTGGATAATTACAGAGAAGCCCTGACAGAGTTGAATCGACTCAAATCAGAAAAATCGTTGAATCTTTCCCAAGGCACTTTGAAGGAAAACCTTGCGGGCGGAGCTGTCTTAAAGGCAGCTGATGGCATACCAACCGATCCGGTCAAGCCTGAACTCTATACTTCCGGCTTTCAACTGGGTACATTTTGTTCCGAGGAAATCAGAAGTTCTACACGTTCCGTATTTACCGCTATTTTAGATTTAGTTTCATTCAAAGAAAAATATGAAAATGTTCCTCCTGACTTTATTGACAGCGTTGAAATCCTGGTAAACATTACCGGAAAGGCCGATGGAAATAGGATCGTCCGCGACAAAAACGGCAATTGTACGCTACAATATAAAGGCACTACCGGCATTAGCGGCCGTTATTTTGCCTTTCCAGACACTATACAGCAGATCAAGGTTGATATTCGCACGAACGATGCCATTTGTGATAAAGAACTTGGTTTTCTAAGGGCCAACTGCGCATTGAGCGAAATAATGGCGGTTGTTGAAGGTTATAAATTTCCCCAGCGCAATATTAAGTCCAGGTTGGTTTCCAGAGTTTTTTCTGAAAAAGGAGATGATTATAGGGGTGTTGATGTTACCGTGGAGATTAGAAATTTATTCTTACATAACCTGGAAACCATCAAGGCACTTCAAAAAGAAAAACTGGTTGTCGATAAACAAATAGCCGAGTTGGAACAGCTAATCGCCGAGAACGAGAGGGAGATTGAAAAATTACAAACTAGCCAAACCAATCTGGATCAAACAGCAGATGATATTTACAAGAACGCAGACCAATATCAACCAGGGGGGCGGTTTACTCCCAGAAAGCCGTTTGGGAAATAACATGAAGACGTTTCGGTGGGGGGAGTTGGACACAGGCTTTGAAGGCATGCGGATGCTCGGCAACGCGGATGAAAACGGATTAAATCCGCTAAAATCCGCGTTGCGCAGCATCCGTGTCATCCGCGTGCCATCAACTTTGCCCTACTCCCCCCACCGAAACCCATCCACCGCCAACCCCGCCAGGTCCAGCACCCGGTCCACCACCGTAGCCGCCACCTCCTCGATGGTTTCGGGGTTGGAATAAAACGAGGGCACCGCCGGCGCGATGATGCCGCCGGCCTCCGTCACCGCCGTCATGTTGCGCAGGTGGATCAGGCTGAGCGGCGTTTCGCGGGTCACCAGGATCAGGCGCCGCCGCTCCTTGAGCGCCACGTCGGCCGCGCGGGAGATCAGGTCGGTACTCACACCGGTGGCGATGCGGCCCAGCATGCCCATAGAGCAGGGGCAAACGATCACCACCCCGTACTTCGCCGAGCCGGAAGCAAAGGGCGCGTTGAAGTCGTTTTTGGCGTAAAAATCAAAAGGGTAGGCGGAAAAGTCCGGCCGGCCGATCTCCAACTCCCAGTTGACAACGGCATTGTCCGAGAGCACCACGCCCACTTTCTCCCATTGGTCGCGCAGGCCGGCGAGCTTGTCCAGCAGCACCTTGGCGTACAGGGCGCCGGAGGAGCCGGCGACAGCGACGGCGATTTTTTTGTTTGGCATGCATACCCAAACAAACTGCCCGGGGTGTGGGTTTACAGAAATAAAAAACGCCCGGCCGCTCCGCTCAACGGCGTGCGCTTGCGCACTTTTTCACCATCGCCAGGTGTGCAAACGGGTTGTGCGGGTTGGCGGGTTCTTCCGGTTGGTCAGCGGGTTCGAAACCAATGCGTTCGAAGAAAAACCGGGCATTCAGGCTCACGACTGCCTGTATGGAGGCAAAACCGTTTTTCCGGGCCACCCGCTCCATTTGCCGGATCAGCGCGGTGGCTACCCCCCTCGATTGGTGCTCCGGGTGTACGTACAACCACTCCAGCACGCCTCCGGCGTTCATAGAGGCGAAACCAATGACTTGTTTGTTGGCTTCCACCACATACGTGAAACACTCGTCCAGGTCGTTCCAAATTTCGCGTTCTGCGACGGCCTTGGCCCACTCCGCCACCTGCGAGGGGGAAAAGTGCGCACCGGCCATACCGTGCACACTATCGTAAAAAACCTGCTGGACGGCCCGTTTGTCGTCGCGTTTGTATGCCCTTAGAAACATGGTGTTAACCTGGCGTTTTCCATGACGCAAAGAAACGAGTTGGCTTGTTAATACGTGGTTAAGTTACCGTTAGGTTTCCGTGAAATGGGGGCCGGAAGATTTGTAAAGAAAGGTGCGCTGCATTTTCGCCAAAATGCCGACATTTGCCAGCCTGTTGGTAAAACCCATTCGTTCATCAACCCCCTCATCTATGTCGCTGTTCGGCGTGATTATGCGCAAAGGCGCCCAATTGGGAGCAAAAGTTGATGACTTCCGGCTCTCTCCCGCTGTTTTGCAGGAAAAACAACTGTTGTCGCTCCTGCGCAAGGGCCAGTTCACCGCGTTCGGGCGACACTACCGGTTTACCCGACTGTTGCTCAACCCCGACATACGCCAGGCATTCCGTGCGGCCGTTCCGGCGTTCGACTACAACCGGCTCTACGCCGAATGGTGGTCGCAAGCCCATTTGTGCGACTCGCCGAACATTTGCTGGCCCGGTAAAATACCGTACTACGCCCTGTCCAGCGGCACCAGCCAGGCAGCCTCCAAATATATTCCGGTCACCGACGACATGCTGCGCGCCATGAAGCGCGCCTCCCGCCGTATGTTCTGCGACATGGCCACCTTTGAAGTGCCGTCCGACCTGTTCTCCCGCCACATGCTGATGGTGGGTTCCAGTACCGCCATCCGGCAGGAAGGGCGCCACTTTGTGGGCGACCTGTCGGGCATATTGGGCCACAACCGGCCTTTGTGGCTGGAGCGCTACTACCGGCCGGGGCGACACATCACCAGCCTGCCCGACTGGAGCGACCGCATGAATCACATCGCCCGGGAAGCGCCTAAATGGGACATCGGCTTTATCGTCGGCAACCCCATGTGGGTGCAGCTCATCTTCGAACGCATCGTCGAAGTGCATAAACTGGCCAGTGTACACGAGATTTGGCCCAACCTGACCATGCTGGTGCACGGCGGCGTGTTTTTCGAACCTTATCGGCCGACACTCGAGCGATTCCTCTCGCGCCCCCTCATCTACGTCGATTCCTACATGGCCTCCGAAGGATTTTTTGCCTTTCAGGACCGCCAGGATACGCGCGACATGCGGCTGTTGGCCGATTGCGGGGTGTATCACGAGTTTGTGCCGTTCAACGAGGCTAATTTTGACGACGAGGGCAACCTGCGCGCGGAATTTCCGGAAACGCTCACGCTCGACGAGGTGCAGCCCGGTGTATCCTACGCTTTTCTGTTAAGCACCTGCTCGGGCGCCTGGCGCTACCTGTTGGGCGACACCATGCAGTTTACCGATCTGGAGCGCTGCGAATTCAAACTCACCGGCCGAACCAAGCAATACCTGTCCGCTTGCGGCGAGCACGTATCCATAGATAACCTCAACCACGCCGTTGAAGCGGCCGACAGAGCGCTGCAAGCCGAAATCGGCGAGTTCACCGTGTCGGCCGTGCGCGAAGGCTCCGGCTGGGCGCACGATTGGTACCTGAGCGTGGGTAATCCGCGCGTCGACGTCCAAGTGCTGCGCACCGTACTCGATGAAACCCTTTGCCGGTTGAACGACGATTACGCCGTCGAACGCCGTTTCGCCCTGCACGACGTCCGGGTTCACCTCCTGCCCCAATCCGTATTTATGGAATGGATGGAAAAGCGGGGAAAAATGAACGGGCAAGCGAAAGTTCCGCGCGTGTTGAAGGGCGCCCAGCTGGAAGATTTTCAGCAGTTTATTCACCAGCAAAACCACATCCTTTAATGCTTCCGCTTTGGGGCGCCCTGTTGGCCGGAATTGCCTACGGGCTGCCGGTAGGCCCGGTTTTTGTGGTGGCGCTGCACCGAATCCGCAAGCGCGGCGTGCGTTCGGCCCTGGCCATTTGGGCCGGCGCTTTTCTCAGCGACCTGGTGCTGCTGGCCCTGGGTATGAGCAGCGCCGCCGTCGTGAAAGCCTTCTTGTCCACCCCCTCTGTCAGTCGTTTTTTGGGCATCACGGCCGGACTGGTACTGCTGGTGTTGGGCGCATCGCTGCTTCGCTCGAAGCCCAACCCGACCAAGATGGGTCTGGAGGTGGAGGGCAAAATATTCCCGGGAGCCTATCGCGCGCGCGACGTCATGGCCGGGTTCTCCTTCAATACCATCAACATCGGAAATGTGCTGTTCTGGCTGGGGCTCGCCGCTGCTTACCCGGGCTGGAGTGGTCCGCTCCTGGCGATTGTGGGCCTGGCCCCAACTTTTGCGCTCAAACACTGGCTTTGTGTGGAAATGGCCCGCCGCCTCCGTCCGCTTTGGATGATGCGGGTGATGCGCACCGCAGGCGTATTGATGATCACCCTCGGCGGTTTCAGTGTGTACCAAACCCTGATGTAAAAAAAAGTGGGAAACCGGCGTTGCGCTCGTTTCCCACCAAACTGAAACCCATTTTCGTATGATGATTCTTTCGCTGTACCGTCATACAAAATCGTGCCGAAAAAGACACGCCGGAATGCATTGCAAAGGTGTGACTATCCATGCCGAGACCCGCTAACTTCAGGTTAAGTTTGCATGAAGGAATGGTTAAGCGACACGCAGGCACAAAAAAAAATACACCGCCCGACGGGGGGGCGATGTATTTCCTTACACTTTACACTTGAAAAACTGCGTGGTGCGGGAAGCGAGACTCGAACTCGCACGACCGTGAAATCAATGGTGTTTGAGACCATCGCGTCTACCATTCCGCCATTCCCGCAACAATAACTTCCGCCTTAAGCGGCCGCAAATTTAGCGAGATTTTCTTTCAGACGCAATAGGTAGCGCCGTTTAAAATAGAAATCTCGGATGCCGGCGAGGATCGCTTCGCTCGTTTCGCCGTTGTCAAAGGCCAGCAAGCCGGGACGAATGAGCGCGTTGAGGTCGTTTTCCAGCGCGCGAATGGCGGAGAGGGTGGCGTCAAAACGGCCCTGGTTGAAGTCGAACTCCAGTTCCATCAGGCTTTCGTTGATGTCCATCACGCCCACCAGAAAATCGGGCGGCATCTTATAGCTTTCTTCGTCGCTGAACAGGCCGTGCAGCTCCAGGATGTGCCGGATGCGCGCATCATCGTCTGCAAGGGTCTGGTAGGCTTTGTTGTTGAGCGACGACAGGTCTTCTGCCTCTTCCCGGGCCGGCTGATCGGCAAGCGTATGAAAGTCGGGGTGCAATTGTTTGCTTTTTTCCAGGAAACGACTGCGGAGTACCTGCTTGTCGGTAAAAAACCGCACCGGTAAGTCGAAATAAGCGAAATAATTCATGTTCAACCGAAATGGGGTATTAAAAAAACTGCTGGAAGACATGCCGCCACAGATCAAGCCCGAAGGCGTAGATCATCAGGGCCAGCAGCAGGAAAAATCCGGCGGTGACGGCTTTTTCCATTACGGTATCGCTGACCTTTCGGCCGGTGAACACTTCCCAGAGCAGGAAGACCACGTAGCCGCCGTCGAGTGCCGGTATCGGCAGCAGGTTCATAAACGCCAGCAGGATGCTCAGGGAGGCCGTCAGGCTCCAGAAGCGCTCCCAGTCCCAGGTGGTGCCGTAGAGCTTGGAAATGCTGATCAGGCTGCCCAGGTTTTCGTTGGGATTGAGCTTGGCGGTGATCATCATGCCGAAGGCTTTGATCTGGGTATTCAGGAACGCCATGCCTCGCTGAACGCCCCCGGGCAGCGCCTCCGCCAGGGAGTAAGTTTTGCGTTCCACCTCGAACAGTCCTTTCTGACGGGCGTACACGCCGATCTGCCCTTCGGGACTCAGCGTGAGGGGCAACGGAAGGGTGTCTGCCCCCCGCTGAACGCCGAGGGTGATCGCCTGGCCTTTGAACGTTTGGGCCAGCCGCACGAACTGATCGTAATACGGCGTGGGTGATTCGTTGAGGAAGATGATGCGGTCTCCGGCCAGCAAGCCGGCTTTTTCGGCCGGTTTGCCCGCGGCCACCGATTCCACATAAAACGGCATGCGGGGCGTGAACAGGGCGGTGCGCCCGCGCCCGGATTGGGCTATGGACTGGGCTGTTTCGCTGGACAGGCGCAGCATGGTGTCTGTTCCGTTGCGGCGCACGGTGACGGCGCCGGCCTCATCCAGGATGAGCGCTTCGAGAAAGGCGCCCTCGTCGATTCGGTCGAAGGGCTTGTCGCCCACACGCACGATCAGGTCTCCGTCGCGGAAGCCCTGGTTCAGCATCAGGGAATCGAATGCAAGCCCGTCTTTGGCGGACCGGGTCGGGATATACTCCTCCCCATACGCCCACAGCATCATGCCGAAGATGAAAAAACCGAGCAGAAAGTTGACCGTTACGCCGCCCAACATGATAATCAGGCGTTGCCAGGCCGGCTTGGAGCGGAACTCCCAGGGCTGGGGCGGCTGTTTGAGGGCTTCGGTGTCCATGCTCTCGTCCACCATACCGGCAATCTTGACATAACCGCCCAGGGGCAGCCAGCCGATGCCGTATTCCGTGTCGCCGACCCTGGTTTTCCAAAGGGCGTTGAAGGGGGCGAAGTCAAAAAACAGGTAAAACTTTTCGACGCGGGTTTTGAACCAGCGCGCCGGGAGGAAATGCCCCATTTCGTGCAAAACGATGAGCAGCGAAAGACTGAGCAGAAATTGAGAAACGTTTATCAGAGTATCCATGTATGCAAGTTCGACTCGGCGTCGGGAGACGCCGGGCGCCGCGAAAGTACGTAACCAAACACAGGTGGTTCGCTAAAAGTTGATTTCCTTGTACCGATTGGCGTTTACCGGATCGATTTTGGTCATGATCTGCGCCACGCGGTCGCGTTGCGGCTTTTCGCCCACCTTCCACATTTCCACCAGCTCATCCTTTTTGGCGTTGGCAAACATCTGCACGATCATGGAGTTAAAATAGGCGTTGCTGACCTTTTCCACGTCTTCCAGCGCAAGCAGCACGTTCTTTTTGCCCTCATCCATGTTGATGGTGAAATAGTCGAGCCCCTTGCGGTGATACGTGTAGTACACGGAGCGAACGAGCTTGGAGCGCGGGCTGGTGAGGTTTTCGACGATCCAGTAGCGGTTGCGGTCCTTGCCACCGTCCTGGGGGCGCCATCCCGGAGATGCGTTGCCACTGTTTTGCACATTGTTGACGATCTGGAGAGCCGTTTGTACATATTGCTCTCCGCCGTACAAGGAATAGGAGTCGTAGTCCAAAGCGAGAATCAGGTAGGCATAAAAAGACAAAACAGCCGCCAGGTTCTGGTTGTCGGTGGCGTCGAGCACAAATTCAATAGGCTGGTTCTGGTCGTAGGTGAAGGCCACGTCGCGATCCAGGAAAGAGAGCAGCGGAGAGTCGTAATTGCTGTTGTACACCGGCCGAACGGACTGTACGGCCAGCTCTGCGTCGTATGCGTTTCCGCCAAGTTCGGTATTGATGGTCAGGATAAAGTTGCACTTGATCCGTTCTTCCTGTTCAAAAGCATCCTTGGTCCATTTGGTGCTGTTCATAAAATCGCGCAGGGATACCTCCAACTGGTCAAAAACCCGGCGGTCGGTGTTTTGAAGCTGGGGCGTATTGATGCGCACGGTGCAGTTCAACTCGCCCTGAGCGAACAGCGCGGTGGTTGCGAGAAACAGGATGGGGATGAGGAGTATTCGCATGGATGCTGTTGGTTTGGCGTTGTTGTTGGCGGTTAGCAGTTGGTTGCGGCGCAGGATGCAGACCGGCTATAATGACGCGCAAGGGCATTCAAGGGTTGCCTCCGCACCGGGGCACACTAACCGGGGCGCAGCGCTTCGGCGATCGCCTGCACGATGTCGGCGGCCACGGCGGTTTTGCTTTTCAGGGGGAAGTCCCGCTTGCGGCCGTCGCGGTGCAGAAAAGTCACCTTGTTGGTGTCGTGTCCAAACCCGGCGCCCGGGTCATTCAGCGAGTTGAGCACGATAAAGTCGAAGTTTTTGCGCGTAAGCTTGCCCTGGGCGTGTTCCAGTTCGTTGTCGGTTTCCAGGGCGAACCCCACCATCAACTGGTCGGGGCGCTTCTGCGCACCGAGGGTGGCGGCGATGTCCACCGTGCGGGTCAGCGGGATGTCGAGTTCTTCGTCTTTTTTCTTGATTTTCTGTTCGGCGTACCGGGCAGGGCGGTAGTCGGCCACAGCTGCCGCCAGCACGGTGGCGTCGGCCTGGGGGAAGAGGGGCGCGCAGGCTTCGAACATTTCCTGTGCCGATTGCACGGCGTGCACCTGCACCTCGGAGCGTGTGGGGCGGAGGTGGGTGGGGCCAAGCACCAGGTCGACGTGGGCGCCCATGCGGGCCAGCTCGTCGGCCACAGCGATGCCCATTTTACCAGTGGAATGGTTGCCGATGAACCGTACCGGGTCGATGGGTTCGTGCGTGGGGCCGGCGGTGACGAGGCACCGCTTGCCGTCGAGGGGTTTGTGCGCTGAAAAGGATCGCTCCAGCCAGGCCACAATCTCTTCCGGTTCGGCCATGCGGCCTTCGCCGACCAGCCCGCTGGCCAGCTCTCCGTGCCCTACGGGAATGACCTGCACGCCGTGTTGCATCAGGCGAGTCAGGTTATCCTGGGTGGCCGCGTGATGCCACATATCGACATCCATCGCCGGTGCGATCCAAACGGGGCAGCGGGCGGAGAGGTACACGGCGCTCAGGATATTGTCGCACAGGCCGTTGGCCATTTTGGCGAGCGTGTTGGCGCTGGCCGGGGCTACCACGAAGGCGTCGGCCCACAGACCCAGTTCCACGTGGTTGTTCCAGGCGCTTTCGGCGTGCACACCGGTGAAGACCGGGCGTTTCGACAAAGTCGACAACGTCAGCGGCGCGATGAACCCGACGGCGGCGTCGGTCATGAGCACCTGCACCTCGACGCCTTGCTTGACCAGCAGCCGCACCAGCGTGGCCGACTTATAAGCGGCGATGGAGCCGCTGATGCCGAGAATCACCTTTCGGGGAAGCGCCATGGCCGGGAAGGAGCTTATTCGGGGGTCGTGATGTCAATGTAGCGCCACTGGATGTCGTGGACCAGGAACTCCTGGGTGGCGATAATGGCAGCGTTCGGCAAGCGCTCGTAAAACTTGGATATCTCGATTTGCTCCTTGTTTTCCTGTACCTCTTCGATGGTGTCGGAATGCACGACAAACTCCTCCAGTTTGCGCTGGATCTCCCATTTCATGTCGGAAGAAATCTGACGGGCGCGTTTGGCGATGATGCAAATGCTCTCGTAGATGTTGTCGGTTGTTTCAACCATTTCCAGGATGTTGCGGGGCGTAACGCTGGGTTCGATGCCCTGGGCTTTGGACTTGATGTCGCTCATGTCAGCTTTATTTTCCGGTACGGCTGGCCGCACCGCGTGTTTACGTTTGCGGACCTTTTCGCAGGGCCTTGATTCGCGCTGCGGAGTCCTTTTTGATTTGTTTTATTTCTTTGGCGTACTTGCTGTCTTCGTACTTGGTCAGAAATTCGTCGCAGCGTTTGAGGGTTTCTTCGTAGCGGTCCATCTTTTTGTCCACCACGCTGTTTTCACTCAGCAGAAAGTCCGACTTGGCGATCAGGTAGCGCACCCGCTCTGCGTCGGGGGACTCCGGGTAGTCGCGCAGCAGGTTGTCGAAAGAGATTACGGCCGACTGAAACTGCTTGAGGTTGAAGTATAATTCGCCTTCGGCAAACGCTTTTTGCTCCAGCTTTCGCCGCATTTCATCGATGAGGCGGTTGCATTCCGACACCCGTTCGCTTTGCGGGAAGAGGTTGACGAACAGCTGAAAGTCCTCAATGGCCTTGGTCGTGCTGCCCTGGTCGAGACGGTAGGTGGGCGACTGTTTGTAGTTGCAGTAGGCCGACATGTAAGCCGCTTCTTCCCGATAAGGCGAATTGATGAACGTGCTGGCAAAGTTGCGAAAGTAGTACGCGCCCAACACATACTGCTTTTGGTGGTAGTGGGTGTATGCGTATTGAAAATAGGCCACTTCTGCTGCCGAACTGCCCTTTACGTTGTTGAGCACCAGGTCGTACAGGGTTTGGGCCTTCAGGTAGTCTTTCTTTTGATAGTACTCGTCGGCTGTTTTGATGATCAGCTCCGGATTGTTGCTCGAACGCACCTTCTCGAAGGAACTTTTGCAGGCAAACAAGCCCGCAGAGAACAGGATGACAACAATCCCGATACCGTGTTTATTCATGGCGCGCAAAGGTACGGTGTTTCAACGAAATGCAGGAAAAAAATGCTGCCTGGGTGGTAGTTTTTTTTAGAATCGGTCTAAAAAGGAACGCGGTCTTGAAGGGCTCGGCACAAAACGCGAACTTTGCCTGCGTTATTGAGTTACCTTTGTACAAAACCACAGTTTATGGACAATAGCGTTAAAACGGCCTCGGTTCACTCCCTCGAAGCGCAGTTTCAATCCCGGATAGACAACGAAATCCGCGTCGAACCCAAAGACTGGATGCCGGAGAAGTACCGCCAGACCCTGATCCGCCAGATCAGCCAGCACGCCCACTCCGAGATCGTGGGTATGTTGCCCGAAGGAAACTGGATCACGCGCGCACCGTCGCTCAAACGCAAGCAGATCCTGGTGGCCAAGGTGCAGGACGAGGGCGGCCACGGGCTGTACCTGTACGCTGCCGCCGAGACCCTGGGCGTCACACGCGATCAGATGATCGACGAGCTGCACGCCGGCAAGGCCAAATATTCGTCCATTTTTAACTACCCAACCCTCAACTGGGCCGACATCGGTGCCATTGGTTGGCTGGTCGACGGCGCTGCCATCATGAATCAGGTGCCCCTGTGCCGCTGCTCCTACGGCCCCTATGCGCGCGCCATGGTGCGCATCTGCAAGGAAGAAAGCTTCCACCAGCGTCAGGGCTTCGACCTCCTGCTCACCTTGTCGCGCGGCTCGGAAGCCCAGCGCGCCATGGCCCAGGATGCCATCAACCGCTGGTACTGGCCGTCGGTGATGATGTTTGGCCCCAGCGACACCGACTCCTCGCACAGCGCCCAGAACATGAAATGGCGCATCAAACGGTTCAGCAACGACGAACTGCGCCAGCGGTTTGTGGATATGATCGCCGAACAGGTGAAGGTGCTTGGCCTCACCGTTCCGGACCCGGAACTGAAGTGGAACGAGGCGCGCGGGCACTACGACTTCGGCCCCATCAACTGGGATGAATTCTGGAATGTGGTCAACGGCAACGGCCCCTGCAATAAGGAGCGGCTCAGCACCCGCGTGAAAGCCCATGAAGCGGGCGCCTGGGTGCGCGAGGCCGCCGCAGCCTATGCGGAGAAAAAAGCGGCCAGGGCAGAGGCGGCGCGCAAGGTGGCTTGATGGGGATAAAATTTGGCGCCTTGTTGTACGCAACATTGACGATCCAGTGGCCTGAAGCCCAATGCCGTCAACCTGGTTTCCAGAATTTACTTTGCAGTTGGTTTACGGTTTCACCGCCAACCAACTTTATATTTTTTGCCGCGAATTCGTGCGAATTCGCGGCAAAAAAAGCCCATGTTCCTTTTGTTGCTGAATGCCGAGCGTAAGTATCGGGGTGACTATCAGGCGCCCAGATACCATAAGCCCAAAATCCTCATTTCCGCGCCACGCTCATCTTCCGCTCCAGCACCTGCCGGCCATTCACCTGCAAATCATAGATATACAGCCCGTCGGGCAAATCGCCCGCGTTGATGGTGACAGCGCCCTCTCCGTCGTTCAGGTTGAAGCTGCGCAAAGTGCGGCCCGTAAGGTCGTACACCGACAGCGCAGCGCCCACCGTGCCCGCCGGTACGGCGTAGCCGATCACCGTGTTGTTGCTGAACGGATTCGGCGCGTTTTGCTCCAGGCGGAAGCCCTCGGTGTTTTGGCTTGCGCGGTCGGCTTTCAGGTCGGACACCTCGCGGCGCAGCTCGGCGAGCTCGGTTTGCAGGGTGGTGATGGTGGCGTCTTGCGCCTTAATGGCCTCGGTGAGCACGGGAATGAGCATCGTGTAGTTCAGCGCGTAGTAGCCGTCTGAGTTGAGCACGGCCAGCTCAGGAATCACCTCGGCCACTTCCTGG
>JBGSTG010000089.1:0-12112 GCA_041736625.1 Saprospiraceae bacterium | reverse complement strand
GGGGGGCGTGGGGGGTGGAGGGGAGGCCGGGTTTCAAGGTCGTCGGCTGTCGGTTGTCGGTCGTGGGTCGTCGGCTGTGGGTTGTCGGTTGTCGGTGGTCGGTTGTCGGTTGTTGGTTGTTCGTTGTTGGTGGGGGGGCGGGGGCGGTTGGGGTGCCGCTGGTTTGCAGGCGAAGGACGGGGGCGCCGCCGCCGACTTCGTCACCGACTTTGACGAGAACTTCCTGCACGGTGCCGGCGGTGTCGACGGGCATTTCGGCGTCCACTTTATCGGTGCCGACGACCAGCACGATCTGGTCTTTTTCGACCTTGTCGCCGGGATTGACGAGGATGCTGATCACCTTGCCGGTGACGCCGTCGCCCATGTCGGGCAGGCGAAACTCATGGATGGCCGAGGCCGGCGGAGCAGGGGCGAGCGCAGGGGTGGCGGCTTGCACAGGGGCGGGGGCAGGCGCCGAAGTCGGGTTGGTTTGTGCGGCTTCCGATGTTTTCAGGCGCAGGATGAGGTGGCCGTCGCCTACTTCATCGCCCACTTTGACGAGCACCTCTTCCACCACGCCGGCGGCATCCACGGGCATTTCCGCATCCACCTTGTCGGTGCCGACGACCACTACGATTTGCTCTTTGTCCACCGTGTCGCCGGGCTTGACGAGGATGTTGATGATCTTTCCGGTGACGCCGTCGCCCATGGAGGGCAGTTTGTATTCGTAAGACATGGTATAAGGTTCAGGAAGCTGTTTTTCAGCGATCATTTGCGGCGGCAAAGATGGGGCAAGTTTTGGGGAAAACAAAAGGTCGGGGGTATCAATGGTCGCAAGACTTCAGCGCATCTTTTACCTGATCCGGTATAAAAAGCGCGCCTTCGTTCCCCCAGGCGTTGTAGATGTAATTCAGGATATTGGTCACTTCGATGTGGCTCAGGCTTTCCACGCCGGGCATCTGTTCGGCGTACAATTGTCCGTTGACGTAAATGGTGTCGGCCAGCCCGTGTACCAGGATACAAGGCATGGATTCGCGGTTGTTTTTCAGGTAGTCGGCGCCCGCCAGCGGCGGCACCAGGGCGCCCACGCCCCGGCCGTCTTCCAGGTGGCAGTTGGCGCAGTATTGCACGTACAAACGCTTGCCTTCGGTTTGCGGTTCGCCGGTGCAGTTGGCGAGGGATAGCAGGGAAAGGGCCGCCATTGGGAGTAAATTATGGATTTTATTCATATTTGTCGGAGGATGTATCATAAGTCGAAAGAACCGGCGTTCCTCCAATTAAAATTTTGAAAGACGAAGTTAACCGATAGAATGGCCTCAAGCCCGATGTTGTCAAATTGCCGCAAGTGCAGTGTTCAAAGTTGTTTACAACGAAACCAGCATTTTTTTGCCGCTAATTAGCGCGAATTCGCGCTAATTAGCGGCAAAAAAAATTAAAACAAATGGCGGTGAGACCGCAAAAAACCACAAGGCGGGCTTAAAATTCCGAGAGGAGGCGGTCTACGTCTTTCATAAAACGGTCTACGTCCTTGTTGTCGGTGCCGTCGCAGAAAGCGCGGACGTGCCGGTTTTTGTCTACGAGGATGAGTCTGCCGGAATGGTCGAAGCCGCCCGGGGCGTCGGGGTTTTCAATGGCCACGCTGAAGTAGTCGTCGGCGATGCGGTAAATGTCGTCCTTGTTGCCAGTTACCAGATGCCATTTATCGGAGCGGATGCTCAGCTTTTCGGCGTGGCGCCGGAGGGCGGGCACGGTGTCGTTCCGGGTGTCGATGGAGTGGGAGAGCAGCATGATCCGGTCGTCGTTTTTATATTTTTCGTACACCCGGAGGCCGTTGGCTTTCACTTTTGGGCAGATGGTGGGGCAGTGGATGAAAAAAAAATCGACGATGTAGGCTTTGTCGCGGAAGGTTTCGTTGGTCACGGTCTGGCTATCCTGGTCGATAAACGAAAAATCGGGGATGGTGGGGTAGATCGTGTCTCCATTGACCACCGTGCGGTTGCCGAGGATGGGCAAAGGGGTGTTTTCCTGCGGTGTTGTGCAAGCGAGCAGGGTGAGCAGGCAGGCGGCAGGGATAAGCAGCAGGTGTAAACGCATGCGTGTCTGGTCGGCTAAATTGTTCATTGAGGAAACAGGTGTGGCCGTATAATGTTTGGCATTTTTTCCAGGCGGTCTGTCCTCAATGTCCGCAGACACATTTTGCCTCCTGGCAGCTGTGCTGGATGCCAGCGCCATTGATCTGGCTGCCCGGCATCTCGAACCAGAACTTGTCGCGTTTGCGGTCGTAATTGCCGGTTTCGTTCAGCGTGTCGGCGTCGTACAGGCGGCCGTTGACCATCACGTAGCGGATGGATTCCGTATGCCGGATGTTGTCGAGCGGGTTTTTATCCAGCACGATCAGGTCGGCCAGTTTGCCGGGGGCGAGGGATCCGATCTCTTTGTCCATACCGATGTAGCGGGCGCCGTTAAGCGTGGCACAGCGCAGGGCCTGCATATTGGTCATGCCGCCCTGGGCCAGCATCCACAGTTCCCAGTGGGCGCCCAGGCCCTGCAGCTGTCCGTGGGAACCGAGGTTGATGTTGATGCCTGCGTCCTGCATTTTTTTCAACTGCCGGCTCACGCGGATGTGTCCGTTCTCGTATTCTTCCTCGGGGATCATGGTTCGGTGGCGCGCACGCTCGTCGAGTATGTGGCGGGGGGTGAAGGCGAGCAGCCGCGTCTTTTTCCAGATGTCTTCTTTCTGGAAAAAATAATACTCCCCGTTCACGGCGCCGTAGCACACGATGAGGGTGGGGGTGTTGTGGGCGTTGGTTTTGCGCCAGAGCTGGATTACGTCGTCGTAAATGGTGGCTACCGGCAGGTTGTGCTCCACGCCGGTGTGGCCATCCACGACCTGCGACATGTTGTGGTAAAAAAACGAGCCGCCCTCGGGCACCACCAGCATGTTCAGTTCGCGGGCGGCGGCGATGACCTGCTGGCGCTGGTCGCGCCGGGGCTGGTTGTAACTTTTCACCGAGAAGGCGCCCCAGGCTTTGGTGCGGCGCAGGGTGCTGCGCGCATCGTCGAGGCTGTTGATGGGTGCCTTGAAGTCGCCGTCGGCGCCGTACAGAATGGTGCCCGTGCTGAACAGGCGCGGCCCCGTCATGCGGCCCGATTTGAGCATTTCGGCGTTGGAGAAGGCCATTTCGGAGTTGACCGAGGGGTCGTGCATGGTGGTTACGCCGTAGGCCAGGTTGGCGTAGTATTCCCACTGTTTTTGTGGGTTGAGGCCGTAGCGGAAGTTGCCGGTGTGGGCGTGCACGTCGACGATACCGGGCATGATGGTTTTGCCCCGGCAGTCGATGCGGCTGACTTTTGTGGTCGTGCGCAGGGTGGAGCGCTTGTAGTCTGCGGCGCTACCGACGAAGGTTATTTTGTTGTTTTCCACCGCCAGCACGCCGTTTTCGATGACGCGGTCGCCTTCCAGGGTAATGATGCGGGCATTTTCAAACACAACGGTTCCTTCGGGCACGTCGGACGAGAGCGTGAGGCCGATTTTTTGTCCCGTCTCCGGCAGGGGCGGCAGGCTGTCGGGTGCGCCGGGCAGGAAGACGAAGCGGCTGGTGAGGTCGATGGTGAAATATTCGTCTCCCAAGGTGTAGTGCACCTTTTGGCCGTCGGCGCTCCAGTGGAGGTTGTAGCCGGCATCGCGGGCAATGGGACTCACGGGGAACGCCTTGGTCTCCGCGCTCAAGTCGACTGTCTGGCCGGGAGCGGGCATGGCGCACACATACGCCTTGTGCAGCTCGGTGAAGGCCATCCACCTGCCGTCGGGCGAGGGCGCCCACTGGTTGACGTATTTGCTTTTGAACAGCTCGCGCCGGTCCTGGCCGTTCAGGTCAAAAGACACGAGTTTTTTGTCGAGCGCGCCGAACAGGTAACCGCCCGTATTGACGAGGATACGCGTGCCGTCGGGGCTGAAGCGCGGGTTTTCGCCCTGGTCGGTCACGAAATGCAGGTCGGCGGGATCGGCGAGGTCGATGTAGAACACGCCGGTTTTGACCACACCGGCGATGCCGAGTTCGTCGTCGCCATCCTGGAACCGGAAGGCGATCTTTTTGCCGTCGGGCGAAAACGCCGGGGTGCGGAAGATGCCGCCTTTCACGGGTATTTGTGCGGGTATGCCGTCGGCGAGGTTGACCCGCCAGAGGCTGCCCCCGTACATGTCGTTCCAGCCGACAAACACCACCGCGCGCCCGTCGGGCGAGAAGCAGGGTTCAAATTCCAGCATGTCCGGCCCGGTAGCCGTGGCGCGGGCGAATTTACTTTCGGGGTAGGGGGCCTTGACCAAAAGTTCCGGTTTGCCGTCGGGCAGCGATTTTTTATACAATTTTCCTGCTGCGTTGAACACCAGGGTTTTTCCGTCGGGGCCGGTAACGGCGTGGCGGATGGCGCGGACGGTAAATTCGGGTTCAAATACGGGGTTTTCGAAGCGCACGGTTTCGGCGACGGTCGTTTTTACGTTGCATCGGAAAGGGGGATATCCTGCACATTCGATACCCCCTTCTGATCGTGCAGTTGCTGCGGGTTGAACGGAATGCGGCGCAACTTGCCGCCTGCCCAGATGATGATGGTGCGGTCGGCGTTCCCGGACTTTACGGGCAGCCAGCCGAAACCGGGGTAGACGCCAAAGATGGTCCACGCTTCCTGCTGGTCCTTGTCGAGTCCGTTATAAATCGGGAACTCTTCGCCCGTCGTCAGGTTGCGAACGAACAGGACGGTTTGGGTATCCACGCGGCGTACAAAAGCGAGCCACTGACCGTCGGGACTCACCTGGGGGCGGCAGGCGCCGCCTGCGCCGCCGGTCACGGTTTCGATTTTGCCCTCCTGGCGGTCGTAGCGGCGGACGGCAAAAATTTGTTTGAGCGGGTCTTTGTTGTACTGGAAGAGCCCGCCGCCGTACATGTCTTCGCTGAAATACACGTATCGGCCGTCGGGGCTGACGCTGGGCTCATTGACGTCCTGCTGGTCGTTTTTGCGTTTGGTGAGCGGAATGCCTTCGCCGCCGGCGCGGTGGTAGAGCCAGAGCTCACCGGCGCCCAGGGAGCGACCGCTGGTGAAGTGTTTGCGGGCCACGAAATACTGGCCGTCGGGCATCCAGGCGGGGTTGTTGAGCAGGCGGAAGGTTTCGGTGGTCACCTGCCGGGCTTTGGCGCCGTCGGCGTTCATCACCCAGATGTTGTCGCCGCCGCCGGCGTCGCTGGTGAACAGGATTTCCCGGCCGTCGGGCGAGAAGCGGGGCTGCACCTCCCAGGCCAGGCCGGCACGCAGGCAGGTGGCGTCGCCGCCGGAAACGGGCACGGTGTAGATGTCGCCCAGGAGGTCGAAGGCGATGGTGCTGCCGTCGGGGCTTACGTCGAGGTTCATCCAGGTGCCTTCCGTGACGGTAAAGGCCACATCGGTCAGCGGGATGCTGTCGGGCGCGGAGACATCCCACTTTTTTTTATCGGGTTGAGCGGAGAGGGAAGCGGCGAGGAGGAGGAGGGGTAGCAGGTGCAGTGGTCGATTCATAAATCTTTAGCAGATATTGGGCGGCAAACATAGGAAAAATGCCGTTTTGAGGTGTCAAATATGGATCCGGGGTTCTCTGCCGCCGAGGCAACGGAAAATCGAACGACTCACCAAAACGACCTGATGGGAAACTGTTTCACCAGAAAGGAAGTGTCGGGCAGCGGATGCTCGGCAAACCGCCCGTTTTGCCACAGCAGCAGCACCGCGGATTCATGTTGCGTTTCATGGGCCTCCCCCATCTCGTTTATACGCAAGGAATGCTCGATCAGTTGGCGGATGATATCCGGCTGCCCGTCGCCGTTGTAGTCCAAAAGCCAGCTCCCGGTGAGCTCCTGCCCGCCGTCGCCGCCGTACCATTCCGCCACCGTGACCCGGTCGGTGAACACCCCGAGTCGGCGGTTATACAGCAGCAGTGATTGGTGCTGGAACCAGTGGTAGCGTATGTCCACCAGGCAGGCGTCCACCTCCGTGTTCAAGGGGAACCGCTGCCGTGCCAGACACAATGCCTCTGCGGAGTCGGCCACATGGGCGATTCCGCTGAGTAGTGATGCGTCGAGCACGGTGAAAAACAAACCGTTCGGGATGGTGTCTCCGACAGTCGATGCAAGCGCTTCCTGCTGCCATACTTCAAAAATCAGGGTATCGGGAGCAGCGACGGGCTGGAAATAGGCCACCAGATCGGCCGGCGCCGGTTTGCCGGTTTTTTGACAAGCGGCCCACGCCGGCAGGAAGACGGCAAGGCATAAAGACAGGTTTAGCAGGAAGTGTGGCATTTGTTGATTTTTGTTTGGTTTTTTCCGGTAAAGAAAATGGAAAGTCGGCATAAAAGCCACTATTGGTGCACCATGTTGATTTGAAGCCGGAAAAATGCAGTCATTTTGCCTTCAAACCAACAGGCCCAACCCTGCCAGCATCACCCATTTGGTCGTTGCGGAAGCCGCAGCAAAATGCCGGTTTGCACTACCGGTAGCCGTTCGCCAGGCGGCCCAGGCGACTGGCAAGGCCAACAGCATGGCGCCCATGGCGTATTCCCAAAACGGCGCCCCATACTGCCGTTTGAAATCGAGCAGGCTGCCCACCATGACCAGCAGCAACAAGCCGGTGGTTGCGGCAACCCACCGGGCTTTGGTCGCGCCGACGCGCACCGGCAGGGTACGGCATCCGCAGGCGCCGTCTCCCGCGGCATCTTGCAGGTCTTTTACCTGTTCGCGAAAAAAATTGCCGGCAAAGGCAAACAACGCAAACAACCAGATCGAATGCGGAATGCGGAATGCGGAATGCGGAATAGCTTCGCGCTGGTCGGACAGGGGGCTGAAAAACGATGCCCCGTGGGGCGCATCGGCGGGAAACAGTTCCGCGCCTAACGGGACAAGCGGGACCAGGCCGCACAAAAACGCGACCAGCAGGTTGCCAAACAGTGGTGTGCATTTCAGAAAGCGGGCGTACAGAAAAAGCGCCAGCGCGACGGTCGGGAAAACCACCAGTGGCCAGTAACCCTGGCGGAACGCCAGCGAGAGGGTGAGCAAGAGCAGCAGGAGAAGGCCGGCCAGGTAAATGAGCCGTGCCGCCCGGGGGGGAATGACTTTGCCCACCACCACCTTTTCGGGTTTGTTCAGGGCGTCTATATCGGCGTCGAAATAGTCGTTGATCACGTAGCCGGTCAGGGTGGTCAGCACGGTGGCGGCCGACAGGAGGGTGAAGTCAACGGGGTCGGACGCTGAAGTCAGGTTTTGCCCGGCAAGGGCCGGAGCGAGCACGCGGTAGGTTACTAACCACTGGGTAACCCAAACGATGAACAGGTTAGGGAGTCGGAAGAGGCGGGCAACCGTCAGAATTCCACCCATTGGTCCTGCACTTTGAGCACCCGCTCCAGCAGGTCGCGCACGCAGCCGTGTCCGCCTTTCAGCGGGGAGACAAAGTCGACCTCCGCCAGCACCTCGGGCGAGGCGTCGGCCGGTGCGCAGGAAAGGCCCACGCGGCGCAGGACCGGCAGGTCGGGCAGGTCGTCGCCCATGTAGCACACCTCTTCGGAGCGCACGTTGAGTCGTTTGAGCAGGGCGGTGAACACCTCGCGTTTGTCTTCCACGCCGGAGTAAATTTCTTCGATGCCCAGGCCCGTCAGGCGTTTGCGCACGCCTTCGGAGCGGCCGCCGGTGATGATACAAACGGGGAAGCCCTTGCGCAGGGTCCACTTCACGGCTTGTCCGTCGCGCACGTTCATGACGCGGAGCAGTTCACCCGCTTCGGTGACCAACAAGGTGTTGTCGGTGAAAACGCCGTCTACGTCGAAGATAAAGACGCGAATGGCTTTCATCTTGTCGAACAGGTGCAAGAGTTCAACGGTACGCTCTCCGCCGGCGGCGGCGGGCACCAGGGCCGATTCCAGCCGGACTATCGGTTGTTGGCTCTCCATTCGTACACCCATTTGGCCTGGATCTGTTCCAGGTGTCCTTCGTTGCTGTCTTCGCGTTTGCCTTCGAAGTTGGGGATTTCCAGTACCCACTGCAACAGGTCGGTGAACCGGATCCGGTATATTTTTCCTTCGTCAAAAGCCTCGCCAAAACGTTCATACAGCGCCATGGCAATGTCTTCGTGATCGCCCCATGAAATGGGCAGGTTATCGATGTCTTTAAACGGCATAGGTTTTAGTGTTCATGTCCGATGATCCGGCTTTGATCCGGGATGGTGACGGTAATTTCGGCGTTTTCGTCCAGGATAATGCATTGGCACCCCAGGCGGCTTTCCAGGCGGGGGTTGATGGCGCGATCGATGAAGTCTTCTTCTTTATCGGAAATTTCTTCCAGAAACGCCGATCCGCTTTCAACGTACACATGACAAGTGGAGCAGGCGCACACACCGCCACAATTGTGGTTGAGGTGCACATCGAAATCCTCGGTGATCTCCAGAATGGACTGGTCGAGGAAGTCACCGGATACCGTTTTTGGCGGTATCTTGCTGTCTTCAAACAAAAATTGGATTTTTACCATGCTTTCGCGCAGGGGTTTGGTTAGCAAAGGTACGCCTACAACACGATTTGATTGGCAAGGGTTCACCCCGGGTGCAACCGGGTGTGGATAATATGATTGTCGAATCAGCAAATAATTCCTTACTTTTGCGTCCTGCCTGCGGTAAAGGCCGATTTGCCACCGGTCCGGAGGCGGGCTCTCCGCACCCCAATGCCGGATGGTACCTTACCCAAACGCATCATGTACATCGGTACCCAACAGTCTTTATCTGCCCCGGGAAACCCGGAGATTAAACGATGGAAGTTTCGCGAGCTCAAAGCATACGCTTCTACCGAGTGGCTGGCGGACAACAAGAAGAAGTACCGGCAGGTGTTTGACCGGCACGAGACGACGTATGTGTACGCCGAACTGTCCTTTTTTAATAAACTTTTTGACGTTGAGGATTGGGAGGTAACGGTGGAGTTGCGCTGCTATGCGCTAAAAAAACAGCGCCGGGAAGTATGTGCGCTCCAGTTTACCCGCAAGGTCAACAAGTACGACCCCGTGAGTTTTATCCGCGAAGGATGGGGCAACAAACAGGAAGGCCTTTTTTGGAAAAAAGGCGGCTACTGCTGGGATGCGTACATCGAAGGAGAAAAGGTAGCGACCAAATATTTTTACATTGAAGATGCCGGACGGCCGGTAACCAAATACGACAACCCGCTCTGCCAGATTACCTCGCTTCGCATGTACGAAGGGCCCTACGACGACCCTCCGGAATTTGAGCGCAACTACATGCGCCGGTTCCCGGGCGACGAGACGCGTTACATCTACGCCGAGGTGTCGCTCAAGAACCTGATGCCGTCGAAAGCCTGGCAGTGTGAGCTGTTCATCAAGTTTTACAACGACGCACGGGAACTGAAAGGACAGGTGATCCGCCTCAACCGGGTGGAAAAGGGCGATGAGGTCATCAAGATTACCGCAGGCTGGGGCAGCAACGTCAAAGGATCCTGGCGCATTGACCGGTACACCGCCGAGATCGTTTTTATGGACCAACTCATGGCCGTCATGCCCTTTGAAGTGGGTCACGAGTGGGAAGAGGGCACCAACAGCGTGTGGTTGCCCGAAAAAGGCCAACACGTCTACCTCTTGCCCGAGCAGGAAGACCTGGAAACGTTTGAAGAGGTGCTCGTCAAGCTCGACAACCTCATCGGCCTGAGCGAGATCAAACAAAAGGTACGCGAGCACGCCCAGTATATTCAGTTCCTCCAGTTGCGCAAGGAGCGCGGCTTCGCGGAGAAAGACGGCATCAACGTGCATTCCGTGTTCAGCGGCAACCCAGGCACCGGCAAGACCACCGTGGCCAAGATGATGGGCCGTTTGTACAAAAAAATGGGCTTGCTCTCCAAAGGGCACGTGCATGAGGTGGATCGCACCGACCTGGTGGGCGAGTATATCGGCCAAACGGCGCCCAAAGTCAAGGACGCCATCGAAGCCGCAAGAGGCGGAGTGCTCTTCATAGACGAAGCCTACGCCCTGGCCCGCTCGGCGGAAGACACCAAAGACTTCGGCAAGGAAGTCATTGAAATACTGGTCAAGGAACTGTCCAACGGCCCGGGCGACCTGGCCGTCATCGTCGCCGGTTACCCCAAGGAAATGAAAATATTCCTGGACTCCAACCCGGGCCTGCGCAGCCGCTTCAAAATGACCTACGATTTCCCGGACTACCTGCCCCAGGAACTCAGCCAGATTGCCACCTATGCCTGCCAGGAAAAAGAAGTGAGCCTCACGCCGGATGCCATGGACATGATCAACCGGCTGATCATCGACGCCTACCGCGCCCGCGACCGCTCATTCGGCAACGCCCGCTTTGTGCACGACCTGATCGACAAGGCCAAAATCCAGCTCGGTTTGCGCGTCATGGACGATCCCAACGCGCGTTCGCTGCCCGCAGATGCCCTCACCAGCGTCAGTGCCGACGACATTGCGCGCGTTCGCCTCAGCACCAAGCGCCCCCTGCCGGTCATTCCGGTCGACGAAGGGCTGCTCAAAGAAGCCCTGCGCGAACTCGATGCGCTCATCGGCATGGAAAACATCAAGCAGGAAATCCGCGATCTGGTCAACCTCGTGCGCTTCCACCGCAACAACCGCCGCGACGTGCTGGGCCGCTTCCACCTCCACACCGTGCTGGTTGGCAACCCCGGCACAGGCAAGACTACCGTCGCGCGCATTCTGACCAAAATTTACAAAGCATTGGGTGTGCTCGAACGCGGCCACATGGTAGAAACCGACCGCCAGGGACTGGTCGCCGGGTACGTTGGCCAAACCGCCATCAAAACCACCGAACGCATCGAAGAGGCGATGGGCGGCGTTTTGTTCATCGACGAGGCCTATGCCCTGACCTCCTCGGGCCGCAGCGCGCAGGGTGACTTCGGAGACGAGGCCATTCAAACCCTGCTCAAACGCATGGAAGATCACCGGGGAGAATTTTACGTGTTCGTGGCCGGCTACCCGGAAAATATGGACGCCTTCCTCAAGGCCAATCCCGGCCTGGCCAGCCGTTTCGACAAGATCCTGCGTTTCGAGGACTACGCACCCAACGAGCTGCTCGAGATCGCCCTGCACATGTTCCAGCAGGAGAAATATTTCGTCACCGAGGAAGCGCGCGAATACCTGGGCAAGTACCTGGCGTTCCTGCACCAGTTCCGCGACAAGTATTTCGGCAACGCCCGCAGCGTGCGTCAGGTGGTGGTGGAAACCATCAAAAACCAGAACTTGCGCGTGCACGATCAAACACCCGAAGGGGAAGAAGCGCTGCACACGATTGTGCTCGACGACGTGGCAGCATTTACCTTTGACAAGGACAAACTCAATGTCTTTACGCGCAAGGGTATTGGGTATGGGCGCTAGGTTGTGACATACCGATCCGATGGCTCGCAGCCATCGGATCGGCAAACCCAAACACCGGCGCCACATCACTTGTACATTGAAAATTGGTCATTGGATATTGTACATTTTTAAGTTAAAAAACTTTAAATTTATTATTTCCAAATGTACAATGATCAATGTACAATGACCAATGTACAATGACCCAAACGCCCCCGCTCATCCCACACCTGCACCACATACATCCCATCCGGCAGCGCCCCGGCATCGAAGCGGCCCGCTTCCAATGCGCTTTCCAACATCAGCCGCCCTAGCCGGTCGTACACCCGCACGCGAGCGTCTGACGGCGCGCCTTGTACCGTGACGAACCCGCTTGCCGGATTCGGGTACAGCCTCCCCCCACACCGTTTTGCACTGGGTGTCGCTACCGTTGGCGTTGCTCACAGTTTTCGTAGAAAATGCTATCGCACCACCGTCACATCCTGTGCAATCGTGACCGATTTCCCATTCAACATCCGTATTTCCATAACGAGCACAAACACCCCCGGTTGAGCAACTTTTCCATTTATGGAGCCGTCCCAGATAGCTGTCTCTGAAGACGCTACTATGTTTTTTTTCTGCAAAACAAGCCCTCCCCATCGATCATAAATCGCGGCAGAAAGCACTTGATCCACTTCGGGGCCAAAGGAAACAGTCAACCGGTCGTTCTGCTCACCTCCTCCACCCGGGCTGAACACATTCGGCACATAAACCCT
>JBGSTG010000088.1:0-9712 GCA_041736625.1 Saprospiraceae bacterium | reverse complement strand
GTGGGACCGTCATCGTGGGACCGTCATCGTGGGACCGTCATCGTGGGACCGTCATCGTGGGACCGTCATCGTGGGACCGTCATCGTGGGACCGTCATCGTGGGACCGTCATCGTGGGACCGTCATCGTGGGACCGTGGTCCCGCCATGGAACCCCACGTGGGCCCCACCATCGGCAAAAGTAATTTTTGTGTCCGAATCCGACGATTGAAAGATTTGTGACGTCCGCCATGAGCCAATTCCCGACACATTTGTTGAATGCAGGTAAATAACGATCCGGCCCGGGCAACCCGGCAGCGGATGTTTGCACCAAAAAAACATCCCGGTAGCGCCGGTACGCATTTTGTCGACAAGTCTGTTGCTGCTATGAAACGTTTGCTCACGCTTATTTTGCTTTTTGCTGCCCTTTTCGGGCAAGCCCAGCAAACCATTCCGGTGGACCGCTCGCTGAGTTGGTCGGCCCAACCATCCGTACACACGCTTTCAAACGGCGACCGGGTAGAGGTCTGGCGTTTTGACGGCTGCAGTTACGGAGACCGGCTGCCCGCCCTGCCCCTGTTCCTCGAGCGTTTTCCCCTGTCGGGCCCATCCGAGGCCGAAGTTGAGTTGTTGTCGGCTACCTGGGAGGTGTTCCCGCTGAAAAACGGCGAAGGCATCGGCGAATCACCGGAGCTGACGGTCACCGTTGAACAGGAACGCAACCGGTTCTACGCCCGGGTACGGCTGATGCCGTACCGCCGGAACGGATCGGCGTACGAGCGCATGACCGGTTTCAGCCTGGCCATTCGGACACGCACCCGGCCCCCGGCCGTGACAGAACGCGGTGGCCCCTACACCTACACATCGGCCCTCAGCAACGGCAACGCGTACAAGTTTGGTGTCGCAAAGAGCGGTGTGTACAAGCTCGACTACAACTACCTAAAAAACGAGCTGGGCATTTCGGACCTCGACAACATAGACCCGCGCACCTTGCGCCTGTACGGCAACGGCGGCGAAATGCTGGCTGAACGAACCGACGACCCGCGACCCGACGACCTGACAGAAAACGCCATACGCGTGGTGGGCGAACAGGACGGCAAGTTCGACGCCGCCGACTACATCCTCTTTTACGCCACCGGACCGAGCCCCTGGAAGTACCGTCCGGACCCTAAAAACCCGGAAATCAGCATCCAGACCAACCTGTACGACAACCACGCCTGGTATTTTATCAAAACCGGCGACGGCCCGGGACTGCGGGTGACAGAGCAGCCCGACGTGCCGGCCACCTACCTCACCGAAACGTTCGACGACGTGCAGCGCATCGAAGACGAGCTGGTCAACCTGCTCGATGAATCCACTTCTGCACAGGGATCCGGAAAGCGCTGGTTCGGAGATTATTTTCTCCAGACACGCAGCCGGAATTACACCTTCAACGTCCCCAACCTTGCCCCCGGCGCCCAGGCGCGCATCCGGGCCGACTTCGCCGGACGTAGCGGCGTGAAATCCCGCTTTTCCATTAAAGTTGACGGCAACACCTTTTCTGCCGACATTTTTCCCGTTTCGGTAAACAACAACGAAGCCAGTTATGCAGCCGCAGCAGCGGCAACGGGCACGTTCATCCCCCAGGGAGAAAACCTGACCGTGACCATTGACTACCCACTGGTGTCCCAAAACAGCGAAGGCTGGCTCGATTTCATCGAGATTAACGCCCGCCGGCGCCTGCTCATGACCGGCAGTATCCTCGAATTCCGCGACCGCGAAACGGTGGATCAACCCGCAGCCCGGTTCCGACTTGACGGACTCAACAGTAATCCGGTAACGGTGTGGGACGTAACCGACCCCCTCCACCCCTACCGCCAGGCATATAGCCAATCGGGTTCTGCACTGGAATTCGGCGCCGTCACGCAGGACGTTTTGCGCAACTTCGTCGCCTTTTACGACAACGCCGCCCTGCCCAAACCGGAAATCAAGGTCGGGCGAATTCCCAACCAGAACGTGCACGGGCTGGACAACCTGCACATGCTGATCGTTTATCACCCGCTGTTCAAGGCGCAGGCCGAGCAGTTGGCCGAGCACCGCCGTTCGTTCAGCGGCCTGGATGTCGCGGTAGTAGATGTGAACGAGTTGTTCAACGAGTTTTCCTCCGGGAAAAAAGATCCGACAGCCATCCGCGACCTGTGTCGTATGCTGTACGACCGCAACCCGGACAAATTTGAGTTTTTGCTCCTTTTCGGCGATGGGTCATTTGACCCTAAAAACAACACCAAAAGCGCCGACAACCTCGATCTGGTGCCCGTTTTTGAATCCACCGAGTCTTTCTCTCCGATCGAAGCACACCCTTCCGACGACTATTTCGGGCTCCTGAGCGATGGCGAGAGCGGGGCGCTGGTTGGCGCGATGGACATCTCCGTCGGACGCCTCACCTGCAGCAACCAGGCCGAGGCCCAGGTCGTGGTGGACAAGATCATCGCATACGATCGAAGCCCGGCTACGCTTGGCGACTGGCGACTCAACACCTTTTACATCGGAGACGACGAGGACAGCAACCTGCACGTCAAACAGGCCGAGAAGCTTTCCGCTGAAACAGCTGCCGAGTTGAATTTACTCAATCTGGACAAAATTTACCTCGACGCCTACCAGCAGGTATCGACCTCCGGTGGCGATCGCTACCCGGGCGCCAAAAGCGCCATCAATGCCGGCATATTCAAAGGTGCGCTCATCGCCCACTACATCGGCCACGGCGGGCCCCGGGGATGGGCTCAGGAGCGGGTCATCGACAACAACGACATCGCCTCCTGGAACAATCAGGACAAGTACCCGCTGATCATCACCGCCACTTGCTCCTTCGGCGGATACGACGATTACAAGACGCTTACCGGTGGCGAGCAGTCGCTCATCAAAAACCAGGGCGGCGCCATTGCCCTGTACACCACCGTCCGCGCGGTGTTTATTTTCGACAACAACCGTTTGACCGACGCCGTACAGCGGGAGTTGTACAAGCAGAAGCCCATTGGCATCATTTTCAGGGATGCCAAAAATACCCTCAGCGGCGGCAACGAGAACAACGCCCGCCGGTTCACCCTGCTGGGCGATCCGGCCATGTACCTCGCGTTGCCCGAATACCGCGTGCGCACCACCGACATCAACGGCAAGCCCTACAACCCGGCAAACCCCGACACCCTGAGCGCCCTGGAAACGGTGAGCCTCAGTGGTGAAGTGACCGACACCCTGGGCAACCTGCTGAACAACTTCAACGGCAAGGTGTACATCACCGTGTTCGATAAAGCACAAAGCCTCCAGACGCTGGGGCAAGATCCCGGCAGCCCTGTCCTCAACTTCCAGGTGCAGCGCAACCGCATTTTCAAAGGCGTGGCCTCCGTCAGCGGCGGCAAGTTTTCCGTTAACTTTGTCGTACCCAAAGACATCAATTACGCCTTTGGAAACGGAAAAATCAGCTACTACGCCGAAGACGGCACCCCGCTCGACGCTGCCGGCGCCGACGAAGGCGTGATCATCGGCGGCAATTCCACAGGCGTCCAGGACGACAACCCGCCCACCGTGCAGGTTTTCCTCAACACCGAGGAGTTCGTGCTCGGCGGCATCACCGACAACGCGCCGCGTATCCTCATCAAGTGCGCCGACGACTACGGCATGAACGTGAGCGGCGCCGGCCTCGGGCACGACCTCACCGCCGTGCTCGACGACAACGTGCAGGAAACCATTGTGCTGAACGATTTTTACCAGAGCAACCTCGATGATTCCCGAAGCGGCCAGGCGGTATTCCCACTGCAAAGCCTGGCGGCCGGCCGACACACCCTGCGGGTAAAAGGATGGGATGTGGCCAACAACTCAGGCGAAGGCTACACCGAGTTTATCGTAGCTGAAGACGGCAAGGTAGCGCTGGCGCACGTGCTGAACTACCCGAACCCTTTTACCACCAATACATTCTTCCAGTTCGAACACAACCTGGCCGGCCAGGTGCTCGATGTTCAGGTCAGCATCTTTTCGGTGTCGGGCCGCCTCGTGAAAACCATCCTGCATTCAACGCCGGCCGAGGGCTTCCGTGTTACCGATGTACAATGGGACGGCAAGGACGACTATGGAGACAACCTCGCCCGAGGCGTTTACCTGTACCGCGTTAAAGTGCGTGGCACCGACCTGGCCGGCGCACAGGTGACCGCTGAAAGCGACATAGAGAAACTCGTCATCCTAAAATAAATTCTTCCCGTGTGCGGGAAACTTGCTTAATTTTGCACACTTTTTGCAACTAAAATACCTACTCGTACCATGGCATGGCGGTTTGAACCGTTTTTTGCCGATCTTTTTGCCAACAACATGAAAAAATTATTATTTCCGTCTTTAGGGCTTCTTCTGGTGTGGTTCAGTGCGACCCATGCGATTGCCCAGAATACCATTGAGCCCAAGTGCGTAAACGGATACGACCCCATCACCGGTGAACGCTGCGCCAACGCCGTAACTTCGGCCGTTCCTTTCCTGCGCATTACCCCCGATGCGCGCGGTGGCGGCATGGGCGATGTGGGCATCGCCACTTCGGCCGACCCCAACGGTATGCACTACAACCAGTCCAAACTGGCGTTTGCCGAAGAACGCATGGCCTTCTCCGCCACCTACACCCCCTGGATGCGCAACCTGGGGCTTCAGGATGTTTACCTGGCCTACCTGTCCGGCTTTTTTAAGCCCAACGAACTGCAAGCCATCGGTTTTGGCCTGCGTTATTTCTCCCTGGGCGACATACAGTTTACCGATGAGAACGGCCAGTCACTCGGCGAAGGCAACCCCAACGAATTCGAGGTAGTGGGTTCTTACGCCCGTAAGCTCTCCGAGAACTTCTCCGCTGCCCTCGGCGCTAAATTTATTTATTCCAACCTCGCCAGCGGCCAACGCGTAGAAGGCACGGAGATCAAGGCGGGCACGGCTTTCGCCGCCGATATCTCCATGACTTATTTCACTCCACTGGAAATTGGCGACAGCGAGCACGAACTCACCATCGGGTTGGCCGCCTCGAACATCGGATCCAAGATATCGTACACGAACTCTGTGAACAGGGATTACATCCCGGCCAACCTGGGTTTGGGCCTGGGCTGGAAATTCAAGTTTGACGACTACAACAGCCTGACGCTGAGCACCGACTTCAATAAACTGATGGTTCCCACGCCGCGCCCGGAAATCGACAACGACGGCAACGACATCCCCGACTACAAAGAGTACGCGGTTATGCAGTCCATCATCAAATCGTTCAGCGACGCACCCGGCGGCTTCAGCGAAGAGCTCAAGGAAATTACAATCGGCGGCGGTGTCGAATACTGGTACGCCGACCAGTTCTCGGTGCGCACCGGCTACTTCTACGAACACTATTCCAAAGGAAACCGGAAATATTTCAGCGCCGGCCTGGGCATCAAGTACAACGTTTTCGGGATCAACCTGTCCTACCTGATCCCCACTACCAACCAACGCAACCCGCTGGACAACACCCTGCGCTTCTCCCTGTTGTTCGATTTTGCTGCGATAGACGAAGAATAACAGGTTGTTGGGCTGGTCACTCCAGCAACGCGTACAACACCTCGTGGTATTCCGCAAAATCAGTCAGGTTGTTGTGCCCCGCGCCTTTAATGGCGTGCAGGTGGATGTTCCCGGGGTTCAACGCCGCCAGTTCGCGGCTGTGCCGGAAGGGTATGAGTACATCGGATGTCCCGTGCAGCAGATGCACGGGACATTCTACTTTCTGGATATACTGATCGGTGCGTATAGAATACCGCAACAGCGACCTGAGCGGCAGCCAGAACCCGTATAGCCGCACCTGGTGGTAGAAGGAGTAGTACGGGCTGTCGAGCACCAGCAAACGCGGGTGGTTCCACGAGGCGATGCGCGCCGCCAGCCCGCTGCCCAGCGAGCGCCCGTAGAGTACGATGGACGTTTCCGGAAACTCTTTTTCCAGCCAGCGGTACGCGTGCTGCAGGTCGCTGTACAAAATGCTCTCGCTGCGCTTACCCCGGCTCTTGCCGAATCCGCGGTAGTCCAGAATAAAAAAGTCGTACCCCTTGCCGACAAAATCTTTGGCAAACTTGCCCCAGCCCTTGATGCTGCGCGAATTGCCCTTGATGTAAAACACCACACCCTTCCGGTTGGGCACTTCAAACAGAATGGCGTTCACCTTGCCCCCGTCTTCCATATCAAAATCGATCTCCCGAAAAGGAAACGGGTACTTGTAGGCAAACCAGTTGGGCAGCCGCTCCGGACGAAAAAAGAAATAATCCTGCCCAAAGTAAAAAATGGCGCAGAGCAGCGCGTACACAACAACGGTCCAGAAAAGGGCGGCAAGCAGCCAGTCGGGCATAAAAGAGAGAACTCAGGTTGTGCAAAAGTAGGCGTTTCTTAGCGCAAAAAACCGATGTCACTTTACGAAGCGCAACAAACCGTGGACGCCTGGATTCGTACCGTCGGCGTCCGCTATTTCAATGAACTGACCAACACCGCCATCCTCATGGAAGAGGTGGGCGAGGTGGCCCGGCTGATGGCCCGTTTGTACGGCGAACAGTCGTTCAAAACACCGGAAGCAGCCCTGCATGCCCGCACCGACCTGGCCGACGAGATGGCCGACGTGCTGTTCGTGCTCATTTGCCTGGCCAACCAGACAGGCGTCGACCTGACCGAAGCACTGGAGAAAAATTTGCAAAAGAAAACCGACCGGGACGGCAACAGACACAAGGGAAATGAAAAACTCCGTTGAACAGAACCCGGTCGATGGCGGTCACTTCAACTCCTGATCAGGATCATCGCTTTTCAATCACATGGCAGGCAACTTTGAATAAAAAAGACCATGAAAAAATGTTTAGTGCTTGCCTTGACCGCAGTTCTGTTCAGCGGAGTAGTTGTTGCTCAGGAAAAGCCGACACCGAAGGCGATTCAGGAGCAGTCCGACGTATATACATACTGCGCTACGCAGAGTTTTTACTCTGGAGATGAGTGGATCGGGCATGTACAGGTTGGTGACCTGAACAATACGTCCGGAAAGTCTGTGTATACCGACTATTTCATTGTCCGTGAGTCCGTCGAGTTCCTGCCCGGCAGCGCGGTTCCCGTGACCCTTTCGGTGAACTATGATTGGGAGACTTTCGATGAGTACTGCAAAATCTGGGTGGATTTCAACCAGGATGGAGACTTTAACGATGTCGGAGAACTGGCTTTCGACGAGGTCATTTTCAGTCCGGAAAATGGCACCCCGACCGCCCATATTGGCGGTATGATGGAGATTCCGGCCGATGCCGTTTCGGGTGTGACGCGCATGCGGGTGGTCATCCGCCGCGAAGACAGCGTCACGCCCTGCGGGTCCATTCCGTTTGGTGAGGTGGAGGACTATGCGGTGGTCATTCAGGCCGTCAACCGCCACGAACAATTTAACATCAGCGATCCGGAAACCGGATTGCGTGTGTACCCCAACCCTGCCAACCATTCGGTATGGATCCAACTGACCGGCAAGGCAGACAAGGAAGTGCGCATTCGCCTGCTGAACGGCCTTGGCGCAACCGTGCTGGAAAAAAGCATGTACGCGTCTACCGGCGAAGCTTTCTCGATTGACCTCAGCGGGGTGGATACCGGTTCTTACTGGTTGAGTGTGGACGACGGGAAAGTGACCCTGCAAACCGTCAAATTGATGGTGTTCCGGTAAATAATCGGGCCATTCGTCCTACGAGTATACTCGTAGGACGAATTTTTTGCGCACCACGCGTCGGAGTCGTTCACCTTTGCCCCATGCCGATCACTCAAACGCATACGCATGAAAGCAAAACCTATCCTGACCGCTTTGATTCTATTGGGCCAGTCGGCCCTTTTCGCCCAGCTTACACCTGCTCTTCCCGGCCCGGAATTGTTGGTAAACCAACTTTCGGCCTCCCGGCCTGAACAATCGGCTGTTTCCAACGCCGCAACGATACAGGAGGCCTTAGACAGCACCTTCGACGCCATCACCGGTATATCTCCTGCTATCGGCTTTAACGCCGCCATGCTGCTGCCCGACGGGACGGTGTGGAAACGGGCCCGTGGATTGAGCGAAGAATTGCCTGTCGAGCAACCCCTCACCACCGAACACCTCATGGGCATGGGCAGCATCAGCAAGTCTTTTGTGTCGGTGGCCTTGCTGCTCCTTTCAGAAGACACCACCTACAACCTCGACCTTGGCGACAGCATCGGAAAGTATCTGGACCCATACCCCAACATCGACAGGTCGGCCACCATCCGCCAATTGCTGAGCCATCGGACGGGGTTCAACGATTACCTCAATGAAAATCCAGCTATGGCCCAGGAATGGATATTCAACCCGGATAGCCTTTGGGAGGCGGACACCGTACTTACCTACTATGTGCTGGCGCCCAACTTCCCGGTCGACTCCGCCTGGTCATACTCCAACACCAACTACCTGCTGGCCGGGCGCATCCTCGAAAAGGTCACCGGTAAACCCTGGCATGTGGTGGTGCGCGAGCAGGTCCTCGATCCGCTGGGGCTCACCCATACGTTTGTTTTCCCCTGGGAAACGCCCGGCACTCAGCCGTTCTCCCACGTCTGGATCGACTTTGACGGCAACGGAACCGTCGAAGACCTGCAAGGGCTCGATTTCCCTATGGAAGGACTCTTCAGCCTCGCCGGCAGCGCCGGATGCCTCATCAGCACACCCGAAGACCTGGTGCGTTTCAGCGAGCGGGTGTACGGCGGACACGTGCTGCAGCCCGCCACCTTAGCTGAGATGCAGACCGACTATACACTCGATCCTGGCGCATCCACGTTATACGGGCTGGGCGCCTTGTCGATCAACATCCCCGGCTTCCCTGCAAATTGGGGCCACGACGGAAACCTGATTTACAAGTCCATCGCCGAGTATTTCCCCGATCAGGAAATGGCCCTCGCCGTGCAACAAAACGACGACCGGGTCGCTTTCCCCGGCATCCCCGACATCTCGTACATTCAGGTATATCTATCCCTATTGGAAACCTTTCTGACTTTTACACCGACTTCCGTGCACGCTCCCGGGGTGATAGAGGGGAATTTTGAGGTGTTTCCCAATCCGGTCCGAGACGTGGTACAGGTGCGGTTTGACGACGTGGTTGACGTTTCGCTCAACCTGACAGACGTGCACGGGCGGGTGGTCATTTCCCAAAACCTGTACGGCCAACAAACGGAACTTCAGGTTGACGGATTGCCGGAAGGCGCCTACTTTCTGACGGTCAGTGGAACAGCTGGTATGCTGCCGCCTTTGGTCCGGAGGGTGGTGGTTGTTCGGTAAACCGCGGGCGTTGGCAAACCGATCCGATGGCTCGCAGCCATCGGATCGGTAAACCCGGGCGTTGATGTACCAGGGCGATGGTTTCAGCCGACAAATACACAATGGGCAAAGTGCCATGACGTTGCCCGCGGCTTTCGTAGAAAATGCTATCGCACCACCGTCACATCCTGTGCAATCGTGACCGATTTCCCATTCAACATCCGTATTTCCATAACGAGCACAAACACCCCCGGTTGAGCAACTTTTCCATTTATGGAGCCATCCCAGATAGCTGTTTCTGAAGACGCTACTATGTTTTGTTTCTGCAAAACAAGCCCTCCCCATCGATCATAAATCGCGGCAGAAAGCACTTGATCCACTTCGGGGCCAAAGGAAACAGTCAACCGGTCGTTCTGCTCACCTCCTCCACCCGGGCTGAACACATTCGGCACATAAACCCT
>JBGSTG010000086.1:0-43155 GCA_041736625.1 Saprospiraceae bacterium | reverse complement strand
GCGCTGTCCAACAACGGTACAAAGGTAAGGCTTTTATTTTTAAAATAGACCGACTGGTCTGTTTATTTTTCAAGCCGAGTACTTTTTGCCTGCTTGCTTAGTGTGGCTGTGTGATGGTGGATGCTTGGTGGGAGGTAAGGCCGGGGCATAGTTTACGCTACAATGATACCTACGAACGCCACAGGAGACAATGCCCCATGGGCGCTCGGAGCGAGCCGCTTAGCGGAGGGGAAGGTGGCGAAATGAACCGCGACAGCGGGTGGAAGGGCGGCAGGAGGTGGCAGCGGGGCCGGCGGCTTTGAAATGATCAATGTTCAATGACCAATTTTCAATGTTCAAGTCTGATGAGACGGCCTCTGATAACTACTGCGATCACCGTCCGGCGGTCAGTTCATCCTGCAGACGCTGCAGGTCGTCCCAACGCCGTTCGTGGGCCAGGCCGGCCTGCTGGGGCCAGGAGCCCGGGTCGTGCATGGCGAAGTTCGGGCCCGCCGCGTCGAGGATCTCTTTGAGGCGCTCGGGCGCGGTTTCGGAAAGCTGGTGCCAGGTTTTAATGCCGGCATCGTGGAAAAGCTCCTCGATTTTGGGGCCGATGCCCTCCACGATCTTCAGGTCGTCCCACTTGAACTTTTTACCGGCGAACTCGATGGATTCCGGGTGGCGGCTCACCGAGCCGGCGCCACGACCGCCGATGAGTTGATCCTGGAGGGTTTGCAGGGCGCCCCAGTCACCGGCGGCGGCGAGGCATGCCTGGTCGGGCCAGGTCGAGGGGTCGTGCATGGCGTAGTCGGGCCCTGCGGCGTTGAGGATCTCCCGGAGGCGTTCCGGCGAGGATTTGCACAGGTCGTCCCAGGTATGGATGCCGGCGTTGTGGAGCAGGGCGGCAATTTTGGGCCCGATGCCTTCCACGATCTCCAGATCGTCTTTTTGCCAGCGGCGACCGGCGAACTCGATGGATTCGGTGTTGCGCGCTGCCGGCATCAGGATAAGCCCGTGCTGGAAAGCCTTGAGGCCGTTCCAGTCTTTGTCCATCACCAGTTTGGCCTGGCGGATGAGGTCGGCGGCACTCAGCCCGCTGCCCGCCAGCACGGCGTCGAGTTGGGCGGGGTTGGCGTCGGCCAGGTCGGCCCAGGTTTTGTAGCCTGCCGCGTGCAGTTTGGCGGCCAGGTCGCCGTCGATGCCCTTGAATATCCGGTAATCGTTCACGGCGTAAAAAACGCCTTCGAACTCCACCGGTTGGGTGGTGTTGGCCCGCAGGTAGGCATCGGCCACATCAGGGCCGATTTTCTCGCGCAACAGGTTCCGCTCGCTCTCGGCGATGATGAGCTCGTTGCGCATGTTGATGAGCCGGTGGGATTTGTCCTCGGCGTCGGCTTCTGTCTTCGACAAAGCCAGACGCACTTTGGTGAGGTCGGCATTCAGGCCGGACACCTTGCCGTCCAGTTCGTTGCGCAGGGTCGTGAGGGCTTTGATCTCGCCGTCTTTTTCCGCGACTTTATAATAGGAGCGCGCGGCCAACCAGGCCAGCAGCGCGGGAATGAGGGAGATCAACAGGCCCATCAACATATCCCATGGACAGTTTGCCTGAAGCATTATGTATGCAGTGATCATGGTGTTGTTTTCGTTTTGAGCATTATTGGTTGATGGTTACGACTACGCGGCGGTTCTGGTGGCGCCCGTCGTCGGTGTCGTTGCTGGCGACCGGCTCCGATTTGCCCTTGGAGGACGTGTTGATGCGGGCGGCGTCAATGCCGCCTTTTTTGAGGATGGCAGCGATGGATTCGGCGCGCGCCTGTCCGATTTTCTGGTTGGCCTCGTCGGTCCCTACGCTGTCGGAGTGGCCCACTATGGTAAAGGTGGCCTTAGTGGCTTTGTGTTTCTCAATCAGATTGACCAGGTAGGCTTCCACCTTGGGGTCGCTTTCCTTTTCAGTGGAGTTGAAGGGGAAGAGGAAGGTCACGTCGTTGTCGGACTCAATGATGGCGCTGTCTTCGAGCTTGAGCGCCAGTTTGTTCCAGGACAAACCCACCCCGCGGAGCATACCTGCTGCCGCAGCGCCGGCGCAGCTGCCGTCCAGCTTTTGGGTGGTCAACCGAACCCGGTTATCGGGCAGTTTGGCGCCGAGCAGGCTGCGGAATGCCTGGGCACGCGCCTGACCCACGGCCTCGGACTCGTCGTCTGCGTAGTACAGACCGGAAATGACCAGGGTGTCGCCCTGTCCGCCGGTTTTCAGGATGCTGTCCCGAAAGGCCTTGTAGTCGGCCTGGGCCAACATGCCGTCGTTGCACTTGAACACCGGAACGGCCGGCCCAGCGGCAGAGATGGCGGCTTGCTCGCCGCCACAGCAACCGCATTTGTCGCAGTAATAGTTTTTGAAGCTCCAGCCGCTCCATAGCAGGAACAGCAGTGCAAGTAGCCAAAATGGAATTTTCATATGGAAATCGTTTAGTGAACGGACGCAATATTTGGAAAAAAGTGTCAATTCACCTACAAATGTCCAAAATTTAATAAAAAATTATTCCCCGGCCTCTACTTTCAGGGCTGTAACCGGAACGGAATCCGCTACTTCCTCCCTGACCCAGTTGTCCAAATCGTGGTACCAATCCAAATGCGGGGGCATGCTCCGGCATCCGCCCCGGTGGGGTATGCAAGCCGTGTGTGTCCATTGTTTGCTGCAACGGGGGCAGCGGGCCGCGGTGTCAAAGGTGTTCCACACGTGGCCGCAGGTGCACACCCAGTATGCACCGCCATCGGGTTCCCAGCCACATTTTGGGCAGGCAATTTTTACGTTCGCCATGATATAAAAGGTCAAGACTTAAACAATTGGCAAAAATAAATCGTTCCCTGCTTACAGCCTGCTCAATTCCTGCATTTTGAACCACGTCGCCCACTGTCTGCTCTCCTTCAACAATCCCGAAGTGCTGGTGGGCAACTTCATGGGCGATTTCGTCAAGGGCCGGCAATGGGAGGCTTTTCCACCGGAGGTACAGCGCGGGATTTTATTGCACCGCCATATTGACGCCTTCACCGACGCGCACGCTGTTTCCATGGCCAATGCCCGGCTTTTGCGTCCATGGGCGGGTCGTTATGCGGGGGCGGTGCTCGATATCCTCAACGATCACCTGTTGTACCGCAACTGGTCGTCGTATAGCACGCAATCGTTCGGAGACTTTGCCGAGCGGGTGTTCTCCGACCTGGATGCGCGGCGCCACCTGATGCCCGAACCCCTGCATGAACGCTGGCCGCACATGCTGAAAGGACGATTTCTTTACGCTTACATAACCTCGGAAAACTTGAGCCGGGTGTTGAGCAGTTTTATGGGCAGGTTGCCCATTCCCACGGATGCCGCCGAACTCGGTCGTTATTTCTTCGACAATATGCCCGTGTTTGAAGACGGATTCAATCGTTTTTATCCGGAGTTGGAAGCCGACGCCAGGGCATGGATGGACAAGGCGTCGTAGCGCCGGCCAGATTAATCGGCGCTTCCGGCCAGGCGCTCCTGCAGCGTTCGATCCTCCGCCGAATGGGCCAGGAACCCGGCCATGAAGGTTTCTGTTTCTATCGGGCGAGGCCATTGCTGCATGCAGCGTTCCTTGTCGGAAAAAGCCCACCAGGTTTGGTTGTCCTGGGAAAAAATCACTTCGTTCGCACCAATTTTCAGAAAATGATCGCCAATGGCCTCCGGGGTGGCGTCATCGCCGTACAGGGCGCGCCAGTCGGGGCCGTTCAGGCAAACCAGGGAGGAGTTGCTGGCAAAGGAGGTCAGCACCCGCTGGGCTTCCGCCCGATCCGACCAGAAAAAACAGTCGGCATAGTTCAGATGCAGACTGACGCGGCAGACCGCCCGGTGCGCTTTTTCGCACGCCTCTACGATCACCCGGCGGGCAGGATCCTTGCTCAGGGCAAATGCGCTGGTGTGGAACCAGTGAATGTCCTCAAAACGGGCGTACGGAAACTGCCGGATGGCCAACTGGGCATCGGCGCCCCGGTACGCTTGTTTGTTTTCTGCAACGGAGCCGCGGTTATGGAGCAAGAGCGTGGTGGGCTCATCTATCTGGGATATGCCGCCGACGTCAATGCCCAATTGCTCTAAATGACGAAACAAAAACCGACCCAGGTCATCCTGGCCCACTGCAGCAACCGCATGTACATTCAGATTTTTTTTCCGCAAGGCAGCGCCAAATAACGCGACCTCACCCGCCGGCAACCGCCGGTATAAAGTCGATTCTTCGGGATTGTGTGCATATTCGGCCGTGATGAAAGACATCATCAACTCACCTATGCAAAGCACGTCTATACTTCTCGGCATGTGTACGGATGCGAACGTCGGATTGACGCCCAGGCTTTCGTGGTGTAAGGTTGCGGATTAAATACTAGCCGGTCATGGAAAGACGGCAAAGATACGCATTTGCTTCATTCATACATGGTCAATTTGTATATTTTTCTTGCCTACTGACAAACGTCGGGGATGCACCTGCCAGATTTGTAGTACAACAGGGCAAACTGACCCACTCACCCTGCAAAAATGGCAGGAAACGGCGCTTGGCATGAAGTCTGATGAGGCAATCAAGTCCGAATAATATTCGGCTCCACGAACATTACACATTGTTCACCAAAACAAAATAAAAGCTTTTTATGAAACCAATCGGAGATCGCGTGATCATCAAGCCCGCGCCGGCTGATGACAAGACCAAAGGAGGCATCATCATTCCCGACACCGCCAAGGAAAAACCGCAACGGGGCGAGGTAGTTGCCGTAGGACCGGGTAAAGACGGCAACCTGATGACCGTGCAAGTGGGAGACATCGTGCTTTACGGCAAGTATTCCGGCCAGGAAATCAGCCATGAAGGCGCCGACTATCTCATCATGCGCGAGGACGACATCCTCGTGATCATCTAATTCCTTTCAAAAAACAATCAAAAACCAGCTTATGTCTGTCAAGCAAATCAACTTCAATACCGATGCTCGCGCCAAACTGAAAGAAGGCATCGACGCGTTGGCCAACGCCGTGAAAGTTACCCTCGGCCCCAAAGGCCGCAACGTGATCATCCAGAAATCCTTCGGCGCACCCGCCGTCACCAAAGACGGGGTGACCGTGGCCAAGGAAATCGAACTCGAAGACGCCGTTGCCAACATGGGCGCGCAGATGGTCAAGGAAGTGGCCAGCAAAACCGCCGACGCGGCAGGCGACGGCACCACCACCGCCACCGTTCTTGCCCAGGCCATCGTAAACGCGGGTCTGCGCAGCGTAGCCGCCGGCTCCAACCCGATGGACCTCAAACGCGGCATCGACAAGGCCGTTAAAGTGGTCATTGAGCACCTGCACAAAAATTCCGAAAAAATTGAAGACGACTTCAACAAGATCCAGCAGGTAGCCGCCATCTCGGCCAATAACGACGATACCATCGGCAAACTCATCGCCGACGCCATGAAACGCGTCACCAAAGACGGCGTCATCACCGTCGAGGAAGCCAAAGGTACCGATACCTACATGGAAGAAGTGATCGGTATGCAGTTCGACCGCGGCTACCTCAGCCCCTACTTCATCACCGACGCCGAAAAAATGGAGGCCGACTACGAAACCCCCTACATCCTGATCACCGACAAGAAGATCAGCAATATGCAGGACCTCGTGCCGGTACTCGAAAAATCGCTGCAAACCGGACGGCCGCTGCTCATCATCGCCGAAGACGTTGACTCCCAGGCCCTCGGCGTACTCGTGGTCAACCGCCTCCGCGCAGGCCTCAAGGTCGTTGCCGTAAAAGCGCCGGGCTTCGGCGACCGCCGCAAAGCCATGCTCGAAGACATCGCCATCCTCACCGGAGGCACCGTCATCAGCGAAGAACAGGGCTACAAACTCGAAACCGCAGGCCTCGAACACCTGGGCTCCTGCGAGCGCATTACCGTCGACAAAGACAACACCACCGTGGTAGGCGGCAAAGGCAAAGACGACGCCATCAAGGCGCGCATCAACCAGATCAAACAACAGATCGAAACCACGACCAGCGACTACGACAAGGAAAAACTCCAGGAACGCCTCGCCAAACTGGCAGGCGGCGTAGCCGTACTCTACATCGGCGCCGCCACCGAGGTGGAAATGAAGGAGAAAAAAGACCGCGTAGACGACGCCCTGCACGCTACCCGCGCAGCCATCGAAGAAGGCATCGTGGCCGGCGGCGGCGTAGCCCTGGTGCGCGCCATTGACGCCATCAAAGACGCCAAAGGCGAAAACGAAGACGAAACCATCGGCATGGGCATCATCCGCAAAGCGCTGGAGTCTCCTATCCGCACCATCGCCGAAAACGCCGGTGTCGACGCCTCCGTGGTGTTCAACGCCGTGCTGAGCAGCAAAGGAGCCGAAGGGTACAACGCCCGCGCCGACCGCTACGAAGACCTGAAAAAGGCCGGCATCATCGACCCGACCAAAGTGACCCGCATCGCCCTCGAAAACGCCGCCTCGATCGCCAGCCTGGTGCTGACCACCGAGTGCGTTATCAACGACAAACCCGAGCCCAAAGCCCCCATGGGCGGCGGCCACCCGGGCATGGGCGGCGGAATGGACATGATGTAAACGCCGTCTCTTTCAACCGTTTGAGCCAGATCAGAGCCACCTCCGCGAAAAACGGGGGTGGCTTTTTGTATGCTGCTGAAGGGTAAACAGGGCGCTTATCTGTCGGCCATCCGGCAATAAAACAGATTTAACACAAGAAGGTACGTCGAATCAAATAAAAGCATATAACTTTATCCTTATTCTCTAACCACCCCACCCCCTTAATTTTTCCCTCATGCGCCAATTGTCCATTTTACTCGCTTGCCTCATTGCTTCAGCCTTCACGTCCGTTCAAGGCCAGTCACTACCCGACGCCGTCGTTCTCCTAAAAGACCTGACCTGCGACTCCGGCGCCTTCCAGCTCCGGTACAACGTGTCCAACCTGGGCGACACCGCCCTCAACACCGGCTACCCCATCAGCATCTACGACGCCGACCCCACCGCCGGGCCGGCCAACCGCCTCGTGACTTTTGCCGCCGCAAACCCCACCCTCCAGCCCGGATCCGACATTACCCTGGACGTACCCAACAGCAGCTTCCTCAACGCCTTCCCCATCGGCAGCACCGTGACGCTCTACGCCGTGATCAACGACCCCGGCGCACTCCCCACCCCTTTCAACCTCGCCGACCTGGAGCCCGGCGGCCTGCCGGACTTGCTCTTCGACGATAACCTGCACGCCAACACCTACTCCCTGCTCGGCGGCCCCCTGCTCGACCTGGGCCCCGACCTCGTGCTGTGCGACGACACCACCCTGGTGCTGAACGCCGGCAGTGGCTTTGTCACTTACCTGTGGCAGGACGGCTCCACCAACCCAATCTTCTCCACCGACTCCATCGGCCTTTTTTGGGTGGAAACTACCGACTCCTGCGGATTCACTCAGCGCGACTCCATCAACACCACCCTCAGCCTGGCAGCCGACGTCATTCTACCGGACGACTCCATCTGTATCGGCGATTCCCTGATACTGAACCTGCCCGGGTTCGACACCTACGTCTGGTCTCCCACCACCGGCCTGAGCTGCACCGATTGTGGCAACGTGACCATCAAACCGACAACCACCACCACCTATACCCTGAACGCTACTTCCGTCGACGGTTGTGTCCTGATCGATACCTTTACAGTTGCCCTCTTAAATGAACAAATTTCGGTAGCTGCCATAACCTGCCCGCCGAATATATCGGTCGACGTACCCTCCGGGACTACCACCGCGCCGATCTCCTTCACCATGCCAACCGCCTCCACCGATTGTCCGTGCCCGGGCATCGATGTGTACCAGACCCTTGGCCTGCCGAGCGGCGCCGATTTCCCGTTGGGCAACACCGCCGTTTGCTTTGAGGCGGCCGACGCGTGCGGCGACCTCGCGGCCTGCTGCTTCGTCGTGCGCGTCACCGCGCCGACACCACCCCAGCCCCCCAGCGACCCCTGCGACGTAAAAACCAATGGTTGCCTCAAATACGAGCTGCTGGAGATCACCGCCAACCAATCGGGCAACAAAACCTACCGGTTCCGGGTAACCAACGCCTGCGCCGCGCCGCTGCTTTATACCGCTATTCAACAGCCGTCGGGCGGCACCGCCCTCGCCCCGGCAAACGGCAGCACCTACACGGCGCCCAGCGGCCGCAGCTACACCGTGCGCAACCCCAACTACACGCCGTACTATTCCGTGCGCTTCGCCCCGCAGGGCATGGGCATCAACAGCGGCCAGTCGGAAGAATTCAGCTACACCCTGAAGGAGCAATACAACCCGGCCTACATCAACATCGTGTCGCGCGTGAGCCCTGCCACGTTTGTCGAAGCCAAGCTCAACACCTTCAACTGCCCGGTAACAAAATCGTCAACGCTGAATAATCCGCCGGAACAAAACGCCACCGTATCCGGCGACTGGTCGGTTTACCCCAATCCGAACAGCGGCGACATGGTGCTGGTGTGGGCGGATACCTACGAAGGACAGGAAGCCAACCTGTCGCTCTACAGCGCACAAGGCTTGCTGGTTTGGGAACAGCAGACCGAACTGACCGGTTTGACCATGAACATTGACCTGGGTGGAAAACTGGCTGGCGGCGTTTACCGCCTCGTCGTACGCACCAATTCCGGCGAAATGGAGCAGGTGACCGTTGTGATAGATAAGTAACGCTGGTTATTCCGGTACAAATACCAGTGAAACCGAATTGATGCAATACCGCAAACCGGTGGGCTTGGGGCCATCGTCGAACACGTGGCCCTGATGCCCGCCGCAGCGGGCGCATTCCACCTCCACGCGCTGCATGCCGTAGCCGGTGTCGGTGTTGAGCGTGACGTGCGACGGGTTGACGGCCTGGTAAAAAGACGGCCAGCCGGTGCCGGAATCGAATTTGGTCTCCGAAGAAAACAAAGGCAGTCCGCACCCGGCGCACGCGTAGGCGCCCTTTTGGTGATGATCCCAATACGCGCCGCTGAACGCGCGTTCGGTGCCTTCCTGACGCAACACCTGAAAGGCCAGGGGAGAGAGTGTGCGTTTCCACTCTTCGTCACTTTTTTCCACGCGGACCGGTTTTCCGGTGGCGTCGTATTGGGGTGGAACAATGGAGTCGGTGGCCACAGCAGAAACCACCGAATTGGGGTGAGCCGAAGGCGTGTGTCCGGCGTCGGCGTTGCCACACGCGCTCAACAGGAGCAAAAAAGCGAACAAAGTCATTGAATGTTGTTTCACGGGTTGAACAGTTGAATGGATAATACGATCGCGATGCCGCCTCCGGTTTTATCCGACAAGGTGTTCCGGTTATTTTCGACGCCTTGGCTCCGTCCACTCCTCGCGCTCGGCAAATTGCACGATCCGCTTCATCAGGTTCACCATGCTCATGAACACCAGAAAACCAAAGGTGATCACCACGTAGATCCAGCGGTAAGACTCGGCGTCGGCCAGCGGCACACCGGAAATCAACCAGGCGGCGACACCATTCGTAAACGCCAAACCGAGGTAACTGTACACCGACGCGGCGTAGTATCGCATGGCATTGTCCGCAGTAAGACTCATCATGCTGTTAAACACGGCAAACAACAGCGTGAACGCCGTGGCGATCGACCAGGGGAAAAGCGTTTCCACCGACACGCCAACCGCCTGCAAGAGCCGGCCCGCGCCCATGATCAGGAGGGAACCGGCGAAAATCAGACCCGCCTGCTGGATGGGGTTAATCTTGCGATCGAAAAGAGAAATGGACATCGAAAATGGGTTGTTCCGGTTCAAACTGGAAGGTAAACGCCGTTCCGTATGAATGGTTCTACCGGATCATCACCCCCCGTTTGTTCAAAAAAGGGATTTCAGTGAAATATTGCTCCTCCAGGCTGCCGGGCACGAACACGTATTTTTTGTCGTACAAATAGTCCTGATAGGAAAAACTCACCCAGTATTCATTGGCCAACGGCAACAGCGTTTTCTGGATTGGCTCGATCTTGATGATCTCCAGCGGGCCAATGGCCTCCCAGAAATAACGGAGCGTGCTGGTGCGCCGCATCTCACCCTCAATCTCTCCGTAACCGGTGGAGTTCACCAACACCGAGTATATAGGCTCCTCTTTCAGGTTGATGAGAAAACAATCCCAAAACGCCTCCGCATCTTCTTCATGCGGCTCCCGGGGCGCTACGGCCAGGGCCAGGTCTTCAACTTTTAACAGTGGAATGTCTTTAATCATGTCAGAAAAGGTGATCCGGCTGATTCCGGAAGGGTTACATCACATTGAAAAACGTCGGCAAAATGGCGAACCACGAGGCGCTTCACAGTTTCCATGTCTGCCTCATGGCCCAGCAACCGGGCGAGGGACGTGACCGACTTGTCCTCATCCCTTATGCCACAGGGCACAATATAGTCAAAATACCGAAGATCGGTGTTCACATTGAACGCCAGTCCGTGCAGGGTCACCCAGCGGCTCAGGTGGACGCCGATGGCGCATAGCTTGGCGGCGGTCGGCAGTCGGTAGTCGGCAGTCGGTGGTCGGTAGTCGGCGGTCGGCGGTCGGCGGTCGGTTGTCGGCGGTCGGAATTCCGCAATCCAGACGCCGGTGTATCCGGCGATCCGTTCTCCGGGGAGGCCGAAATCGGCCAGGGTGCGGATGATTACTTCTTCGAGGTTGCGGACGTAGCGGTGCACGTCGGTGAAAAAGCATTCCAGGTCGAGAATGGGGTATACGACCAGCTGTCCGGGTCCGTGAAAAGTGATGTCGCCCCCGCGGTTGATGGGAAAGTAGTCGATGCCTTTTTCTCGGCATTCGTCCTCGCTGAGCAGCAGGTGCTCCGGCTTGCCGCTTTTCCCCAGGGTGTACACGGGCGGGTGTTCCACCAGGAGGAGGCGGTGGTTTTGCACCAAAGTGCCGGCCGGACAGTCGCGGTTGGCCAGCTTGTGCGCCACCAGCGCCTGGTGCGCCGCTGTTTGGCGTTCCCAGGCCTCCGCGTACGACAAACGACCCCAATCTTCTGCAATCACGGTTTGCATAGGGAATAAAAACACACAAACCGGCACTTGGTTTTTTAATCTGCCCTTGGCGCCGTACCTTTGGATCCCGTAACAATTCGAACGCTTTTCCAGCATGACCAAATATATTTTCGTTACGGGCGGGGTCACCTCCTCTTTAGGCAAGGGAATCCTGTGTGCCTCCCTGGCCAAACTCCTCCAGGCCCGCGGCTTCTCCGTCACCATCCAGAAATTCGACCCCTACATCAACGTCGACCCCGGCACGCTCAACCCCTATGAGCATGGCGAATGTTACGTGACCGACGACGGGGCCGAGACCGACCTCGACCTCGGCCACTACGAGCGCTTCCTCAACATACCCACCTCCCAGGCCAACAACGTGACCACCGGCGCCGTGTACCAGACGGTCATCAACAAGGAGCGCGCCGGCGACTACCTGGGCAAAACCGTGCAGGTGATCCCGCACATCACCGACGAGATCAAACGCCGCATGCTGTTGCTGGGCCAGTCCGAACAGCAATACGACATCGTGATCACCGAGCTGGGCGGCACGGTGGGCGACATCGAGTCGCTGCCCTACGTCGAGTCCGTCCGCCAGCTGCGCTGGGAGTTGGGGCGCGACAACTGCATGGTCATCCACCTCACCCTGCTGCCCTTCCTCAACGCCGCCAAGGAGATCAAAACCAAACCCACCCAGCACTCGGTCAAGGAACTGCTGTCCATGGGCGTGCAACCCGACATCCTCGCCTGCCGCACCGAATATCCGCTAAACCCCGACATCCGGCGCAAGCTGGCCCAGTTCTGCAACGTGGAAACCTCCTCGGTCATCGAAGCGCTCGACGCCGACTCCATCTACGACGTGCCGCTGCTCCTGCTCAAAGAGCGCCTCGACTCGGTGGTCATCTCCAAGCTCCACCTGCGCGACACCAAGGAGCCCAACCTCAGCTCCTGGAAAAACTTCCTCGGCAAGCTCAAAAACCCGCTCGCCGAGGTCACCATCGGGCTCGTGGGCAAGTACAACGAACTGCCCGACGCCTACAAGTCCATCTACGAATCGTTCGTGCACGCCGGCGCAGTCAACGAGTGCAAGGTGCGCGTGGTGCCCATCCACGCCGAAGCGCTCGAAGGCTCGTACCAACAGGTGGAAAAAGCCCTGCAGGGCCTGAAAGGCATCCTGGTGGCGCCCGGGTTCGGCGAACGCGGCATCCCCGGCAAACTCATGGCCATCAAATATGCCAGGGAGAAAAACGTGCCCTTCTTCGGCATCTGCCTCGGCATGCAAATGGCCTGCGTGGAGTTCGCCCGACACGTGCTCCAGCTCGACAGCGCCAACTCCACCGAGGTAGACCCGCAGACGCCCCACCCGGTCATCGACATGATGGAAGACCAAAAGGGCATCACCCAAAAAGGCGGCACCATGCGCCTGGGCGCCTTCGCCTGCGAACTGCAGAAAAAATCCAGGGTCTCCGAAGCCTATAAAAATCAACGCATCAGCGAACGCCACCGCCACCGCTGGGAGTTCAACAACGCCTACCTGCCCGCCTTCGAAAAAGCCGGCATGAAAGCCGTTGGCATCAACCCCGACACCGGACTGGTGGAAATCATGGAACTGGCCGATCACCCCTGGTTTGTGGGCGTGCAGTTTCACCCCGAGCTGAAAAGCACGGTGGAGAATCCGCATCCGTTGTTTGTGTCTTTTGTGCGGGCTTGTTTGGGGTGAGGGGATTAATACTTAATGATAATTTAATATTAATAAATTTTCAGAATATAATTCTGCCCCCCCCCCCCCTTTTTTTTGTTTCTAAAAATTTAATGACTTGTTTTTTTCATTATACACAGAATTAAATTCAGTATAATGCGCTTGAGCGATTGAAAGCATAGACAAAATTGCCCATCAAAACAAATAAGCCTATTGTTTTGATGAAGAAAGGGGTGCATTTTTGCTTTACCTCTGAGTCATCCCTAATGATACTCACCCCCAGTATGAAAGCCTTTTTAGCCGCTTTTTATTTTTCTTTTGCATTAACTTGCCCCCACAGCGTTTTAGCCGTTGCGCCTGCCCTTGAGCTGGTCAGGGTAGATTTTTGGGAAACGGACACGCCCGAGGGATCAAGCGCCTGGATACAGATCAAAGAAGACGATTTGTCTGCCACGCCCATATCCGGCGTGACGAAAACGTCCGCCTGGCAAAAGCTGGATAATGGCGCCATTGCCGTGAAGCCGGTGGCCTACGCCAGCCGGGTGAAACCGGCGGTTACGGCTTGTTTCAGGGACGTCGGCAGTGGCGCCTTTTGCAATCCCGATGATGGCAGACCCGCCGATTTTGCCGACATATACGTGAAAGGAATCGTTACTACCGGTTCAGGTTATACCGCAGACTTTGAACCTCAAAAATTGAAAAGAGTTGGAGAGCATACTTATGAGTATGTAGCCAACAACGACAATGGCAGCCAACCTAAGGGCGTTGAAGCCAGTTTGGCTTTTGGCTATCAGGTGTACTACATAAACTCGTTCACCATCACCTGGTACTGGTCGAATGAAGTAAACGGCACTTGGAAAGAGGTCGGCGCCTGCGAAGTACCCGTGTACGTAACACTGGACGTGCCCACAGGAGAGCTAATCGGCAATTACGACCACCAAAAAACATTGCTGCACATCGCTTGTACTAATGGTCATAATACAACGGAAGCCGACGGACTCATCAGCGCGGTCTGGAACCATTTCAGCGGGAGGAATGTGACGCGTTTCGACGGGCAGCCACTCGCGTACTACAAGCAGTGGTCGGGCGGCAACTTAGCCCGGAGTACAAAAGAACTGATCGTTAACCGGGACGGAGAATGCACCGCCTGGGTCAAACTATTTCTTGACCTGTTCAAAATAAATGGGATCAGGAATGAGAATAACTATGTGGCCGTTCGGGCGAACGAAAGTTCCGGCTTCTTTGTAAAAAACTGGGCAGCTGTTGATGAAAACGTCGCTTCGTACCCCGATGATCCACAAGGTTATAAATACAAGAACGTAAAAGGATCACCGTTTTATGTGAATAATAATTATAACTGGGTCTCCGCGGAGGTCGTGCTGACGTCGTTCACACCCGGGCAGTCGAATAGCCAACCGCAATCGGATTTTGGATTGCATGTGTTGGCAAGGCCTACAGGAGTTGGAGGTCTCTTGTATGATCCGTCTTATGGTGTACTCCGAGGCACTGCTGTTCCACACAATGGTCTTGAATTGGTTTCTGGCATGGATGATGGAATTAGCGCTTATTATCTGTGGATAAACAGTCCAGATGAATATCAAGTTCAACTAAATCAAGCAGGCAATTCCCTAAGTGATTTTATCATCGAATACGTCGACCCTTTGGGTAATCCTAGCAATTACTAAAATTTAACAAACCACCCATGAAATTTATTACATTTAAGATTTTCACTTGGTTGCCGCTCCTGATATGTATATTCGGAAGTGTCATTTCGCAAGCACAAATGGATCAATACAAGACTGTTCTTAATGAACAGAAAAATTACATAAAAATAGATTCTAAAAACATATATGTGGAGTTGGATGCAGAAAACAACATAATGCCATGGATATCCATACCATATGCAACATACCCATTATCTGCAAGGATGCCGGACCAAACATTAGCTTGGGATGTTGTAGACAGTTTATTTTTTTGTATTAGAGTTTATAGCGATAATACGGGTAGGTTATATCCAGAGATGAGAAGATTTAATTTGAATTTTTTGTGTGATTCAACTGTTAATATTGAAAAAAAAACACAGCACATGTATTACCCAACTTCTTTGATTACAAAAATATTACCAGGCGGAGTTGCTATGATGGATATTGTACCAACACAAACAAGAATACAAGGCCCAATCTACTTCGACATTTCAGTCAATAAAGATTCTTTATTTTACCTCTTTAAAATTGGCGATTTCACAGATTTAGAAGTCTGGAAATACCTTCGCACCCAACCCAATCCGGACAGGCCCCTCACCCCCCGGGACTCCATAGCCTGGAAACAAGAACTGGAAGCAAACCCCTCCGGATGGAAAAGGATATCCAATTACCATGTCACCCTGACCGGCCCGTTCAAGTCATTTTACCACAAGGGCGTCTGCCACATCATCACCCACGACATGAAGGTGTACCGATTAGGTGCGAAAGCGCTGGAGCCGGTGGACATCCGGGTAAAAGACCCATCAAAAAACTGCCTGCTCATTGACAAACGCAACCAGCAGGTGTATCTGACCAGGCCTCCGGCGGCGTTCGGGGAGGGGGAACTGAAAAAATCCATGGAGGAGATGATGCGGGACAGGGAGCTTCTTTTTGACAAAAAATAGTTTGAACCGATGAACGGATACCATTTATGAAAACTCAATTCCAACACTTACTTTCCATAGCGTTCATTCTTCTTGGGCTGAACGCGATCAACGCCCAATGCGATGTACTCCCGTTCGTAAAGTTTGATTACAGCATCGGACCCGATGGGTACACGGTTGTCTTCCAAAGCAAGGTATGTGCCACCATGCCGCTCACCTATTTATGGGAATTTGGCGACGGGGCCTCTTCAACCGAAGAACATCCTACGCATCGGTACGCTAAAGAAGGTACATATATCGTGAAACTTACTGTAACCACGGATGACAACTGCATGGACAAAGCGTATGAGACCAAGGAGGTGATTATTTATGCCGCATCACCATCAGCCCTTTGGAGTACTCTGGAGGGGCCGGCGCGATTGGCCGAGTGCCAAACAGGCATCTTTGAGGTAAAGGTGGCAGGTGGCGTCCCTCCATACAAATATGAATGGGATATGGGGCCCCATCACTGCACTGACTGTAATCAAAATTGCCACGGATCATCGTCGAATTTTGTGGGTGATGCCGTCGAGCAGGCCCAATTTGGAGAAACCGGTGCAAGTAATACCACCGCTTACGTAACCGTGACGGACGCTGTGGGTAATGCAGAAATATTGTACAAAGAGTTTAAAGTCGGTGTTGGGGTGGACGTAGAGATCATAAAAAATCCAAACAAGGCTATTTTTCTGATAGGGGAAACTATTGTATTTTTTCCCGATATAGATAATTTTGGAGAGTTGGAATACCCTATTGATTATTACTGGGATTTCGGCGATGGTATCACCTACTTGGATAATCACGATGGCGGAGGGGTGATTCACCATGTCTACGATTCTGCGGGGAATTTTACCGTAATTTTGACCGTAAAAGACGCTTTAGGTACCTATAAGGCCAGTACGAACGTGGTGATCACTGGAGCAAGCGGCCCTCCCCCACCCAATTGCAGGGTCGAGGTTGTGGGGCTTTCCGGTGAACAAACGAGAACACTGGATTACGATGCCAACTCCCCTTTACCCTCCAGCGCTTCCATTCAAATTGGCAATTCCAACTGTCCGGGGTCACCTACAGAATGGCAGGTTTACTTGCCTGATTGTGGTCTTTACCAAATATTTCCCAACAATAGTGCTTGCACTCCTCCCGTTTACCAAAACGGTGTTTATTTGTTGAATTTAATTGATCCTTATTATTGTTGGGATGAATATACTTGTCAGCTAAAGCCATGGGGTAAGGTTCAATTCAATGGTGTAAATGACTGTTGTACTGCGGGTGGGGCTCCTGTATTCATCAAGCCTTCTGATCTGGATATCACCTCCGTCGTGGTAGAGGGTTCCTGCAAGGATTTTTCATTATCTGCTACCATCGAAGGGGGCGGTTGGAAGTTGATGCCGGAGAATTTCAATACGAACCCATGCACGAGCATTTCCGATTTTGAGGAGCGTAAGAAATATAAACTGTATGAATGGACTGTTTTGGACCTTTCGTTAAGCCAAGAATTAGATGTGTTGGATAATGTGTATGCAGAACACCCCAATTTCGATCTTACAAAACCTTTTTTCCAGGAGCCTGACGAAGCGTATGACTTCTACGTCCGATTAAAAGTTACCGACTTTGCCAACCAGACCGCCTCATACACCACCAGCATATCCTTGTCACCTTTTGTGCTAATGTTGGAACCGGAAATTGACCGGTGTCCGGATGCATGGACCACGTTCACCACCTTTGTGGATTATATAGCCGTTGGTGGCGGGTTTGGGCGCAATTTCCGGTTCAGTTGGAGCACCCCCTCAGGCGACCTGAACTTTAAGTCCGAAGAGGACGACGACCCATTTCCAACTTTTTTGGCGCCCTCTTCCGGCTCCAAGGTGTATAACCTCACTGTTCAGGCCCTGGATGGCCCCAACGGCAATCCGGTTCCCGGTTGTGCGTTGTCTGAACAGATTACAGTGCATGCGACACCGCTCACCCTGACCTTGCCTGCCACAGCAGGCGCTTGCGAAAGCCAGAGCGTTACCCGATTGGGCCCTGCCGGCAGCAATCTTTCCGGCGGTTCCGGTCGGTACAGGTACTATTGGTCTACCGCTAACCCGGCCCAAATGGCGTATTTGAATCACAATAATATTGCTAATCCTGTCGTGAGCGGCGTGCCGGCAGGCACAACCATAACTTACCAATTGCAAGTAACGGACGTTCGCAGTGGGTGTACTGTCGTTGGTGAAACGGCTGTTACCGGAAACACAAACGACCTGTGGGTTGATTTGATCGGGCAGAACCACGTTTGTTATGGCAAGTCGGTTGGGCTGTCGGCCGTTTATCCCTATCTCCCCGGGGCGCAAACGTCATTAGAGTGGAGCACCGATCACCCTACCCATTTGGCCGGTAGAATCAGACCGGTACCCAACACCTTGACAATAGGAGAACAGCATACCAAAATACCCGGCACATATCAATACAAAGTCCGGTTTATTAACCACAATACGGGATGTTATGTGGAGGATCAGCACGCACTGACCGTATTGGATTTGTGGCGGCATACCGGTTATGAGCCAATGGTAAAAAATGTGACACAAGGGCAAAGTGTAGCGCTTTGGGATGGCAATAGTAACTCCATTACAGGCCCATCAGCGAATGTTTCCTTACTTTGGGACGGTGGTCAGCCGACCGGATTGACCTACAACAACCCGCCTAACCAAAACATACCCAAAAGCGGTCAGTTTACACCGAGTGCGCAGAACCCTTATCTGCTCATGAAAGTTATTGACCACTCGACCGGCTGTGCTCAACAGTTTAAAACAAACGAATATATTATTTCCGACCAGCAGCCTACCTTAACTGTCCACCCGGAAAATTATATTATTTGCGAAAATGGCGAATTTTGTTTTGAGGCTGTTTTTGATGCGCATGTGGAGTCCCAACTGTCCAGTAATTTGCCACATCAAGTTAAGATCAGGTATCAACTTAAAGAGTATGCTCCTTTAGGTCCCCCCATGCAAACGCCGATACTGGAAATGGAATTGCCCCTTGTCAGTTCCACCGGCGTCTACAAAGGAAGCAATTGCATAATTTTGAATGATCATAATATTGAGATACCCAATTCATACCCAGACGAAGAATTTGATTTTTGGGTTCAGGTTTATGACAGTGCGCCGTTTCCAAATGTGTCATTTAACCTCTTCAAAGGAATCAAATTACAACACCCGATATCACCACTTAATGATGTATTTGTTTGTGTTTATAATATTCTTAATGGAAAAACAGTTCATTTGGGTGTAAATTGTACCGGTAATTCTAATTATGTTTGGGGAAGTACTAATGAAATATATGCAAAAGAGTATATTGAAATACACCCGGAAGGAAAAGTGACTTTTCAAACGAACAGCCCTATATCCCCTGGGTCACTACAGGTCGGCCCCCACCTGTACATCAATCCGTGTGGAAGCCCAAAGCCCGAGCCTGAAAAAGATACTATCCAATTCATACAGCCATTGAAAATTGATCAACCGGAAATTTTGGGCCTAAAAACCACGCCCGGTACAGGTGAGTTAAGCATTCAAGCCTTTCCCAATCCGCATGATGAGCGCCTGAACCTTCGGTTTGCCATTCCGGCCGACTATCAGGGCGAAGCCTACATTCGTTTGACGGATATGGTCGGGCGCGATTTGGGCATCGTAAATGCGTTCACCAACATTTCCGGAGGCGTCTATCAGGTTGAGCATCCAACCAACCACCTGCCTTCGGGCGTGTATTTTTATAGAATCTACCTGACGGATAACCGAAACGCCATCGTAAAAACATTAAAATGGTCGCGATAACCATTGTCTTTTTCACAAAACCAACCTGTTCCTATGAAATATAAAAAAACATTCCCGGGCAATCATTACGCTACAGCTTTGGCTTTAGGATGTATGCTTATTGCCGCATGGGAGACGCATGCCCAACCGGTGGGTAAGGGTTGCCCGGACTTGATCAATGTGGACCCCAACACCGGGCTTTATTTGCGATATGCCGGGGCCAGCTTTAACAGTCCGGGTACCATGATCATCAACACCTCATTTCAACATGCAAATTGCAACTCCATCAAGGTAAAACTGAATGTTTCACCCGGTGGAACCCATTACTATACCGGTGAGGCCCCTCCCTATTGCATACCTTCCTCCTTGCAAGGCTATATCTATTTTCCTGATGGATCAGCTTGTTACTATTTGCAAAACGGCATCCTGAGCGATGCGTCTGTTTCCGCTGACTGTGAGCGATTTACGGCAAACGGATGCGTTGACCAACTGTCTGAAATTGCCGAGGCTGTTTTGCCATTGGTTGCAGATTGCAAATTGTGGGATGGCCCCTGTGCCCTGGAAGGCAACATCCATAGAACAGGTCAGGTCAGCATCGGTACCAGCAAACAGACCGGCACAGGCCTCACGGTCAAAGGTGGCATCACCACCGAACAAATTCAGATATGCGAAACCGCCTGGTGCGATTACGTTTTCGATGATACGTTCAGGCTGATGCCTCTTCCGGATGTTGCAAATTATGTCCGACAATTTCGTCATCTTCCCGGTTGTACCCCGGAAGCAACTATTCTGGAGGAGGGAGGATTTATCGTCAATACAGAAACACGGGCGCAACAAGAAAAAATAGAAGAAATTTATCTGCACCTGATCGGAATGAAAAAGCGTGTCGACTGCGTGAAATCTGAATTGGGCGCCAAAACGTCAATACCGAAACCAGGGGTATACAACGTTTCTCGTCCTGAACGTCAGCATTCATTGGATGCCCGGGCTTTGCAGATTACCGAAACCCCCAGTTTTTCCATTAGTTGTTACCAGATCAACAAGACCTCCGGCGGGGGCGCCACGGATGGAAAAATTGGTGTATCCGTGAACGGCAATACAGCGCCTTACCTGCTTGAACTGTTTGTTGCCGGCTCAGGAGTAAGCATGAAAACGATTAGCGGAGACTGTCCGGGCGCTTTTGTTTTTGAGGGTGTTCCAACCGGTAATTATTTGATTAAAGTAACCGACAACGGAGGAATTGTGCAGCAGTGCAACATTACCGTGCAGTCGGGAAATATAAAATACGCATGTGAATTGTTTTCGGCGCCATCTGCATGCAGAGATCAGATTATGGAAAAAGTGAAAGAGGAACTGCGCGACCCTGACCCATGCCAACAATGGTCCGGTGATCCATGCTCCACGAAAGGCGACATATACCGAACAGGAACCGTAGGTATCGGCACCAATCATGTTCGGGGTGGCTATAGTTTGGCGGTTTTTCACCCTAGTTTAGGTATTCTATCCGACCGTGTCCGGATTCAATTGTGCGACGGTTGGTGCGACTATGTATTCGAAGACGGCTACCCCTTGACCTCCCTGTACGAGGTGGAAGCGTACATCAGACAAAACCGCCGCCTGCCCGGTTCTGTGAGTCAACAGGAAATCGAGCAGGAGGGTGGGTTCAAACTACGGGAAGTCAAATTGGACCACCAGAAAAAAATAGAGGAAGCCTACCTGCACCTTTTCGAGTTAAACTCGCAGGTTGGCCAACTGGAAAAACAAATTTTATTATACACCGATAACTGATCCTACACAACAAGATGAACAAGTTTATTGTATACCCCGGTATTCTGCTTTTTGCATTGCCTGCTATTTTTTTGTTCGGGCAACAGGGAACCGATGCGCTTTTCCTCAACAATACCACAGGTACATTGAACATCGGCATGTCCGGAGCCCTCACTGCCGATACCTTATTCCGAATCTCCCCCGCCGGAGAGCTTTCCGTTTATTTTTATTTCCAGGAAGACGACCCACGCAATGGCTCCTACACAGGGCGGGTTTCAACGGAAGGAGGCTCCCCGCATCTGGTCTTTGACAGCCTGTTGCTCGTCGGGCCCGATTCCCTGACATTCGGGATGATCGATACCATGCCCCAAGGTTATCTGACTGAAAATGTGTTCGTTCGAGGGGTTTTTCGCCCTAATAGTGGTGGAGAAACATTATTAATTCCCTGCCCAAGTCGTATATCATGTAATATCCTAGGCGAATCCTATGGCGAAATCATGATTTTCTTTGACCCTTCAGAATATCTGGTTACTTTTATTTCCCCAGCTAGAGTCTATTTAAATGGTGGACCATTTTTTTCACTGAACGGACTCTTTTTTCCGGGAGTCGATTACGGGCTAAATGCTTTGCGAATTAATACTTTTTACTACGCAAATTTCAATCTTCCTTTCGGTGAAATATGTGAACAGATTGAAAATGGGAACATCATAGTAACCATAGGAGGCAAAAACTGCATATTTGACAGGGGCAATTTGGTGAATTCCGGCTCGTGCAATCCTTTGTCCGGCCTTTACACCTCTATCAGCAATGCGTGTATCCCTTACATCGAGGGGTGCAATGAGGAAATCATTTATTTGTTGAGTCAATACCAAAACGAACTACAATGTAAACAGTGGTATGGTTTTTCAGCTTACGGATGTAGTACTTGGGAAGGGATATCGAAACCTAGTGGCCGGGTAGCCATTGGCACTACAGGCTTTGCACCCAACGCCGCACTTACCGTAAAAAACGGCATTTTGACCAACCGCATGAAAGTCATACCGTGCGACGGAAGCTGGTGTGATTATGTTTTTGACCCCAATTATCCACTGATGCCCTTGGATCAGGTTGAAGCATTTGTGGGCGAAAACAGGCACCTTCCCGGTCAGCCGTCCGGCGCAATTTTTGAGTCGGAGGGCAGTTTTGAATTGGGCGAACTGACCAAACAACACCAGGAAAAAATTGAAGAAGCCTACTTGTACCTGATTGATATGGACAAACGTCTGACGCAGCTTGAGCAGGAATTGGCTTTTTTGAAAGCAAAACAAGCCTGGGAGGTAAAATAACATTCGACGAATGGAATAACCTGATAAGCATGAGAATCCTCTTCATAAGTTTATTGGTCATCGGTCCGGCGCTCGCGCCAACCACGTTTTGGGCACAATCGCCGGACGTCCCGGAACTCATACGGGTAACGTTTCATGCGCCCGCCAACGAGACCCACTGGGTACGCATAAAAGCCGATGGAATTGCAGAAACAGAACTGTCGGAACCCAAAAAAACAAATGCCTGGAGGCTGAATAGTGCCGGAGTAGTCGAAAAAAAACCGGTGGCCTATGTGGCCGGAGCCAATCCGAGGGTGTCTGCATGCTTCAGAAAACAAGGTACCAATGCCGGTTGCGATGGCGACAGAGCAAGCGATACCGACGCGAATATTTTTGTGCGCGGATGGGTGCTTGATAACAACCAACAACCTATAGGCAACAAACCACATTTGTCCCCTCGCCGGTTAAAAAAGTTGGACAAAAAAACGTTTGAGTATGTGAGCGAGGAGATGGACTATTCCCTGGCGCTGAACATGGTACAATACATACCGGAATTTCGTATCCGGTGGGAGTGGTCTACCAGCGCCGAAGGCGCCTGGGAAGAAGCTGGTGTGAGTTCAAATCGATTGTATGTTACTTATCAACAACCCAATAAAAGCGGGCCACATTTTTATACTTGCGTGCATTTGGGGTGTTCGGTGGCGAATGGGGAAGTGAACCTTGAATCGGTAGTTGATAAGATAAAGGTAAAATATGATTCAAGAGACATTAAAAAAGTGGATCAACAGGAGACGTTAAAGTATTGGGGGGATGTAGAGGCCTCACGAGGTAGAGGACTGGAGTCTTTACTCGAAAACACAGACGGGCGTTGCGGAGACTGGGTGGCCTTTTTTGGCGAAGTATTGAATATACAAGGGGTAAGAGGAAACGGTGTTTCCATTGTTGCATATGAACGGCAGTCGATTGTAAAAGGCACAACAGGGCCTGCAATAAAGCAGATTTTCCTAAGCGATGTCTATAACTTTTTTGGAAACAGCATTTTCCCTCAGCCCAATGATCCGGTTAATCCGACAAATGTCCTGGTTGATAATGATCAATTTTTTTCAAATAATTTACCAGGAAATGGTGCAAGAATAGTCCTTCATGGCATTCAAACCGGAACGGGTCTGGCAATTCTGTCAAGTTTCTTTGTTAAAAACCAGGAATTACTGCCTAATAATAAATTTTATGCTGCGGAACTCCCCGCAGGTACTCCAATAACCATCACCGATCCCTCCGGAAATCCGGTGCAGTCGCTACCGGGTGTAGATTTAAATGGCATTCCCTGCCAGGGACAGGCAAACCCTTTGATTTCGTTTTTTGATGATCACGTGATTTTTCAGTTCCTGAACGACGGGCAGTTAGGCGCATACAGCAACAAATACTATGACCCATCCTATGGAATGGCAAACCCTAATCTGAAGGGCTACGCAACATTTGAAGATTGGGCAAACAACAGTGTTATCGGGTATGGGACGGTGTTGAATTATGTTGCAGCGAATAACGATCGGTTTAGAATACTTTGGATACATGAAATAGCCAACCCCAATAACACCCATGTATTCAATAAACTTAATGTTTATAAAAACTACTAACATGAAAGTTCTTTTATTGCTCACGTTTGGACTTGCAAATACTGTCGATACGCCAATACAAGATACCCTATTTCACAAACAGGATCGAACTTACTCTGTTTCTGTGGTGAAAGACAGCCTTGATTACTTGGTGACTGCAAAAGTCAAGAATGGAAATGAGCTTGACGTTATCATGCGATATCAACTGGGAACCTATCGAAGTATAAAAATATTTGACATAAAAATACACAAGAATTATTACGTTTGCATTGACCGTCAAGGATTGACAACGGGCTTTATTGTATGCCATTATAAAGATGGGCGCTGGCACCCCCACATGGGCAACATCATCGTCACCGACGGCAACTGGACAAAACCGTTCAGTATATCCTTGCAAGGCTACAAAAAGATACGCATTGAGCAGGGTCGCCGCATCGTGGTGTATAAACTGGATTTCAAGAACAGTACCGCCCGGAAGGTCAGGGATAATCAGCGGGAATGATTCGGCGTCATGTCTGTAAATGTATATTTGTACTGTTCACGTCGCACTCAAAATGTCCTTTTTTCCATGGTGAATTTTCCGCTTGCCGCTTTATCGTTTGTTGTGGTGTTGCTGTGCCCCCACAGCGTTTTAGCCGTTGCGCCTGCCCTTGAACTGGTCAGGGTAGATTTTTGGGAAACGGACACGCCCGAGGGATCAAGCGCCTGGATACAGATCAAAGAAGACGATCTGTCCGCCACGCCCATATCCGGCGTGACGAAAACGTCCGCCTGGCAAAAGCTGGCTAATGGCGCCATTGCCGTGAAGCCGGTGGCCTACGCCAGCCGGGTGAAACCGGCGGTTACGGCTTGTTTCAGGCACGTCGGCAGTGGCGCTTTTTGCAATCCCGATGATGGCAGACCCGCCGATTTTGCCGACATATACGTGAAAGGAATCGTTACTACCGGTTTAGGTTACTCCGCGACCTTTGAACCCCGGAAATTGAAAATAGTTGGTGAGCATACCTATGAATATGTACCAGATCAGCAGGGCATACAAACCAAAGGCGTCGAAGCTAATTTGGCTTTTGATCATAAAGTGAACTATCTGAACCCGTTTACCATCACTTGGCAATGGTCAAATACAGCAGACGGCCCCTGGGTGGCTATCGGCGCATGCGAAGTGCCCATGTACATTACCCTTGATGCTCCGGTAGGAGAGCTGGTCGGCAATTACGACCACCAGAGGACGCTGTTGCACATCGCTTGTACCAAAGGCCAAAACGCTACGGAAGCCGACGGCCTCATCAACGCGGTCTGGAACCATCTCAGCGGGAGGAATGTGACGCGTTTCGACGGGCAGCCACTTGCGTACTACAAGCAGTGGTCGGGCGGCAACTTAGCCCGGAGTACAAAAGAACTGATCGTTAACCGGGACGGAGAATGCACCGCCTGGGTCAAACTGTTTCTTGACCTGTTCAAAATAAACGGGATCAGGAATGAGAATAACTATGTGGCCGTTCGGGCGAACGAAAGTTCCGGCTTCTTTGTAAAAACCTGGGCAGCTGTTGATGAAAACGTCGCTTCGTACCCCGATGATCCACAAGGTTATCAATACAAGAACGTAAAAGGATCACCGTTTTATGTGAATAATAATTACAACTGGGTCTCCGCAGAGGTCGTGCTGACGTCGTTCACACCCGGGCAGTCGAATAGCCAACCGCAATCGGATTTTATTTCTCATTATTTGGCGAGGCCATTGGGGGCTGGCGGGCTTTTGTATGATCCGTCTTATGGTACTACAAGAGGACATTCTACATTCTTCAATGGGATCGAAATAGTTTCAGACATGGATGATGCAATGAGCGCCTATTTTAAGGAGTATTTTAACACTCCAGAATTGGACATTCAAATCAATAACCTTGATAATGTTCCAAATGACTTTATCAAGGTTGGTAATAATTTTCTAAATACAATAAACAGTTACTAAAAAACGCCAATCATGAAGACAAAAAATTTGAATATTTCACAATGCGTATTGGTTTGGAACAATAGAATATATTTTACATTTAATATGGAGAACTGCTCTCTGGACACTTCGGTATTAAGTGAAATAGATTTGAAACAATCGTATCAAAAATATGATGCTACTAAATATAATAACGAAATAAATAACTACAGCACTAAACAAAAGCGTTTCTGTTTATTTAAATTACTTCTTATTACGCTTTTTTCCACATTTTATTTTGTAATAAACACAGTTTTTAGCCAACCCCTGTCAAATCTTGATAAATATGTAATTTCGAACAATGGGCAACTTGTCAATTTTAAAAGTTCACTCTTTAGAATAGAAAACAAAGTTAATGGCTCCTTCAATTACACCTACATCCCATTCCGGGACTATTCATTTTCCCAAAAAGTGAATAATTTGCCACTGGCCTGGGACATCATTGACACATTTTTAATTTGTATTTATTTATATCCCGATAACTCAGGAAATAAAGCATATTCTCAACTCAGACGCTATGATATTAGCATCTTGTCGGACACACAGCAATTTAAAATTAAATATTTGCTGTCATCAAATACATTAGTTACCCAACCTTTACCTGTAGATATTTACTTACAAGATATGGATATAAAAAAGGGTGAAACCTTGGGCCCAATATACTTCGACGTATTAGTCAACCAGGACTCGCTCCTCAACTTGATCTATGTACACGACTATCCCAAGCTGGAAGTCTGGAAATACCTTCGCACCCAACCCAATCCGGACAGGCCCCTCACCCCCCGGGACTCCATGGCCTGGAAACAAGAACTGGAAGCAAACCCCTCCGGGTGGAAAAGGATATCCAATTACCATGTCACCCTGACCGGCCCGTTCAAGTCATTTTACCACAAAGGCGTATGCCACATCATCACCCATGACATGAAGGTGTACCGGTTAGGTGCGAAAGCGTTGGAGCCGGTCGACATCCGGGTAAAAGACCCATCAAAAAATTGCCTGCTCATCGATAAACGCGATCAGCAGGTGTATCTGACCAGGCCTCCGGCGGCGTTCGGGGAGGGGGAACTGAAAAAATCCATGGAGGAGATGATGCAGGACAGGGAGCCCCTTTTTGAGGATAAATAGTGTATTTCTGCCAGGTCACACAGCACTTTGGCAGGGTCATCGGCGCATCTTGTAATGAACCATACTGATTTGAACCGCTCGCCGAGAAGCGGTTAAGATATGGTAGTTTTTTCTTGATTTTTTGCATATTGATGCCCGAAATTTTGCCATTCCATATCTTATTTTTATTTTCGCCAACACTCACTTATTTTTCAATTTAGAACCTCTGATCATATGCATTGGATTGATATTGCCATTTTCATCACCTACATGGGGGTACTGGTGGCTGTTGGACTCTATTTTTTTAGCCACAACAAGGACGCTGAAGACTATTTTGTGAGTGGCCGAAACATGACGCGTTGGCACATTGGTTTGTCGGTGGTGGCCACCGATGTGGGCGGCGGGTTCTCGATTGGGCTGGGCGGACTCGGTTTCGCGATGGGGCTTTCGGGCTCGTGGATGTTGTTCACCGGCTTGCTGGGCGCATGGCTCAGTGCGGTTTGGCTGATTCCCCGCATTTATCCTTTGGGCCGTGAAATCCGGCTGCTGACTTTCCCGCAGGTGTTTGGGCATTATTACAGTGCGCGCGTGGCTTTGGGTGCCGGGGCCATCTCGGCCATCGGATATTTGGGGTTTACAAGTGCACAAATTCTCGCCGGCGCCAAGCTCGCCTCGGCAGGCGTGCAAGGGTTAAACCAGCACTCCGCGCTGTGGATCATGGGCACGGTAACGGTGCTGTACACCGTTCTGGGCGGCATGAAAGCGGTGATTTACACCGATACCGTTCAGTGGATTGTGCTGATGGGTGGGCTGATACTGGTGGGTATCCCCATTTCCTATTATGCTGTTGGGGGATGGGAAGAGATTTCAACCCGGTTGGACGAGACCTTTTTGCGGCTTGACCACATTTCCTGGCAACAACTCGTCAATTGGGGCGTAACCATCATTCCCATTTGGTTTGTGGGCATGACGCTCTACCAGCGCATTTACGCCTGCAAGAATCAGAAAGAGGCCCAGCGTGCGTGGTTCATTGCGGGCTGGTTCGAATGGCCGCTGATGGCGTTCATGGGCGTGCTGCTGGGTTTGTTTGCCCGGGTAGCAGCCGACCAGGGTATGTTTGCGGTCGATGGCTTCCCGAGTGCTGCTGGAATGGACGCCGAAAAGGGCTTGCCCATGTTGTTGCGGCACGTACTACCGGTAGGGTTCATGGGCCTTATGCTGTCTGTTTACTTTTCCGCCATCCTGTCCACTGCCGACAGTTGCCTGATGGCCGCCTCCGGCAACGTGCTCACCGATCTGGTCGGCCCCCGGTTGTCCAAACAGATCACCCAAAAACAAATGCTGCACCTCTCGCAATATTTCACCTTGGGCCTGGGCCTGTTGGCCATCTTCATTGCATCCGCTATGGAAAACGTGTTGAGCCTGATGTTATATTCCTACGCGTTTATGGTTTCCGGCCTGCTGGTGCCACTGGTCGCTGCTGTGTTTTTCGGCCAGCGGCACGCTCCGGCGGCGCTGGTCTCCATGATCGGCGGCGGCTTGACCACCGTATCGCTGACCGTGCTGAATCGGCCGCTTCTGTTGGGGCTCGACCCGAATGTTTTTGGCGTACTCATGGCGCTCTTGCTGTTTCTGTTGGTGCGTTATTTTTGGCCTACAACCCATGAGGGTGTCATTCCCGTGGGCATTTCCTGACTTAAAAATTGAACCATGCACATACAATTATACAACCCTGCTCAAGGGCCGGTCACCGAGGAACAAATAGAACAGATCGTCTCTTTTCTGTTCAAACATCTGGATGCGTTTGGTGACAAGCGCGAAGATATTCGCCGTTGTCTGGATTACGTTTTTAACCCGAACAAGGGAGGATTTGTCGTGTTGGGATTTATCGACGCCGAATTGGTGGGCGCCGTTGTGGTGAATGAAACGGGCATGGGCGGGTACATTCCGGAAAACATCCTGGTATACATCGCCGTGCACAGTGGGCACCGGGGGGCCGGCTTGGGCAAACAACTCATGCAGGCCGCGCTCGAAAACGCCAAAGGCGCGGTCGCCCTGCACGTAGAACCCCATAATCCGGCCAGATACCTGTACCAAAAGCTCGGTTTTGTCAACAAATATTTGGAAATGCGTTGGCAATCAAAGGAAAATGCAAACGCCTGACCCGACTGCCACTCGACAACCCCCGAGTAGTTATTTATTAAAACTGTTGACAAAAAAACATGGCGTATTTAAAACTGTACCGCGACAAACTCCGGCACAACCACACCATCCTTGAAAATTGGTTTTCCGAATACCAGGTGGAGTGGGGCGTAGTGTCCAAACTGTTTTGCGGCCACAAAGGCTACATCAAGGAACTGATAGACCTGGGCATCCGCGAATTGCACGATACGCGCGTGAGCAACCTCAAGGCCATCAAACAAATCGACCCTTCGGTGCAAACCGTGTACATCAAACCTCCCCCTAAAGGCTCCATCAACCAGATCGTCCGCTACGCCGACATCAGTTTCAACACCGACCTGTCCATGATTCGGTTGCTCAGCGAAGCGGCCGTGGCGCAAAATAAAACCCACAAAATCATCATCATGGTCGAATTAGGCGATTTGCGCGAGGGAGTGATGGGCGATAAACTGATCGATTTTTACGCCAACGTGTTCGAACTACCCAACATCAAAATCCTCGGGCTGGGCACCAACCTGAATTGCCTGAATGGTATAATGCCTTCACAGGACAAGCTCATTCAGCTCTGCCTGTACCGCCAACTCATAGAAGCCCGGTTTAACCAGAAGCTGCCATGGCTGTCGGGGGGCACCAGCGTGACGGTGCCGCTTATGCTCAAACGCCAGTTGCCCCGCTGCGTCAACCATTTCCGGGTAGGAGAAATCCTGTTTTTTGGCGTCGACCTGTTCTCCGGTAAAACAATCAAAGGCATGCGCGACGATGTGTTCCGCTTGTACGCCGAAATCATCGAACTCAAGGAAAAACCGGTGGTGCCCATCGGCGAACAGGGCACCAACGTAGCTGGCGACACACCCGAATTCAGTCCGGAGGACTTCGGGAAAATGAGTTTCCGCGCCATACTCGACATCGGCCTGCTCGATGTAAACCTCCGTTACCTGCGTCCTGAAGACCCGGAAGTGCGGGTGATTGACGCCAGCTCGGATATGCTCGTAGTAGACCTGGGCAAAAACCCCAAGGGATATAAATCGGGCGATGTCATCCCTTTTCAGTTGCGGTACATGGGTTTACTGGGCGTAATGAATTCCAATTACATCGAGAAAATAGTCTGTTGATGCCGCGCCCAACCCAATACGGACAGGCCCCTCGCCCCCCCAGGGACTCCATCGCCGGGAAAAAACAATTTCATATAAAATTGATTATGAAAACATATGTTTGTCACAGCAAAACAAATAGCGGCCGCAGCCAAACGCCTCACCCCACCAACTCCATCCACTTCCGGAACCGCACCCGCGTTTTTCCCACCCACACCTCGTCCGACAACGTGCGGTTCACCACCCAAGCCTCCGCCGGGGCATACGCCTCAATGAAGCTGTGCAGCGAGCGCTCCACCCTCGGCTCCGGCAGCCGGGCCGCTTTTACCTCTACGGGCAGCAGGTCGGCGCCCCGGTTTACCACAAAGTCTACTTCCGCCTGGTGCTGCGTTCTCCAATAATGGATCGAAGACACGGCATCTGAAAATTGATGCCGCAGCAGCAGCCACACAAACTGCTGGAAAAGAAACCCGAAATCGGGCGATTGCTCATCCAGCGCCCGCAGGTTCAGCAGATGGTTGCGCAGGCCGCTGTCCCAAAAATAGACCTGTGGGGTTTTGACCAGCTCTTTCTCCTTGTTGGTGAAATACGGGGTGGCCGGCGCTGCAATAAACGTCTTTTCGATGTACCAAAAGTACTGTTTTACAGTGGCAACCGACAGGTTGGTCTGGTTCGCCAGGTCCTGCCAGTTGATCAGGCGTCCGACACGGATGGCCAACAACTGCAAGAGGGTGATGAACGACCGGGATTTCTCCACGCGCAACAGCAACTGTATGTCGCGTTCAATGTACCCCTGGAAAATTTCATCCAGCATGGCGACCTTCTCCGAAGCATTCGGCGCAGTGACCACGCGGGGGTACCCGCCGTACAACAAATACGCAAACAACAGTCGGTCGCTCTCCACAGGGTCAGTGGCCAATACAGCAGCGCCCTGCGATACGCCTTTACCCGTTCTGTACGCCACGAACTCGGCGGGTGACACAGGATACAGATAAAAATTGCGCTTGCGCCCGACCAGCGACTCGCCGATCTTCTCCTTCAACTCAATGCTCCCCGATCCGGTAGCAATCCATTTATGCGGCAAGGCACGATCGTATATACCTTTCAAAAACAATCCCGCGTTCTCTATCCGTTGCACTTCGTCGATGAAAACATAGGCGCGCCGGCCTTCCGATAAAGCTTCAACGCGCTCAACCAGGCGCGTTTGCGAACTAAAAAACTGCGCATCGCGGTCAATATCCAGGTTAAAAAAGAGGCAAATTTCCCCCCTGGCGCGCAGTTCCTCTGCCAAGGCCTTGAGCAGCGTGGTTTTTCCGGCCTGCCGCGGTCCTACAACAAGGGTAATTTCTTTTTGAGCCAAATGCATCCGGACGGCTTCGTATAAAGTCCTGTCTATTTCCATAATCGTTTTCGTGGAATACAAAGGTACACTTTTATTTTCACCCGGTGAAACTAAAAGTCTACTTTCGTTTTCACCCAGCTAAACCAAAAGTGTACTTTTATTTTCGCCCGGTGAAACGCCAAGTCCCTTCTCTTCCCACGCCCGGCGAATCCGCCTAATCCGCCACCGCAAACTCCGCCCGCAGCCCGCCGTCTGCCGTCTCCCGGATTTTCAATAAGGAGTACCCCTCCTCCACCGGGGTTACCAGTACGGCTTTTTCCGCTTCGTCCCACTTCGTATTCACCGCCTCTTTGTAAAAAAACGAGCGCAACAGCACCAGCAATTCTCCCATACGGTGTACGCCATTCGGCGTTTCAAACAAGTACGTGGCGCCACCTTCGTAATACTTGGATGTGTACACGGCGCCGTTTTCGAACGCCTGACTGTACGAGTGCTCGAACATCAGCCCGGGCTCCTGCTCAATGAGCTTCTGTTGGCTACCCCGGCGTTTGGAAACCAGTCCGTAAAAGGCGTCCCCATAATCCATCCCGTCTTCCGGGTCTTCCTTTAGCGTAGGGTACGCCGACAGGTACCCGTCGAAGACGTACCCCTCCTTGCCGTCGGACGTGCGCACCTTCGGCCAGTAACCCGACACCGCGTACGGGCCGATCGCTTCGGCCACGTACGGCTCCCCGCCCTCCGGCAAAGCCACCACCGTGACACTTTGCGCGTAAGGAATGGAGCCGACCTTCTCCGCATCCGGCCCGGCCGACCGGCGCAGGGTCAGGCCTGCGCGCGCGTGCACATTCAGGACGTCGCCTGCGCGGTATGGGTGCGCTGTTTCAGCGTCGTTGGCGGGCGCCGGGGCGGGCGCCGGGACGGGTTTCTGCTCGGTTTGACAGGAGAAAAAGCACAGCAAACCAGCCCAAAAGAGCATTGTTCTCATGTTTTTGCGCCAAAGATCGAATTTTCCATTCGAAAAATGGGAGAGGAAGCAATAGTTCTCAAAAAGTTAACGTTAGTTAAGAAAAAGTTATGAAAATGTTAAAAAACGTTAAGATTTTCTCGCTGATTTTCGTCGTGGCGGCTGTTTTAGCCTGCGGTACCGACGTTCCCCTCTCCTACTCCACCAAGATCTCGGACGACCGTCTGCCTGGATTTTGGCAAGCCGACCCCGAGTCGGGCATTTCCATCCAACGGTCTTCAGACGGCAAGTCGGCCACCATGATTTTTTACGAATACAACGAAGAACAGGCGCGCTTTGTCCCGATGGTTGAAAAACCGATGACCATCTATTTTACCACGCTCAAAGACGGAAAGCAAGAGATTAAATTCCTCAGCGTAAACACCGGCGACGACAAGCCGGACTACTCCACCAATCGCTTCGATTTTTCTGCCGACGGCAAACTGTCGCTGACCGCCATCTCCTACAACTTCATGAAAAGCGAACACGGCAAGATGGAAGACGACGTGGTGATGTTCGGCAAACCCAAACATTTCCAGAAATTTGTTCAACAACACCTGAAAAACAGCGCGCTGTACGAGGAAGCCGTGGTGTTTGAGCGCCGGAACGACCTCCACGATTTTCAGCTGCCGTCGAAGTCCTGACCCGTCGCCGTTTTTTGAAACAGGGTGCTCTACGCTACAAATGGCTCAAAATTTTCCGGTGTCACGGTCTCGAACAAACTATCCGGATAGGACTCCTGAAATGGTTTGGGGAATTTCCCCTTTTTGCCGGGGTTCCATTTAAATTCGTAGGCTGAGAACCGTCCGGCGTTTTCTTCTACATAGTCGATCTCTCCACCTTGCACCAAGCGCCAGAAATATCCTTTGGCGAACAACCGTTCCCCGTAGTGATTGCATTTCAAACGTTCGCTCAGGAGGAAGTTCTCCCACAGGCCGCCGGTGTCGGTGCGCAGGTGTAGTGGGTTAAAGTTGCCGATCAGCGCATTGCGCACGCCGGTGTCGTAGAAATAGATTTTTCGGGCGCTGGAGAGTTCTTGTCGCAGATTACGCCGCAAAGGATGCAATCGGAAAACAACAAATGCCTTTTCCAATAGATCGATGTAGTGGATTACCGTCTCCTTGCTCACCTGAAGTAAATTGGCCAACTCGGTGTACGAAACCTCATTCCCCAACTGCAAGGCGAGGGCCTGCAATAACTTTTCCAATACCACCGGCTTGCGTACCTGGCTGAAGCTTAACAGGTCTTTGTACAGGTAAGACGAAACCAGGTTGGCCAGAATGCGCTGCTCCTCGCCCGGATTATTCAACACATCCGGGTACATGCCGTACAACAGCCTTTGTTCAAGCCCGCTTTCTGCCCGCATCGAACCGTTGTAAGCGGCCCATTCCTGCCAGGATATCGGAAACAGGTTGAACTCGTATTTCCGGCCGGTCAGCGGCTCGTTGATTTCGTTGGCCAAATCCAGCGCCGACGAACCCGTAGCGATCACTTTCACCTGTGGCAACTGGTCTACGATCAGTTTCAACGTGAGGCCGATGTTTCGGACCCGCTGCGCCTCGTCCAACACCAGCAGACCGGCATTGCCGATCAAACCTCGGAGCGTCTCCACCGACGGGTCGTTCAGGCGTTGGCGCACAAGCAGCTCGTCCGCGTTCAAATACAGATATTTGCCTGCATACGTTGCCGTCAATTGCTGCACCAACGTAGTTTTTCCAGTTTGCCGCGGCCCTACGATGAGCAGCGCCTTCCGGTTATCCAGGTATCGGTGTAATATGGGCAACAAGCGTCTGGGAATCATACAGGCGGGTATTTCAGACAAAGATAAACGTTTTTAGCTAATGAACTCTCCGAAAAGATACATTTTAGGAGATTTCGTTATCCAGACCAAGATAAATGTTGGTCAGCTCCCCCTTTCCAAGCCCTGACCCATCGCTGGTTTTTTTAAAATAAACCGCAAAGGACGCAGAGGCTTCAGCTCCCGACCGTATCCTGACCCGACACCAACCGCTCCGCCAGATCGTTCAATTCCGCCGGCGTCCGGCCGCTGTCCCGGAGCGGACAGCCCTGTGCGCCGCCGGATTTGGAGAGTTTCTGTCCGTCGGCGTCGGACAGCAACGGATGGTGGTACACCTGCACGGCCAGAAAATCGTTCCATCCGAGGCATTCGGCCAGGCAACGCTGGGCGGCGGTGGACCCTTCCAGGTCGGCCCCGCGCACCAGGTGGGTTATCCCGAACAGGCGGTCGTCGACGAGGCTGGCCACCTGGTAGGCCGGAACGCCGTCGCGGCGGCGCACCACAAAATCGGGCAGCGCAAACCCCGCCGGCGTGCGGATGCGCCAGGCCACGTCGGGATCGTCCAGCCCAAGCCCCTGATCCCTGAAGTCCGGCGGGTACTGCTCCCCATGGGCGGCGAGGTCTTTGCGCGATTTGCGGCAGGCGAACAACCGGCCGGTTTGCCGGAGCAAGTCCAGCGCGGCATGGTAGTGCGACAAACGGACATGCTGCGACCAGCGGGTCTCAAAATCCGCTGCATCCTGCGGCCCTTCGTCCCAGGAAATGCCCAGCCAATGGAGGGTGTCGAACACATCCCGCACGTATTCGGGGCGTTTGCGCGCGTCGTCCAGGTCGTCGATGCGCAGCAGCACACGGGCGGGCGGGTGCACGGAGCGGGATGCCCGGTGTATGAGCAGGAAGTTGAGGGCGTTGCCGGCGTGCAGGTAACCCGACGGTGTCGGGGCGAGTCGCAGCCGACTGTCGGATCGAATGGTTTGCAGAAAACCCTGCCAGGTCATTGATTCCTTTTCTCGAACTCCCGGATGAGTTCTTCGGGCGACTTGCCGAGGTACTTGAGTGCGTTTATAGCGTCGTCGGCGTAATCCGGATCGTTCGGGTAACGCTCCAGAAAGGTTTCGTAAGCGCTTTTGGCGCGCTCGAGGTCCTGCATGTCGTCTTCGAAAATGTGCCCCATCATGAAAAGCGCGGTGGGCGCCTTGGGGTGGGCGGGGTGTCTTTCGGCCACCTCGTAGTAGAGTTGCAGGGCTTTTTCGGGTTTGTCGATGGTTTTAGCCAGTCCGGCGGCGATCAAATTCAAGTGGATGGCCTTGCTGGTGTCGGCGTCTGCGACCAACTTGGCGTATCCTTCGGACACCTCGATGAACTGGGTGGCTTTTCGGGCATCGTTGACGACCGGCGAACCCATTTCGTTTTCCAGCAGGGTGAGCGCGGAGTCGATCCAGGGGCGATTTTTGTCCAGGAGCGCGCGCAGGGTCTGCACATCGGCTTCGGTCATGCGGGAGGTTGCGTTGGATTTGTAAGTATGCGCGTTCCAGATGCGGGCCAACAGTCCGACCGGGCGGGTGAGCGGTTGCCCCGCCGCGTGTTTGGCCAGGGCTTCGTCGAGCCAGCGCAAGGCTTCGTCGCCCATCTGCCGTTGATCGAAATGGAGGGCGGCGCCCTTGGTCAGGGTGATCAGGTTGGCTGCATGGTCGTTGGGATGCGCGTCCACGGCCTGCCGATAAAAGGCCAGCAGGGAGTCCACGGCGCCAACGCGGTAATCGGGCGCCAGATGCGCCTCGAGCCGGGCGATCTCCGCCTCGGGCTTGGGTTTACAGGCGAACAAAAGCAGGACGAAAAGTGCCGCAGCAAAATTTCTCATAGTTTGGTCAAATGTTGAAGGGTTAACAACCATCCGGAAGTCTGGTTTAACGGGGCTATCCGTATTGAAAAACCCCGTGTGTGCCGTCCACCACCACTTCGGCCGCGGGGGCCTGTTCCACGTGGCCGACCACCCGGGCGTCTATGCCAAAGGCGTGGGACAAGCGAATCACCTCCCCGGCCAGCTCAGCAGGCAGGTACACTTCCATGCGATGGCCCATGTTGAACACCTGGTACATCTCGCGCCAGGGCGTCTGGCTGCTTTCCTGCATGCGGCTGAAAAGGGGCGGCGTGGGAAACAGGTTGTTTTTCACCACCCGCAGGTTTTGGATGAATTTGAGCACTTTGGTTTGCCCGCCGCCGCTGCAGTGAATGAGTCCGTGGATGGCGGAGCGGTGTTCGCGCAGGAGCCCGGCGAGCACGGGCAGGTAGGTTCTGGTGGGTGAGAGGAGCAGTTTGCCGACCGGTATGTCCTGGCCGTCCACCGTCCAGGTGTCCGTGAGCCGATGCTGGCCGGTGTACACCACATCGGCTGGCAAGGCAGGGTCGAACGACTCCGGGTATTGGCCGGCGTAGCTGTTGTGCAGCACATCGTGGCGGGCGCCGGTGAGGCCGTTGCTGCCGATGCCGCCGTTGTAGGCCGTTTCGTAGGTCGCCTGGCCGAAGGAGGCCAGCCCGACCACCACGTCGCCGGGCTGGATGGCGATGTCCACCACGTCGGCCCGACGCATGCGCGCAAATGCGGTGTACCCCACGTCGATGGTGCGCACGATGTCGCCCACGTCGGCCGTTTCGCCGCCGGCCAGGTGGATGCCGACGCCCAGCGTTTGCATGTGGGCGATGAAATCGGAGGCGCCCTGGATGACTGCAGCCACCACCTCGCCGGGAATGCGGGTTTTATTGCGACCGATGGTGCTGGACAACAGGATGTTGTCGGTGCAACCCACACAGCCCATGTCGTCGAGGTTCATCACGATGGCGTCCTGGGCGATGCCCGCCCACACGCTGAGGTCGCCCGTTTCGCGCCAGTACAGGTAGGCGAGGCTGGTTTTGGTGCCGGCGGTGTCGGCGTGCAGGAGGTTGCACCAGTCGGGGTCGCCTGCGGCCACGTCGGGCAGAATTTTGCAGAAAGCATTGGGGTACAGCCCTTTGTCCAGGTGTTTGATGGCGGCGTGTACCTCGTCTTTGGAGGCAGAAACGCCCCGTTGGTCGTATTTGAGCGGTTGATTCGGCATGCGTTATTTTTCCCAGCTGCGGAATTTGGCAGTCCGGTCGTAAATGTGGAACAGGATGGCCTTGTCGAGTTCGGTGAACGGGGTGCTGCGGCGTTCCATGACCCGCAGGGCGGTTTCGCAGGCGTCGTTGAAGTTGTAGGTTTTATATCCGCTTTCGGGCCCGCCCCAGGAGAAGTCGGGGATGAAGTTGCGCGGATAACCGGCGCCGTACACGTTGCAGAAGACGCCGACCACGGTGCCAGTGTTGAACATGGTGTTGATGCCACATTTGGCATGGTCGCCCATCACCAGACCCATGAACTGTTTGCCGGTGGGCTCAAAGCGTTCGGCGGTGTAGTTCCAGAGCTTGACCTCGGAGTAGTTGTTTTTCAGGTTGGAGTTGTTGGAATCGGCGCCAAGGTTGCACCATTCGCCGAGCACGGAGTCGCCGAGGAACCCGTCGTGCCCCTTGTTGGAATACCCGAACAGCAGGGAGCGGGTGACCTCCCCGCCGGCGCGGGAGTGGGGCCCGATGGTGGTGGGGCCGTACACCTTGGCGCCCATCTTGATCACCGCGCCTTCGCATACGGCCAGGGGGCCGCGCAACAGGCAGCCCTCCATCACCTCGGCGTCTTTACCGATGTAAATGGGGCCGGTGGTGGCGTTGAGGGTGGCGCATTCCACCCGGGCGCCGGGCTCCAGGAAAATATTTTCGGCGCCGAGAACCCGGTTGGTGTCCGACAAAGGTTGGGTGGATCGGCCTTGGGTCAGCAGGGCGAAGTCGTCGTTCAGGGCCCGTCCGTTGAGGTAAACGAGATCCCACAGGTTTTGAATGCGCACCACCTCGATCCGTTCGGGCAGATCCCTGCCCAGCAGCTCGTGCACCTCGTCTTCGGAGATAAGTTGCTCGAACTTGCCTTCGTTGAGGCGGGCCGCCACGAGCTCCCCCTCGAACAGGAGCGCTTCGTTGGTTTCCATCGACAGAATCCGTTCGCACAGGTCGGCCGTTGGCAACATGCCCGCGTTGACGATCAGGTTGTCGTCTTCGATGTGGATGGGAAATTTTTCCTGCAGGTACTCCTGCGTGATGTACGAAACTTTGCCCTTGAGGCGGCGTTCCCATTTTTCGCGGAACGTGAGGATGCCCAGCCGCATTTCGCCCATGGGACGGGTGGCAGTCAGCGGCAGCAAGTTGTGCCGCGCATCCGAATCGAACAAAATGATGTTGCGCATGGTTAGGGTCGGTCAGTTGGGTGTTTATCGCTGCAAAATTCAAAAAAAAAGTCCCGAATGGCAAACATACCACTCGGGACTTTTAAAACGAACGTAAAAGAGCCCTATTTGCTGAACTTCCCGAACTTTTTGTTGAACTTGTCAATACGGCCGGCCGTATCCACAAACTTCAGCTTGCCGGTGAAGAAAGGATGGCTGTAAGAGGAAATCTCCATCTTGACGAGGGGATAATCCTTACCGTCTTCCCAGGTTACGGTGTCCTTGGCGTTGATGCAGGAGCGACCCAGGAACATTTCATCGGTGGCGATGTCCTTGAAAACTACAAGACGGTAGTTGGACGGGTGAATGTCTTTTTTCATGGTATGTTGATGCAGAAAATGGTCGTTTATTGAATACGGGCCGCAAAGGTAAAGTTTTTTCTCAATAGCGACAAAATAATTTTGAAGTAAAATGCCGGCGTCGATCCGGATATTTACCTGCCTGCCAGCGACTGGTGGATTGTCCACACTTGCGGCGCCAGCATGTGCACCCCGTCGTTCACCACCACGAAATCGGCCATGGCCACCTTAGTGCTTTCAGGCATCTGGTTGCGCAAACGCGCGCGCACCGCCGGCTCGTCCACCCCATCGCGCGCCATCACCCGCCGGATGCGCAGCGGCTCCGGTGCGGCGACCACAATTAGTTTGTCGAGATGCCGGTACGCGCCACTTTCCACCAACAGTGCAGCCTCCTTCAGGGTGTACGCATGCCCCTCGGCCATGCGGGCCTCATGCCAGGCGCGGCTGTGGGCTTCCACGGCCGGATGCACCAGGGCGTTGAGCGCAGCCAGTTTTTCGGAATCGTGAAACACGATTTCGGCCACGTAAGCGCGGTTGTAGCGCCCGTCGGACAGGTAAGCCGACTCGCCCAACAGGCCCACAATGCCCGCACGGAGCGCCGGGTCAACCTCCATGAGGTGGCGGGCCTCCGCGTCCGCGTCGTACACGGGCACACCGAGCGCCTGAAAAAAGCGGCAGACGGTTGTTTTGCCGCTGCCGATACCGCCTGTTATGCCTACTCTCATGTCCAAATGTACAACGACCAACGCAATTTTCAAGCTAGCGCACCACAATCATCTTCAGCACCCGCACCCCGCCACCCCGGGCATCCCCTACGCGCAGCACATACACCCCCGGCTGCCAATCGGCCACGGGCAGAGACAGCGAGGCGGCATCCCGCAACACATACCGCCCTGCCAATCGCCCGGCAAGGTCAAAGACGGACACCTCCCCCGTGAACGGCCCGCCAAAGACAACCATCGCCGCCTCGCTCGCCGGGTTCGGCAAAACCTGCATGCCCTCCGCACCCCCGGCCCCGCTCACGTGGACTGACACCACCGGACCGTTGATGCCCAGTGTATCGCAAGGGCTGCCCGCCATATCGTACAGCCGGAAAAAGGGTACGTTGGGTATGCCTTGTGTCACATAGGTGGGCAACTCCAAATCGTGCTGCCGGAAGTCGCAGGCCGTACCCGCCTGGTCAGGCTGGTGTATGGTGTGCATGTAATTCACGCCGTTGGTAGCAGTCATGTAAATCCGATTGTTCGGCGCCAGCCGCATCTGGAAGAAGGTGGTGGAGAAAGGAGCCATAAAGCCGTCGTATTCATCAATGAACACGCGGCCGGCCTCCAATTCCGGCGCCTCCATATCGTACTGGTGCAATTGCAGGCCGGTGCTCAGGTACAGGTAGCGGCTGTTGGGCGAAAAAGCCACACCGCAAGCATACACCTGCGTGTCGGGCATGGGCGCCCAACGCGGGTTGGAAAACGTGCCGGCACAGCGGTCGAAGTCCATCACCGTAAGCGTGTTGGCCGGCGCAGCGCGTGCGTACCGCCGGCCGTCGGGCGAAAAAACCGACTGGCCTGCCCAGCTTGCGCTGCTCCACAGGGGGCCCAGTTGCTGGGTTTTTACCTCCGCGATGCCCTCCGGACCCAGCCGGAACACAAACACCCCGTTGCCCCGGTCTTTGTGCGCCACTACCCACCAGTCGCGCCCATTGCCGTGCCGCACCGCCGTGAGGTGGTCGGAAAACGTGTCCTGCAAAAACAACACGTTCTTCTCCGTCACCACCCCCTCTGGGTGCTCTTCGTTAAAGGTAAACCGGGTTTGGAGGAAGTCGGAACGCAAAAAGAAATTTGTGATTCCTATTCGAAAATGAAGCATATAATATTGAAAATCGTTACTTGGTGCATATAGCATCAATACTCCATTTCCAGAGGGATAACCGACTTTTCCACAATACTGATCGGCTATTATTCCGGCATTTATGCTGTCTCCATTTTCCATGATTTTATGAGTCCAATCCCCAATGTTGCAGCCACTGCTGTAAGCGCGCAGACTGCCATCCGGTGTTGAAATTACTGCTACAGGAACAAATCCTAATGGGGTTTCGTAATAGGATACCAGTTCGTCCTGGTTGTGAAAGTTGAACATCGTCCCTCCAAACTTCTCCTCCGGCACATTCGGCAAGTACCCCAAAGTCCAGATGTAGTCTTCCTTTTGGGCATGAGCGGTGAAGGCGCACAGGAGCAGCAGGGTGCGTACAAGGGTATGTTTTTGCATGGTTTTTGTCAGACTTGGTTGGTAAAAAAATGCCGGCAACCCGGGTGCGGGTTGCCAGCAAGCTGGCATTTGTGGTGTTTAGCGCACCACAATCATTTTCAGCACCCGGGCGCCGGAATGCTCACCCGTTGCGCTCACGAAATACATTCCGGGCGACAGGTCATGCACCGGGAGGGTAAGCGCGGAAGCGGCGCTGAGGTCATTCCGCCAAACGGCTCGCCCGGCTTGGTCCGTCACCACAACGGTTCCCGTAAACGGCGCCTGAAATACAATTTGGGCAACGTGTTTTACCGGATTCGGGGACAGGCGCCAGAATGCATCCGCCCCCGCGTCTGCCGCGGCGGTTGCAAAGGGCTGAGGTTCTTGCGCCCGCTCCAGCACCAGCAGGTGTTCGCAGGCAGACAGCAACGATGCCGCCCTCAGCTTCGTGGAACCGGCGACCGAATCCGGCTGCAAGGTGATGTCCTCCAGGGCCGTCAAATCGGCTGTGGTGAGTGAGTCGCCCAAAGCCTCCTTGATGGCCAATTCGTACAGCAACTGCTGGTTTTCTTCAAATGCGTGCGTGGTGGCGATGCTGCTGTTGAACACACGGATGTTCAGCAGGGCAACCCGGCGCAGGGAGTCCGGCGCGTGTGCAAGGCTGTCCATGGCAGCTTCCACCAGCAGCAGGTCTTTCAGGATGTTCTGTTGGGAGGCGGCGTACACCGAGTCGATCAGTGCGGTCGAATCCGGGGCGCCCAGCGTACCCGTCAGTTGCACGAGTTGGTTCACGTGATCGTTGTGTTGTTGCTCCAGACTGTCCATCAACCCCACTAAAGCGCCGCTCCAGGCGCCCACCTGGTGCAGTTCCCAGGCCACCCGCGCGAACTGGCCGGCGGTGGTGTTGAGGCGGGCTTGGTAAAAAGAGTCGAATGCCGTTATCGCCGACCCGTAGCCGGTGTCGCGGTACATCTTGTACATCAGGCTGCGCTCCAGTTCCCAACGCAACAAATCGCTGGTGCTGTCGGTAAATAAACCCCCGTTGGCGATCTGAATTTCGGAGGAGTCCGGATCGGTAAATGACGCTATTCCGCAGGATACCACCGGATTGCCATAATCGGGCACAAACCAGCCAGATGCATTTACCGTGGTATTGAAATCTGAACTGGGAGAATGGATAAAAAACTGAGATGCAAAAGGGTCCCCATGCTGTGTCAGGAACGCGCCATAGGAATCATACCCGTTCGGAGTCCAGGTGTTGGCTTTTCGGTACTGAGTACCCAAAATTGGAGGTTCGGATGAAAACTGATCCAACGTCACGTACATACCCCAGCGGTGCCTGCCGAAGCTGTTGGTCTCGATCCAGATGGGGTTGCAATCGCCGAAGAAGCGGGCGCCGTAGATCGTGTTATTCACGGTGTTGTTGCAGAACACGGCATTTTTTACCCCGCGTATGTCAAACCCTGACCGGGCTGCGCTTTCCTTCACGTAAGCGACCGCAGCCACCTGGTTACCTGAAATGAGGTGGTTCAGTCCATCGAAATTATTCAGCACAATACCGCGCATTTCGCTGCGTTCGGCGTCAAAAAAAACATAGTTATCGAGGATGCTAATGTTGTTCCCGGTTCCGCCGTCGACCTGAATGGCGTAGTTGTTCGCACTGTCGTCCGGCTGATCCCGGATGATTACCGTATCCTGACTTATCAGGCAAATGTTGTTGATGGCTGCGCCTGCGTCACGCTGCTCGATAAAAATTCCGTTTCCGCTCGATGGGTTTTCGATTTCGATGAAGTTGTTTTCAACGATCAAATCGCGGTTGTCCGGCCTTTGCAGCAATATAGCTATGATATTACCACTCTGCACCTGAAAACGGCTGTTGCGGATGGTAATGCCCCACACACCGTTGCTTTGTGCATCGTTGGCAATTCCGATG
>JBGSTG010000083.1:0-52608 GCA_041736625.1 Saprospiraceae bacterium | reverse complement strand
GGGCATGACCGCTGGCGTGGGCCAGCACCACCGGGATGTCGGGCACAGCGGCGCTCAAAGCGTCGTGACAGGGGTAGGCGTCCACTGCCGGCAGGGGCGGCGCGTCCCACTTGTCCTGATGCCAGCCCCGCCCGTAGATCCAAGCGCCTGCGGGCGTGGCCTGCGCGCGCTCGGCGACCATGTCCACGATCGTGGGCCAGTTGCGGGCTTGCAGCAGGTTGAGCTGTTCGAGGCCTTTGCCCATGGCGGCAAAGTGCCCGTGGCCCTCGATGAGGCCGGGCATGAGAAAGGCGCCATTCAAATCCCTTTTTTCGGTTTGTGGGCCCGCCCACCGGAGCACCTGCTCGTCGGAGCCCACGCCGACGATGCGCCCTTCGCGCACGGCCACTGCTGTGGCGTCGGGGAACCGGGGGTCGGCAGAAAAGATCACGGCGTTGTACAGCACCAGGTCGGCTTTAGGCGCAGGCGGCATGCAGGTGGTCAGCAGGAGCGAGCACCATAAGAGGAATCGGAAGGTCATTTTATAGCAATTCGTGGCCAAATTGCGTAAAAGTATGCCCAAAAGCGTCAACCGGCCAAACCCGAACGGAAACGAAGTGTTATCTTTCGGCTTTTTTCAGCCTATACTGACGTAAAATTGCTTTTTCACAAAACCATTTTTCTGTGCACCCAATGATGAGAAGCGCATTCCGCATCCTGATTCTGCTGGTGGCGGGCACGGTGCTCCGGGCCCAGTCGCCTTACGTTTTTTCGGAGATCAGCAAGCTGCCGGCCACCGCCGTCAAGGACCAGGGCCAAACGGGTACCTGCTGGGCGTTTAGCTCCGCCTCCTTTCTGGAGAGCGAGGTGGAACGTTTGGGCAAGGGCGCGCACGATTTCTCGGAAATGTACATCGTCCGGTACGTGTACCGCCTCAAATGCGAAAACTACGTGCGCCGTCAGGGCACGGCCAACCTGGGCCAGGGCGGGTTGTCGCACGATTTCCTGAACGCCGTCCAGCGCTACGGCATCGTGCCCGAAGAGGCTTATCCCGGGAAAAAGAACCGCTCGGCGCCCCACAACCACATCGAACTGGAGAAACAACTCAAAATGATGTGCGACCAGCTGGTCGAACTGGGCAAAAAAGGCGCCCTTCCCGCCGACTGGCTCGCCAGCGTCGACACCGTGCTCGATGATTTTTTCGGCCCTGTACCGGAAAAGTTCAAGTACAAAGGCGGCGAGTTCACCCCGAAATCCTTCCGCGATTTTCTGGGCATCAATACCCGGCAATACGTCCACCTGACCTCATTCACCCACCACCCGTACCACGGCTCCTTCGTGCTGGAGGTGCCCGATAATTTTTCCAACGGCTCTTTTTACAACCTGCCCATCGAAGAAATTATCCGCACCCTGCAAAACGCCCTGCAAAACGGGTATACGGTCGAGTGGGACGCCGACGTGAGCAACGAAGGGTTCTCACGCCAAAAAGGGCTGGCCATCGTGCCCAAAAAACAATGGGCCGAAAAGACCGGCGACGAGCAGAAAAACACCTTTGTGCTCGTTGAGGAGGAACCCATGGTACACCAAACGTACCGCCAGGAAATGTTTGACCGCCAGGTAACCCAGGACGACCACCTGATGCACATCATTGGCCTGGCCGACGAGGCGTCCTCCGGTAATTTTTTCATCGTCAAGAACTCCTGGGGCGCCGCCAACGACCAAAAAGGGTACGTTTACGCCTCCGAAGCGTACGTCCGCCTCAACACCATCTCCATCACCCTGCACAAGGATGCGCTGCCGCAGGACCTGCAAAAACGCATGGCCATGGCCTCCGGACAGGGCGCAACCGCCCCCACGCCGGTGGCGCAGCCCGTACAGCCGAACCAGGTGGCGCCCGACAGCAACCTCAAAAAGCTGGAAAAGGGGAACGAGCCGTTTACCAAACCGAAAGTTTCACCTAAACAGGAGTCTGAATACTAAACTTCCGCGAAAAACATCATGAAATCCACTCCGCTTACCGAACACCACATTGCCCTGGGCGCCAAAATGGCCGAGTTTGCCGGTTACAACATGCCCATTTCGTACTCCGGCATCACCGACGAACACCGATGCGTGCGCGAAGGCGTGGGCATTTTCGACGTCAGCCACATGGGCGAATTCATCGTCCGGGGCAAAGACGCAACGGCCTTCCTGCAGTCGGCCACCTCAAACGACGTGTCCAAACTGCAACCCGGCCAGGCCCAGTACTCCTGTCTGCCCAACAAAAAAGGCGGTATTGTGGACGATCTGCTGGTGTACCGGCTCGACGACGCCCCCGAAATGACGGTCGACGGCGAGCAGTCGTACATGCTGGTGGTCAACGCCTCCAACGAGACCAAAGACTGGCGCTGGCTGAAGCGCCTGGCGCGCGGGCTCGACGTGAAGATGCAAAACATCTCCGCCAAAACCGGCCTGCTGGCCATCCAGGGGCCCAAAGCGGTCGAGGCCCTGCAGAAGCTCACTGACGTGGACCTGGCTTCCATCCCCTACTACCATTTCAAACGCGGCCGCTTTGCCGGCGTCCCCAACGTGATCATCTCGGCCACCGGCTACACCGGCGCCGGCGGCTTCGAGCTGTACGCCTCGAACCGCCAACTGGTGAAAATATGGGAAAAGGTGATGAAACACGCCGAGCGCTACGGCATCAAGCCCTGCGGCCTCGGCGCCCGCGACACCCTGCGCCTGGAGATGGGGTTCTGCCTGTACGGAAACGACCTGGACGACCGTACCAGCCCCCTCGAAGCCGGCCTGGGCTGGATCACCAAGCTCAACAAAACGGCCGAATTCCCCTCCAAAGACCGGTTGGTGAAACAAAAGGCTGAGGGCGTGCGCCGTAAGCTGGTGGCTTTTATGGTGCTGGATCGCCGGGTACCCCGCCAAGGCTACGACATCCTCTCGCGCCGCGGGGCTTCGATCGGCTCCGTTACGTCCGGTACCCATTCACCCACCCTGGACAAGCCCATCGGCATGGGCTACGTCAAGGCGAAGTACGCCGAAGTGGGCGCCAGGATTTACGTGTTGGCCGGGGAGAAGAAACTGGAGGCGGAGATTGTGAAGGCGCCGTTTGTGTAGCACGCCCTAATTAAACACCACATAATCGCTCGGGTCCACCGGACGACCCCGGTACCAGAGCTCAAAGTGCAGGTGGGGCCCGGAGCTGCGCTCACCGGTGTTGCCGATGATGGCGATGGCTTCGCCCGCCCGCACGGGACTGCCTTCTTTTTTCAGCAGCACGGAATTGTGCTTGTAAAACGACACGATGTTGTTGGGGTGCTGAACGGCTATGCTGTATCCGGTTTCGACCGAGTACCCGGAGAAGATGACCATGCCGTCGGCGGTAGACTTCACGGCCGTATTGGCCGGCGCCGCAAGGTCGATGCCGAAATGGCTCTTCTGCATGTCGAAAGCAGCCGTCACCTCACCGGAAACGGGGGGCATGAACAGGATTTGTTCCAGCGGAATGTTGGTGCCGCCCGGCGACGACGCGGCCGCGGCCGTCACCACCGGCTCCCGGTTGAATGTGCCCTCGTCGACGGCCTGGCGCAGCATTTCCTCTTCCGGAATGCGCTCCGGCACCTCGTCGGGTGCGGCATCGGGTACCACCTGTTCGTCGGCGCTTTCGCTCACAGCCTCCTGCGTGAGCGACTCCACGTCGCCGACCAGTATTTTCCGGAAATTCTCGTTGTAGCGCCGCTGGGCTTCCATTTCCTTTTCCATGCGCCGCACCTTGCCGGTGAGCTCGGCCACCTCTTTCTCCCGGCTGAAGTCGCCATACCCGGGTATATACCGCTTGAGCGGCGTGTACACGATCAGCAGCACCACCACGATGGCGGTGCCCACCAGCGCCGAGCTCATGAAGACGTACACGTTTAGGGGCGACAACTTGATGGACCCGACCTCCTCGAACGTCTCGTCGTTCATGATCACCAGCCGGTACTGGTCGCGCATTTTCTCCATCAGGCTGCGCTCGTCCGTCTTCCCGTCAAACAGATTCCTTAAAAAACCAATATACTTTCGCATGCGCTCTTTTTGACCGCAACCGCGCGGCACGTCGCGCAAAGTTCCGATTTTCAAGTTTTAAAAGCCATACTTTAACGCAACATTGACAAGGAGGAGGCCTATTTTTGCGTTTGGAGACAACCAATTTTAGCTGCGGAGCGCCATACTTTGCACGCTTGGTCTATTTACGATATGAAAAAAACTGGTTTCTGGCTGTCTCTGACGGTCTTGTTGCTGGCCCTCGGCGGGTGTACCACCCAAAAGAAAAAAGGAGAGGAAGTCAGCGGGTTCACCCGCGGGTATCACAACCTCACGACCCGGTACAACTACTGGTTCAATGCCGACGAGCTGTTCCGCCTTACCGTGCAGGAGCAGGCGGCCGCGCACAAGGACAACTACAACCAGATCTTGCCCGTATTTCCGGAAACGGAAGGCGACCCGCAGTCCTACCTGAGCAAGTACGACGACGTGATCAAAAAATCGGCCTTCGGGATTGAACTGCACCGGCCGGGCGACTGGGTCGACGACTGCTACACGCTCGTCGGACAGGCCCAGTACATGAAAAAAGATTTTGAAACGGCCGAAAACACCTTCCGGTACATCCGCGAAAAACACGACCCGCACACCAAGATCAAAAAGGGTAAAAAGAAATCGGAAGTAAAGAAGAAAAAGAAGAAGAAGAAGAAGAGCAAAAAACGCAAGAAGAAAAAAACCAGCGCCAAAAAACGCAAAAAACAGGCAGAGAAAAAAAAGAAGGAAAAGGAAAAAGAGGCTGCCAAGGTAGCCAAACAGGCCGAAAAGGCCAAGGGCGAGGAAGCGGCCGCCGCGGCGCTGCCCAAGACCGATAACCCGTACAAGAGCAAAAAAGGCTCCTCGCGCACCGCCGCCTACCCCTACGCCATGATCTGGTACGGCCGAACGCTGGTGGCGCGCGAAAAGGTCGACGAGGCCGAATTGATGTTCCAGGAGCTGGAGGAAGACCCGTGGTTTCCCAAGGAGTTCCGGCGCGACTTAGCTATGGCCGAGGCCGACATGTGGATTTCCGAAAAACGCTACGACCGCGCCATCAGGCCGCTGGAAACCGCCCTGAAGTACACCGAACAACGCAAGGACAAGGCCCGCCTGGCCTACATACTGGCCCAGATACACGAGCAAAACGGCAACTACAACGCCGCCTACGCCGCACTCGAAGAAGCGCTGGACAGCAAGCCCTCCTACGAGATGGAGTTCAATTCGCGCCTGCACCTCATCACGGCGGGCTGGGCCAACGGTCGCAAAACCAGCGGCGAAGCCAACGCCGAACTGGACCGCATGGCCCGGGACGAAAAAAACCTCGAATACCGAGACCAGATTTTCTTCGCCCTCGGCACGATCGCCCTGGCCGACGGCCTGCGGCCCGACGCCATCGGCTACTTCGAACTGTCGCTGGCAAACTCCACCGGCAATACCGTACAGCGCGGCGAAACCTACCTCAAACTGGCCGACCTGTACTTCGAGGATGAGCAATTCGTGTACGCCAAAAACTACTTCGACAGCACACTGACTGTGCTGGCCGTTACCGACGAACGCTACAACCGGGTGAAAAAATACAGCGAGAACCTGACGGAAATCGCCCGCCTCCTGACCACCATTGCCCAGAACGACAGCATCGTGCGGATCTACAACATGACCGACCTCGAACGCCGCGAACTGGCCCGCAGGATCAAACGCGAGCGCGACGACATCGCCGCCGCAGAGGCCGTCAAAGAAGCCCAGGCCGCGCAGCCCACACCCGCCGGCGGAAACGTGCCAACGCCCGTGGCAGGCGCCAAAACGTCATCGTTCTACTTCTACAACGAAACCTTTTACAAAAAAGGGCAGCGCGAGTTCGTGAAAACCTGGGGGCCCCGAAAGCTGGAGGACAACTGGCGACGCAGCAAGCGCACCGCCGGAGGGTCCGGAGGCGACGAAGCGCTCGCCACTGCCGACAGCACCACCCAGCAAACCGAACAGGGCTATCAGGACCTTGACCAGATGTTCGAGGCCATCCCCAAAACCGAGGGTGAAATCGCCGTCATCAACCTGTCAACCTACGAGGCCATGTACAACCTCGGCATCCTGTACCGCGATAAACTGCAGAACCCGGCACTCAGCGTCAAAGTGCTCGAAGAGATGCAAGCCCGCTACCCCGACATCAACAAGTACGAAGTCGAAACGTGGTACTACTGCTACCTGGGCTTCACCGAGCTGGGCAACCCGCAACGCGCACAATACTACTTCGACAAGCTGACCAACAACCACCCGAAAAGCATCTTCGCCCGCGCACTCACCGATCCCAACTTCGCCAGTTCCTCCAAGGCCAAGGAAATCGAGCTGAACCGGTACTACGAAGAAACCTTCGAACTGTTCTCCGCCGGCAATTACAAGGAAGCGTACGACCGATGCGAGGATGCGCCCAAAAAGTTCGGCACTACCAACCCGCTCATGCCCAAGTTCAGTCTGCTCAGCGCCATGTGTACCGGCAGCCTGAGCGGCAACGATGCATATTGCCTGGCGCTGAACGACGTCATCGCCCGCTACCCGCAAAGCGATGCAGCCACCCGGGCCAAAGAGATCGCCCGCGTGATCTCCTGCAAAGGTTTCGAAGTGGGCGCCAAGCCCGGTGGGGGCGACCCCGCCAATCCGGGCGAAGGCTCGAACGCCACCTTCATGCTCGAAGACGACAAGCTGCACTACTTCCTCGTGGTGCTGACCGGAAAAGACGTGAACGTGAACAACGTCAAGGCCGCCATCTCCGACTACAACCGCGAATACCACAAGCTGGAGCAGATCCGCATCTCCAATATCTTCCTGGGTACCGACACCGAAATGCCCATCATTGTACTCCGTAAATTCGACAACCGGGAGCAAGCCATGAGATACTACGACGAGGTGAAAGATAAACCGGCATTCCTCGGCGAAGACAAGGTGAAGCTCAACAAATCGTTTTTGGCCATCACGCAGGAGAACTATCGGCAAGTGCTGAAAAGCCGGAGCCTGGATGGATACCGGACGTTTTTTGAGCAGAACTACCTGAAATGAGTAAAGAGGGTGTATCATAAGTCCTATGCCTACACGTGCCTCCAAATAAAATATTGAGCCAGTCGATATCGACTGGATGGTTTAAAGCCCCACGGTCGTCAACTTTGCGTCCAAAGATTGCCTTGCCGTTTTTTGCGATCTCGCCGCCATTGATTTAAATTTTTTTTGCCGCGAATTAGCGCGAATTCGCGCTAATTCGCGGCAAAAAAAGCCGGTTTCGTTGTAAACAACTTTGAAGCACTACACTTGCGGTAATTTGACGACATCGGGCTGGAGGCCATTCTATCGGCAACTTGGTCTTTCAAAATTTTAATTGGGGGAATGCCTGTTTTTTTGACTTATAATAAGACACCCTCTTCCCGGACCATGCGCATCCACTACCTCCTCGCCCCGTTTCTCTTCCTCGCCTGCACCCTGGCCCAGCACCACCCGCCATCCGGGTCGCAGCCGACCACGACGACTCTCCCGCTCGAGCGCATCCGCCTGCCCGAGGGATTTAATATCGCCGTGTACGCCGAAGGGGTCGAAGACGCCCGCTCTCTCTGCCTCTCCCCCAACGGCACCTTGTTCGTGGGCAACCGCAGCAAAACCAGCGTGTACGCCCTGCGCGACACCAACGGCGACTACCGCGCCGACCAGCGCTTCACCGTCGCCACCGGGCTCAACATGCCCAACGGTGTGGCCTTCCGAAACGGCAGCCTCTATGTGGCCGAGGTGAACCGCATCCTCCGTTTCGACGACATCGAGAACCGCCTCGCCAACCCGCCCAAACCCGTGGTGGTGTTCGACCAATACCCCACCGACGGGCACCACGGCTGGAAGTACATCGCCTTCGGTCCCGACGACAAGCTCTACGTACCCGTGGGCGCCCCCTGCAACATCTGCGAACCCGACAACCCCGTCTACTGCTCCATCACCCGCCTGAACCCCGACGGCTCCGGGCTCGAGATCGTGCAGCGCGGCATCCGCAACACCGTGGGATTCACCTGGCACCCCGACACCAAGGCGCTCTGGTTCACCGACAACGGCCGCGACTGGCTGGGCGACGACCTGCCCGCCTGCGAGCTCAACCACGCCCCTGCCGACAGCATGCACTTCGGATACCCGTACTGCCACCAGGGCGACCTGCCGGACCCCAAGTACGGCGACAAACACCCCTGTACAACGTTCACCCCGCCGGCCCAAAAGCTCGGCGCACACGTGGCGCCGCTGGGACTCGAAATATACCGCGGCGCCCAGTTCCCGCCCGAATACCACAAACAGGTGTTCATCGCCGAACACGGCTCCTGGAACCGAAGCACCAAAACCGGATACCGCATCAGCCTCGTGCGACTCGACGCGCAGGGCCATGCACTGAGCTATGAGCCGTTCGCCGAAGGCTGGCTATACGACGGCGACCAGGTGTGGGGCCGTCCGGTAGATCTGGAGCACCTGCCCGACGGCTCGCTGCTGGTGTCGGATGATTATGCCAATGCCATTTACCGGATTTACCATCCTTAGATGTGTCCTGCCCCCAGAACCACCACCACTTGCACGATCATACAAGCATCCACAATCACCTTTTGCCATCCCAACGCCCACCCTTTGCGCAGCATAGCCCTCAGAAAAAGGCCGGAAAAGGCCAAATGCACCACCAACACAGTAGCTACGGGCCAGGGATATGTTCCGTCGACGGCGCTCGCCAGCACGAACATGGAGGCGCCGATAAAGGCTGCATCCATGAGCCGCAGGGTGCGGCCTGCGCCCCATTGCAGCGCCAGCGTGCGCAGCCCCACGCGGTGGTCGACAACCCGGTCGTGCAGGTCGTACGCCAGAGCGAGCGCAAAAATGAAGAGAGCCCTTTCCAGAAACGGGAAGGCGGCGGTAAACCAACAGTGCACAGGCAGCGGTAACCAAACCGTCACCCATGCCCAGGTAAGCGCAATCGTCGCCGGCTTTAGCCATGCGTCAGCGCGCCATCCCGAATCCGGCGCAGCGTGGTCTTTCGGCTGAAAAAGGGCAGCTAATACCAGGCGCCGGTGCCATCCAAAATAGAAAGCCCAGAGCAAAGCCGGCCCTAGCGCCGCCAGGCGGACAGGCGGGCAGAGCAACAGCCAGCATACGCCTGACAGCGCGCCCATCGCCCACGCCACCCGGCGAACGGCGCCGGCGCGACTGTTCCAGTGGTAGCCAAACAGCGTGGCGGCGTAGATAAACAGCCATAACCCGGGTGTAAACCCATCCGTTTGCTGTAAAAAAGCCGTCTGACAAGACATGGACACGCTGCACAAACCAATCAGGGCAACCCGGGTCGCTAATTCCGGGGACGTATATGTGTCTATTGTGGACAAAGCTTACCTTTCAGCGTTTTTTCAGAAAAAAATGGGCACTATTGCAGAAAACTTTTTCAAAAAAAACGTTCATTTAAAAACCGCTTTTCTGTTTTTTAAAACATCCTCTCCTATGCGTTATACACTGTTCGCGGCATGTTTGCTGATGCTCCTTCCGGCGGGCGTTTCGGCCCAGTACTTCGGTCGCAACAAACCGAAATACGAACAACAGGATTTCCAGGTGACCGAAACCGAACACTTCGACATCCACCAGTACATCGAAAATCCGGAAATACTGGACGACATCATCGCCTACTCCGAGATGTGGTACGACATGCACGCCCAGGTGCTGCGCAACCACATACCTGGTAGGAACCCCATGATCGTGTACAACAACCACGCCGATTTCCAGCAGTCCACCGTCATCTCGGGGAGCATCAGCGTGGGTACCGGCGGGGTCACCGAGGGGCTGCGCAACCGTGTGGTGTTCCCCATCGCCTTCACCAATCAGCAAACCAGTCACGTGCTGGGGCACGAGCTCGTGCACGCTTTTCAGTACAACATGGTGCTGAACGGCGACTCTACCAGCATGCAAAACCTCGCGAACCTGCCCCTTTGGATGATCGAAGGCCTGGCCGAATACATGTCGATCGGTAACGTAGACCCGCACACCGCCCTGTGGATGCGCGATGCGGTGATCAACGACGACATCCCCAGCTTCCGGCAGATGAACAACATGAGCAAGTACTTCCCCTACCGCTGGGGGCAGGCCTTCTGGGCGTTCATCGCAGGTGTCTACGGCGACGAAGTGGTGCCCGACCTGTTCATGAACACCGCCAAATACGGGTTCGAAAACGCCGTGGTGCTCACCCTGCGCGCCCACCCCGACTCCCTGTCCAACGCCTGGCAACGCAGCATCCGCAACTACTACGGCCGTTGGGTCAAAAAAGGCGCTAAAGAGGACGTCCCCGGCAAAAAACTGCTCACCGACGAAAACGCCGGCACCCTCAACGTGTGTCCCGTGCTCAGCCCAAACGGCAAATACGTGATCTTCCTGACAGAAAAAAGCCTGTTCACCACCGACCTCTACCTCGCCGACGCGCGCAACGGAAAACTCATCCGAAAGGTGTCCAGCGCCCTGCGCGACGGCCACATCGACCAGTTCAACTACATCGAAAGCGCGGGCACCTGGAGCCCCGACAGCAAACGGTTTGCCTTCGACGCCTACGAAAAAGGCCGCAGCATCCTCGTGATCAAGGACGTGGAGTCCGGCAAAACGGTCGACAAGTTCCACATCGAGGGCGTACCCTCCTTCAGCAATCCGGCGTGGAGCCCCGACGGGAAAACGATCGTGGTCTCCGGTCAGGTGGGCGGCCAGGTTGACCTCTTCGCCGTGGACATCAAAACGCAAAAGGTGCAGCGCCTCACCGAAAACCGGTTCAGCGAGGTGTTGCCGGCCTTCAGCCCCGACGGAACCCGGCTGGTGTTCAGCACCGACGAACTCAGCATCCTGGGCGGTCGCACCAATGGCGTATGGACCCTGAACCTGGCCGTACTGGATATGGTATCCAGCCGCGTCGAACACCTGAATGTGTTCCCCGGCGCCGACAACCTCAACCCCCAGTACACCAACGAAGGCAACATTGTATTTCTCAGCAACCGCGATGGTTTCCGAAACCTGTATCACTACAACCCCGACACCCGGGAGCTGCTGCAGCTCACCAAGCTGAACACGGGCATCACCGGCATCACCCCCTACGCGCCGGCCATCACCGTGGCCGAAAACCGCGACCGCATCCTGTTTACCTATTACAACAACCGGGAATACCAGATTTTCTCGGCGCGGCGCGAGAACTTCACCGCCACACCGGTAGACCCCAACGATGTGAACATGGCCGCCGGCACCTTGCCGCCCCTGGACCGGCCGGAGAAAGACATCGTGACCCAAAACCTGCGCTCGCAAGACCGCATCCTGTCCGCCGTGCGCGCCGACTTGCAAAAAAACACCCGCCCGTACAAACCCCAGTTCGCCCTGTCGTACGCGGGCGCCAGCACCGGCGTGGGCGTGGCCACCGGCAACACCAGCTTCGGCGCTGCGGTGGGACTGGCGGGCGGTGTCGACCTGCTTTTTGACGATATGCTGGGAAATAACCAGCTCTACCTCGGCCTGGCCGTCAATGGCAACCTGGCCGACATGGGGGGGCAGTTTTCCTACCTCAACCAAAAAAGCCGTACCAACTGGGGCATAAACCTATCGCACATCCCGTTCAGAACGGGGCAAAACATCGTCGACAACTCGCCGGGTTGGGAGTCGAGCAGCGACAGCAGCCTGGTCTATTTTGGGTACAAAGACTTTTTGATCCTCCAGCGCCAGTTTCAGGAGCGCATAGCTCCCTTCTTGTTTTTTCCGCTTTCGGTCACCAAACGCTTCGAAGTGGGCGGCGCGTTCGAGTACTACCACCAGCAGGTAGATGTGTACAGTTATTTTTACGACGAGGTGGGCAACTTCATCGGCCAGGAGCGCGAACGCCTGAGTGGAGACGACATCAGCGATCTGAACGTCTCCCTCTGGAGCCTGAACGCGGCCTTCGTAGGCGACAACTCCTACTTCGGGCTCACGGCGCCGCTTCAGGGGTGGCGCTACCGGATCGGCGTGGACCAGAATTTTGGCGATTACCAGTTTACCAGTCTCTTGCTTGACGGTCGCCGGTACTTTTACTTTAAGCCCGCCTGCCTGGCCCTGCGCGGCCTGTCGATGTTGCGTTTTGGCGGCAATGAGAACAACCTCGACGTGGTGTACCCCTTGTACGCCGGTCAGTCCTTTTTTGTCCGCGGCTACGATTCCGATGTAGTGTCCATCGATCGAACCCTCACCGAACGCATGCTGGGCAGCAAGATCGCCGTGGTGAATGCCGAATTGCGCCTGCCCCTGTTCGGGCCCCGCCGCCTGGCGGTGATCCCCAATAACTTCCTGATGGCCGACTTCAACGTGTTCTTCGACGCCGGGGTAGGGTGGTTCACCTCCGATGACCTGGGGAGCGAAGACCCGGACCCGCTCGACGGGGTCGACCACGTGCGACACGAGCCGGTGATGTCCGTGGGCTTCTCCTTCCGCGTCAACCTCTTCGGCGCCATCATTCTGGAACCCTTCTGGGCGGTGCCCCTCAGCGCCCCGAAGGAGTACCGAAACCTGAATTTCGGCATGAACATCGTGCCCGGCTGGTAACGGGTGTGGTTGTGGGACGGGCGCCGTGAGTACCTATGAACACCTGGCGCGCGCGGTCGGCAAGCCCGGCGCCGCCCGCGCCGTGGGCACGGCGGTGGGCGACAACCCGGTGGCATACCTGATCCCCTGCCACCGGGTGATCCGCAAAACCGGCATGCTGGGCGAGTACCACTGGGGCGGCGGGCGGAAAAAGGCTATGGTGGGGTGGGAGATGGTGCGTTGGGGAGGGGGGTGACGCAAGTAATATCAACATGAAGCCCCGTCGGGGCGACATTCCTGTAGTCTCAGATGCGTCATGTTCAGAACGCCGTAGGCATGGTATTTTACCATTCCAACGGGATAAAAAATGTTACGTCTTTTCGCTTGAGATTAACGTTAATAGGGAATCAATCAAGCGACGCTTTTCACGCCGAAATTCTTCAGAACTGATTTTATTGCGCTCTTTCATTAAATCGTGCCATGATCCATTCAATATTGCAATTTCTTTGGATAGACTTTGGTCACTTTTATAGACCTGTAATGATTTTTTAATGGCTTCGTCAAAGTGACCATTCTCAATAAGCGTTTTGATGGAATATCCGTTCGAAACATCAGATGTCATCGGCTCAAATGGAGAAATGTCTTTGGCCAATTTCTCAATCTGAAATTCTCCAAAAACCATATACCACTCAAGCAGGACAAAAAACAACCATGAAAAAATGATGAGCAAAGAATAAGAACCGCTTGTGTATATGGTCAAATCATTTCCCCAAAAAAACATCATGTAAAAGGACGCCAGATAGGTTGATCCCAATAATTTTACCAATAGTATCATAAAGTAGGGAATCGAATAACCGTTATTTCTATTTCGAAAAAGATACATATAGCCTCTATCCAGAATAAAATAAATGGCAACAACGGATATGAAGCCTGTTGTAGCTCTTAAAAATACGCTGCTGTCCTGAATTTGTTCATTAACCATAATTTTAGTGGGCGAAAAAGTTGATTTTAAAAAGAAAATGGTGCGTAGAATCAATAGTATTACGGTTTGCAACATCAAATAGGAATAAACCGTACGTGATATTTTGCCTGGCTTGTTCCATGCAGTAAGTGTTAATACCAAGTTTCGAATCATGTCAAGCGAATGATTGGGTTGATAAATTTACAACCGTAATAAAACGGGTTGGTTGGAAAACGAGTTTCTATATTCCAGAAAGTACATCTGTGTGTCAAACAAAAAAAACTCAACAACCTCAATCCACCCGCCCCAAAACCGCCTCCGCCGCCAGCCGGCCACTCAGCGCCGCGCCATTCATAAACCCGGCAAAATCGCCGCCACAGTGCTCGCCAGCGAAGTACACATTTTGCACCGGCGTGGCTTCCCAGCCGCCCAAAGCGGTGTACTGCCCGACGGTCGGACACACGTAGCTGCCCAGGGCATGCGGGTAGGAGGGCCAGTGCATGCGCCTGGCGATGTCGCTGTACCGCGCCCGCGCCCCCGGGTAGATCTGCTCCCATTTCGGCAGATAGATGTCTTTTTGCTGCTCCGGCGTGCCCTCCCCCACGGCGACGCCCGACGGGCCGCCAAAGAGGATGGATAACCCGGCCGGGCCGGCGGCGGGCGTCTGCAACTGCGCGTTGTCCCAGCCGTTGGGAATGCCGTTGTCGGCGTACACCAGTCCCCCGTACCCCTGCTCGCGCCAGAAGTGGCTGTGCATGCCGAGCATGAGTTTGGCGTTGGTGCCATAGCCGAGCGTGTCTATGCACAGCCGCTTTTGGGCCGGCATCTCGATCCGCAAGTCGCAGGTGCGCAGGCGTGTGTAAGGGATGGTCACGATCACATAGTCCGCCGTCACCGGTTCGCTGCGGCCGGTAAACTGGAGTTGGTAAGCGCCTGTTTGGGTGGCAGAGAGGGCCTCCAGCGCGCGGTTGGTCTCTATGCTCGACGCGTATTGCGCCGCCAGCGCGTCGGTGATCGACTGGTTGCCGCCGCGCACCTTGTAGCGCTCGTCGCTCTCCCCAAACAGTTCGATCTTGCCGTGTTTGGTTTTGGGGGAAATGAGCAGCAGCAGGTTGAGGCTGGACTGCACGTCCGGCGACAAGCCGTATTCCGACTCGTAAGCCACCTCGATGAAGCGCTTGATCCAGCCCCGGGCGCCGATGCTTTCCAGGTATGCAGACAGGCTTGTGTTGTCCAGCTTTTTGGTGAAAGGGTCTTTTGTTTGCCAGGAAATGTCGTCGGACAGCTTGTTCATGTCCTTTTTCATGCGTCCGGCAAAACTGCGGAAGGCTTCAACAGCCTCTTTCAGGGTGTAATGCCGGCCGTCGAAAAAGAATGCTTCTGTTTTCAGGGCCGATTCGGAGGCTTGAGCGAAGTCGATGAGTTCCAGGTTAAACGCCTTGGCCAGCGCCCACATGTCGGCGTGGTTGGTATCGATAAATTCAGCGCCATATTCTGCCCAGGTGCCTTTTCCCATGGCCTCCTTTACGGTGAACATGCGCCCGCCGGTGCGCCCCGACGACTCATAAATCGTGGCGCTCAGGCCGCGTTTGCGTAGCGCATGCAGGGCGCTCAGGCCGGCTATGCCCCCGCCGATGATGGCGATGCGCGGTGTCAACGCGCGCGTGATCAGACCGGGCTTCACCAGCCCGCTGGGCATGGCGCCGGCGAGGAGCAGACCTTTTCCGGTGTTTTGCAAAAAACGCCGTCGGGAGCGGGACAGGTCGGACGACAGGTCAACGGCCTCTCCAGCCTCGGTTTGTCGGGCTTCGGCCCACAAGGACAGGTGAAAGGCCTTGCGTAAGGTGGCGAACAGGGACGTTTTGGAAGGCCTCATTTGGCAAATATTGTTGTTTTTAAAATGCAAAAAAAACACGGCGTTCTCGCTGAAACACTTATCGGAACAACGTCACATCCCCTTTGGCCGTCAACACTTCCCCGCTCAGACCCTCGATTTCGGCCACCCACACAAAAACAGCCGGATTGAGCAATTCCCCCTGTCGGCGCCCGTCCCAAACGCCGGCAATGTCGCCGGCCAGGAAATCGGTTGCCTCAAACAGTTGGCTCCCCCAACGGTCAAAAATACGCAAAGACCGAATGCGAACAACCCCTTTTCCGGCAAACAGCTGAAAAACGGCGTTTTCTCCGTCGCTCTCCGGATAAAATATGTTGGGTGCGTAGATGCGCGGGGCTGGGATGACCTCGATATACATTGAGTCCGTCTGGCTGCACCCTTGGATGTCAACGATGGCGAGGCTCAACCAAAACGACGTGTCTGCCAGGAAAACTTGCGGCAGGCAGGCCCCGCACCCCAGCAGGGGCGTCCACGTCATGGATTGCCGTTCATCGAAAGGCAAGTTGGTTACCAGGCTGACCTCCACAATGTCGCCTTCGCGCACGACCCGGTCGGGGCCCAGTTCGAGGGTCCAGTACGGCGTTTCTTCTTCCACCACCGACTGGGCCGATTGGGAGCAGCCGTTGGCGGCCGTTGCCACCACGGTGTAAACCCCGGGCACAGAAACGGCAACGTCCGGTGCCGGAGGAAGCCCGGTTTGAGGGCCTGCCCAGCTCAGCAACGCGTCCGCCGGATCGACCTGCGCCAATAAAAGGGCGGTGTTTCCGGTGCAGGGAATCGAGGCGTCGGCCAGTACCAGGGTGGGCGGCAAGGTATCGGCCACCACCTGCACCGAAATGCTGTCCGAACATCCCCGGCTGTCGGTTGCCACCAGGGTGTAGGTGCCGGGGCGCGTGGCCTGGGCCGTTGGGCCAACGGCGACAAAGCCGACCGGCCCTTTCCAGTTGAATGTCAGGGCAGGATCCGGGTTGGCCACCTGCAATGCTGCCGCAGGAGCGGTGCAGTTTATGGTGTCCGCCGCTGCACTGAACGCCGGCACAGACGGCGGGGCAAATACCTGCGTGGTCTGCGTGGCGGAGCAGCCGTTGGCCGGCGAGGTCACCGTCAGGATGTACGTACCTGCAACGGATACGACCGGGTTGGCGACCGTTGCCGTGAATCCGGCGGGGCCCGACCAGGCGTACAGCGCTCCGGGTGTTCCCGAGCTTCCACCTAACGAGACACCGCTGCCGGTACAGTTCAAGGTATCGCCCGAGGCCATCACATCCGGTATCTGGGTGTCCTCATCCACCACAAATTCCGCCTCACCGGTGCATCCGTTTGGCGCGGTGGCCGCAACGGTGTACAGCCCGGGTTCAATGGCTTCAGCAACGGCTCCGGTGGCGGTAAAACCTGCGGGGCCCTGCCAGGCGAGCATCAAACCGGCTGTGCCCGATTGCGCCGTCAGTGCAGCGATCGTGTCGGTGCAGGTGAGCTGGGCATTTCCGGAAATGATCACCGAGGGCGCTGCCGTGTCGGCCGGCACCTGCACCTGTTGGTCGGCAGAACATCCGTTTGGCCCGGTAACCGTCAACAGGTACGAGCCGGGTATGTTCGTTTGGGTTTGCGCGCTGGCGTGGGTAAATCCGCCGGGGCCTGTCCAGGAAAACCCCGCCCCGGGTGTTCCGGAAGCGCCGGTCAGCGCCGCCAGTGGTTCTGCGCAGCTGATTACGCCGGCTGTGGCCGTAATCTGGGGTGCGACGGTGTCAACCGGTACCGTAAGCGCGACGGTATCGCGGCATCCGTTGGGCGCTGTACCCACCACGGTGTACGCACCGGCGATAACGGTGCTGATGGCATCTCCGGACCCGGAAAAGCCACCGGGACCGGTCCAAACAAACTGGATGGCGGCCACGTCGGCGGAGGCCGTCAGTCCGATCTGCGGTTGCAGGCAGGTGATGGGGGCGGGTGCCGGCACCTGCACCACCGGAGGCGCCTGATCGGAAAGCACGACGGCCGGTTCGTCGGCTGTGCAGCCGTTGGGCGCGGTCACGGTCAGCGTGTATACGCCGGGTGTCTGCACCACCGGGTTGGGCAGCAGGCTGCTGAACCCGCCCGGGCCTTGCCAAAAGAACAGAACGGACGGTGTGGCCGATTGGCCATTGAGTTGGATGGCGGGCGCCACGCAAGTCAGTGTGCCGCCTCCGGCAAAAACATCGGGTGGCGTCACATCCTGCAGTACGGTCAAAGTGTCGAGGCGGCTGCACCCGTTGGGCGCGGTAGTGGTGGCCGTGTAGGCGCCCGGCAGGCTGGCAACCGTGGTTAATCCCAGATCCATGAACCCGCCGGGGCCGGACCAGGCAATGTTTACCCCCGGGGTGGCCGAGAAAAGGGTAAGGGCGCTTTGGGGCGCCGAGCAGGTCAGCACGTTCGACACGGCCACCTGGGCATCCGGGACAGCCAGGTCGGGAACAGCAACGACCGCAGCGCTTGCCGTGCATCCGTTGGGTGCGGTAGCGGTCACCACATAGGTTCCGGGATCGATAACCGTGACCATGTCGCCGGTTGCCGCGAAGCCACCGGGGCCCGACCATGTGAACAACACGCCGGTATTTGCAGAAAAGGCCATGAGCAACGCATTTGGGTCCGCACAACTCAACGTATCGCCGAATACCTGAAGTTCAGGTGTGAGGGTGTCGATGGATACCGTTTCAGCGATGGCTACCGTGCAGCCGTTTAGGGCGGTAACCACCAGGTTGTACACGCCCGGCAGGGAGGTGGTGAAAACGCTGTCCCCTGTGGTAAACCCGCCCGGGCCGCTCCAGGCAAATTGGGCGCCCGCCGTCATTGAACTGCCCGCCACCGTTGTTTGTGGCTGTGCACAGGTGATCGGGGCGGGCGGCTGAAGGGTTGCAGCGGGGGCATCGTCGTCGGCTGAGACATCGGCCGTGGCCGTGGCCATGCAACCGTTGGGACCGGTTACGGTCAGCGTATAGATCCCGACCAAGGCTACTACAGGATTGGCGGTCGTGTCGGAAAACCCACCTGGCCCGTTCCAGGAAAAAACGGCCCCGGGCGTGGTTGAGTTGCCTTGCAACACAACACCGGTGGCGCTGCAACGCAAGGTGTCGCCGATGGCGGATGCGTCGGGCGGCGTTATGTCCTGGCCGACCAGAATGCTGTCGGTGGTGCTACAGCCATTCGGGCCGGTAGCCGTTGCGAGGAAAACACCGGGTAAGCTGACGTTGGCCGCGCTTCCCTGCGCAGCGTACCCACCCGGCCCCGTCCACGAAATGTCGGCCCCGGGGGTGTTGGTTTGGGCCGACAGGCCGATTTGGGTCAGGGCGCACGAGAGCGTGGTGTCAGTGCTCACAGCCAGGTTTGGCGTTGCGGCGTCGAGCAGCACCAAGGCTGTGGCTGTGGCGGTGCAGCCGTTGGGGCCGGTCACGGTGAGCAGGTATGCCCCCGGTAGCGTCGTAACCGGGTTGGGGATATCAGCCGAGAACCCACCCGGACCGTTCCATTGGAACGTTGCGCCGGGCGTACTGGAATTTCCGGTCAGCGATGCCTGCAGGAGCTGACAGTCCAGGGTGTCGCCGACAGCTTGTGCATCCGGCGGATTGACATCCAGCGGAACCAATAAGGTGTCGGAGTCCATGCATGCATTACTTCCAGTAGCCGTGAGGATGTACGGACCTTGTTCGACGGTTAGTATCGTATCGCCGGAAGCGGAGAACCCGTTTGGTCCCGTCCAGGTGTACAACAATCCCGATGAACCCGAAGCGATGGCCAGGGCTGTAGAGTCGGCACAGGTGAGGGTATCTGTCCAAACGGAAAAAGAAGGGAGCGACAGGTTTTCCGACACCGGAATGCTGTCTGTCGCGGAACATCCTGTTGTGGTGGTACCGGTAACCGTATATGTACCTGTCGCCGGCGCCAAAATGACCGATGCCGTATCCTGGAAGCCCAGAGGGCCGTTCCAGGAAAATGCCGTCCCCGACAGGTTGCTCTCCACCTGAACCATCGCCGGGCCTGCGCAGGTAATGGTATCGGCCTGAAGGGTCAATTCGGGCGGCAAGCCGAGGGTAAATACAAAGGCGGTATCGCTGTTCAGGCATCCGGTCAGCGTGTCCAAAACGGTCAGGATGTACACACCGGGCGAGTCCACCACCGGGTCTTCCAGATGGGCGTTGGTGGAGTCTATGCCGGGTCCGGTCCAGGTGAACAGCAGATTGGGTTCAGGGGCGTCGCCGTTGAGGGTCACCGCCGCACCGGTGCAGTCGATGGTGTCGCCCAGGGCCGTTACCAGGGGTAGTTGAGCGTTGAGCACCACCGGTACCGATGCAGAATCGACGCAGGTAATGCCTCCGCCCATGCGGGTAACCACCAGTTGGTAAAGACCGGGGGCAGATACGGGCTGGGTGAAGCCCGTCCCGATCAATTGCTGTTGGGGATTGAACCAGCTGTACTGCCCGGGAGAGGAGCCGCTGCTGCTGAGGGTGACCGTCGGTTGCTGGCAGGTGATGCTGTCGGACACCGAAGCCACTGCGTCGGTCGGCAGCACGACCAGGTTAAAAAAAATGGTGCTGTCGCACCCGTTTTCGGCCGTTAACAACACCTGTTGGTTGCCGGGTGTGCAGAAGGATTGGCCGTCCACCTCCACGCAGTCGCCCGGGCAAACGGTTTGCGGGCCCAGGTTGGTCACGTTGGGCGGCAGCATGTTCAGCTGCTGTCGGACGATGCTGTCGCAGCCGAGATACGAAGTCAGGGTTGCGGTCAAAAGCTGCGTACCGGTGTAGGTGTTTCCGTCGATCCAATCCACCGATTCGCCGAAACAGCTTTCCAATGGCGGCAACACGGTGGGTGGGATGGGCGCCACCGTGACCGGCAGGCAGGTGGGTGGCACGTTGTCGCAGGCATTGTCCGGCCGGACACAGACCAGGCCGCTGGTGGCGCCGAAGGTGATGTCCACGGTGTTGCCTGCGCTCACCGGACCCGACATGCCGTTGATTGTGCTGCCCGGCGGCGCGGTCCAGATGTATTCGCAAGCGCCGAATACCGCCGGCACCGTGTAGGTGGCTGTGCTGCCCGGGCAAACGGCGGCAGGGCCCATGGGGGTGGCGGCGGGCGTGAGGGCTGGCGCCGTTGCGCTGCCGTTGACCACGGAAACGGTGTAGGGGCACACGGCGGGTCCGTTGTTGTCGAACACCAGGTAGTATGTGCAGCCGGGCGTGAGCGGAACGGTATTGGTGAACGAATAGGTGTTGAACTCGAACATGGCGGTGTTGCAGTCCGACACCAGCTCGAACGTGTTGCAGTCGGGCGTCTGGTAAATGCCCATTTCGATGCTGTTTCCGGTGGTGCAGTCGCCCACTTCGACGGAGATGGTCAGGTCGGTGGAACCGGCAACAAAACCTACCCATCCCATGGTGTGCACCACAAAGGTGCAGTACCCCGGGGGGGACTGGCCGGGCTGGGTATTTTGGGTGGCGTTGCCGTAACCGTCGAGGTCGCACACCACACAGGCTGCGGCGCAGGTATTGGCCATGGGCTGACCGGGTGCACAGGGCTGTTGCGCGATGGCAACAGTACACCAGCTCCATAAACAAAAAGCAGTAAAGGTTTTCCGCATGTGCGATATCGTTAAAGCGTTGTTGATTGCATTTTGTAAAACAAAAGTAATCAATCGAGCCGACGATACCGACAATTATTTTTTCAAACCCTTAAAAATCACCCAACGGGGTTTCGGGGAGCTGGGCCATAGCCAGTGCAAACTGTTCTGCGTTGGGCGCTTTGCCGTGCCATTTGTGGGTGCCCGTCATGAAATCCACGCCAGCCCCCATTTCAGTGCGCATCAGGATGACCACGGGTTTGCCCTTGCCCGTGCGGCGCCTGGCCTTGCGCAGGGTGGCGACAACGGTGTCCAGATCGTTGCCGTTTTCGAGCCGCAGCACATCCCAGCCAAACGCTTTCCATTTGGCGGGCAGGTCGCCCAGGCTGATCACCTGATCGTTGGAGCCGTCGATCTGTTGGCCGTTCCAGTCGACGGTTACCACCAGGTTGTCCACCCGGTGATGGGCAGCAAACAGGGCGGCTTCCCATATCTGTCCCTCCTGGAGCTCTCCGTCGCCGGTTAGGCAAAACACCAGCCGGTCGTCGCCCTCCAGGCGTTTCGACAGCGCGGCGCCGATGGCCACAGAAAGACCCTGCCCCAGGGATCCGGAGGCTACGCGTACGCCGGGCAGACCTTCGTGGGTAGCAGGGTGCCCCTGCAGGCGCGTGTTGAGCTTGCGAAAGGTGTTCAGTTCCGACACGGGGAAGTATCCGTTGCGCGCCAGCACGCTATACCAAACGGGAGAGATGTGGCCGTTGGATAGGAAAAACAGGTCTTCGCCTTTGCCGTCCATGCGGAACGGCTTTTTTCGGTGTTTGAGCACACTTCCATAGAGTGCCACAAAAAATTCTGTGCAGCCCAGCGAGCCACCCGGGTGCCCGCTTTGAACGTTGTAGACCATACGCACGATGTCGCGCCGTACCTGGGAGCAGAGGGTAGTCAGTTCTTCTTGATTTGCCATGGGGCAAAAATAGTCGTCCTACGAGTAAACTCTCGATAATTGACGGCGTATTTAGGTAAAGGTTTATTATTCTAGCTGCCGATGGTGGTTTTTGAGGTTATTTGTTACAAAGTAGGGTGTTCCAAAAGTGCTATGTCCGAATGTGTTTCCAAATAAAATATTGAGCAGGGCGCTACCGACAGGATGGCTCCGAGCCCGCCAGGGCGAGGAAGCTCCTGTTGGCACAAACGAGTTTCCTCGCCCTGACGGGCTCGGAATGACAGGCGTCCAACATAAAAAAGAGGGGTGTAGCGCCTGGCCCCGCACCCTGGCGAAATGGATTCGCATGCGGCGCCGGCGGTGTTTTCCCTGTTCGCAAATTTGGCGGCAAACTACCGCCCCGAGCGTAAATCTGCTTCCCTAAGAACGCCGTTTCCTGTTCCCCAAAGGATTCCGGCCGTGTATTTCCCGAAAGGCATCAATGTGTTCCGTCTCGATTTCTGATGCTTGGGCTTGCCGGGCATGTATTATTCCGGCCACCCAGCCTCGTTTGAATACGTCTCCATGTTGAACACCGGGACGTATTCAAAATACTTGCCCGTTTTCTGCTTATAGGCGTCGCCAGCCACATGGATCAGCGCCTCGAAGGTGAGGTCTTTGGGCATGCGCGTCGGGTCGGCGAGTACGGATACATAAAAATCCTTCCCGTTGGCCACGGCGCAGGCGCGTGCGTACAGGAAGTTGTCGACGGAAAAATAGCGATCCGGATGCCAGGCGTCCTCGCCGATGTGTTCGGCAAAAACCTGCCCGTCGAGCCGGAACAGCTTTTCGGAAAGCTGGTCCTGAAAACCGTAGATGTCTTTGAAAGCACTCGCCGCCAGGATTTCCACCACGGGGGCCACCACAGCGTCGTCGTTGCCCTGTCGGCGCCAGTCCAGCATACCGATCAGTTCCCAGAAGCGGTCTTCCGACATGCCCATGACCGGCTGGGCATCGCCGCGGGAGAGCAACAATTCTCCCTCCGGGTATTGCTGCTGCCAGAAGGCGAGGTCTTCGGCGTTGACCGCTTTCAGTGGGGTTCGCAGGACGGGTGTGCTCATGCGTATTGCGTTTGGTGTGCCGACAGGTTTAATTTGTGTACAAATATACGACTTTTTTTGGTGCTCGCGGTATACGGAGGCGATGGCTGGTACACTGAGGCGATGGCTGCGAGCCCAATGTCGTCAACTTAGCGTAAAAAGATTGCTTTGGGGTTGTTTGCGGTCTTACCACGTATTTTTTTTGCCGCGAATTAGCGCGAATTCGCGCTAATTTGCGGCAAAAAAAATATCTAGTTTCGTTGTAGACAATTTTACAACATTGCTTTTACGATAAGTTGACGACATTGGGCTCGCAGCTATCGCCTCTGTGTACAGCGCAAGTCCAAGACCCAGCCCCCCTCACTCCACCACCACCTCATCCAGAAACAACCAGGCGCCGTTCCCCTCCCCGTCCATGCCCGCCGGGATGACCCCGTAGGTGCGGGCGGTAAGGCGCAGGAATCGGGTGTGCAGGTTGAGTCCGTCGAAGCGCACGGTTTCCACGGCGTTGTTTTGGCGGGTTTCGGTGTCGATGTCCCGGGTGGCTACGGTGCGGTAGTTTTTTCCGTCGTCGGAAACGGACAGCTCGACGCGGCGGGGCGGCCATATCCACGAACTTTTGGCGTCTGCGTAGCGCACCGTCACGCTTTGCACGGGTGTGTTTTCTCCGAAGTCGATGGCCGGGTCGATGTCCTGATTGACGAGCCCCACCCAGTTGTTCCAGCTGCGTATGCTGCCGGTGACGCCGTTGGTGAGGCCGTACTGTTCGCCGCCGGTGTACTGCACGGGTTTTCCGCTGAGCGTGTAGGGCTTGCCGGAGGCTTTGTGCAGCAGGTAGCGCACGGTGCGGGTGGCGCCCAGGGGCCGGGCGCCGTCGAAGGCGCGCGTTTTCAGGGTGGTGTTTTGTTGCAGGGCGACGGGGCCCCGGTACAGCGCCGAGGTAGGCGCCGGCTCGCTGCCGTCGGTGGTGTACCGGATGTCGAGGGCCGAATCGGCGGCGCTCAGGTACAGTCGGCCGCCGTAGAACCGGGGGTCGACGTTGTAAAACGTCTGGGCGTAGCGCACGCCCTGGGCGTCGAGGCGCAGGAAGTGGGTTTTGAGGCGGTGGGCGAAGTCGGGCCAGTCCTTGCGCTCCGGGGTCGTCCACAGCACCTCGGCCAGCGCACAGGCGCGCGGGTAGGCCATGTACTCCGCGTGGTCGGGCGTGGCGATGTACTCGGTCCACAGGTTGGCCTGGGCGCCCAGCACGTGGCGGGCTTCGTCGGGCGTGAGTTCTGCCGGGACGGGTTCGTAGCCGTACACCTTTTCCAGGGAGGTAAAGCCGCTGATGGCAAGGGGCTCCGTTTCGGGGTCGCCCTGGTAGTGGTCGAAGTAGCAGTGCGAGCCGGGGGTCATGATGGCGTCGTGGCCGCTGCGGGCAGCGGCGATGCCACCGGCCGTGCCGCGCCAGCTCATGACGGTGGCGTTGGGGGCGAGGCCGCCCTCGAGGATCTCATCCCAGCCGATGAGCTTTTTGCCGTGCCGGGCCAGGGTGTTTTCGATGCGGCCGATGAACCAGCTCTGCAGGGCATGCTCGTCGGCCAGCCCTTGCCCGCGCAGGCGCGCCTGGCACTTTGGGCAGGACTTCCAGCGTTTTTTGGGGCACTCGTCGCCGCCCACGTGCACGTATGGGCCCGGGAAGAGGGCGCACACCTCTTCGAGCACCTTTTCGAGAAAAACAAACGTCTGTTCGTTGCCGGCGCAGAACACGTCGTCGGCTATACCCCAAACCGGCAGCGTTTGGTAGGGCCCGCCGGTGCAGCCCAGCTCGGGGTAGGCGGCCAGGGCGGCCCGACTGTGCCCGGGCATCTCTATTTCGGGGATCACGGTCACGAAGCGTTGGCGGGCATATTCCACTACGTCGCGGATTTCTTCGCGGGTGTAAAAGCCGCAGTAGGGTTTGTTGTCGAATTGCCAGGGCTGGTCGTTGTAGTGTCCGATGAGCGTTTTGTCGCGGCAGGCGGCCACCGTTTGCAGCTTCGGGTAGGCCTTGATTTCAACGCGCCAGCCCTGGTCGTCAGTCAGGTGCCAGTGGAAGGTGTTGAGCTTGTGCTGTGCCAGCAGGTCGATGTAGCGCTTGATGAAGGAAACCGGGAAAAAGTGGCGCGCCACGTCGAGGTGCATGCCGCGATAGCCGAAGCGGGGGGCGTCGGCGATGCGGCAGGCGGGCGCCGCGAGGCGGGTGTTGGCGGCGCTGTTGCGGCCGTTGAGGCCCGGCGGAAACAGCTGCCGCAGGGTTTGCACCCCGTAAAAAGCGCCGGCGGCGGTGCGCGCCCGCACCAAAACCCAGCCCGGTCTTACCTCGAGCACATACCCTTCGGCAGGGCCGACGGTGGTGTCGGGGATCAGGTAGATGGCGTTCAGGCGGGGTGCGGAGCGGTCGCGGTCGCGGAAGGGCAGCGCCAGGGGCGTCCAGCCCGTGGACTCCAGCACGAGGCTCATCCAGTACCGCGCCGGCAGCTCCCAGTCGGCAGCATCGGCCGGGAAACAGACGACCGTTTCGGGGTCGAGCGCAAAGTGTCCGTCGAGGAGTTCAACCGACGCGGGTTGGGGGATGATGCGGATGGGCGGCGGCGGAGGCTGCTGGGCAGGCAGGGCGGGGGCGCCGCAGCCGAGCAGGGCGGGCAGGATGACGAAGGGCAGCAAACGAATCATGTCGGGGTCAGTGTACGCTGTTCGCCGGGAGGTAGCCGGGGATGCCTTTGTAGTAGTTCCAGAGAAAGGCCATGTCGCGCTCCAGATCGCCGCTGGTGTGAAACAGCTTTTCGTCGAAGTGCACCGTGCGGGTTGCCCAGTTGAAGGAGGTGAGCAGGATGGGCACGCCGGCCTGGTGGGCGATGTGGTAAATGCCGGTTTTGAATCGGTCGACCTTTTTGCGGGTGCCCTCGGGCGCGATAACGAGGTGCATGTAGGGCTCCCGCTTGAATGCCTCTACCGTGGCATTCACGAAGTTGTTGCCCGGCTTCGAGCGATCGACCGGCACGCCGCCCAGCCAGCGGAACAGGGGGCCCAGCGGCCCGCGGAACAGGGTGTGCTTGGCCACAAAGTTGGCTTTGATGCCCCAGGCGCTGCGGACGAGCACCCCCACCGGGAAATCCCAGTTGGAGGTGTGCGGCGCCGCACAAAGGATCAGTTTGGGCACTTCGTACGGATACCGACCGGTTACTTTCCAGCCCCAGAGGCGTAGGAGTGTTTTGCTGAAATTAGACATGGCGAATTCGGAATTCGGAATGCGGAATGCGGAATGCGGAATTTGGTGACGCTTGGTATGGTGAGGTGCGCGAAAGATAGGTCAATTTTAAAAAAAGGCTGAAAAACGGAAAAGGGGGACGGGCGATTCCAGTTATGCGGACTTTGTTTTGTCTGGGTGTGCGGTTCCGCATTCCGGTGTGTGCTGCTTCGCGCTCTGCTTCGCGCTCTGCGCTCCCCGGGTTTCACCCGGGGTTATTCAAGTTTGACCACTACGTGGTCTTTTGCTGGATTTTACGACGGTATGCCAAGCGCGCGTATTCCGCATTCCGAATTCCGCATTCCGCATTCGTCAGGTTTCTTCCACAAAATACATATCCACCAAGCCTTTGTTGTGCACCTCATGTTTGCCGCGGTAGGCGCAGCGGTACCGGTGTTTGATGGCTTCGTGTGTGGCGCCGGAGACGTTGATGCGGCCGGGTTCGCCGAGTTCTTCGAGCCTGGCGGCCAGGTTGACGGCGTCGCCCCATATGTCGTAGGCGAATTTATTTTTGCCGACCACGCCGGCGACGACCGGTCCGGTGTGGATGCCGATGCGCATGGCGTTAAAAATGGCTTTGGGGTTGGTGCGTGCGCGGTGGTTGAGCCAGGACATCATTTCGAGGGCGGCCCGGACGGCGTCGGTGGCGTGCGATTCGTTCGGTATGGGCAGCCCGCCGGCGCACATGAAAGCGTCGCCGATGGTTTTGATTTTTTCGAGGTTATGGGCTTCGCAGATCTCATCAAAGGCGAGAAAGCATTCGTCGAGTTCGTCGATGAGTTGTTTGGGCGTGAGTTGGGCCGAGAGTTTGGTGAAGTTGGTAAAATCGGTGAACACCACGGTGGCGGAGTCATAAAACCGGGGACTGGCATAGCCCCGGGTTTTGAGTTCGTGGGCGATCTCGTCGGGCAGGATGTTGCGCAGCAGGCGGTCGCTTTTGTGGCGCTCTTCGGCGATCAGGTCGTTTTGGGCCTGGATCTGCCGGTTTTGGGCGCGCAGGCGTTTGCCAGCCTGGCGGGCGAACCACCAGCCGGCGCCCAGCAGGGTGAGGATGAGCATAAGCAGCGCGCCGAGGCCCATGAGGAAGCTTTGCAGGCTTTCCTGCTGGCTGATGCGCAATTCGTTCAGCACATTGTCTTTGCGCAAGAGCTCTACCTCCTGGGCGCGGCGGGTGCTGTCGGCCATGCGTTCCGCGCGTTCGCTCTCTTCCTGCAGCTTGAGATCGCGGATCAGCCGGCCCTGCCGTTCGGCGTCGAGCTCGCGCAGGCGGAGCTCCTGGCGGACTTTGAGGGCGAGCAGGATCTGCTCATTCAACTGGGCCCGGTCCACTTCTTTTTGTTTCTGGAGCAGGGTGAGTTCTTTTTCCTGGTTTTGCAGCACCAGGCGGTCGCGCTCGCTCTGGGCCTGCTCCTTTTCGTAGTTGACCTGTTTGAGCTCCAGTTCGCGCACGTTTTGCTCTGCCAGCAGGAGCTTGACGGCGCCTTCGGTTTCGGCCAGGATGGCCTGTTGCTGGATGAGTCGCTGTTGGCGCGCCTGCTCGGCGAGGCGCACGGAGTCGTTCAGCTTGAGGTATTTTTCATAATAGTCGATGGCCTTCTCATACTCATACAGCTCCTGGTGCAAGTCGGCGGCGGTCTCATAGGCGCGCAGCAGGGTTTGGGTCTGGCTGTACTGCTCGGAGAGCCGTATCGCGGTGCTGTTGTGCTGGCGGGCGTTGTACAGGTCGTTGTTGCGGAAATACATTTCGGCCATCATCTGCTCCAGGTCGGCCACCTTGGCGTAGTTTTTCTGGCCGGTCAGGATTTTTCGGGCATCCTGCAGGCTGTTGATGCCGGCGATGGTGTTTCCCGTGTTGTGCTGAGCAACGCCGATGTTGGTGTACAGGATGTCGAGCTGTGGACAGTTGGCAAATTCACACTGGATTTCGGCCTTTTTGAAGTTTTCCAGCGCGTTTTTATAGTCCTCCATCTGCGTGTACTGGCGCCCGAGGTTGTTATACAGAATCGCTTTTTCCAGCGGCGTTCCGAACTGCTCTATGATGTTTTCGATCAGCAGGTAGTAGTACAACCCTTTTGTCTGGTTGCCCACGCTGTTGTAGGCTTCGGCCAGTTTTTGATAGATCTGCACCCGTTGACCGTAGTCGCCCACCTCGTTGTAGTGCCGTTCAATGTCTTTGTAGAGCACTTCGGCGCTGTCGAACCGCATTTCCAGCAAGTAGGTGTCGGCCAGTTTTCCTTTGACCGGATAATCGTCGGGTTTCGCTTTCAGGGCTTCGAGGTAGTTCTTGCGGGCGTTGGCGTACAATTTTTCAGAAAAAAACAGATCGCCGAGCGATCTTTTAATGGCGAAGAAAAACGCCTCGTCGCCCACTGTTTGCAGCTTTGACTCCGCTTCGATGTAGTATTGCATGGCCGCTTCTGCATCATTCAGAGCCCGCTTTATCTCTGCGAGGGCCATCAAGGCACGCACCTGACCGCCCTCGTACCGGATGTTGCGGGAGATCTGAAGGGCCTGGTTGGCTAAAGCCTCCTTGTCGGCCAGGGAGCTTATCAGCTCAATCCGGTCGAGTAAAATATTGGCCTCCTCGGTCTGGCGCTCGATTTCCTCCTGATTGGTTTGTGCAGACAGACGCGGACCCCAACCGACCAGCAGCAGCAGGAGCAAGGGTAAAAGGCATTTATATGGAGCAGGTAACGTGTTCAAAGCATTTAATCGCCGGCAAAGATCGGGATATGCGCGCACTATTCAACTGTAATTTCGTCGGCAAAAACCCAGCCGGGATGTCCGGCGCCTTTGTGCCATGGCGGACACACGCCGATGGTTTGGCCCACCACGCGAATATAGCGCGCGTGCTGCCTTCCGGCGGGTACGGACAATTCCTGTAACTGACCGCCGGGGCGGTCGGTGGGTACCGTATTCAGGGCCTGACCCAGGGGTTTGAACTGCTGGTCGTCGCCCGCATATTCCACCGTCAGGCTTTCAGGAAAAAAAATCCAGGAATTTTCGTCTTGCAAAAAACCCACGGACACGCGGTTCAGGGGGCGGGAAGCGCCCAGGTCGATCACGACATCCAGGTTGACACCCTGGAAACCCTGCCACCCCCCGCTCCGGAAGTCGATGCCGCCACGGAGCTGGTCGATCAGCCCGTCGGGGCCACCGCCGGTGTACGGACTCGTGTAGGCCGTGTTGTACCGATGCACTTTCCAGTTTTCGCGGATGGGTGAAAAACGAGCTTCCGCCTCGAAACCGGCCTGCCCGTCGCGGACGGCGATCATGCGCAGTTGCGTGTCGGCGTGCACGTCGAAAGGACCGCTGTACGGCAGGCCGGATTCCGACCGCGGGTCGCTGCCGTCGAGCGTGTACCGGATGGCGGCTTCCGGGTCGGCGCAGGCCAACCGTATGCTTTGTTTGCCGCGGAACACGCGGCTGCCCTCCGCCACAAACGGCGCGGGCACGATGATATGGTCGGCAACAACCTGCACCGGGCGATACGCCGGATCGGTTGCCCACGCGCCGGGCGTTTCGGAAAGGGTAAAGCGCAGATGCGCGCCCTGAGCCAGCATCTCGTGGGTGAGGAAGCTTTCGGGCCGGTTCCGGCCATTGACTTGCAGCTGATCGACATACAAGCGTTTGTTCGACACGCCGGGGGCTTCGATGGTAACGGTGTGGCCGTTGTAGAGGCGCCAGGTAACTTTTTCAAACCACGGCGTGCCCACCATGTAGGTGTTCGAAGCCGGCGTCACGGGGTAAAACCCCAGGGCGGAGAATACGAGCCATGCCGACATTTGCCCGACGTCCTCGTTGCCGCACAGCCCGTCGGGCCGGTCGGAATACAGTTCATCCATAATCTGGCGGACGTATTGCTGCGTTTTCCACGGTTGCCCGGCGAAATTGTACAGGTAAGCAACGTGGTGGCTGGGTTCGTTTCCGTGGGCGTACTGGCCGATGAGCCCGGTGATGTCGGCCTGTTCGCGACCGGTGGTTTGGGGTTTGGCGGTGAACAGCTTATCCAGTTCGGCGGCGAACGCGGCCGGCCCACCCATGTGTTGCATGAGGGAACCGATGTCGTGGGGAACAGCGAATCGGTATTGCCAGGCGTTGGCCTCTGTGTAGTTGAAGTTCACCTCGTAGGGATCGAAAGGTGCGTACCAGGCGGCGTTGACTTTGGCCTGAAAAAAGCCGGTGGACGGGTTGAACAGGTTTTTCCAGTATTGGGAGCGGGCAATGAACGCGTCGTACACGTCGGTTTTGCCCAGCATCCGGGCCATTTGGGCGACGCACCAGTCGTCGTACGCGTACTCCAGGGTTTTGGACACGCTCTCGCCCTCCTGATCGGCGGGTATGGACCCCCACTTCCGGTAGGCGGGCTGCCCCCATGCCTCCTGGGTGGCGGAGGCGGTCATGGCCTCGAGGGCGCGCGGGCCGTCGTACCCACGGATGCCTTTGCGCCAGGCGTCGGCGATGACCGGGACGCTGTGGTAGCCGATCATGCAGTTGGTTTCGTTGCCGGCCAACTCCCACACGGGCAGCAATCCGCTTTGTTCGTATTGCCGGAGGAAGGTCTGTATGAAGTCGTTCATCCGATCCGGTTCCAGCAGCGTGTAGAGCGGCTTGCAGGCCCGGTAGGTATCCCACAGCGAAAATACGGTGTACACGTCGTGCCCGGGGGCGGGGTGCGTTTGCCCGTCGTGCCCCCGGTAGCGGCCGTCGACATCGCTGAAGCGGTTGGGCGCCAGCAGGGTGTGGTAGAGTGCGGTGTAGAATACGCGTTTCTGCTGCTCGGTACCGCCAGCCACTTCGATGCGGGCGAGGGATTGTTGCCAGGTGTCGCGCGCCTGTTTCCGGTACAGGTCGAAGTCGTTGTGGGGCGCTTCGGCGCGCAGGTTTTTCAGGGCGCCCTCGATGTCGACTCCGGAGAGGGCGACGGCGACCACGAGCGGCTCACCGTTGGCGAAATGAAGAGAGGCCACAGCTGGTTTGTCCGGGGCGTGATGGGTTTCGAAGACGCGGAAAGGCCGGGAGAAGCGCATGGCGAAGTACACCCGTTGGTCTCTGGCCCAGTCAGTAGACAGGCGATACCCGACAACCAGGGTGCTGTCTATCACGGTGATGGCGCTGCCGGTTACTTTGTCGCGGTGGGCGAGGTCTATGAGCAGTTTGGCCACCGGCTCGGCGGACGGGAAGGTGTATCGGTGAACGCCTGTGCGCGGAGTGGCGGTCAGTTCGGCCAGGATGTCGTTTTTGTCCAGCAGTACGCGGTAGTATCCGGCTTCGGCGCGCTCGTTTTTTTTACGGAAAGGGGAGGCGTAGCCGGACGGCGTTGTTTGCACCGGACCGGTGAAGGGTGTCAGCAAAACGTCGCAGTAATCCGGAACGCCGGTGCCGCTCAGGTGCGTGTGGCTGAACCCGTAGATGCGGTCATCGGAAAAGTGATAGCCCGAGCAGCCATCCCAGCCCTCCAGCCGGGTGTCGGGGCTGAGCTGCACCATGCCGAATGGGAGGGAAGCACCTGGAAAGGTGTGTCCGTGCGCATCGGTACCGATAAAAGGATCGACGAATGGAACCGGATCAAAGCCGGGAGCGGGCTGTGCGGCCGCCTTGCCCAAGACGAAACACAACCACAGGGAGACGGCGAGTCCGGCGATCTTCATAGGACGCCGGCTGTCTATTGGGGGAATTCCTGAATGTAACCCTTGTTGCAGAGCATCACGCCCCAGGCAAAGAAGAAAAAGAGAAACATAAGAAGGTAGAGGATGCAGTAGCCCTTTCCGCCGGCGTTTTCGATGTTTTCCATTGTCGATATTTATAATGGTTGCCAAAATGCGGTGCAAAAATACACAACATGTATTTGCCAAGTCCCTGTTCGCGTATTATTTTAACCCTATCTTTGCAAACCCCGCTGTTAGCGGTGGGTTGTTTCTGATTAAGTGCAACATGACAGACGTTATTCATTTGTTACCGGACAACGTAGCCAACCAGATCGCCGCGGGCGAAGTGGTGCAGCGCCCGTCGTCGGTAGTCAAGGAATTATTGGAAAATTCGGTGGACGCGGGCGCCGGGGAGCTGCGGCTGATCGTGCGCGATTCGGGCAAAACGCTCATTCAGGTGATCGACAACGGGTGCGGCATGTCGGAAACCGATGCCCGCATGTGTTTTGAGCGGCACGCCACGTCCAAGATACGCGAAGCCAAAGACCTTTTTGCCATACGCACCATGGGTTTCCGCGGCGAAGCGCTGGCGTCGATCGCCGCGGTGGCCCAGGTGGAGTTGCGCACGCGGCGGAACGTGGATGAGCTGGGTGTGCGCGTAGTGGTGGAAGACTCGGCGGTGAAGACGCATGAGCCCACATCGGCGACCGTCGGCACCAGCATAGCCGTAAAAAACCTGTTCTACAACGTGCCGGCGCGCCGTAATTTTTTGCGCACCGACTCGGTGGAAATGCGCCACATCATGGACGAGTTTCAGCGCATCGCCCTGGCGCACCCCGAGCTGTTTTTTTCGCTGCACCACAACGAGCAGGAGATCCTGCACCTCGCGCCGGGCAACTTGCGGCAGCGCATCGTCAAGATTTTTGGCGATGTTTTGAACAAAAAGCTGGTGCCCGTGCAGCAAAACACCGAAATTTTGAAGATCACCGGATTTGTGGGCAATCCCGACTACTTCCGGAAAGCGCGCGGCGAACAGCTTTTTTTTGTCAACAACCGCTTCATTAAAAGCAACTACCTGCACCACGCAGTGGTGTCGGCCTACGAAGACCTGATGCCCGAAGACAGCTATCCTTTTTACGTGCTGTTTCTAGAGGTGGACCCGGCCCGTGTGGACATCAACGTGCATCCTACCAAGCAGGAGGTCAAGTTCGACGATGAAAAGCTGATTTACAACTTCCTCAAGGTGACGGTACGCCACGCCCTGGGCTCACACAATGTGACCCCTACGCTCGACTTCGACCAGGAGCCGGCTTTCCAGCCCCGGTTTGCGCCGCAGAAGGGGGCCGAAACGCCTACCGTCGCGAGCACCCGACGTTCCGACACCCCGGCCGACCGACTGCATGCGAGCAACCTTCGCGAGTGGCAGCGCCTGTACGAGGGTATGGCGGCGCCCGGCGCCCCTTTTGGCGCTTCTGAAGACCGGCAGGAGTCGGAGGAGCCCCTGCCTTGGGAGACCGGTGTTGTGCAACAGCAGGCGAGCATCATGGACGATCTGGGGTCGTCGGCCTTGCCGGAGCGAAAAGAGCCGTACCAGATCCACCGACGGTACATACTGAGCCAGATCAAGTCCGGTTTTTTGCTCATTGACCAGCAGTCGGCCAGCGAGCGCATTTTGTACGAGCGGTACCTGCAGGCGTTGGCCCAGCAGCCCATCTCGACCCAGCAGTTGTTGTTCCCCAGGAGCGTCGCGTTGGCCCCTGCCGACGCCGAGTTGATGACCGATTTGCTGCCGGAGCTGCACAAGTTGGGTTTCGACATCGCCCCGTTCGGCGGTACGGAATTCGTGGTGCACGGCATACCGGCCGAGTTGGGCGAATCGGGCCAGGAGGAAACGCTGCTGGAGCAGGTGCTGGCCCAGTACCGCGATAACCTCGAGCTGCAACTGGGTGTGCACGAAAACCTCGCCCGCGCCCTGTCGCGCAATGCCGCCGTGAAGCGCGGCCGGCTGCTTTCCGCACGCGAAATGGAAGACCTGATCGACCGGCTGTTCGCCTGTGCAGTGCCGTACAGCAGCCCTACGGGAAAGCCCTGCATTCAGACTTTTAACCTCGAAGATTTACAAAAACACTTTGCGGCCTGACCGCCTGTTCCATGACCCAATTTGCATTCAATCAATCCTTTTCCGGTGTAGTCCGCCACCTGATCATCATCAACGCGCTGATGTTTTTCGGCTCCTACATTGTATTCGGAGCAGAAGCCTGGAGCAACAGCCACCATACTTACAGCGACCTGGGCCGTCTCCAGCTGGCCATGTACCTGCCCGGCTCGGCCAATTTCAAACCCTGGCAGGTGCTTACCCACATGTTTATGCACGCCGATTTGGGGCACCTGGCATTTAACATGCTCACGCTGTACTTCTTCGGCCCGCCGATCGAGCGGGTGTGGGGCACGTTCCGGTTCTTGTCGTACTACCTGCTTTGCGGACTCGGCGCCATGGCCCTGCACCTGGGCATCCTTTGGTGGGAACTCACGCGTGCCGGGCTGGATCCTACGGCCTACAACGGCGCGATGCTGGGTGCGTCGGGCGCCATTTTCGGTGTACTGGTGGGTTTTGCCTGGCTTTTCCCCAACCAGATCATCAGCCTGATTTTCCCGCCCATTTCGCTGAAGGCAAAGTATTTTGTGCCGATCATTGCGGCGTTAGAACTCTTATACGGGGTTCGCGGTTATGATAGCGGCGTGGCGCATTTTGCTCACCTGGGTGGTGCGCTGGTCGGCTTTCTGATCATGTTGATGTGGTATAAACCTTTCCAGAAATAAATGGCGCTGTTCAATTCCATTTGGGACGATTTTCGCGGAGCCTTCCGCCAGGGGAACATGGTGACCAAACTCGTGTTGGCCAATTTCACCGTATTTGTACTGGTGAAGGTGGTGTACCTCATCCTGTGGATGGGGTCGGGCGGGCAGAACATCAGCGGCCTTTTTTTCGAGGGTCTCCGGCATTTGTGCATCCCGGCAAACCTTTTCAGCCTGCTCACCCACCCGTGGACGCCGCTGACCAGCATCTTCCTGCACGAGTCGCTCTTCCACCTGATCAACAACATCATCGGGCTGTACCTCTTCGGCACCATCGTGGGCGATCTGGTGGGCGACCGCCGCGTGTTGCCCTTGTACCTGGTGGGCGGCCTGGTGGGCGGCCTGTTCTTCGTCCTGTCTGCCAACCTGCTCCCTTCCGTGGGCGCGTACGCCCTGGGCGCATCGGGCGCGGTGATGGCCATGGCCGGCGCAGCCCTGATCCTGGCGCCCGAATACCGCGTGGCCCTGCTGCTGCTGGGCGAGGTGAAGCTCAAATACATCGTGCTGATCATTCTGCTGCTCGATTTGGTGAGCATTGCCAACCAGAGCAATACGGGCGGACACTTTGCGCACCTGGGTGGTTTTGCCTTCGGCGTTTTGTTTGTGATGCGCCTGCGCGACGGCTTCGACATGCTCCGGCCGGTGAACCAGGCCATCGATTGGGTGGTGTCGTTCGTCAGACAGGACCGGCCCCTCAAGTCCCCTCCGCGTCGCACCCCCGCCATGCAAAAGGTATACCGCAACCCCGGCGGTAAAACCCGACCGGTAAACGTGGGCGACAACACCCCGTCGGTGCCTTTTCAGGAAAAACTCGACGCTATTCTCGACAAGATCAAAGCGGAAGGGTACGAAAGCCTGAACCCGGAAGAAAAGGAGTTTCTTTTTCAGGCCAGCAAGAAGCAGTAGTTTGGCATCTTTGCGCGTCACATGCGTTCGATCGTCGCCTACACCCTGAAAATCGCAAGCCTGGTGGTTGCTTTTTCCACCCTGCTCGCTTACCTGTCGCCCTACGTACACCCGGGGCGCTTCCCGTGGATCGCCTTTTTCGGAACGGCCTATCCCTGGCTGCTGCTGGCCAACCTGCTGCTGTTGTTTTTGTGGTGGTGGGGACGCAACCGCTTCGCCTTCTATCACCTGGGCATCATCCTGCTGGGCTGGACCTACCTGTCGGCCTTCTGGGGCATGAACTGGGCAACCGACCCGCCTCCCCAGGGTACCTTTCGGGTAAACACCCAAAATCTCGGCCGAATTCTGGCAGGCAAGCCGTACAGTGCAGACAATTTCATACGCGCAGCCGATGAGTACGCTGCCTACCTGCAGCAGCAAGGCGTGCCCGATCTGCTGTGCACCCAGGAAACAAGCGCCTACTTCTACCGGCGGCTGGCCGAAAAGCTGGGATACCCGCACACCTTCAACCTGAAAAAAGGAACGGTGATCATGAGCAAGTTTCCCCTGTCGGCCGGCGGCGATATACCCCTGGGAAAAACGGCCAATTCGGCATTGTGGGCCGATGTGAACGCAAACGGCCGCACTATCCGGGTGTACAACATCCACCTGCAGTCGAACCGCGTCACCAGCCAGACCGAAAAACTGCTCGACGATCCGGACGCCAACGACCACGGCTCTTTCAACGAGGTGCGCGGCATCTTGTGGAAAGTGGGTGAGGCCACGGGCGTGCGCGCCGAGCAGGCAGAGATCGTGCGGGCGCACATCGCCGCCTGCAAACACCCGGTGCTGGTGTGCGGCGACCTGAACGACACGCCGAACTCGTTTGTGTACCGCACCATCGCCGACGGGCTGCACGACGCGTTCCGCGAAACCGGACTGGGCCCCGGCACCACCTTCGCCGGCGTGCTGCCCTTCCTCCGCATCGACTATGTGCTCAGCAGCCCTTCGATCAAGCCCGTCCGGTGCCGCACCCTCCGGAAAACATTCTCCGATCATTATGGGGTGACTGCGGAATTCGGGTGGCCGGTTAAATGAAAAATTGGGGGGAAACTCCGTTCTTTGTGGCTTGTTTCTCGTTATTCACGAAGTTACCCACGGCTGAAGTTACCCACGGCTGAAGCCGTGGGCTAATGCCGTGGGCTAATGCCGTGGGCTAATATCAAATGATTATGCGCTTTACTGCCGAGATCACCATTATGCCCCACCCCGAACTGCTGGATCCGCAGGGCAAAACCGTTTTGAACAACCTGAGCCATTTGGACCTGTCGGGCGTTGCCGACGTGCGCATCGGCCGGCACGTGGCCATGCAGCTCGACGCCGTTTCGGAAGAAGAGGCACGCCGCACAGTAGAACAGGCCTGCCAAAAACTGCTCGCCAACCCCATTGTGGAGACCTTTCGTTACCACCTGCACCCGGCCTCCTGATGCTGTACGTGGTGCCCACACCCATCGGCAACCTGGAAGACATCACCCTGCGCGCACTTAGGGTGCTCCGGGAGGTGTCGCTCATCTGGGCGGAGGACACCCGCACCAGCAAAAAACTGCTCGACCACTACCAGATCGGCACGCCGGTGCGGGCCTACCACGCCTTCAACGAACACGGCGTGGTGGAACGCATCGTGGGCGAACTGGCGGGGGGCGCCGTGTACGCGCTCATCAGCGACGCCGGCACACCGGGCATCAGCGACCCCGGGTTCCTGCTGGTGCGCGCCTGCGTGCAACGCGGGGTGCGTGTGGAGTGCCTGCCGGGCGCCACGGCGTTTGTGCCGGCCCTGGTGGCGTCCGGAATCCCTTGCGACGCCTTCCACTACGAAGGGTTTCTGCCCCACAAAAAGGGCAGACAAACGCGATTGAAATACCTCGCATCCCTGGAAAATACGTTTGTGCTGTACGAATCGCCGCACCGCCTGCTGCGCTGCCTGGGCGAGTTGATCGAACACTGCGGCCCCGAACGAATGGCCTGCGTGGCCCGGGAACTGACCAAGCTGCACGAGGAAGTGATCACCGCACCACTCCAGGACTTGCAGCGGCACTTCGGCGCCAAAGAGGTGAAGGGGGAAATTGTGGTGGTCGTCGGTCGTCGGTAGTCGGTAGTCGGTCGTCGGCTGTCGGCTGTCGGTCGTCGGTAGTCGGTCGTTGGCTGTCGGTCGTTGGTGTCTCCATCTGCCGGGTTCGTCAAACCAAGCGCCATCTTATTCGACACTCGACATTCGACATTCCCCAGTACCTTTGTCCGATATTTACCACCGAACAGCGCAACTGAGCAAGATGCAATTCGCCACCAAAGTCATCCACGCCGGCATAGAACCCGATCCCGGCACCGGCGCCATCATGACGCCCATTTTCCAGACGTCCACCTATGTGCAGGCCGCCCCCGGCGACCACAAAGGGTACGAGTACGCGCGCACCCAGAACCCGACCCGGCACGCGCTGGAGCAAAACCTTGCGGCCCTGGAGAACGGGCGCCACGCCGTATGTTTCGGATCCGGTCTGGCGGCCCAGGATGCCTGCATCAAGCTGTTGAAAAGTGGCGATGAGATTTTGTCCGTCAACGACCTCTACGGCGGCTCTTACCGGCAGATGGTGCGTGTTTACGGCCAGTGGGGGCTCAAAAGTCGCTTTATCGACATGAGCGACGCGGCAAGCGTGGAGGCGGCCATCGGGCCCGACACCCGCATGCTGTGGATCGAAACACCCACAAACCCGATGCTGAACATCGTGGACATCGAAGCCGTGTGCGCCGTGGCCCGCCGCCGCGGGTTGCTCACGGTGGTGGACAACACCTTCGCGTCGCCCTACCTGCAAAATCCGCTCGATTTGGGCGCCGACATCGTCCTGCACTCCGCCACCAAGTACATCGGCGGCCACTCCGACGTGGTGCACGGCGCCCTCGTGGTCAACGACGACGAGCTGGCCCAGCGCCTGCACTTCATCCAGAATGCCTCGGGCGCCGTGCCCGGGCCTCAGGACTGCTTCCTAGTGCTGCGCGGCATCAAAACCCTGCACCTGCGCGTGCAGCGCTCCTGCGAAAACGCGGAGACCATCGCCCACTGGCTCACCGGGCACCCGAAGGTGTCCAAAGTGTACTGGCCCGGTTTTGCTGCTCATCCCGGGCACGCCATCGCCAAAAAGCAAATGCGCGCCTTCGGCGGCATGGTTTCGTTCGACCTGCACGACAACACCTTCGAGGCCGCCCGGCGCGTGCTGTCCGGCACCCACCTGTTCTCCCTGGCCGAATCGCTCGGCGGTGTGGAGTCGCTCATCGGGCACCCGGCCAGCATGACCCACGCCAGCATACCCCGCGAGGAGCGCCTGCGCGTGGGCCTCACCGACAGCCTCGTGCGCCTGAGCGTGGGGGTGGAAGATGTGGGGGATTTGATGGACGATTTGAAGATTGCATTGGGGTGATCTTTCCGCAACAGCGCACCATAAAAAGATGCTGAAAACCCTTTTTGAACGCATTTGGTTGTTCGTATTCGCGCACGCAGGGCTGCGGCGCCTGAACCAATATTGGATGAACCTGACCCAGAAAAGCCTGGGCATCAACAACTACAAGTCCGACGCCATCAGCGGCGAACGATTCTGGGCCCGCCAGGTGATCCGGAAATTCAAACCCGCCGTGGTGTTCGACATCGGCGCCCACACCGGCGAATACGCACGCATGATGCGCCGGGAAGGGTTCGACGGACAACTGTTCCTGTTCGAGCCCCACCCCCGCACCTTTGCCCGGCTGGCGGAAAATGTGCCCCGGGACGACAAGACCCACCTGTTTAACCTTGGCTTCTCCGACCGCGAAGGCGGGCAACTGCTGTTCGACTACGGCGACCAGGGCGGCGACAGCGGCTCCGAGCACGCCTCTCTATTTGCCGGGGTGATTACCGACATGCACGGATCGGCCTCCACCGGAGGCGTGGAGGTGATGCTGGAAGCCCTGGACAGCTTTTGCCAAAAAAAAGGCATCGACCGCATCTCCCTGCTGAAAATTGACACCGAGGGCAACGAGTTCAACATCCTCCAAGGCGCCACCGAATTGCTGAAGCGCCAACAGATCGACCTGATACAGTTCGAGTTCGGCGAGATGAATGTGGTGAGCCGGGTGTTTTTCAAAGACTTCTTCGATCTGCTCAACGGGCAGTTCCGCCTGTACCGTCTGCTGCCCAACGGTTTGCTGCCTGTGGAGGTGTATAACGCCCGGCAACACGAGGTGTTTATTTATCAGAATTTGGTGGGGATTCGGCGGGGGTTGTGACAACTATCGTTTTCACATGTTATTTGTAAGATTTTTTTTCAAAAAACCCAGCTTTAGGGTTGCCATTGTTCAAAATAGTCATTAATTTTGTAAATTATTCTCCTAAAATAAAAAATCCAGGAAATGATTCTTGAGTTTTTTGTCGAAAATTACCGATCGATCAAAACACGACAAGTGCTGTCTTTGGTTGCGGAATCTTCAAAAGCAAAGAGCGATAATGTTTTTGAGGTCTCTCTTCCCAATAGTCCGGCGCGACTTTTAAAAGTGGCGGTTATTTACGGACCGAATGCGTCAGGGAAGAGTAACCTCATTAGCGCGTTTGGGGCACTCATAAATTTGATACGGAGCAGAAACCCCGGAGTGGGCAAGCGACTTCAGCCTTATGATCCATTTCGTTTTTCTACCGATACAAGGACCAAGCCTACCGAATTTGGACTGTCTTTCGTTTTTGAAGGCACTAGATACCTGTACCATCTTGCTTTCAATGAAAGTCGGATCACCAGAGAGGACTTGACTTATTACCCAAAAGGACAAAAAAAAGCTATCTTCAATCGAATTGACAAGCCAGGGGAGTTGCTGCACCAGATCAAGCTGGGCAAAGATTTTGGCAACAAAATGCTGGATGTATTCCAGAATCAGACAGGCTTCAATAAATTTGGAACGGATACGCCACACAGGCAGTTGACAAACGTGTATGACTATTTTAGCCGGTTTGCCATTGTTGGCCAACATACATTTTTGCATTCATCAGCAAATCGATTAAAATTGCTTCGGGAGCTAAACGACAATTCGCTGCTGAACAAGCAATTGGAGAAATTAATTCTTGCTGCCGATACAAAAATCGACGGCTTGGGTACCTTCTCAAAGGACGGTCCGTTTTTAGCTTTTCAGGAAGAATCAGAATCCATACTATCCCCCTCCGTTGATGAAACAGATATCGAGGTTGCTATCCGGCATAAAATATATCGGGATAGTAAGCCTGATGGTTATGAGGAGTTGCCATTGGAAGAAGAATCGGAGGGTACTAAACTATTATTCTGGAATGGTGGACTTATTTTACAAAAATTGTCGACCGGCGGGGTCATAATCATCGATGAATTAGACAACAGCCTGCATCCAAAATTGGTAAAATTTTTAGTTCGCCTGTTCACCCATCCCAAAACCAACCCTAAAAATGCGCAGTTGATCTTCGCCACCCATGAAGTCACTCTATTGGATCGCGATCTTTTTCGCACTGATCAGATATGGTTTACAGAAAAAAACGACCGGGGAGAAACAGAACTGTTCTCTGCCCAAGACTTTGAAGGGGTACGTGAGGATGTGCCGTTCGACAAGTGGTATATGGCAGGCAAGTTTGGTGGCCTTCCTGATCTGGCGGACATAGAATCCATTTTTGAAGAATGAGCAGACGGCTTAAGCGGAACATATTGATCGTATGCGAAGGCCAGGTCACAGAGCCGGATTACTTCGCACGGATACGCGCTGTGTCGATTGAAAGGGGAATTTGGGATTTTATTGAAATCAAACCCAAACCCAGGAGCGAGGATGAATCGGTCGATCGACCCAGTCCGCACAAATCACCAAGAACCCGAAGACAATTAAAATCGGCTAGTGTATCACCCGAGGCGGATGAAACGGAAGAACGATTTACATGGAGAAGCACTCCGGTATGCTTTGTTAAAGAAGCCCGGGATGGGTTAAAAGACGATACATTTCAAGAAGTATGGGCTGTATTTGACAAAAACGGGCATCCTGCTCATCGAGACGCTTTCCAATTGGCGTTAGAACCGGTAAATGGGAAACAAGCGAACATTGCCTTCTCCAGTATTGCCTTTGAAGAATGGATTCTGCTCCATTACGAAAAGAATAGAACCGAATTTGCCAAATCTGCCTGTAAAAATGAAAACGGCCGCTATTTGGGATGCGGAAATGGCGATCATCACAATGACTGCCGGGGGGATAGATGTATTGAAGGGTATATGAGAGTCAAAAGGTATTTGTCGGGTTCTACCAAAACATTGGACAACAGTCTAGGAACTTTTTTGAACGACCTGGTTAAACGGCGTGAAATTGCTTACGAAAACGCGGCCTGGCTTCGATATTTTAACGGCCAGAAAAACATTGCTATATACGAACAAAACCCGTTTACCAATGTCGATCATTTGGTTAAAAGGTTGTCAGGAGAAGATGATCAGTCCTGTGAATGGACTAAGATGAATATGGAGATCGTTTGGAATTCTTTGGAAATAACGGTTAAAATTATCGATCAAAGCTGCCGGTTGAGTATCCAGAATTTAGGCTCAAAAACCCGGTTGTTAAACAACTCCGACATTCACGTTATCATCCGTGATGATACAGACGACTCAATGTCCTTTCCGGAGCTTAATGAACGCAAAGCCATTGTTCCAATGGATTGCCATGCGCTGGTTATCGGGAATAGTGATGAATTACGGGGTAAAACCTTGAAAATAAGGTCAGGGAATTCGATTTTGTTTATTCCAATATAATAGCCACCTGTTTGATAATACGGGCAACAGCGTTTTTCAGGCTTTTCAAAAATAAGTTCGACCCCCATGCTCCACCCCCACCTCCTCCCCAACCGCCGCGAAGCCGGCTGCGACGAAGCCGGCCGGGGCTGCCTCGCGGGCCCCGTATTCGCCGCTGCGGTGGTGTTGCCTGAGCATTTTCACCACCCCCTGCTGAACGACTCCAAGCAGTTGAGCGCCACGCAACGCGACGAGCTGCGCCGGGTCATCGAGTCCGAAGCGGTCGCCTGGGCGGTGGACTCCGTCTCCGCCGAAACGATCGACCGGATCAACATCCTGCAGGCGTCCATACTGGCCATGCACCAGGCGGTGGAGGCCTTGTCCGTCCGCCCGGAGTGGCTGCTCATCGACGGCAACCGGTTCCGGCCGGTACTGGGGCTGGGGCACACCTGCGTGGTGGGCGGCGACGCGCGCTACGCATCCATCGCCGCCGCCTCGGTGCTCGCCAAAACCCATCGCGACGCGTATATGGAGGCGCTGCACGATCTGTTCCCGCAATACAAATGGAAAAAAAACAAAGGTTATCCGACGCAGGCGCACCGGGAGGCCATACAGGCATTTGGGTTGTGTCCGCATCACCGGATCACCTTCCGGCATACGCCAAAGTGAGTGCCTATTTCCGCCGCTCGGTCACAAACACCAGCAGCGCTTCCAGCGACTGCCGGGCCTCGGAGGGCGGCATCCGGTGCAGGATGTCCAGCGCCTCCTGCCGGTAGCGGTACATGGCCTGGCGCGCGTACTCCAGCCCGCCGTTCCGCCGCACGATGCCGATGACCTCATTCACCCGGTCGCGCTCCTGGTTGTGGTTGCGCACAATGTTGAGGATGTGGCGGCGGGTGGGCCGATCGACGTTGGCCAGGGTGTGGATGAGGGGCAGGGTCATTTTTTTCTCCTTGATGTCGATACCGAGGGGTTTGCCGACGTCGTCGTCGCCAAAATCGAACAGATCGTCCTTGATCTGGAAAGCCATGCCGGTTTTTTCGCCGAAGAGCCGCATTTGCTCCACGGTATCGGGATCGGAGGAAGTGGCAGCGGAGCCGGCGCTGCACGCGGCGGCAATGAGGGAGGCTGTTTTCTGGCGGATGATGTCGTGGTAAACGGCCTCCTGGATGTCCAGACGCCGCGCCTTCTCCATCTGCAGCAGCTCCCCTTCCGCCATCTCTTTTACGGCGCGGCTGACGATCTCCAGCAGGCGCGTTTGTCCCTGACGTATGCTGAGCAGCAGGCCCTGGGAGAGCAGGTAGTCGCCCACCAGAACGGCTACCTTGTTTTTCCAGAGGGCGTTGATGGAGAAAAAGCCCCGGCGTTCATTGGCCTCGTCCACCACATCGTCGTGCACCAGGGTGGCCGTGTGCAGCAGTTCGACGAGCGAGGCCGCGGTGTACGCCGCTTCGTTGATCGGGCCGAACAGGCGGGCGCTGAGCAGCACCAGCATGGGCCGCACTTGCTTACCTTTGCGCTTGACGATGTACCACGTGATCTTGTCGAGCAGGGGCACATGGCTGCGCATACTCTCGCGAAACCGTTTTTCAAAAACGTCCAACTCTGCCGAAATGGGCTCTTTTATGGCCTCTAAAGACATGCCTGCCGCGTTAGGGTTTGAGGAAATCAATTTTCAATGAAGATTGAAAGATTTGAACATAAAACAGTGCCGGACGGGGTAAAGTTGTGATAAAATTTTGTTCTCCCGGGAATCGATTCTTTCGCACCAGCCATACCGGGAACACGGTTTCATAAACAAGAATCGATGAATGGTTCAACAGTCCGCGCGTTTAACCTACCTTTAGCCGTCCAAACACGGAATACATGCTGGTTTTTCAACGCAATGCCGACCTGCAGGCATGGGTGGCGCAGGAAAAAAAAGACGGAAAAAAAATAGGCTTCGCCCCGACCATGGGCGCCCTGCACGAGGGGCACCTCGATCTGGTGCGCGCCGCCGCCGTTCGGGGCGACCAGGCGGTGGTATCCATCTTTGTGAACCCCACCCAGTTCAACGACCCCAAAGACCTGGAAAAGTACCCGCGCACCCCGGGACGCGACCTGCACCTGCTGCTCCATGCCCCTTGCGCTGCCGGGTACATGCCTCCGGTGGAGGAGGTGTATCCCCCCGGCCAAGACCTGTCGTTGACGATCGACTTCGGCGCCCTCGACAAGACCATGGAAGGCGCTTTCCGACCCGGCCACTTCGCGGGCATGGCCACGGTGGTCAACCGTCTGCTGGATGTGGTGAAGCCCGACCGCCTGTACATGGGCCAGAAAGATTACCAGCAACTCAGCATCGTGCGCGACATGATCCGGCAACTCGACCTGCCGGTGGCGCTCGTCATGGTACCCACGCGCCGGGAGCCCGACGGGCTCGCCATGTCGAGCCGGAACGTGCGGCTCACGCCCGACATGCGCGCCGCCGCACCGGCCATATATCGCACCCTGCTCGACGCCCGCAAGCGGTTTGCTGAAATGCCGGCCGCCAAGGTGCAGGAATGGGCGTTTTCGGAACTGCGCCGGGCCGGGCTCCTACCCGAATATTTTGAGTTGGTGGACGGGGTCAGCCTGCTGCCCGTTCATACGTTTTCCGACAGCCATTTTGTGGTGGCGTGCACCGCCGTGAAAGCCGGGGAGATTCGGCTGATCGATAATGAGGTGATGAAAAACGATTTTTAAAACAAAAATCAATTTTCCATATTTTTTGTTTATATTTGCCTTTTTGTTTTTCCAAAAATAAATGGGTTCATGGAAATGCAGATTATACGCGATAAAATTTGGGAGGTACGCGGGCAAAAGGTCATGCTGGATTTTGACCTTGCAGAGCTATATGGTGTCCCCACCAAAGTGTTGAAGCAAGCCGTTCGCCGGAATATCACCCGATTTCCTGAAGATTTTCTTTTTGAACTGACGCAAAAGGAGTTTTCCAACTTGTGGTCACAAATTGTGACCACAAGTTGGGGAGGAACGCGCTACCCGCCTTTCGCCTTCACCGAACAAGGCGTTGCTATGTTGTCCAGCGTGCTGCGCTCCGAAAAGGCGATTCAGGCCAACATTGCGATCATGCGCGCTTTTGTTGCGCTGCGGAGCTTTGCGCTCACCTATCGAGAGCTGGCTATGAAACTCCATGAGTTGGAGGCGCGTCTGGACCATCGGATAACGGACATCCAAGAGGCCCTAAATCTGCTGAGTGAGGAGCACGCTTTATTATCAACCGACGTGAATGCCTTGCGCGAGGAGCACGAGTCCAATGGAAAAAACTGGAATGAACGGGATCGAATCGGGTTCAAAAAATGAGGCGGTGCCTCGGGTTACCCGACCAGCACCGCCCAGTCGCGCCAGACATTCCAATCTTTGGCGTATAAAAAATTCAGCCTGCCGACCACGGCCTCCGGGGGCTCCGGCCGCACGCTGAAGCTGACCGGGAATACGCCGGGCCTGATCTTCGGCAGCCGGTTGTTCTCGGGGTGTGGTGCGTAACCCACCCAGGAACGGCTGCCCGTCAGCACGGCGAGCCAGTGTTTTCCAAACAGCGCGCGTTTGCCCGGTAGCAGCAACCACAACGGCGCGGTGGGTATCAGAGCCAGGCAAAACAGCACATCCAGCACCCGTTTGTTGCGCCGTTGCCCCGGCTGGGCGATGTTGTACCGGATGTCAATGGTGTACAGCTCTCCGGGTTCGTGCTTGCTGCTGCTGCCGATGATGCTCATGCTCTCTTCCGGCACAATCTTGTAGGAGATGCCCGGACCCAGGCGGGTCATCCAGGCCATGATCTCCTGGGCCGGCACGTCGCGTGCGCAAAAGATCAGTTCATCCACCCGGAAAATGCGCACGACCTCGTCCAGCCGGTCCATGGTGTTTAGGTAGAGGCTGTCGGCGGTCGGTTGTCGGTCTTCGGCGGTCGGTTGTCGGTTGTCGGTAGTCGGTAGTCGGTAGTCGGCGGGCGGGGGGCGGTTGTCGGCGGGCGATACGATGCCGACCAGGTTCATGTGTACGGAGGCCTGTTGCAACAGCCCGATCACGCGCCGGCTTTCCCGGGGTGAGCCGGCGATGGCTACCTGCCGGATGCGCTCGCGTCCGACACGGAGATTGCCGTACTCGACGAGGTGCATCAGCAGGCGGAGGGTGGTCAGCGCCAGCGCTGCCCAGGCCGCGCCGAGTAGCAGCAACGCCCTCGACGAGCGCAGGTCTTCGTTCAAAAAGCCGTACACGGCAGCCAGCAGGAGGGTGCCCATGGCCAGTCCGCGCACCAGCCGCCGCAAGTCGTACCGGTGGTCGTAGCCGCCATTAAGCCACACCGACAAGAGCCACACGCCTGTGTACAAGGGGAAGTTGAACTGCGCCACTGCCGGCTTGAAGTAACCGGGATCTTTATAGTAGTAGCCGGCCCAGAAATCTTTCAAAAACAGGAGTCCGGCAAAAAGCAAGGCGGCGTCGAGCATGGGCAGCCAGATTTTTCGGAAAAACTGCTGGACCAGTGTAATACCCGCCCTCAGCCAGATGGCTACCTGCAGCATGGCCACAAACAGGCCCGCCTGCCGCCCGGTGAAGTGTTTGCGGGCAAAGATGATCATCGCCTGGTAAAACACCCGGACGTAGTTGAGCGTGCCTTTTTTGGTGCTTTCGCCCTTGTAGTGTATGATCTGCGTTTCGGGGTAGTAATAATTTTGGTAGCCGGCGCGGGTGATGCGGTACGACAGGTCGATGTCCTCGCCATACATGAAAAAAGCCTCGTCCAGCAGCCCGGCCTTGTCCAGCGCTTCGCGGCGCATGAACATGTAGCAGCCGGCGAGCACGTCGATGGTGTGGGTCTCGTGCGGGCTCAGGTGGCCGAGGTAGTAGTAGTTAAACCTCCGGCTGCGGGGGAACAGGGCCGAGAGTCCCGTGCTTTTGCAAAAAGCCACCCAGGGGGTAGGGAAGCCCCGCTTGCTCTCGGGCAGGTAGCGCCCGCTTCCGTCGATGAGGCGCACCCCGAGGGCGCCAGCGCCGGGGTGTTCGTCCATGAAGCGAATGCATTTGGCAAAGGTATCCTCCTCAACAACCGTGTCGGGGTTGAGCAGCAACACATAGCGGCCTGTGCTTTGGCGAATGGCCTGGTTGTTGGCCACGGCAAACCCGGGATTGTCGTTGTTCGCGATCAGGCGTACTTCGGGAAATTTTTCGCGCACCATGCGCACGGAATCGTCCACCGAGTTGTTGTCCACCACCCATACCTCGGCATCAATGCCCACCAGCGCCCGGCGCACGGAGTACAGCGCCTGCTCGAGGAAATGGCGCACGTTGTAGGAGACGATGACGATGGAGAGGGTCAAGGCCGCAAAGGTACCGCAGTATTCGCATTGCAGCGCCTGCCATTGATGGAACACGGATTCGTGTTAAAAAAACGCAGCAGCACTCAACCCATTACCGCCAGCATGCCAAACACCTGTTTGCCCAGCGCTTCTTTACCCTGTACCGGGGTTTGATTCTCTGCTTCTGTTTTGGAAATCCCTTTGGTGAACATTCGCCAGGCGACATCTTCCGGAAACAATACGGCGCAATCGGGTTCTTGCGCCACGTCAGCAGTCAATTGCCAGGAAATTCCGTCGTGCATCAGGTACCAGTCGCCCCCGCCTATGCTGGCCACATGAATACGGATGCATTCGCCGGCCATGCCCGCCACGTGGCGATAGTGATGTGGAAGGGCGCGCATCGACGTGTCGAGATATGGGTGGTAGAGATCCCGGCTGTACAGCGGCCGTTCCTGCCCCACGGCCCTGCGAATCTGCTGTTGGTGGTGCCATTTTTCTGTGTATTCGCGTGCGGTGTGGAACCAGTTCGGCGATTGTTCTTCACCCGCCCATGCCACAGAGAAAGATGCCGGCGCAAAGGGGTCGAGCGATTGCAGGTAGTTGCAGTAGGGGGCGCCGGTGCGCTCGAGCAGATCGATCAGCAGGAATGGGCTTACGCGGCGCATGGCCTGCACCCAGTCGGCGTTCAGCCGGTTGAGAAAGTCCACCAGATCCCGGTAGGAGGCGATGTTGCCGGCGGTTTCGCCATAATATCCATCACGCAGCATGGACAGGGCGCGCAGGTTCCCATCGAGCAAGTGGGCGGCAATGTCTTTCACGGTCCATTGTGGTGCGAGCGTGTTGCGGCGCCAGTCGTCGTCGGTCAACGAGCGGAGCAACCTGATCAGGTGCTGATCCAGCACGGGCAGCAGATGGGCGATGTGAATGGGCGTAGACACGACGGATTGAAGCGGAGTGGGATCAACCTTTTTTCGGCACCTTCACTTCGTACACTTTACCCGCCTTGTTGGTCAGCTTGCTGTCGACCAGCCAGGGGTTGTACACCTTGAGGGCTCGGTAGGAAATACCGTATTTAACTGCGAAGTCGGCCCAATTGGCGACCGGGCTGTCCACCCGGACCACGGTGAATCCGGACAGCGGTTTATACAGGTGTTTGGGGTCTACGAAATATTCGTAATCGTCCGGGTTCTGCATCACGTCTTTGATGGCCACGATGCGGAAGGGGTAGCGCATGGTTTCATCTGCGGCCAGGTTAAGGTCGTAGAACGAAGTAGCGCGCTGTTTGCCGGTTTCGCCGGACAAGCGACCGGGGCCGCCATTGTAAGCGGCAGCGGCCAGGGTCCAGGAGCCCAGTTGTTTTTTCAGGTCGGTCAGGTAGCGGCAGGCGGCCACCGTTGCCTTTTCGAGGTGGTAGCGCTCGTCGACCTCGGTATTCACCTCCAAGTTGTACTGCTCGGCCGTGCCTTTCATGAACTGCCACACGCCTTTGGCGCCGGCGGGCGACACGGCGTTAGACAGGTTGCTCTCGGCAACGGCGAGGTACTTGATGTCGTCCGGCACGTTGTTTTCCTTCAAAATAGGTTCAATAACGGGAAAAACGGCATTGGCGCGTTTAAAGGCCAGAATGGTGGCGGAGTGGTAGTATACGTTTCGCAGCAATTCGGCGTCCAGGCGTTCCAGCACATCCGGGTTGTCCATGGGTAATTTTTCGCCGCAGAAGTCGAAATCCTTGTCCAGATTCACCGAACGAATGGTCTGTGCCGGGCCGACATACGCCGGCTGCTTGCCCTTGAACGACCACATGACCAGCGAGAATAGCACGGCCGCAAGCACGAGGTTGAGGAAGAGTAGGAGACGGGTCATGGGTGGGTGATTTGGTGATGCGTCCAGCAGGATTCTGGTAAAAACGTTTTTTTTGGGGTAAAAGTCTGTTTGGGGGTTTATTTTAAAATAAACCGCAAAGGGCGCAGGGGTTTCACAGCGGCACGCAGGGGAGGTAGTGCCCCTGCGCTCCTCTGCGTGCCCTTTGTGCCCCTCTGTGGTTCCTTTAAAAAAAATAAACCGCAAAGGACGCAGGGGTTTCACAAAGGCACGCAGGGGAGGTAGTGCTCTGCGCTCCTCTGTGTGCCCCCTGTGCTCCTCTGCGGTTCCTTTCAAAACTGAACCGCAGAGGGCACAGAGGTTTCGCGGAGGCACACGGAGGAAGGCGCTTACTCCGCCACCACCTTCACCGCCAGTGTTCCATCAGCGGTATACAGTTCTGCCACATACAAGCCCGGCTGCGTGAAATCTACCGGAAGCACGTGCGTTCCTGCATTGAAATAGGCGGTATGTTGGAATATGGTTCGGCCACTCACGTCTATAACACGGATTGCTGCTTCGCCCGGCCGTGGCAAGGCGAAGTGCAGATTGGTGCGTCCTGGCGCAGGGTTAGGGCGGGCGCACAGCGTTGGTGACAGGGCCGACGGGTTACCGGCTGAGGAGGCGGAACTGAGCGTCAGTACAATCGGCCTGATTTCCATGTTTGCTGTGTACGCCTCGGCAGGCAGGAAATCCTGATTCAGTTGCAGCACATCGCCGGCCATTTGTCCGCTTTTCAAAGCTGTGAAGTGGAGGGTGAAAAAAGACGTTCCATCTTCGAGGTCTGCGCCTTCTGCTTTTGCATACACGGCGCGCAGTTCGCCGTCGGCGGCGTTGAATGCACCGAACTGTTCGGGTCTCAGCAGGCTGCCCTCCGGGGTGGAGATGCCGACAAATGCCAGCGCGTCGATGTCGAATTGCAGCACAAACTGGAAGGCCGCTAAGTCGTGAAACCCTTCAACAGCCACGGGCACTTCTACCGCGCTGCCGGCCTGCAAGGGTGCATCCTGACCGCGTAACACCAGCGGCTGCGGACGCATGGAGGGGTCGGCCCGAGGGGTGGTAACATCGCCAAGTTTGACACCCTTGAAGTCGATACCGCCCTCCTGGCCGCTGGCAGCGGGGATCGAAACGCTTTCAGGGAAGTTCCAGGGGGCATTCGGGTTGGGGAATACATAATCTGCATCCACGAACCGCCAGGAGGTATTCCAGATGTTGTTTGCGGTGGGGTTGCCGAGGAGCGCCTGCGTGATGAGGCCTGCATCGGCAGTGGTGATGCTGTTGCTCTTGTTCACGTCGGCCGCGATCCGCGGGAAAGGTGCCCCCAAGGGGGCGTTCCCGGAGAGGTGTTGCTGGATGCGCGAAGCGTCGGCGGCGGTGACACCGTTAAATTTGTTGATGTTTTTGGTGGGTATGACGGTGTAGGCGCCGGTCTGGGTGATGAGGATGTTGTAATCGCCTGCGGCGTCCGTCAGGTCTGCACCGAAAGAGGGGCCTGTGGCGACAACGGCAGCGTCTTTCACCCCTGCGTTCTGGTTTTCCCATTTGATGTTGCCGGCGATGCAGAGCTGAACCGTCACGGATGCGTTGTTTCCGGCGAGGTTGGTCGTGCAGCCGTTGAGGGCGGCGGAGAGCAGGTTAAGCGTTACGTTGCCGGCGTTCGTCGGCTCAACGGTGGCCATGCCCCCGGTGAGGATAGTCTGCTGGCTTCCGCCGCCGTTGATGTTGTACGTCACAAGGGCGTCGGCTGTTCCAGTGATGGTGAAGGATGCACCCGGGTTCAGGCAGATGGGTGAGGGGCCGGCTGTCACGGAGGCTGTGGGCGCCGGATTGATGCTCACCTGAACCGATCCCGTCATATCGGCGGTACATGCGTTGCCGGTATTGGTGGCCACCACGGTGTAGGTGCCGGCCAGGGTCTGGTTGCCGAAGGAAATGGCCGAGCCGGAGCCGTTTTCAGGCGTGCCGGTATTGCTGTTGTTTCGTTTCAACTGGTAGGAGACGCCGCTTTCCGAGCCGCTCAGTCCTACGGGCACGCCAGCGCCGCCGGCACAATACGGGCCACCGCCGGTAACCGGGAAGGCTGCCGGTGTCTGTCGCACGGTGAGTTGGGCTGCGTTGCTTTGGGTGGTGCAGGCGCCGTTTTCAGAGACCACCAGCCGGTACCGGTATCCGTTTTGGTTGGTGGTTACGTCGTTGAGCATCAGCGTTGCCGAGTTGGCGTTGTTGATGTTGCTGAAGTTCATTCCGCCGTCGGTGCTTACTTGCCATTGCAGGGCGAGGTCGTTGGCCGGGTTGGGCACCCCTTCGGTCACCGTCGGCGAAAACGTCACATCGCTGCCGGAGCAGACGGACTGGTCTTGCAAGGTGGTGATGGTGGGGCTATTGACGTCGGCGCCGACCATAACCGATCCGGTGGCGGTGCAGTTGCGAACAAAGTCGGTAACCGTCACCTGGTAATTGCCGGAGGGGATGCCGGTGATGGTGGGCGTCGCGGCATTGTTGTTCCACAGGTACGCCAGGTTTTTCAGTACAGTAAACGCACAGGTGGTGTCGTTGGTGCTGAATATTTTCCCGAGGATGTTGTCGTTGTCGTTGAAGGTAGATCCGTCGGTTACGGTGGCGTTGTCGTTAGCATTGTTGGCCGCGTTGTTGCCGGTGAAGGTATTTCCCGATCCGCAGGTCGAAAATACGACTTGGGCGTTTGCTTTGCCATTGACGGAGCCGAAGGTGGCGAAGTCGTATACCCCGATGGCGCCACCTTTGCCCAGGGCGCTGCCGGAGGCTGTGGCGCTGTTGTTGGTAAACTGGCAGCCAGCGAAGGTAGCCGTGCCGCTGACGACGAACACGGCGCCGCCAATACCGGCGCCGTTTCCGCCGCCACCGGCCCCGGCTGCGGTGCC
>JBGSTG010000081.1:0-26281 GCA_041736625.1 Saprospiraceae bacterium | reverse complement strand
CGGCCACGCCAACGCCCACGGCCACGCCAACGCCCACGCCCACGGCCACACCCACGCCCACGCCCACGCCCACGCCCACGGCTGAAGCCGTGGGCTAATGTGGTTAAATCGTTGTTAATCAAGTTAAATTGGCGTTAATGGTGTTTTATTTTTCTTTTGGGTGGGTTTTCTTTGTTGAAAAAATAAATCGACCATGAAAATCCGTTGTTTCCTTTCTGCTTGCATTTTGCTTTGTTCTGCGCCCACCGCCTGGGCGCAATTGTTTGTGGAGGGCATTCGCCTGACCGAAAACAACACCAGCCAGTACATTGAGGTAGTACCCTTGCGCACCCAGGAATCGCGCTTTCACGTGGTGGTTGATTACGGCCAGAACCACCGGGCCCGCCTGTCCGAAAACGACTTCCTGACAGACGCAGAGGGCCGACGTCTCGACTTCCGCAGTACGACCGACGCGCTCAACTATTGCTATGAAAATGGCTGGGAATTAACCGAAGTGTACGTGTTCGACGATATTCGCCGCTTTCTGCTGAAGCGGCGTAAACTCAATCCAGAGTAATCAATTCGGTGTGGGTGTGGGTGTGGGTGTGGGTGTGGGTGTGGGTGTGGGTGTGGGTGTGGGTGTGGGTGTGGGTGTGGGTGTGGGTGTGATACGCTTGCTCATTCCACCGATTAGTGAGGCCCATCCTCATCGGTGGAATGGGTACGCGTATCACACCCACACCCACACCCACACCCACACCGAATTGCGGAGAGGGAGGGATTCGAACCCCCGGTACCCGCGAAGGTACGTCTGATTTCGAATCAGGTGCATTCAACCACTCTGCCACCTCTCCAATTCGGTGTGGGTGTGGGTGTGGGTGTGGGTGTGGGTGTGGGTGTGATACGCGCACTCATTTCACTGCTTGGTAATCCGGAATCCGGTGTGGGTGTGGGTGTGGGTGTGATACGCGCACTCATTTCACTGCTTGGTAATCCGGAATCCGGTGTGGGTGTGGGTGTGGGTGTGGGTGTGATACTCGGACTCATTCCACCGTTGGGGCATGACCCTCACTTGTCGGTGGAATGAGCAAGCGTATCACACCCACACCCACACCCACACCCACACCGGATTGCGGAGAGACAGGGATTCGAACCCTGGATACGCTTTTGGCGTATACGCACTTTCCAGGCGCGCTCCTTCAACCACTCGGACATCTCTCCTTTAAAAAACGGACGCAAAGATAAGCCTTTTATAAAAAACCAACGCAATGTGGGACAAAAAAAGATGTCGTATTTTTGACGAATGTTTTACCGACGCCTCAAAAGTTTTGTGTTTGCCTTTCAGGGGATCGTTGACGCCGTTCGTACGCAGGTGCACATGCGTGTGCACATCGTGTTGGGTGCGATGGCGTTAGGCGGGTGCGCATATTTCGATGTGGCGCCTTTGGAGTGGGTTGCCGTTATTGGCTGCATCGGGTTGGTGGTGGGCCTGGAGATGGTGAACACGGCTTTGGAGTATCTGGTGGATTGGCTGTCGCCGGAGTACAACCCGCTGGCGGGCAAGGTAAAGGATGTGGCCGCCGGCGCCGTGTTGGTGGCTGCTATGTGCGCATTGGCGATCGGAGGAATCATTTTTGGGCCCCACTTGCTGGCATGGCTAACAAATTAGCGGTATTTGCACCAAATTATTAGACCAAGGAAGCGAAATCATAGCAACAGGTATCTTTATTTTGCGTAGAATTGCGTGTCTAATCCGCTCCCGAATCGATTCTCTCACAAATTTTATATCCCTATGCGCATCCCATTACTGTTTTTGCTCATGTTGTTTATGGTCCCGCTTTTCGGCCAGAACAACTGTCAGATCCTCGATCTGACCGTTTCCATTGACCAAACCGATCCGAATTTTTGCAACTTCAAGGCTACGATCGATTTTGATCACCAGTTCACCACCAACCAGTTTAACCTGAAGATCAACGGCGTTGACTACGGGAACTACACCTACACCTCGCTTCCGCTCACCGTAGGGCCCATCAACAACGCCGGCGGTACCGGCGTGTACAATTTTTTGGTGTCGGACGTCGTCATTCCCGGATGTGCCGACGACGTGACCATTCAGGTGCCCATTTGCAACACGCCCTGCAGCATCACCGACTTTAAAGCCGTACCCGACACCTGCACGTCGGACAGCACGTATTCCGTGCTGATCAATTTCAACACCAGCCAGACGATTAACACGCAGTTCAGCGTGTTCGCCGACGGCGGCATTTTCCTCGGCACGTTCCCCATCAGCAGCCTTCCGCTGGTCGTTAGCAACTTCCCCTGGAGCGGCAATGCGTTCGACGTCATCACCGTTTGCGTGGCCAACAGTCCCAATTGCTGCGCTTCCGACACCATTGCGCCGCCCAACTGTTTGCCCGGCCTGCCGTGTTACATCAGCGACCTGACCGTTAAGCCCGACACTTGTACGTCGGACAGTACCTACACCGTTCAGTTGGATTTTAAGTACACAAACCCGGCTACCGTTATCGATACGTTCGACGTTTTTGTCAACGACTCCCTGATCGGCGCCTACGCCACCGACCAGCTGCCGCTGTCCATCGTGAACCTCCCCTGGGGTGGCAAAGTGTTCGACCGCATCCGCGTCTGCCTGCGCAGCAAACCCAACTGCTGCCGCGTAGTGCAGATTGTGGCGCCCGACTGCCTGCCGTTCGGCCCCTGCATGATCATGAGCGCCGCCATTGAGGCCGGCCCCTGCACGTCCGACAGCACGTTCAACCTGTTTGTCAACTTCCAGGCTACCAACCCTGGCCTGGGCGCTTTTGTAATCACCGGCAGCAACGGCCAGCAGTACGGCCCCTACCAGTTGTCGGAAGCCCCCGTCACCATCGCCAACTTCCCCTGGAACGGTTTGATCGACGATTTTATCAAGATCTGCGTCGTTACGGACACTTCCCTGGCGCCCTGCTGCGAAACGTTCAAGTTCGACGCGCCGGATTGCCTGTTTCCGGACAGCTGCGCGATCTACGACCTGGTCGTCGATCCCCTGCAATGCATTCCCGGCACCACCGGATACAGCTTGTTCCTTAATTTCAAGGTGGACAACCCCGGCAACAACTTCTTTGAAGTGTACGCCGGAAACGGACAGTACCTGGGCATTTACCCGATCAGCCAGCTTCCCGTCACCATTCCGTTCTTCCCTTCAAGCGGCGGCGTCAACGACGTCATCCGGGTGTGCATCAACGACAACCCGAACTGCTGCGCCACACTGACCTTCCAGGCCCCCTCCTGCCCACAGCCGCCCTGCTTCATCGACGACCTGAAAGTGGAAACCGGCAATTGCACGTCGGACAGCACCTATGAAGTGACCGTCAACTTTCAGACGAACGCGCCCTCCACTTCCGAATTCAGCGTATTCGCCAACGGCGTGTTCATCGGCAATTTCCCGGTGGGCAGCCTGCCGCTTTCCATCGACGATTTCCCGTGGAATGGCGGGCCGGTGGACGAGATCAAGGTATGTATCGTAGCACAGTCGCCCAACACCCCTGTCTGTTGCGCGAGCAAAGCATTCGACGTGCCCGGCTGCTTGCTTCCCAAGCCATGCGACATTACAGACTTTTTCGTGGAGGTCATCGACTGCACATCGGACAGCACCTACCGCATCCAGATCGGGTTTGACGTCATCAACCCCGGAAACGCCACCAGCTTTGGTGTGTGGGCCAACGGCACGTTCTTCGGCACGTTCCCCCTCAGCAGCCTGCCCCTCACCATCGACAGCTTCCCCTGGAACGGCGGCATGAAGGACGTGATCAAGGTGTGCCTGCAAACCATCAACGTTCCGCCGGGATTCGACTGCTGCGTAACGCGTGAGTTTCTGGTGCCCGACTGCCTGCCCGACCCGCCTCCCGGCTGCGAGATCACCGACTTCGAAGTCGAGGCCGGCCCTTGCACCACCGACAGTACCTACAAGGTAAAAATCAACTTCTGGATTGACAATCCCACGTCGGACAAGTTCAACGTGTACGCCAACGGCGCTTACGTGGGCACTTACCTGAACTGGCAACTGCCCATCACCATTCACTACTTCCCCTGGGGCGGCGGCGCGGAAGACCTCATTGAGGTTTGCGTGCTGGACACCCTGAATTCCAGTGGTTTTGGCTGCTGCCAGAAAATCATTGTCGAGGCGCCCGACTGCCTGCAAAATCCGCCGGACTGCAAGATCACCGACCTGTCCGTTCAAACTGGCCCATGCACCAGCGACAGCACGTACAAGGTTACGATCAACTTCCAGGTGTCGAACAACCAAAGCAGCACCTTCGGCGTGTGGGCCAACGGCGTATTCCTCGGCTTCTCCAACCTGAGTCAGTTGCCCCTTACCATCGACAGTTTCCCCTGGAACGGCGGCAGCACCGATCACATCAAAGTGTGCATCGTTACGCCGGGCACCAACAACATGGATTGTTGCGCCGACAAAACCTTCCTGGCGCCGGACTGCATCACGGATCCGCCCTGCGATATTGAAAGCCTGAGCGTACAAACCGGCGCCTGCACCTCCGACAGCACGTACGAGCTCTACGTCGACTTCCAGACCACCGGCCCTGCTCCCGGCAACACCTTTGCCGTTTTCGCCAACGGCCAACTGCTCGGCTATTACAACCTCAGCCAGTTGCCGCTGAAAATCGACAACTTCCCCTGGGACGGCGGCGCCAAGGACGTCATCAAAATCTGCCTGGGCACACCCAACGCACCCTTTCTCTGCTGCGAAACGCTGGAATTCCTGGTGCCGGACTGTCTGAAGGACGATCCTTGCAAGATCGTCGATCTTCACGTCGACACCGGCGACTGCACCTCCGACAGCACCTATGAAGTGGTATTGAATTTTGACGTGCTTAACCCCGGGCCGGCAACCGAGTTTGGTCTCTGGGCCAACGGCCAGTATCTCGGCCTGTTCCCGTTGAGCGCCCTGCCGTTGACCATTTCCGACTTCCCCTGGAGTGGCAACACCAAGGACCAGATCAAGGTGTGCATCCACAACAGCAACACCGGCACGAGCTGTTGCAAAGAGATCGACTTCCTCGCACCCCACTGCCTGTTCGACCCGTGCAAAATCTACGATTTGCAGGTGCAAACCACACCTTGCCTGTGCGGGCAGTTCTTTGCAGTGATCACCTTTTCATCCGACAACGGGGGCCCCGACGGGTTTGAAATCGTTGGAAACGGCAACAACTACGGAACCTTCCCGTACAACCAGCCGCAGCCGATCATCCTTGGCCCATTTAATGGCGACGGCGCCACCCCATACGAGTTCGCCGTGGTCGACCTGGATGACCCCGATTGCCGCGATGCTGAAGATGTGGGCGTAATTTCCTGCAGCACCTCCACCGACAAGCCGGAGAGTGCCAACGGGAAAATGACCATTTCTCCCAATCCGGCAGACGCCAGAATCCAGGTACAGGTGCAGTTGTCCGGAGGTGCGTTGATCGGCCAGGCAGACGTGGAAATACTGAGCGCCGACGGTCGGCAGGTCCGAATGGCAACCGTAAGCAACGGCAATTACTTCACCCTGGACGTTGCAGAACTGCCATCGGGCATGTACCACCTGGTACTCCACAGCCGCTTTGGCCGTCTGGAGGGTAACTTCGTGAAACAGTAAACAGCGATTGGGTTAAGGTTCAGGGTTCGAAGCGTATCTATTTGCTTTGAACCCTGAACTTTTTTTAGAGGACATTCGCCAGTTGCTCTTTGATCTTTTCCAGTTCCTCTTTCATTTGTATCACCACGCGCTGCAAGCTGGCGTCGTAAGCTTTGGCGCCAAGCGTGTTGATCTCGCGCCCCATTTCCTGGCTGATGAAATTCAGCGTGCGGCCGATGGGTCGGTCATCATCCGTTAACTGGGTGATGAAGTACAGACTGTGTTGTTCGAGGCGAACCTTTTCCTCGGTAATGTCCATTTTTTCCAGGTAGAAGAGCAATTCCTGCTCAAACCTGTTTTGATCGATCTTTTCCTTTCCGATCACTTCTTCCATACTGTTCCGGATTCGGTCGCGCAGGCGGGCAAACCGTTCTTTTTCGAAGGGTTCCACGCTGCCGAGCAACTTCAGGATGTTGCGGGCCCGTAGTTCCAGTTCTTGCTGGAGGCGGTTCCCTTCGACCTGCCTAAAGGCGCGCAGGTCATCCAACGCACGGTTTATGGTATCAAGCGTTGCTTGCCACTCCTCTGAATCCATATTGCTGCCGTTCGTGGAGGCAACCACGTTGGGTATGCGCAGGATGGCCTGGAGCATGTCTCCCTGGTGGATGTCAAGCTCCCTGGCAAGCCGCGAAAGAACAGCATGGTACCCCTTGAATAAACTTTCGTTCAGGGAGACCGGCGCGGCGCCGTCGGCACTTTGCACGTCCAGCAACATATCGATCTTGCCACGGTCGGCATGATCGTTGATGATTTTACGCAGTTCGAGCTCCTTGTCCTTGTAATCGCCCGGTAGTCGCATCTTGATGTCGGGAAACTTGGAGTTTACGGCGCGGATTTCCACCGAGATGGATTTGTCGCCGTAGCTGCCGGTGGCCCGGCCGTAACCAGTCATTGAAAAGAGCATAAAGAAGAGGATGTCGGTGAAAAAATGGACCGGTTGGTTAAATTGGCTGATGCGGGGCGAAAGTACGGACTCCGGTCGTCTTTGGGGCCAATTATGTGCAGCTTCGTTTAATTTTCCTTGAAAATCAAAACTATGCAAGATAAAATTTTCAGGAATCTTTGCAGAATTCCGAAATTTAGCTGAACTTTGCGACTCCATTTTCGCGACATTCACTTTTTGTTTGTAAGTGATTCAAAATCAACTTGATAAAGCATGAGAAAGGCTGACCTTGTGAACGCTATTTCCGAGAAGACCGGCATCGCCAAAGTAGACGTGCTGGTGTCTGTGGAAGCACTATTGAAAGAAATCAAAAACGCCCTGGAAGGAGGAGAGAACGTCTACATCCGCGGTTTTGGCAGTTTTATTATCAAAAAACGGGCACGCAAGGTAGGCCGGAACATCAAGAAGGGAGCTTCGATTGAAATTCCCGAGCATTTTATTCCGGCTTTCAAACCGGCCAAAGTCTTCATGGATCAGGTGAAAAGCAACGTCACTTCCCTCCCGAGCGACGAAAGTGAAGATTAGTCTATGAGCAGGGTTCAACTCGTTGTACTCCTGTCGGCAGTGCTGCTGTTCTCCGGTCTGTACTGGGGTTTCGACACCAAACCGCCGCGTCAGCGCGATGTGGAGCGCAGCCGGGCCCTACAGGGGGAGTCGACCAGCCCCGAGCAAATATTGTCGGCAGCCACGGCGCAGCTCTCCCCCGACAGCGCGGCCGTGTTGTCGGCCCTTGAACAACAGTTACAGGCGCTGGAGACCGACGTCGAGAAGGTCTCCCTTTACAAAGCCCTGGCTGCGTTCTGGTTTCGCAACGATGCCCCGATTGCTTCCGGCCTCGCGGCCCAGCAAGCGGCCGAACTGGAAAACACGGATGCAGCCTGGTCGGTTGCCGGCGCCACCTATTTTCAGGCGTTGTCGGCCGAAAAAGATCCGCTCCTGCGGGACTTTTGTGCCAAACGGGCCGTGAAAGCTTTTGAAAGCGCAGCCTCGCTGCAGCCGGAGGTGGTGGAGCACCGGGTGAACCTCGCCCTCGTGTACGCCGAACAGCCGCCCCCGGATAATCCCATGCAGGCCGTGCTCATTCTGCGCGACCTCGAAGCCAAGTACCCCGATGCCCCCGCCGTGTACAACGCGCTCGGCCGGTTGGCCATCAAAACACAACAATGGGAAAGGGCCATCCAACGGCTTGAAAAAGCCTACTCGCTCGATCCCGACAACCCGTTTACGCCCTGTCTGTTGTCCAAAGCCTATGCCGGCGCCGGACAGTCCGACAAGGCCGACACATTTGCCAAACGCTGCAGGGAGCGCCAATAAGCGCACTTCACTCCTGCTTTTTCTTAAAATTCATAAAATCATCGCCGTATGCCCTGCGGAAAAAAACGTAAACGACATAAGATTGCAACCCACAAGCGCAAAAAACGCCTGCGCAAGAACCGGCACAAGAAGAAAAACCGGTAGTGCTGCTTTGTGTTTTCGGACAGGATGAGCTGTTTTATTGACCGGAGGAGGCTTCTCTTCGAAGGTCGCTCCTCCTGTCCGGAAATGCGTTGCTGAATTGCCTTTGCCGGCAGTCCGGGAACACCCGCTTTTTGCTCAACCGGCGCATTGAAGAAATCTGGCCGTCTTACCCTTACGGCCGCCCCGAAAGCCCTCCTTTCCTCCTTTTTGTCTGGTTTCTTTCCAGACACCCGGTTGTGTTGCCGCCCCTCTCCTTGTTTACCGGCGGCCCTGTTCCCACCTCTCCCCGGCGATCTCGCGCAGATGACCGCTGTTGTTGAAGGCTATTCAGGCATTTATTGCTGCCGGCGAACGATCGCCGGTGGGTTGCTCTTATTAAACCCATAGCCTCAATCGTGGAAAAAGAGCTGGTTATCAACTCGCTTGCCTCAGGAGTCGACATCGCCCTGCTGGAAGACGGAAAACTGGTGGAGATACACCACCAGAAAACAAATGCCAACTTTTCGGTTGGCGACATCATGATCGGAAAGATTCGCAAGATGATGCCCGGTCTGAATGCGGCGTTTGTCGACATCGGCCACCGCAAAGATGCGTTTTTGCACTACACCGATCTGGGACCGAAACTGCGCTCTCTGACCACCTGGACCAACGGGGTGATCAGCGGCAGCATCAATACCCATCGGCTCGACAATTTTGATTACGACGAGGAGATCCAAAAAAACGGAAAGATCGACCAGGTCATAAACAAGCGCCACCCGCTGTTGGTGCAAATCCTCAAGGAGCCCATTTCTACCAAGGGCCCCCGGTTGAGCTGTGAGCTCACCCTGCCCGGCCGCTACATGGTGTTGTCACCGTTTTCCAATCTGGTGTCGGTCTCCAAAAAGATCGACAGCGCCGAAGAGCGCAAGCGCCTGCACACGCTGGCCGAAAGCATCCGGCCCAAGAATTTCGGGATCATCATCCGCACCGCAGCCGACGGCAAAAAAGTGCAGGAACTGCACGAAGAGGTGATGCAACTCCTGGGCCGCTGGGAGCAAATTTTCCAGCAACTGAAAACCGTCGTTCCTCCGGCCAAATTGCTCAGCGAGCTGGACAAACCGGCCAGCGTGCTCCGGGACTTACTGTCTACCTCCTTCAGCCGGATCGTGGTGAACGACAAAGACATGTACGCCGACATCCGCGCCTACCTGCAGTCCATCAGCCCCGACCAGGTCAACATCGTTCAACTCCACTCGGGCACCAAACCCTTGTTCGACGCCACCGGGGTCACCCGTCAGATGAAGGCTTCTTTCGGAAAAACGACCACCATGAACAGCGGGGTCTACATCGTGATCGAAAAGACCGAAGCCATGCACGTGGTCGACGTGAACAGCGGGCCCAAGGTTTCTTCCAGCGAAGTGGATCAGGCCCTGCTCAAGGTCAACCTCGAAGCGGCCGAAGAGATCGCCCGGCAGATCCGCCTGCGCGACATCGGCGGGCTGATCGTGGTGGATTTCATCGACATGAAAAACCCCGATCACAAAAAGGTGCTCTTCAAGCAAATGGAAGAGTACATGCGCAAGGACCGTTCACAGCACACCATCCTGCCCCTGTCCAAATTCGGGCTGATGCAGATCACCCGAGAGCGGGCCCGGCCCGAAGTGTCGGTCAACACCAGCGAGGTGTGCCCCACCTGCGGCGGTACCGGCAAAGTGAACGCCACCCTGCTCGTGACCGACCACATCGAACGCGACCTGGAGTTCGTCATGCAATCGCGCCCGAAAGGAAAAATCACCCTGCGCCTGCACCCGTTCATCGAAGCCTACCTGCGCCGCGGATTCCCCTCCCAGCAGTTGCGGTGGTTCGTCAAGTACAACAAATGGGTGCGCCTTGAACCCCACGCCGACTTCCCGCTCACCGAATACCGGTTCTTTTCCGGGCAGGAAGACGAAATCAGAATTAATTGAATGTGGAATGCGGAATGCGGAATGCGGAATAAAAGTACGCTTGGCCCAACGTGCAACCAGGAGCCTTTTTATTCCTCATTCAGCTCAGTCTTATCGTACTGACCTGGATAGACGCTATAAAAAAGGGCTCCTCTTATCAACATGGACACCCTCTGCTCCAACAATAAGCCAAGAGCCCTCTTATTCCGCATTCCGCATTCCACATTCCGCATTCAAAAGTGTGGGCAGTCGCATTTCGGTTTAAAAATGCCGCAAGCCTGGATAAGGAACATACCCATCATCAGGGCCAGAAAGAGGAGGCGGTACCAGTTTATTTTTTTCATAACAGGTAAGTGTTTTGCGTTACCTTAGCGAAGGTAATACAAAAACGGCACACTGGAGCCGATATTGCAGGGTTGTTCTGGTGTGTTGGTACACCGCATGGTTAAACGCCTATTGGTTGCGCCCCTCAACTGGGGCTTGGGGCATGCCTCTCGATGCATACCCATCATCCGGTCGCTGCAGGCAGCGGGTGTGGAACCGGTGTTGGCGTCCGACGGTGTGGCCCTGAATTTGCTTCGGGCGGAGTTTCCCGACCTGGAGTCTGTTGCCCTCCCGACTTACGGTATTCGGTACGACACAGAAAACATGACGTGGAATGTGGCCAAACGCCTGCCACGCACCTTATGGGCCATCCGCGCCGAGCATGAGGTCGTTGGGCGCATGGTTCGGCAGATGGGGCTGCAAGGCATTCTGTCGGACAACCGGTATGGCTGCTTTCACCCCCGTTGCCCCAGCGTATTGATCACCCACCAGCTGAATCCCCGCATTCCCGGACGGTTGTCTGCGTGGTTGGGTCACCATGTGCTGCGCCGGGCCCTGGCGCGCTTCGACGCCGTGTGGGTGCCCGATACGCCGGGCGAGGCAAACCTGTCGGGTGAACTGTCACACCACACCGACATCCACCCGAACGTCCGGTACATCGGTCCGCTGAGCCGGATGCGCCGCTACCCGCGCGAACAGGAGTACGACGTAGCCATTGTACTCTCCGGACCCGAGCCCCAACGCACCCGGCTGGAGGAGAAACTGCTCGAACAGGCCCTCGCCCTGCCCGCCTACACCATCATCGTACAAGGGAAAACGCACACCCAACAGCACTATTACGCCGCCGAACAGGTGGAAGTGGTTTCTTACCTGACCTCCGAAAAGCTCAACGACCTGCTGCTCGCCGCCGGCGCCGTGGTGTGCCGGGCCGGGTACAGCAGCATTATGGACCTGGCGGCGCTGGGCAAAAGGGCCTTACTCATCCCTACGCCAGGGCAAACCGAACAGGAGTACCTGGCCGAAATGCTGGGCGAACGCGGGTATTTTGCCTGGCAGACGCAGGCGGCACTCAATCTGGAGAAGGGGCTGAGTGCTTTGGAGGGAACGACCGGGGTGCCGGTGACCGGTTTGGAGGGGGAGGAAGGATATGCTGCGGTGGTTAGGGAGTGGCTGAGTATTTTATGATTGTTTTACATTAAAAATAAATGGCAAACCACTTACATTTGGGCTCGAAATGCCACACCACACTCAAAACCAAAATCCCCATCCATATGCACCACTTTTTCCGCCTGACTTGTCTGGCAGCCTTTCTGCTCCTGTCCACCGCCCTGCCCGCCGAAACCGAAGCATCGCGTCAAGAACAGGTGGCGAACCTCGCCAGGCGCCTGGAAGCCGTGCAGTACCCGAAAGGGGCCAGGGAGGCAGCCCAACATGCCGGCCACGACAAATACCAGCGGTTCAAAGGTCTGTTGAAATCCAAATATGGCCCTGCAAACCCCGACCCTGATGCCACCACCGACGGCATGTGCATAGCGGGTTTTGTGTGCGGTCTGGTCGGCCTGTTGTTGTCCCTGCTTTACATTGGCCTTGTGCTGTGCGTGCTCGGCATCGTTTTTGGGGCGATTGGTATGAGCAACGTAAAGAACAATCCCAAAAAAAAGGGGCGAGGGCTGGCCGTCGCCGGGCTGATCCTGGGCATCCTCGGGTTAGCTCTGCTGTTCGTATTCATCGTGGCGAGTCTTTGACACTCGGCTGTTCTGACCGGAGCCGACTGCAACGTTCATAGCGCGACCATTTCCGAAATGGGCGACAGGGAATTCGTATGTCCGGGGCTAGCCCCGGTTAAGCCCCAGACGGTCAAAGCGCTGTTGCAAAATGGCCGCATATCCCTTTTTCTGATCATCGGGCAAAAAGGAGCGTGCAAGCAGATTTTGCCAGTGGGGCAATGCCTTTTCAAGTGCGGTCAAAGTTTTGTCTACCGAGGCCGACGAAAGCCCGAGTTTTTCAAATGCAAAATAGTCGATTAACTCGCGGCGGCGAAATTCTTTTCGTTTTCCCGCAATCATTAAGGCAAGCTCATCATCGGTTTTCCCGAGGGCCAAGGTTGTGTTCACCAGATCGTAGGCAGGAGAAAACCTGACCACATGGTTTTGTGTAATCAGAGAGAAATTTTTCAAGTGCATATCCTCATTGACGCATAGGAAACAGAACAGGATTAACCTGAAAAACTTCTGTTTTTCAAGCGCCGGGAAAGTGCAATGCTTCTCTATAAGCTGAATCATTTTCTCCGTTGTGAAATCGTATTTGGATTCGCGACTAAGTCCGGCAAGTTGCGCAAAATCTTCCGTGGCATGGTCAGCGATATGGGATCACCACTGTATTCCGGGGCGTAATCAAAACGATATGCCCTGTTAAATTCTACTTCTACAAGCGTTCCCGCAAAAATATTGTGGACAAAAACCAGGGCACTTCTCATGGTTCATTTTCGATGAATGTCTTTTCAAACAAAGGCATTAATGGGCTTGAAAACTGGATTTTGATGTTTAGCACCTCCAGCACTTTCATCATGGTGTTCCATTGTACGCTTGTCTTGCCGTGTTCAATGTCGTACAGCACCGTTTTTCCCACCCCTGCCAATTCCGCACAAGTCTGTCGAGACATACCGGATTTCTTCCGGTGAAAGCGTACCATTTGAGCGAAGCGTTCAATGTCCATTTTACTGTTTTAGCGGCAAAAATAAACATATTTTGCTATTTTGCAAAATTGCCTTGTGCTTTTTAGTTCTTTTTACTGCTTTGGCGGCAAATAAATCCTCGCCTACTTCCCCGTCAACTCCATAGCCTTGCCCAACCCTACCGTCACGAACGCCTTCACCACCGCGTCGCAGCGCTCCAGGATGAGGGGCAGTTCGGCGGCCTCGTCGGCCGTCCAGCGGCCCAGCACAAAGTTGACCTGTTTGCCGCGCGAGAAGTCGCTGCCGATGCCGATGCGCAGGCGCGGGTACTCCTGGGTAGCGAGCAGCTCCTGGATGCTTTTGAGGCCGTTGTGGCCGCCGTCGGAGCCTTTGGCGCGCAGGCGCAGCTTGCCAAAGTCGAGGTTCAGGTCGTCGGTGAGCACCAGGCTGTTTTCGTTGGGTATTTTTTCCTTTTGCAGCCAGTATCGCACGGCCTTGCCGCTGAGGTTCATGTACGTGCTGGGCTTGAGCAGCAGGAGCGTGCGTCCCTTGAATTTGACCTCCGCCAGGTCGCCGTGGTGGTCGGCGCGCCACGAACCGTCGAGATCGCGGCACAGGTGATCCACGGCAGCGAAGCCGACGTTGTGGCGCGTGCCGTCGTAATCAGAGCCCATGTTGCCCAAACCGGTAATTAGGTATTTCATGTAGGCGAAAAATGCGCTGCAAAAGTAGCGGATTACCGATCTTTGCGGCATGAGATATTCGTTAATTGCATTTTTGCTGATCGTTTCAGGCGCCTACCGCCTGGCCTCTTGCGCCGGCGACACGGGCACACCGCTCATCGGCTCGCATGCGCCCGACCGGCGTATGCCCAAAGAAGCCACCGACTCGGTGCAACTCACCTTCAGCGACGTACACTGCTGGAGTGAAGCCGGATTCTTCAACGTTGCCGGACTGGCCAACAACACAGACTATCGCTGGCGCCAAATGTGGGTGCGCATCACCCCGCTGGATGCCAACGGGCAAGCGCTGACCATCAACAACCAGCCGGACGTGGTGGTTCCCGTAATGGCCGACGCCGTGCCGCCCCGCGGGCGCAGCAGCTTTTTTGCCAGCATTCCGCTGGACAAGATCAGCGGTACACCCGCCGATTGCCGGATGGGCACCGGCGGGGTCATCGAAGTCGAGCCCGGCCCTATCCTGATCGCCACCGATATCAGTGGCGTGCGCATGCTGGTTCACCAGCAAGAAGGGGGCGAGCCCCGCGAGACCGGATGGCTGTCCCGCGTGACCGTCAGCAACCCGTTGCTCCTGGAGGCCCGGCGCCCGTGCCTGGAGGCGCTGCTGTACGGCCAGGACGGCAAGCTGTGGTTCTGTCAGTTGGTGGATCCAGTAGTGGACTCCATCGCCGTAAAGCAGGAATACCCCGGCCCGATCCCCGCCCAGGGATCCAAGTGGATGGCGTTCAACATCACTTACGAAGGATTGCCCCAGGCGCTACAGGACTCGTTTATTCGCACCGTGGACATTCAGTGCTTTAACAAGCGAGATTGACCGCCCGGACTCAACCCGCTATCAGTTCAGGCGCCAACCGGAGCGTGAGCTCCTGCAGGTGTTGCATGGCCGCAGGCAGCGACTGACCGGCGAACCGCCCCAAAAACGCACGGACTGCCTCGGCGCTTTCGGTCCGGCCCAGTTTCCCTTCCTGGTAGGCGGCGAGTGTCCACAACCAGGGCAGCGTGGGCAGGTAATTGGGGCTTGCCGACCGCGTGCTGTCGCGTTCCAACACCTGTGCGGTGTGGTTCGACTGAAGCAGTCTGGCCGCTTTGCGCCCGCAAAGCAGGGCCTCCCAGTAGCTGGCAAAAAACAGGTGCCGACGGTGATCGAGCATTTCTTTCCGATAGGCTTTTAGCAACACCTCGGCGTGGGTTTCGGCCTGCTGGTATTTGCCCAGCTGGTTGAAGGCGGCGATCAGGTAAGCGGCGTGCCCGATTTTATTGTGAAACGCGGTGGAGCGCTTGGCCTCGAGCGCAACCGAGCGCAACACCCGCAGGGCGTCTTCGCCCCGGTGCAGGCGCAGCAGCACGCCCGCGAGGTTGTTGGCGTAGTAGAGCCGATCGGCGTTGGCGTTGCGCAGAGACAAGTACCCGTATGCCGCCGCCGGCTCAAATTCCTGCTTTTGGGCGTGGTACAATAAACGCTGGCTGTAATAATTGGTCAGGATGCGGCGTGAGTACAGGCGGCCTGCCACAAAAGCGCGCTCCATATAGTCCAGCTTGTCTGGCAGCAACGCATACCGGCGCCGGCTGTAAGCGAAAAAAATAAGCCGAACGAACGCCAGGATGCGGTTGTGCCCGTCGAGGGTCTCGTCGTAAAAAGCCTGTTCGAGCCACGCGCTCCAGGTGGATTCGCCGGGCGCTGCGTTTGGGTCGGACAAGCATTTGGTCAGCCGGTACAGTTCTTCAGACACCGCTTCGGCCCGGACAAACGCTTCCCGGTTTTTTTCCAGAAAATGCTCCACCACCTGTACGCTTTCGGTGCGCATCCGGATCAGGAGGTAGTGGCGCGTGGAGCGGGCCAGCAGGTACAACTTCTGGAAGTGAAACCAGTCCGGCCCGGCCTGCTCGAAGCACTTCAACAACTGTTTTTCGCCGGCGGCGTCGATGCTGTCGGTGTACACCGCCGTTTCCATGCGGCTGAGCCATGCGAATTGACGATCCACGTCGGCGGCGTCCAGGTGCTCCTGGACCCACTTTTTGACGTGCGAATATTTCCGCTTGTCTATGTTTTCGGAAAATGCAACCGGACGTCGCGTATGTTCGGCCAGCTGATGCAGGATGGCTATTCTTTCCGGATCTTCAAAGCGCTGAATCCCGAGGAGATAGTCGATCTCCAACGGCAGCAGGGTGTCGGCAAATGCCTGAAAAGTGTGCAGTTTCGGACGCATGGTGCGGGCGCCCGAAGTTACGCCATTTTAGCGCTTGTATCAAAAACCGAACAAGCGCTTACAGGGTGATGCCGCCGTCTACGCTGATCACCGCGCCGTTGATGTAGGCGGCCTCGTCGGACGCCAGGAAAGCGTACACCGCCGCGATCTCTTCGGGCGTGCCCAGTCGCTTGAGGGGCACTTTGTCCTTCATGGCGGAAAGCGCCTCTTCGGGCATGGCCTGCACCATTTCGGTGGAAATAAAACCGGGAGCGACGGCATTGACGGTTACGCCCTTGCGGCCCAGCTCTTTGGCCCACACCTTGGTCATGGCGATTACGCCGGCTTTGGTGGCGGCGTAGTTCGTCTGCCCGAAATTGCCGTACAGGCCCACCACCGAGCTGGCGTTCAGGATGCGTCCGTACCCCTGCGCGACCATGTGTGCTGCGACAGCCCGGGTGCAGTGAAATACCCCGCTGAGGTTGATGTCGATCACCTGATCCCACTGCTGCTCCGACATTTTGAGCAGCGTGGCGTCGCGGGTGATGCCGGCGTTGTTCACCAGGATGTCGATTCGTCCGAAGGCGCCCAGGGTTTGTTCAACGGCGGCCGCCACCGAGTCTTCCTTAGCCGTGTCCACCAACACAAACACCGCCTGATGGCCGCCCGACTGGAGCTCTGCTACCAGGGCATTGCCCCGTTCGGCAGCCACATCCCAGATGGCCACAGCCGCCCCCTCGGCGGCAAATCGGAGGGCAGTGGCGCGGCCTATGCCGGCAGCGCCGCCGGTGATGACAACCGTTTTGTTCTGAAAACGCATGGGTTTGCTTTTTGGGCAAAATTAACGCTGCAAGGTCTCTATACATGCGCCGGCAAAGCCAAAATGAAAAATGGCCATTAAACAGTCAATACCGTTTTTTTTTACCCAAATAAGTATAAATCAGTTTTTTATCCGGAAAAAGCTTCATTCGTCAGGGGGCATAAGTTTTTCCTGCACGGATGCAAGGGCGGGTACAGTACCGATCTTTGGGCAAGTGACCCGCTGTGCTCCGGGTTCGCACCATGCGCTATGTCCTACACTGTTGCTACGGCCCTGTTGCTGTTTGTATTTACCTGCCTGATGGTTTTTTTCGCCGTTCGCGGGGCGCGGCAGACGCGCACGATGGCCGACTACGCGTTGGGCAGCCAGGGGTTTCCGGCGTACGTGGTGGCCCTGTCTCTTGCGGCGTCCGTCACCAGCGCTGCCACGTTTGTGATCAATCCGGGATTTGTCGCCCTGTTCGGCTGGAGCGCTTTTCTGGCCATGGGCCTGGTGTTGCCGGCGGCGTTGTTTGTTTCGCTGATCGTGCTGACGAAGAGTTTCCGCCGTTACGGCGCTTCCGTGAAAGCGGCCACGCTGGCGCAATGGATGGGCAAACGGTACAACAACCGGGGGCTGGAGAGGTGGTTTGCTGTGCTGTCGCTGCTGCTCATCACCTTCATGGTGCTCATCTGCGTGGGCGTCACCAAGGTGCTGGCCAAAGCCCTGGACGCCCCCGAGCTGTGGGTGCTCATCGGTTTTGTGGTGGTCGTTTTCGGGTATATGATGTTCGGCGGCGCCAATGCCATGGTGTACACCAACAGCATACAAGCGACACTCATGATTGGTGTGGCGGTCATTTTGCTCTCTTCCGGCCTGACTTATTTCTCCGGCGGGCCCGATGGGTTGTGGCAGCGCCTGTCGGCGCTCGACCCCCTGCTGATTGCCAACTACAATCCGGCCAGCCCACTTTTCCGCGACTGGTTTGAGGTGTTCTTTTGCAACGCCGTGGTGGGCATCGCCATCGTTTGTCAGCCCCACATCATCACGCGTTCCCTGCTGCTGCGGCGGGACGGGGATGTCAACCGCTACCTGGTCATCGCCATCGTGGTACAAACGCTGTTTTTTATGGTGTTGCTCACCGGCTTTTTTGCGCGTTTGCGGTACCCCGAGCTGCAGCGCGAAGGGCAGGCGCTGCCACTGGACGGCATCGTTCCGGCATATGTAGTGGATACCTTTCCTGTTTACATCGGACTGCTGGTCATCCTCGGCCTGGTGTCGGCGGGCTTATCCACCCTCGAAGGGCTGATCCAGTCGCTTTCCACCACCATCACCACCGACCTGCTTTTCCCCCTGTCGCGCCGTTTGCGCGAGCGCGACGATCCGGCCCAGGCCAAAAGGATCAACCGAATGGTGATCGCCGGGCTGGCACTCGTCACCTGCCTGTGGAGCTATCAGCAGCTCCTGTACCCCAACCTGAGTGTGGGCATTTTGGCGCAAAACGGCGTGTACGCCTTTTTTGCCGCCGCCTTTGTGCCGGTGCTGTTGGGCATTTACGGAAAAAACGTGCGCACCGCCGCGCCGGCCGCCGCGTCTGTGACGGCCATTGTGGTGCACTTCAGCGTGTACTATGGCCAACTGACGTCCTACACCAGCGGTCCGGTGCGCAACCCGGCGGTCGCGTGCACCCTGGCCATCCTCGCCGCCTTGCTGGTTGGCCTGTCGGTGCACCTGAGCCGTCGGCCGGCGTCGTCCATTTCAACTACAAGTAATCACCCTTCCGCCTGAACTTTTAACCATGCCCGTAAACGCACAAATACTATCTACCGGCTCCTATGCCCCGACACGTGTGGTGGAAAACGCGTGGTTCAACGACCTGCTTGGGGAGGACGTAGACACCTGGCTGCGCACCCATGTGGAAATTTACCGCCGCCGCTGGTGCCATGACGACGAAAGCACCGCCGACCTGGCGGAACACGCCTGCCGGAGCGCGCTGGAGCGGGCCGCCTGCTCGCCCGAGGAGGTCGATCTGCTCATCGTAGCCACCGACACGCCGGAGTTTGTCTCCCCGTCTACCGCCTCTGTGGTACAAGACCGGCTGGGGCTGACCCGCGCCGGCACCTTCGACCTGAATACCGCCTGCGCCGGTTTTGTGACCGCCCTCGATGCCGGCAGCAAGTACATTCAGGCCGACCCGCGCTACCGTCGCGTGCTGATCGTGGGCGCTTATGCCATGAGCAAATACCTGAATTTGCACGACAAAAAAACCGTAACCCTGTTCGCCGACGGCGCTGGCGCCGTGCTCCTCGGGGCCGTGGAGGGCAGGGATAAGGGCCATCAGGCCTCGCGCCTGCTGACTCGTGGCGAGTTCAACGCGTGGATGGGCATTTACGCCGGCGGCGCCCACGAACCGGTCACGGCAGACAGCATCGCCCGGCACACAAACCAACTGCAGTTTGTGCATAAATTTCCCAAGGAGCTCAACCCGGAAATATGGTCCAACCTGGCGTTGGAACTGTGCCGGGAAAAAGACATTGCCCCAAATGACATTCATCATTTTTTCATCACGCAAATCAACGTTAATTCGATCCGTGAAACGATGGATCGCCTCGGCGTGCCGCACGATCGGGCCGCGACCATCATGCACGAGTACGGCTACACCGGCTCGGCGTGCATCCCCATGGCGTTCGACCAGTGGATGCAGGCCGGAAAGGTGAAGCCGGGAGACAAGGTGCTGTTCATCGGTTCCGGTGGCGGACTCGCATTCGGCGCCGCATTGTTTTATCTGTAAAAAAACGCCCAATCGCCATGGCAGACTGCCGGCAATACGACTGGTTGGAAAAATGGAGCCTGTACAGCCCCGACAAAACGGCTGTTGCGCTCTTCGAATCCGGGGAGTCCATGACCTACGCGGCGCTCAACCGCTGTGCGCACCGGGTGGCTTGGCTGCTGCGCGATTCGTTCGGGGTGCAAAAAGGTGACCGGGTGGCTGTACTCGCCGAATTTGGCCTGGAATACGTCGCGCTGTTTGGCGCCGCCCAAAAAGCGGGCTTCATACTGGTGCCCATCAATTACCGGCTGGCGCCACCGGAAGTAGCGTACCTGTTGGGCAATGCGGCGCCTGCTGTGCTCGTGCTGGACGACGCCAAATACGCGCATCTGGCGACGACGGCCAAGACGGTGCTGCCCCTCGGCGAATTGGTCGCCGCCTGTCGCCAGGCCGCCGCCGCGGTGTCCGTCGATCTCTTTCCGGCGGAAAGCCTTCACGAGCTCGACCCCGTATTCATCCTGTACACTTCGGGCACCACCGGTTTCCCCAAAGGCGCCCTGTACACCCACGGCATGCTGTTCTGGAACAGCGTCAACACCGCCCTGTCGCTGATCGTGAATACCGAGAGCCGGACGCTCAACGTCATGCCGCCCTTCCACACCGGCGGCTGGAACGTGCTGCTCACCCCGTTTCTGCACCACGGCGGCTACGTGTGCCTCCAGCGCAAGTTCGACGCGGGCGCCGCGCTGCGGCTCTTGCAGGAAGAACAGGTCACCATTTTTATGGCCGTACCCACCATCCTGCAAATGATGGCCAATGAGCCGACCTTCGAACAGGCGACCTTCCCGCACCTGCTGTACATCATCGTCGGCGGCGAGCCCATGCCGATTCCGCTCATCGAACGCTGGCACGCCAAAGGGGTGCCCGTGCGCCAGGGTTACGGCCTGACCGAGGTGGGCCCCAACCTCACGTCACTGCACCAAAACGACGCCATCCGCAAAAAAGGCTCCATCGGCAGACCCAATTTTTACGTCGAAACCCGTCTGGTGGACGATCACGGCAACGACGTACCCACCGGCGCTTCCGGCGAACTTTGGCTGCGCGGCCCCATGGTGATGCCCGGATACTGGAACATACCGGAGGCGACACAAAAGTCGTTCTCTATTGACGGCCTATGGTTCCGCACCGGCGACCTGATGCGGGAAGACGAAGAGCAGTACCTGTACGTGGTCGACCGCCTCAAAAATATGTACAAAAGCGGCGGCGAAAACGTGTATCCGGCCGAAGTGGAGCGGGTGTTGCAAACGTACGAAGGCGTGGCAGAAGCCGCTGTGACGGGTGTGCCCGACGAGAAATGGGGGGAAGTGGGGAAAGCCTACATTACACCCAAAACCGGAAGTACTTTTGATACCGAAGCGTTTCTGACCTTCTGCAGGGCAAATTTGGCCCGGTTCAAGGTGCCCAGGTACGTGGTGTTGGTGGACGCGCTCCCGAAAACCGACTCCGGAAAGATTGACAGAAAAGCGCTCCGTACCCTGACCGGGGATGCGGAGTCTTGAATACTTTTTTAACCAAAACACTTAACTAAATTTCGACAGTATGAAAATGTTTCGTTTGCTTATGCTGGGTCTGCTGGTGGCGGGCCTGAGCTTCTCCGCCTGTGAAGACGAGGACGACGACAACGCGTCCTGCACCGACGGCATCCAGAACCAGGGTGAAACCGGCGTAGACTGCGGAGGCCCCTGTGCCGCCTGCCGCGAAGGCGTGCACGGCACCTGGTACTCGTTCCCGGTAGCGCCCATTCTGGCCAGCTTCGCCGATTCGATCGTCGCTAAATTCGAGACCAACAACACCTATGTGGTCGACAGCTACAAGGCGGGCGCCAAAACAACCCTCACCGGAACGTACACCCAAACCAAGTCGAGCACCGGCAACATCTGGACCATCGAGCTCAACCAGACCACACCCACCGTGCTGACCTCCGAGGGCATGTTCGAAGTGACCGACAACGACACCAAGATGACGTACGAAGTGGTGCAAACCACGCCGGACATCGGCGCCGCGCCGCCTACCCCCGCCGGCGGCTTCGGCAGCAGCACTTTTAACGGTGTGGCTCTGGGCGTTGCGAATATTCAGAATTACGTGCGCAGACAGTAGGCGCTATCGGCTATCGGTAGTTGGCTGTCGGTAGTCGGTAGTCGGCTGTCGGTAGTTGGCTATCGGTAGTCGGCTATCGGTTGTCGGTCATCGGCTATCGGTTGTCGGCTGTCGGTAGTTGGCTGTCGGTAGTTGGCTGTCGGTAGTCGGCTATCGGTCATCGGCTGTCGGTCGTCGGTCGTCGGTAGTCGGTAGTCGGCTGTCGGCTGTCGGTAGTTGGCTGTCGGTAGTTGGCTGTCGGCTGTCGGTATTTGGCTATTGGTATTTGGCTATTGGTAGCCGACTACCGACGACCGACAACCGATAGCCGATGACCGACAACCGATAGCCGACGACCGATAGCCGACTACCGACAACCGATAGCCGACGACCGACAGCCGATAGCCGACGACCGACAACCGATAGCCGACTACCGATAGCCGACAACCGATAGCCAACTACCGACAACCGATAGCCGACTACCGATAGCCGATAGCCGTTTTCTTCTTTTCTCAAACTTTCTTCCATGCGGCATTTTTCCATTTATTCCTTACTGCTTTTGCTGTGCGGGATACCGGCACTGCTTTGGGGTCAAAACAGCCCGGGCGCCGGGGGCTTCAGCGGCTTCGACAAGGTTTTGCCCGACAAGGCCAACAAGGAGCTTCAGGTGTACTGCTATTTCTACACCCAGGGCGTGGGCGCCAACTGGTATCCATCGAACGACTTCCTGAAAGGCCAGATCGTCGGCCGCCTGTTCGGCGCAAACACCACCACGACCTCCGACAGCATCACCGGCTGGTACGCCGAGCAGCGCGCATTGCCGTTTTTTGTCTACCAGCCCAAAATTTTCGACGGCAAGGCTACCCTGCGCGCCTCGTTCGAGATCGACTGGACCATCGGCGACGTAGCCTACGGCGCAGGCGGCAACTTCGGCTCCGCCATCGCCGCAGACCAGGTGAACATCCAGACCCAAAACCTGGAGATGGAGTGGGTGCCGGCCAAAAACTGGACGGTCAATATCGGGCTCCAGCGCATGTACGACACGCCCCACGACGCCTACCGCACCGTGTTCGACAAAATGGCCACCACCGGATACCGGCTCGCCTACTGGGGCACCGACGGCGCCGGCATCAGCGTGCGCCGCCAGACCGACTACACCAAGATCAAAGCCGGATTTTACAAGCTGTATGAAAACAACGTGGAGCTCAACGACGACGTGTCGCTCACCGAGCTTACCTTCCAGCAAAACCTGACCCAGGCGTGGAACGCCGGCGGCTCCCTGTACTGGGTGCGCGACCGCTCGTCGGGCAAAGGCGGCGTAAGCATACTCGGACAAGGCCTGGCCAGCAACCTCACCCTCTACAACGGCACGTACCGCTTCCCGCTCGGCAGCGACCCCTACCGCGCAGATGTGCTGTGGCTCGGCGGGTTCTTCAGCCGCAACGAAGACTTTATGCTCGACCCCTGGCTGCTCTCCGGCTTCGTGAATTACAACTTCGGCACGGTGGAGCAGCGCAGCGAAACCACCGGCAGCTGGCGCAAAACGGCCGACATCGGCGGCGTAGGCGCCAACCTGCGCGCCGGTTACCGCTACGGGCAGACGGTCAACGACGCCGTCACCCTCGACCTGCTGTTCACCTCCGGCGACAGCGACGGGCTCGACGATGGCAAGTATTCCGGCGTCATGACCGGCAACACCTGGGGAAGCCCCGCCGCCATCTTCATCGGCCACGGCGGGTACCTGCTCTTCCCGCACGGCAATGTGGTGAACCGCTTCGTGGCGGCCGTCACCGACATCTCCAACCTGGGCTACGGGGTGGCCGGCGGAACCCTGAACGCAGCGCGCGACATCATTCCCAATAAGCTGCACGCCAAAGTGGGCACCGCCGCTGCCTGGGCTCCCGTTGCGCCCTCCGGCGGCGGCAACGCCCTGGGCATCGAAGGAAACGCCAAAATCGGCTACGACCTGGGCGCCTTCCTCTCCGTAGAAGGCCACGCCGCCTACCTGGCCCTCGGCGATTTCTACGATGCGCCCGCTGTGAACGGCAATGCCACGACGCGGCCCGTAGACCCCTGGATCGCCTTCGTTTGCCTCAAATGGCTCATTTTCTGACCCCGACCCACCCTGCACGCCATGAAAAAATACCTCCTGCTGCTGACCCTCCCCCTGATCCTGCACGCCTGCTCCATGTCCCGCAAACTGCCGGAATACACCCGTTTAGACGAGATCCCCTACCCGTTCACCGTCAAAAAGATCGACCTGCCGGATGACATCACCCTGGCTTATGTGGAGGAGGGACAAGGCCCGGTCACCATCATTTTCATCCACGGCCTGGGCAGCTACTTGCCCGCGTGGAAAAAGAACGTGGCAGATCTGCGCGCGAGCTACCGCTGCATCGCCATCGACCTGCCGGGGTACGGGCACTCCGGCAAGGGCAACTACCCGGGTGACATGCGCTTCTACGCCCGCGTGATTCGCGACTTCGCGCAAGCCAAACAACTCGACAAGGTGGTGCTCGCCGGCCACTCCATGGGCGGACAGATCGCGCTGACCGCCGCCCTCCTGTACCCCGAACTGGTAGACAAGCTCATCCTGGTCGCTCCGGCCGGGTTCGAGACCTTCAACAAGGGACAGAAACAGTGGTTCCGCGACGTGCTGCCGCCCGACGCCGTGCGCCTCACCACCGTCGAGCAGATACGCACCAACCTGGCCTACAACTTCTACCGGCTGCCCAAAGACGCCCAGTTCATGATCGACGACCGCATCGCCATGCGCTCGGCCGAGGACTTTCCCGCGTACTGCCACGCCGTGTCCGCCAGCGTAAAAGGCATGGTCGACGAGCCGGTGTACGAATTCCTGCCCCAGGTCAAACAGCCCACCCTGTGCCTCTTCGGCGAAAACGACAACCTGATCCCCAACCGCTATTTGAATCCGGGGCCTACAGAACAGGTGGCCCAGGCTGGCGCCGCCCGCATGCCCCACTGCAAACTGGTGATGCTGCCCAAAACGGGGCACTTTGCGATGTTTGAGAATGCCGAAAAGGTGAATGCGGAGATCAGGGGGTTTTTGGGGGAGTGAGGGGCGTCAGGTATATTTAGCGGCGAACATGCTGGTTTTGACAACATTTTTGCCCGGCCGGGTTGTTTTTTAAATGAATCATGCTTATATTTGTGTTGACTATATGCACCACAGAATGTTAGCAGACCTGATCACCATTTCACCTGAAATACAAAGCGGCACGCCTGTTTTCGCCAAAACTCGAGTACCCGTGAAGATATTTTTCGAGTATCTGAAAAGTGGAGACACCATCGAAGAATTTCTGCACGATTTCCCGTCTGTGAAGAGAGCGCAAGTAATCCAATTGCTGGAAGCATTCAGGAAGCAATACTCGATGCTGATGATTTGGCACAGATAATTGAAGTTGATCTGCGAAATTTGCAAAAATGACAGGCCGTGTACGGTAAGTAAAATCTGAATAAGCCCGAAGCTGTAGTAAACGAGACTTGATCTGACCGCAGACGGATGGCGTCGCCGCCTTCGGTCCTGCTCCGTTTTCCCTCCTGGTGGTCAGCAATTGTCCAAAGCCTGGGCAGGGTTGGCAGGACGACAACCTCATCCCTAACCGCTACCTGAACCCGGGCCCCACCGAACACGTGGGCCAAACCGGCGCCAACCGCATGCCCCACTGCAAACTGGTCATGCTGCCCAAAACGGGGCACTTTGCGATGTTTGAAAGCGCCGAAAAGGTGAATGCGGAGATTAGGGGTTTTTTGGGGGAGTGATGGGCGTCAGGCAGATTTAGCGGCGAACATGCTGGTTTTGACAACATTTTTGCCCGGCCGGGTTGTTTTTTAAATGAATCATGCTTATATTTGTGTTGACTATATGTACCACAGAATGTTAGCAGACCTGATCACCATTTCACCTGAAATACAAAGCGGCACGCTATATTAGTTGCTGACTAAACAAGTACTACATGAGCGAACTAGAGATCCGACAATCCATCATCCAATTATTGAGCAGGATGTCCTTGGCTCAACAATATAAGTTGTTGGAGTTCATCAACGCTATGTTGGTGGTGCAACGGGCGGAGAAGGCAAAAGCAAAAGGCATTTTACAATTTGCCGGGATTTTTGATGCTTCAGACACGAAGGCGTTTGAAGGATCACTGAAGGATTGTGAGCAAATTGATAAAGATGAATGGTAGGTACCTGCTGGATACAAACATTGTAATCGCACTATTCGATGGGGACCAGCTTGTTATTGATCAGATCGAGCAAGCTGTTGAAATATTTGTGCCACCCGGGACAACCACTTCGAGCATGTTGAAGAGCTGAATGCCGAAAAATGGTGAAAGGAATAACACACGCCGCCTAACAAAGTACATGACATCCATGCCTTGCAAATGCTCGGCACGGCGCATGTTCAAGCCGTTCATAAAACGCCCAAAAACAAAGTGAAAAAAACAGGCGAGGGAGAACCATGCCCCCTCGCCTGCGCTGTGTAATTGTTAACGGTGTTGTACCACAAAGGTCTGACTGAGGGCTTTAGTACCATTCATCAGCCGTACGACGTACACGCCGGAAGGCCAGTCCTGTACCGAAAAGGCCCATTCGGTCGCAGCCCCTGCAAGGGTATTTTGCTGCATCAGTACGCC
>JBGSTG010000077.1:0-12455 GCA_041736625.1 Saprospiraceae bacterium | reverse complement strand
AGCCGCGTGAACGCCGCCGCCACCCTGGCCCGGGCGCTGCGCGACACCGACGTCCGCCCCCGGGCCTATGTGGGCGCCTCTGCCATCGGCTTTTACGGGAATACCGGCGAACAGTGGAACCGGGAAACCGACCCGGTCGGCGCCGAAGGCTTTATGCCGCCGGTGTCTGTCGACTGGGAAAACAGCCACCGGGCGGTGGCGGATCTGGGCGTGCGCACCGTCGTTCCCCGCATCGGCATCGTGCTGAGCCGCAAAGGCGGCGCGCTGCCCGAAATGGAAAAACCCGTCCGCTTTGGCTTGGGCGCCTACTTCTCCGACGGCCGCGCCTGGTACTCGTGGATACACATCGACGACCTGTGCCGGATGCTCCTGTTCGCGCTCGAAAACGACCACCTGACAGGCGTGTACAACGCCGTGGCGCCCCACCCGGTGCGCAACATCGACCTGGTGAAAGCCATCGCCCGGGTGATGGGCAAAACCGCGCTGTTCGCCCCGGCGCCGGCCTTTTCGCTTCGCCTCCTGTTGGGCGAAATGGCCGATGTGGTGCTGAACAGCAACCGGGTGTCGGCCGATAAAATTCTGGAAACCGGTTTTACTTTTGCCTTTCCCGAACTGGAACCCGCCCTCCGAGATATTTATTCCGGAAATGCGAGCAACCCGGTCTGAAAAAATCCGTCAACCATGCCGATGAACCGTCTGCTGACCCTCCTGTGCGCGCTGGCTTTTTCGTATGCCCACGCGCAGACGCCAAACGGCAATGCGCTGCTGGACAGCAATGTGCTGAGCGTGAAATTTCATCCGCGCGGCGCGCCCATGTCGTTTCCGGTGGTCGACCTGAAATGCGCCGACAACGCGCTTGTTCTCGGATTTGACCACTTGGGCCCCGAGCTCATAGACTACGTGTATACGATCGAGCATTGCGACCACGACTGGAAACGGTCCGTCATGATGGAGCAGGATTACCTGTCCGGCTTTTTGGAGGACCGCATCGTTGACATTGGAAACTCGCAAGGCACGCGCGCGCCATACACCCACTACACGCTGCGCCTGCCCAATGCAAATATCCGCTGGCTGCTGTCGGGCAACTACCTGCTCAAAGTGTACGACAACAGCGGCAGCGAACGCAGACTTGTACTCGTTCGACGCTTCTGTATCATAGAAAGCCGCTTCACCGTTCAGGCAGAACTGGTTCCCGTAGTGCGTGTGGACCGCCTGTTTACCCACCAGGAGCTCGACTTTACCGTGAAACACAAAAACATCCGCATCGTCAATCCGCAATACGACATTGCCGCCTATGTGTTGCAAAACGGTCGTTGGGACACCGCCAAGGGACCCCTGCGGCCCAACATCCTGCGCAACGAGGAAATGGTGTTCGATTTTCAGGACTCGCTGGTGTTCCCCGCCGGCAAGGAGTGGCGGTTTTTCAACCTGCGCACGTTCGACTTTCGGGGCGAAAACGTGAAAACCATTACCGAGCGGTTCGACCACTTCGAGGTTACGCTGGTGACCGACGAGACCCGCGCAGGGCGACCCTACATCCTGCGCAGCGACCTCAACGGGCACTTTTTCATTGAAAACCAAACCCCGGGCCAGGATCTGTCGCAGTGCGATTACGGGCGCGTATTGTTCTCGATTGAACGGTCGGTTCCTTACGACGACGAGGACGTGTACGTGTTCGGCGAGCTCAGCAACTGGCAGGTGCATCCACGTTTTCGCATGACCTACCTGCCTGAGGCCGAGTCGTATGTGCTGGAAACCCCGTTGAAGCAAGGCTACTACAACTACCAGTATCTGGTGGTAAACCGCGACACCGGCGCCGTCGACGAGGAAGGGTTGGAGGGCAACTGGCACGCCGCCGGCAACGAGTACCAGGTGTTGGTGTACTACAGGCCCTTTGGCGAGCGATACGACCGGTTGTTCGGGTACGGCGGGGCGAACTCCCTCGATCGCCGTTAGTGATCTTCCTGGCGGCCGATGATCTTGCCGCCCTCCAGCGCTTTGCGCAGCGCATCTTCTTCTTCCTGTTCAGTCTTCGTTGGCGTGTATTTGCCCAACTCGCGCAGATCGGGCTGCCCGGCGTCGATCCAGGCGGTCATCCAGGCGCTGGCCGTCACCTGAATGGCGGAGCGGAAGCGTCGTTCGACCATGCCGTCCATGGCGTCCTGGTAGGCGGCGGCGAACTCGGCGCACTGCACCATCATCATGCTGCGGCCGCGCAGTTCAGGGCAAATCTGGCGGTCGGCGGGGAACGTCCCGCGCAACTGCTTTTCGATAGCGAGCACGGAGTCCACCAGCAGGTGGCTTTCGAGCACAATTTTCCAATAAAATTCGCGCGGATTGTCGATGTAATCGGGTTTGCCAACCAGAAAATCGTACTGCTCGTCGGCGAACAGTTCGGGGATGCGGCTCTCCCAGAAGCCGTGGATGCCGTCCTGCCCGGTCTGTTGGCCGTTGTAATTGCTGCACGTGTGCAGGGGCACGTGGGCGTCGCCGATGTAATGCCCGAAGTCGGCGCTGAGTTTGAGGATGCGCTGCCGGTCGCGGTTGCGGAACGCTTCGGTGAGGCTGCGCTGCATGCGTTCGAGGTGCCACGGCACGATTCCGTGCTCGGAGAGGTGCTCCCGGTAAAACAGGGTTCGCAATTTACCGGGGGCTGGTTTGCCCAGCAGGGTAAAAAGCGTCACTGCGGAGTCGGTCACCAGGCTTTCCTCCGCCCGGTAAAAGGCGGGCAGCACGTTGTCGGCAAACCAGCGGCGGTACCCTTCCGGGGCGGGTGTGCCGGAAGGGCCATACACCAAAACGGTATCGTTGCCGGGCGACACGGTGTACACTTCGGTGTAGCCCATGAGGGCGTCGGTGAAATCCCTGGGCAGGTTTTCGAAGGGGTAGCTGCCGTAGCGATCGAGGTCGAGGTAATGCCGGGGCGCTTCGTTTTTGGTGGCGTAGCGCCGCATGTCGGGGTCTACCGCGTGGTCGGAGATCCAGTCGATGTTGGGTTTAAAAAAGACCATCATGGCCGGCGGAAGGGTGAGTACCGCCAGGCGATTGATGCGCCGGTGGGCAAAAAAGCCCCAGGCATCGGGTTGGGAGAAGTTGGCGAACAGTACGATGGCCAGTACCGGCGCCAACAGCCGGAGCAAACGTGTCATGGTTGAAAACGAAAAAGAAAGTGGAAATACGTTTGGCACATAGGTACGGCTTTTTGGGGAATCGGCTCGTTGTGTCAGGGGGCTTTTTTGTCGGGCGTTGTTCTGCCGTTCAGCGGCGCCGTTCATAAAGGGTGGTCACCTTTTGTGCCTTGTCCGATTTACTCTTTTAAAAATTGAATATTCTTTTTCAGCCCTGCGTACTTGATGCGTTTGACCGCCGATTTTTTGAACACCCGGCCGAACACCTCTTCCGTGATGTCTTCCCAGTCGCGGCGCGTCAGGTGCAGCAGGTCCGGGTGGGGCTCAAAGGCGGGCTCCTGGTGCCGTTTGGCAAAGCGGTTCCAGGGGCACACGTCCTGGCAGATGTCGCAACCGAACATCCTGTTTTCCATTTTTCCCTGAAATTCGGCCGGGATTTCGTCGCGCAGTTCGATGGTCAGGTACGAAATGCAGCGGTCAGCGTGCAGCCAGTAGCCGCTGTCGCTGATGGCGTTGGTGGGGCAGGCGTCGATGCAGCGGCGGCAGGTGCCGCAGTGGTCGCGAATGGGGTCGTCGTACACCATGTCGAGGTCGCAGATGATTTCTGCGAGGAAAAAGAAGGAGCCTTGTTGGGGGTGGATGGTGAGGGTGTGCCGGCCATTCCAGCCGAGGCCGGCGCGTTCGGCCCATTCGCGCTCCATGACCGGCGCGCTGTCGACAAAACACCGGCCGGTGAAGTCGCCAAATTGGGCCTGCATGGCCTGGAGGAGGGTTTTGAGGTGGCGTTTGACGACGAAGTGGTAGTCTTCGCCGTAGGCGTACCGGCTGATTTGTGGCGCTTCGGGATCGCGCTGGGTGTCCGGATTGTAATAGTTAAAGGCGAAGCAGATGACGGTTTTTGCGCCGGGGACCAGTTTGGTCGGGTCGATGCGCAGGTCGAAATAGTTTTCCATCCAGGCCATACGCCCGTGAGCGCCCTGGTTCAGCCAGGCCTCCAGCCGGCGCGCGGGCTGGTCCAGGCGTTCAGCGCGGGCGAAGCCCACAAAGGAAAAGCCCATGCGTTCGGCTTCTGCCCGAACCCAGTCGGTTCGGTGTTGCCGGTTGTTCATTGCGGGAAAAAGGAGGCGTTACATTTCAGTGTCGTCGGCGATGTCGTTGTCATCGTCATCTATACGGCGGGTGACGATGATGTGGTCGCTGCCTTCATCGTCCATATCATCAAGATCATCATCGTCTTCGGCGTCGATGTCCTCGTCGGCGAGTGTCTCCTCTTCCTTGAAGTCTCCGCGCAATACGCCATCATCGTCGTAATCTTCGTCTTCCTTGACGATGCGTTTGGCTTCCAGCACGGTCATCCGGATGAGGTAGTAGATGTCGTCGGTTTCGAAGGGCAATGCAGACACTTTTTTACCCTCTTTATCCAGGTAGGATACGAGGAAGTTGGCGAAACCGGTGGGGTATTTCAGTTTCACCTCCCGAATGATCTCTTCGGGGAGGGCATCGTAGTCTTTTACCAGGCGTTTTTTGGTCAAGCGTACGGGTATTTGGATTTTGCGAAATGCCGGGTTGTCGGCGTTGCCTATGGCCACAAATTTATGGGATTACCATTCAGAACAACAAAATATTTTTGTTAGGGCCTGAAATAACTTTGGCGTTGTGCTGGAAAGCCTGGCGCGGTTACTCCATCCGCTTCACGCTTACGATCTCGACCCGTCGTTCCCTTGCGGCGGAGGGGTGGTACACGGAGTTGCGGCGGTCGGCAATGTCGTCGCTGATTCCTTTGGCGGCTTTGGTCTCGCCGAAGCTGGTTTCTGCGATGCGGAGAGCCTGGTCATCCAGGTATTTTTTGAACACGCCATTTTCGTACGCTTCGAAGTAATTGATGACGCTGCTCACGCGCCGGTGGCCGAGGCTGAGGTTGTAGTCGCTCTGGGCGCGCGGGCTGGTGTAGCCCATGACGAGCACTTCGATCCTTTCGCCGGATTGGAGTTTTTCGAGCAACAGGGCCGCAAACTGGGTCAGGCGCTCGTACCCGGCCCGTATGTCCTCTTCAAAAAAGGCGTCAATGGCCGCTTCAGCGTCTTCCTTGCGCGTATCGGGCAAGCCGTTGCCGAAGTTTTGCTTGTATTCCTCCTGGCGCTCCAGGTAGCGCAGCACGGTCTCTTCGTAATTTTTTCGGGTGGACGTTCGCCGGGTACGGGGGTCGGGTTCGTCGTTGTCGAAGTAAAGGGGGAGGCCAACAAAGTCGTCGAGGCGGGGCTCATCCGGCGGGGTTGTTACCTGGGGCAGGGTGTCCGGCTGCGGGACGGGTTCCGGGGTGGTCAGGGTGTCTTTGGGCGGTTCCGGTTTGGGCCAGTTGACCTCAAAAAGATCGTTGCAACAGGCTTTATTTTGCGGATCGAGGTAGTACGCCCCGGGGCGGTTGCTGCTGAGTACGCCTTTGAGGCCATCCGGCCGGAGGAAATAGTACAGGTCGTTGTAGCTGGTGTTGACGCCGGGGCCCAGGTTGTAGACCTCCGACCAGCTGCCTGCCGGTGTTTTTTCGGCGGCATATACGTCGTATGCGCCGAAGCCACGGCGGGCGTCGCTGCTGAAAAAAAGCGTCTGGGTGGGATCGTGGAAAAACGGCGTGCCGTCGTTGCCCGGCGTATTCAGCTCGGTTGCCGGGGCGGGCGGAATGTCGAACTGGGGGTGAAAAGCCGCCTTGCGGGCGTCGAGCGGGCGGTTGCAGGGGCAGAACCACAGGGTGTCGAGGGGCACGTACCACAGATCGAGCCCGCCCTGGCCACCGGGGCGGTCGCTGGCAAACCAAAGCACGGGCGCCTGCAGCAGGGAGTCGTACCCGATGGCCGGCTGGGTGCTGGTGTACCCGGGCAGGTTGATGGGTTCGGGCAGACGCAGGGGTTTGATCCAGCGGTTGTTGCGATCCAGCACGGTGAGCCAGAGGTCGCAGCGGATGGCGCCGTTGTCGGCCGGTTTGCACTGGTTGAAGACGAGGAACGTGCCGTCGGCGTAAAAGGCGGTGTGCGCGAAATGCGCGGTGTCGGCATCCGGAAAACTGCGACCCGGCGGACGGCCCCGCGAGCCGGGGAGCGCGCGCATCAGGCGGGTTGTTTTTTGGGGCGGAGCGGAGCGGGTGCGCTTGGTGTCGAAGCGGTAGGAACTGTAATATAAGGTGTCGCCCAACAGGGCAGGCCCAAAATCACTGAATTCGCTGTTGATCTTTTTGTCGAAGTGAATGATCTCCGGCTGCCGGCCGGCGGCGGTCTGCTCCAGGGCCCACCGGCAGTCGTCGAGCTCCTGCCGGGCTTCTGCTGCGTACACCGCAGGCGCTGCGGCGGCGAGATAACCGTCGTACAGGGATACCGCCTCCGCGTACTTGCCCTGCATGCGCCGGATTTGCGCCATCCGGTAGGGCGCTGCCGGGAATTTTCGGTGCTCAGGGTCGGCAGCCAGTACCTTGTCGTACCCTTTTTCGGCTGCTTCCAGGGCAAAATAGAGGCGCGCCGTTTCCGCGTATTTCCACCACAGTCCGGTATCGTCGTTTTTTCGCTCCAGCACGGCGGCATAATATTGCATGGCCGCGTGGTAGTCGCGTCGTTGCATGGCCTCGTCTGCCGCCCGTTCGTAGCTTCTGAGCGATTGGCCGGCGGCGGCTGTGCACGCCAGCACGCCCGACAGGATAATTAAATAAGTGCGCATCATGTTATTTCCGATACGTAATCGGTATCGGGACAAACAAGGAACGTAATGATAAAGGCTTTTAGCGTTTATGAAGTGCATTTTGGTCAATTCGCTAGAACACAGGACAAGCCTTGAAGGTTTTTACCGGCGGTACGGGCAGGGGGGTGTAGACAACCGCGAGTTCGAAGCCGCCGCGCTGGTGGGTGGCGACGTCGAAGCCGGAAATGTTCACATCGTAGGAGAAGCCCACCGTCCAGTCGTTGCGCTCCACCTGCAGGGCGGGGATGAGCGCATCGCCGGGCCGAATGCCCAGGGTGAGCTGGAGGGCGGTGTGGTTGGCTACGCCGGAGGTGAGTATCCGGCGGGCGCCGGCGCCGGCCAGGGTCTCGCCTGCGCTTTCCATGCGTTGCCAGAGCCCGTAAAAAACCAGATCGGTGGCGTCGCCGATCTGCCAGGCGCCAAAGCCGTTGGCCACCCATCGCGTAGGCAGCTGGTAGGGGTCGTTTTCGTCGAACGACAAGGCGGGTTTGTTCAGGTGGGCGGCGGCGGCGCCCAGGTCGATGCGGGTGCGGGTTCCCTGGGGCTGGAAGTGCCAGTTGAGTCCTGTGGAGAGGGTGAAGGCGGCGCTGGTGAGGTCGGTCAGGGGTTCTTTGGTCGGCAGGCCCGGCACGTACTGGGCGCCGTCCCACTGGTTTTTCACCCGAAGGCTGGAGAAGTTGAACGATCGTTGAATGGTACCCAGGCCGACGCCAACGCTGAGCGCCTGCGATTCGCCCACGGCCTGTGCGTAGGAACCGGTGATGCCCACTTGCGTCCATTGCAAACCGAGATCGCCCGCTTCATCGTGGGACAAAAACAGCCCGCCTGCCGCCATAGCGCGCGCTTTTTTCCACAGTTTTGCATCTGCGCCGGCGGAAACGGTGCGGTAAGCCACCGGCACGCTCGACCACTGATCGCGGTAGGCCGCCATGGCGCGCCAGGGGCCCACCATGACGCCGGTGAGCGCCGGGTTGATGGCCGGCGGTTGCATATACGGCTGCGAAAAATGCAGGTCCTGCGCTTGCAGGGCCGGCAACCCCGTCAGCAAACAACAAAAAAACGGCAAAATCCTGCGGAAAAGGAACATGACCAAGACACAAAATCGTTTGAGGCTTCAATGTATGTTTTTTTCCTTTGAAAAAACAAATACATCCGGGCCTCAAACGAAAATGTGCCGATAGGCGTCATTTCAGCGTGGGGAATTCAGCGGCTCAATACCGCAGCAGGGCGGCCACCTTGGGTTCGAAGGTGCCTGCAGGAACGAAAAACACGTTGCCCTGGTGGCTCAGCACCGTTTCGATCAGGTCGTCTACGGCGTCTTCGACCTGCACCACCACTTCCGAGTCGGGCTCTTCCAAAAAGAGCTCGTGCCCGTGCACGTAAGCGGGGCAGTGGTAGCCGCGCTCGACAACCAGCTGATCGACCCGTCCTTCGCGGGCCAAAGGCCACACGTTCACGATGCCGTGCGACGCTTTGTGCCGTCCTTCCGCCTCGGCGAGCTGGTCTTTTACGTTTTCGGCGCGGGCCACGCGGATGTCGTGCAGGACGGGCGCCAGGGCTTCGGCCAGTTTGGTTTCCTGTACCTGGTCGAAGGAGCCGTTCAGCCGTCCCTTCAGGTGTTCGCCGTGGTGGGTGTGGTTGAAGAAGAAGTTCAGGGACTCTTCGTTGCCGCCCACGATCACCGGCAATTTGCGGCGGTTGAGGTACAGGCCCAGGTTTTTGTCTACGTGTTGCAGGTACGTCTGGAAGGCATCGTGGTCGCCGTGCATCTTGTCGAATGACCAGTCTGCTTCTACCGCCAGGTCTTCGAGCCCCTCCTGGTGTTTGGTGACATCCCACAGCTTGCGGCCCAGGCCGTAGTACAGGCGGCTGTCGTTGCGGCTCAGGGAAAGGAAAAAGTACTCGTCCAGCGAGCCCATGCCGTACACCAGGTCGCGCACCTCAAAGGAGGTGTCCACGATCACCTTGCGGTGCACCGGAAAGGGGAAATCCACCTTTTTGGCCACCTGGCCGCCGACGAAGAACCCGAGTCCTTCTTCACCGTGGGCGAAATCGACCCCTTCGGCCAGCGCGTGCAGGCGATCCATGAGGTCTTTTACCGCCCGTTTGTCCAGCCCTTTTTCTTCCAGCGCCGTTTCGGCTTCCCGGAAGGCCCCTTTGAGGGTGGCGTCGGTCATTTTGTGGTCCTGAAATCCTTTTTCCGTAGGCAACACGATCGAAACGCACCAGCCGTCGCCGGCGGAACGCAGTTGATTGAATAGCGATTTGTACATGACGTTTATTGTATTGTGTTTTTACCGGGGTAAAAGTACGTGCTTTAGCAATGGCTTTACATGACCGGGGTAGGCCGGGCGTTATGATTTGGGTCACCCTTTCGGCAATGGGCGTCGGGGATTTCCGTTTTTGGATTATCATTGTCCAAAAAAAATGACATGCGGCCTTTGTTTCTCCTGCTTCTTTTTCTTTTGATGACCGACACGCCGACCCATGCGCAGACCGGCGCTTTCCGGGTCATGACCTGGAACATTCGTTTCGACAACCCTTCTGACGGCCCCGACGCGTGGCCGCTGCGCCGCGAGCGGGTGCTTGGGCTCATCCGCTTCCACGCACCCGATGTCTTCGGCATCCAGGAAGGCCTGGCCGCCCAGGTGGAATACCTGAAGTCCGAACTGCCCGAATATACCTGCGTGGGTGTCGGGCGCGACGACGGCAAGGCGGGCGGGGAGTTCAGCGCCCTGTTTTTCCGCCAGGATCGGTTCACGGCAACCCAAAGCGGCACCTTCTGGCTCTCGCCGTCGCCGGAAAAGCCCTCCAAAGGCTGGGATGCCGCCCTGAACCGCATTTGTACGTACGCGGTGCTGGCCGACCGGCAAACCGGCGGCCAGGTGTTCGTTTTCAACACCCATTTTGATCACGTGGGCGACACCGCCCGCCTGCGCTCGGCACAATTGCTGGTGTCCAAAATGGCGGAGCTGAACCCGCAGGGTCATCCGGCGGTCATCATGGGCGACTTCAACGCCGCACCGGGCAGCCCGCCCATCCAGACCCTGGCTTCGGCCTGGTCCGACGCCCGGGTTGCCGGGCGGACACCCCCTTACGGCCCGGAAGGCACGTTTAATGGTTTTCGTCCGGCAGCCGAACCTTTGGGCAACCGCATCGACTATGTGTTTGTTCAGCAATGCAGCGTGCAGCGGTATGCCGCGCTGAGCGACCAGTGGTTGGGCCGGTACCCGTCGGACCACCTGCCGGTGCTGGCCGATCTGTTGGCCGGACACCGTTAATATGCATCCGGTTCAAACACCAACACACCACCCGACCATGACATTGAAATCAAGACCCATTGCCCAAAAAAAACGCATCGCCCTGGTGGCGCACGACCACAAAAAGGACGACCTGATCGACTGGGCGGTGTACAACCGCGCGGTGCTGGTGGAGCACGAGCTGTACGGCACCGGCACTACGGGCAAGCTGATGGCAGAGGCGCTCGGTGTGCCGGTGACGCGTATGCTCAGCGGCCCCCTCGGCGGCGACCAGCAGATCGGCGCCATGATTGCCGAGGGCCGGATCGACGTGCTGATCTTTTTTTGGGATCCCATGGAGGCCCAGCCCCACGACCCCGACATCAAGGCCCTGCTGCGCCTGGGGGTATTGTGGAACATCCCGTTTGCCTGCAACCGGTCGTCGGCCGACTTTCTGATGACCTCCCCGCTCATGCACGAGCCTTACCAGGCCATGCTGACCGATTATGGCAGTTATCTGGGCCGGCTGCAGGCGGATTTGGGAAAGGAGGAGGCTCCGTGACGCGATACCCCGCCGCGCCCAACAACCCGCACTTGCCCGATACCAGCCGTTACCCTATCTTTGAAGGCAAAAAGCGTTACGAATTGACGAACCACCTCGGAAATATCCTTGCCGTAGTAACCGACCGCAAGCGCGGGCGATCCACCGGCGGCCCGGCCATACAGTGGTTCGAGGCGGACGTGCTCAGCGCGCAGCAGTACTACCCCTCGGCATGCTGATGCCGGGCAGCGGCACGGCTTCGCTGAACCGGCAGTATAGTTTGGGCGGGTATGATTACCGGTATGGGTTTAATGGCAAGGAGGGGGACGATGAGGTGAAGGGTTCCGGAAATTCTTACGATTATGGAATGAGAATGTATGACCCTCGTGTAGGAAGACCATTTAGCGTTGACCCATTAACGCATTCTTATCCTCACCTATCCCCCTATCAGTTCTTTAGCAATAACCCAGTTTTAAACATTGATCTTGATGGATTGGAAGGTGTTGATTATATGCGAAATATTGTTTTGTATATGAGCGGTCAACCAAGATTTGCAAAAGAAGATGCGGGAAATATATCGAGAAAAACACTTTATACTTTTCAAGTTTACGGAACGATGCACATAATGCACGATGGTATGCATATCAGTTTTAATCCATCAAGTGCACCAACAAAGTTGGGATTAGCTATTAATCCTGGTTTTTATTATGCAACGAACATTAAATTTTTCTCTGATGTGCTCCTTAAAGGAAAAGCTGGTCGAGATGATTTGATGGCAAAGGTGTCTGTGGCAACAGGATATATCGATAATGATGTTAGTAAGCCTATAGGAGATGGATTTGTTAATACATTTAGGCATTTTGCTTGGCAGTCCACAATTGCAATGGCTTTAGGTGAAAATACAGCAAAGCGTGCAGGAGATCATCACGAAATGCAAGGAATAAAAATATTTCAGGGAGGTGAGTTTAAAAAAGACAATATCATTGACCTGATGAATAACCAATATGCCCGTGAATATTCAAGAGGATTTAAGTTTAGTGAAGTAACAAAGAGTGCGGAAGCCTATGCTGGTTACTTGAACGGATTAGCTCAACATATTGCATCAACTGTTGACGGTTATAAAGAAGATAGCAAGTTTGATGGTATCAGAATCGGAGATGTGAAACTGTTTGACGCCAGTGACAAGAACTTCCAGGAGCTTTATGAGAGTGCTAAAAACTTAGACCAAATCAATGCGAAATAAAATTCTATATCTGGTAATAAGTGTTTTATTGGCTTCCTCTTGTAGCCGTGAAAAACGTGTTCCGGTAATTATTCATCCGTTGCAAATAGATCTTAATGGCGACATAGAGGGATTGCGTCAACAATTGTATAATAGGAGTGCTTCTCTTGCCTATGAGGATAGTTATGAAGGTGTAGATAGAGGGGTAAAACTTTTTTATCTTAATGACGATAATGATGGTATGCATTATTACTTCCAAATTTTTACTGTTATGGACAGGATACAGGGTATTAATGCCTCTATTTCATCATCACAAATGAGCCCTGCAAGATTGTATCGGAAGGTTGAAAAAGACATTCTACCCGATTTTCAAGAAAGCACCACTGAATTAAAAGATGCAATGGTTATAGCAGAAAGAAAAATGAGTGAAGATGTTCGAGGGAAAGCATATTATTATCGTTTTGAAATTAAAACTAAAGAACTTCAGGAGAAGTTGAAATAACCCGAAACGCTATGCAAAGCATCTTGGCGTTGATTGGTTGTATTCAGATTTCTGTGTCAGAACATTTTTTTGACCTGACACAGAAATCTGAACACACCCG
>JBGSTG010000060.1:0-8544 GCA_041736625.1 Saprospiraceae bacterium | reverse complement strand
GCGGCGGGGCCGGGCACAGCAACAACACCCCCAACGGCGGCGGCGGCGCGGGCGGCGGCATCATCATCGTGGAGGCAGGGCTGATTATCGGGATGTACGACATGCTCACCGACGGGGTCGCTCCCGTCGATAACCTCGGCGACGGCGGCGGCGGCGGCGGCGCAGGGGGCTCCATCTACCTGAAAGTGGACCGGCCTAATGCGGACCTCACCCTTTCGGCAGAGGGCGCCCGCGGGGGCATCACCATCAACAGTAACCAGCAACGTTGCTTCGGACCCGGCGGCGGCGGCGGCGGCGGCATGATCTACACCAACAACCCATGCGAGATTTTTATCGTCAACGGCGGCGCCCCTGGCCGGGTCTTACTGTCCGCCGCACCCTGCAACAATAGCACCAACACCGCCGGCGCCGGGCAGGGCGGCCGCGTGGACACCCTGTTCGACATTCCGCGAAGCTTTATCCCTGTGGGGCCGCCGACGATCGTCGCCCAGCCCCTGTCCCAAACGGCCTGTGCGGGCGATACTGTCGTTTTTACCGTACAAACCGACCCGCCGGTCGGTCAGGCGCGCTGGCAACAAAACAGCGGACCCGGATGGTCCGATCTGCCCACCAGCGGCGATACCCTGTCCGTGTTGGCCGATCCGGGGCTTAACAGCGTCCGCTTCCGTTGCCTGATTACGCAGGATGCCTGCGACAGCCTGTTGTCGGGAGAAGCCCAACTCACCGTTAGTCCTTCCTCCCAAGCCGGATTCACCCATACCGTGAACCAACAAACGGCCACCTTCCTAAACACCGGCTCCGGCGCCCAGACTTTCCTGTGGACTTTCGGCGACGGCGCCACCAGCAACGAACGAGACCCGGTGTATGTTTACCCGCTGCCGGGCGTATACCAGGTTACGTTGTTTGCCAATGGCCCATGCGACACGGCATCCTTCACGCAAGAGGTGATCATCGGGGCGCCGCCAACGGCTGCATTCAGCGTGCCCGACACCGTTTGGGGATGCATCAACAGCGCGCAGATCACGTTTGCAAACCTGTCTTCCGCCAACGCCGACGCCTTTCAGTGGTTGTTCCCGGGCGGCACACCCGGCGGCTCGGCATTGCCCGAACCCACGGTGACCTACCAGATGGAAGGTGCATTCGCCGCCACGCTCATCGCGACCAACGCGTTGGGTCAGGACACCTTCAGTCAAACCTTTTCGGTGGCCTTCGAACCGCCGCCGCTGGCCGGTTTCACCGCAAACCTGCTGCCGGGCGGGTTGGTGGTTTTCGACAACAACAGCACCGGCGCCGACCAGTTTTCCTGGAATTTCGGCGACAGCTCCGCGCTCTCCAACGCCGAAAACCCGCAACACCAGTACGCGCAGAGCGGAACCTACACGGTCACCCTGAGCGCCGTGAACGCCTGCGGCGTGTCCGTACTCCAACAGGTCATCGAAGTGATGATCCCCGGATCGGCAACCGGACAGCCGCGCCGGGTTGGCGCCGTCCGCCTTTTTCCCAACCCTGCCCGGCACGAGGCATGGGTGGAAACGGAGCATCCGCCCCGGGCGTTGCGGTTGTACGCTGCCGACGGACGACTGGTTTGGCAAATGGCCGAATCGGGTTCGCCGATGATCCGCGTACCGCTGCAGGGCTTACCCCCGGGCGTCTACCAGGTGCACATCGCGTTCGATCACGCGCTAATTCAACTGATGCTGGCGGTGCGCAACTGACCAGCGCTTACCTTTGCCCCATGGAAAAGATCCTGATCCTCGATTTTGGCTCGCAATACACCCAGTTGATCGCCCGCCGGGTGCGGGAGATGAACGTGTTTTGCGAAATCGTGCCCTTCAACAAGGCGCCGCATCCGGATGAGCACACCAAAGGCGTCATCCTCTCCGGCAGCCCTTTCTCCGTCCGGCAGCCCGATGCCCTGCGAATCGACCTGGCTGCCCTGGCGGGCCACCGACCGATGCTCGGCATCTGTTACGGCGCACAACTCACGGCCGACTACTATGGCGGGCAGGTGGCGCGCTCCGAAAAACGGGAGTACGGCAAAGCTATGCTGCGTCATGAACGGACGGACGATGTGCTTTTTGACCAGGTGGCATCGCCCACCCAGGTGTGGATGAGCCACGCCGACACCATTATTGCCGTTCCGGAAGGGTTCGAGATCACCGCCACCACAGAAAGCATTCCGGTCGCCGCCTTTCGGTCGAAGGCGGAAAGGTTCGACAGCCCGATTTTCGGCATTCAGTTTCACCCCGAAGTGTACCACACCGAGGAAGGGTTTCAAGTGCTCAAAAATTTCGTCTTCGGCGTTTGCGGTTGCGTGGGCGACTGGACGCCGGCGCATTTCGTCGAGGAGACCATCGAACAACTCAAAGCCCGTGTGGGTGGCGGAAAGGTCATCATGGCCCTGTCGGGTGGTGTCGACTCCACGGTCGCCGCCGAACTGCTACACCGCGCCATCGGCAATCGGCTCTTTTGCTTTTTTGTGGATAACGGCCTGCTGCGCAAAAACGAATACCACGACGTGCTGGCTTCTTATCAACAAATGGGGCTCAACATCGAAGGGGTGGACGCCCGTGAGCGGTTCTACTCCGCGCTCAAGGGCGTAACCGCTCCGGAAGAAAAGCGAAAGATTATCGGCCGCCTGTTCATCGAAATTTTCGAGCAGGAATCGGACGCCCACCCCGATTGCGAATGGCTTGGGCAGGGCACCATTTACCCCGACGTCATCGAGTCGGTGAGCGTCCATGGCCCGTCGGTGACCATCAAAAGCCACCACAACGTCGGCGGTTTGCCCGAAAAACTCAAGCTCAACATGGTAGAGCCCCTGCGCATGTTGTTCAAAGACGAGGTGCGCCGCGTGGGCCGCGAACTACGGATTCCCGACGCGATCCTGAACCGCCACCCCTTTCCGGGGCCGGGGTTAGGCATCCGTATTCTGGGCGACATCACCCCGGAGAAAGTCGCTTTGCTCCAGGAAGCCGACGCCATTTACATCGGCTTGCTGAAAACGCACGGGTTGTACGACAGCGTCTGGCAAGCCGGCGCCATCCTGCTGCCCATTCAGTCGGTGGGGGTAATGGGCGATGAGCGGACCTACGAAAAAACGGTCGCCCTCCGCGCCGTGAACTCCACCGACGGCATGACCGCCGAGTGGAGCCGCCTGCCGTATGATTTTCTGGCGGAAGTGTCCAGCGAAATCATCAACCAGGTGCGCGGCATCAACCGGGTGGTGTACGACATTTCCACCAAACCGCCCGCAACCATCGAGTGGGAGTAAACTTTAAACGGGATGAGGATGAAAAAAGGCATACACGTATGGTTTGCGGTGCTCCTGTTGGGCGCCAGTGGCTGCTATACGCTCAACGGCATCTCAGTGGATCCCGATATCGAGACCTTCTCCATAACCACCTTCGACAACCTGGCGCCCAACGCGCCGCCTACGCTGGCTGTTGACTTCACCGAGCGGCTGAAAGACAAAGTTCGATCGGAGACACGCCTCAAGCTGGTCAATGAAACGCCGCACATCGAGCTGGGCGGCAAAATGGTGGATTACCGCGTGGTGCCCGTCGCGCCCCGGCCGGGAGAAGAGACGGTGGCTCTGAACCGGCTGGAGATGTCGGTGTCGGTTTTCCTCAAAAATAACGTCAAACCGGATAAAAGCTGGCCTTCGGAGCGCCGGTTCAGCCATTTTGCCGAGTTTTCGAGCACCACAGATTTGTACGACGTGCAAAACGAGCTGATTCAACAAATCAGCACCCAGTTGCTCGACGACATTTTCAACGCTGCTTTTAACGATTGGTAAAAAAAGGCTACATTTGCATGCCTGTTTTTACTGCACACTGCTTTTGACTGACGAACGGCTCACCCACTTGCTGGAAAATCCGGATTCACTGGCGTCCATTTCCTTTGAGGAACTGAAAACGCTGGCGTTGGCGTATCCGTATGCCCAGAATCTGCGGTACTTATTGGCCATCAAAGCCCAGATGGTCAACCATCCGGATGCTGAACGGCTGATGGCCACCGCATCGGTGTATAGTATTGACCGAAGTCGCCTTTTCCACCTTTTCCACGTAGAAGCCACCACGGAACCGGCAGACCTGAACGGCGTTACCCATCTGCTGGTGGATGAACCGACTTTGCCTGAAGTGGAGCCCGAAAAAGAAGTGGAGCCCGAAACGCAGCCATCGCCCGAAGCGCAAACGGAGACCGTTGTTGTGTCCGCGCACTTTCCCGAGCCCGCCGTCGAGGCGATATATTTCCCGCAAGGGTCACCACAGGCCGGTGAGAACGGCCAAACGGCTCCTTTTGCCGATTGGTATGGGCGTTTTAACCTGCCTGTGCTGACCATCGGCCGTTTCGGAAAAAAAAACGTCCGGATAAAGCCCGACCCACCCGCTGAACCACCCGCCGCCGTTTCCGGTGCGGCGCAGGAACTGGCCCGGGAGAGCGTGCGGGAAAAGCCCCACCTGTACAGCGAAACGCTGGTCCGGTTGCTGCTTGCCCAGGGGCATACCGACCGGGCGATTGCCATGCTGGACAGAATGCGTTTGGATATTCCCGAAAAAAGCGCTTACTTTGCGGCCGAAATTGAGAAACTTAAAAAATAGCGCACATGCTTTCCTTTTTGACGGTGATGATCGTGTTGGTTAGTGTCCTTTTAATGGCCGTGGTTTTGATCCAGAACCCGAAAGGTGGCGGCGTAGACCCCACTTTTGGCGGTCAGGCCCAGCAACTGTTCGGCGCAGCCCGATCGACTGATTTTGTAGAAACAGCTACCTGGGTATTGGCAGGTTTGCTTTTTGCCCTGTGCGTATTTGCCGCACTTACCGTGGGCATGGGCGGCGCCGAAGGGGTGGATATTCCTTTGCAGACGCAGGGCGGGCAGTAGTTGGCCATTGGTAGTCGGCTGTCGGTAGTCGGCTGTCGGTAGTCGGCGGTTCGCGATAAAAGAATGACCGCGTAGCGGTCAAACATGAATGGCCCCGGATACAATCCGGGGTAAACGAACATGAATGGCCCCGGATGCAATCCGGGGCATCCTTTTCAACGATCGTAGCGGTATAATTTCAGATTTTGAATAATGGCGCAGAGCTTTTCTGCGTATTGTTCATCTGTGGCGTATCCGGCCTCTTGCAGTCCTGTGGCCCAGGCGCGGTAGTCGGTGGGTGGCAGGTTGAAGAGGGGCTTGTAACGCTTGTTTCCGCTCAGCATGTGGCTGTGTTCGCGAAAGCTGCCCCAGACGTTGGGGAAGGCGACGAAGAAGTCTTTGTGGCTGTCGTCTGTTTGGTTGACGCAGTGCCCCTTTTTGCATTTCCGGGAGAAACATTTGATTCCGAAATGGTTGTTGGCCTTTTGCGCCAGCCGGCTTTCGCCTGCGTTGCTTTCCAACAGCGCTTGTGCGAGGGTGATGCTTGCGGGGATGCCAAACTTGCGCATTTCGGCGACGGCGACGGGCGCAAACCGCTTGATGTAGGCGTTGCAGGCGCGGATGTGCGCCGACAGTTCGGCTTCCGGGACGCTGTAACGCCGCGCGAAGCCCGGATCGATCGCCAGGGTGAGGTTGTCCATGTCCCCGGGCGGTAATTCCACAAACGATACCGGTTCTTCGGGCGCCTTTTTCGCGGTGCTGAGCACCTCCAGGAGGGACGCCCTGACCGGGGCGCCGGTTGTTTCCATCGGTGTGTCCCCGCCGGCCGGGTTGAATACCAGCAGAACCTTGTCGCTCCAAACGAGGTACACCAATGCGCACAAAGTGGTGAACTTCCAGAGGAAACCGTCCGAAGCAGACACACGATTCCGCTGGTTTGCATTCACCTGCTCCTTGCTGTTCATTGTCGAGTGGGCAAAATGCAAATTTTCCATAGTGATAAGGTATTTTTATGTGAAGGACTAATGACCTTGCAAAGATAAACAAAAAGTGTTTTAAAAAGCAAATAAAATGTTTTAAAAAAAATCCGTTTCCGGGTATCCTCCGTCAGGCATATCTTTGTCCGCGGCTGCCGAAAACAAGTGCACGTTCGTTTTTCGATACTGATGATAGAACCCGTTCAACTGATTGCCGATTGTGGATCAACCAAATGCGATTGGTTGGTGGACGCCGCCGACAGCCAGGTGGAAGTGCTGGAGACCACCGGGTTCAGCCCTTTTTTCCACACGTCTGCCGAGATCGAACACATCCTGAGGTCCGAGTTGTTGCCTCAACTGGGCGAAAATCCGGTGACCGCCGTCTGGTTTTACGGCACCGGCGTGCACGACGACTATCGGGGCGGTATCGTAGGCGAGGCCCTGCAAACGATTTTTCCGAAGGCTGCTGTTTCCGTTGAGCACGATTTGCTGGCCGCTGCGCGCGCCGCCTGCGGGCATTCGGCGGGCATTGCGTGTATTCTGGGTACGGGCTCGAACAGCTGCCTGTACGACGGTCAGCGGATCGTGGACAACGTTCCTTCGCTGGGTTGGCTGCTTGGCGACGAGGGTAGCGGCACCTACCTGGGCAGGGCGCTCTTGCGCGCCTGGTTTTACCGCGAACTGCCGCCTGAACTGGCGGAAGCGTTCACGGCCGCATTCCCGGAGTCGCCAAACCGGATCAAAGACCGCGTGTACGCGAAAGGCGGAAACGCCTACGTGGCCGGGTTCTCCGGGTTTTTGGGCGATCATACGTCCCATGCCTATGTGCAGGCGATGCTCTGGCAGGCATTCGACGCGTTCCTGGACGCCCATGTGGCCAAATATGCCGGCCACCGCGACCTTCCCATTCATTTTGTCGGCTCCATTGCCTACCACTATCAAAAGGAACTGGCAGCCTGCTTGCGTCAACGCGGTTTGCACCTCGGTGCCGTCATTCAAAAACCCATCCGGGCCCTGCAAACCTACCACCATTCCCTTCAAGAAAACACAAAACCATGATGACTAAAGAATTAAAACGCATAGCGGTGTACACCTCCGGAGGCGACGCCCCCGGCATGAACGCCGCCATCCGGGCTGTCGTACGCAACGCCATACACAACGACCTGCACGTGTACGGCATCATGCGCGGATATGAGGGCATGATCGACGGACAGATCAAGCGCCTGGAAACCTCCGACGTGTCCAACATCATCCACCGGGGCGGCACCATCCTGAAAACAGCCCGCAGCCAGCGCTTTATGACACCCGAGGGGCGTAAACAGGCCTACGAAAGCCTGATGGTGCACGACATCGACGGACTCATCGCCATCGGCGGAAACGGTACGTTCACCGGCGCCCTGCAGTTTATGTCCGAATACCCCGACCTGCGCATCATCGGTCTGCCGGGCACCATTGACAACGACCTGTTCGGAACGGAATTCACCATCGGCTTCGACACCGCCGTCAACACCGCCGTGCAGGCCGTCGACCGCATCCGCGACACCGCCGACTCGCACAACCGCCTCTTTTTTGTAGAGGTGATGGGCCGCCACTCCGGCTTCATCGGCCTGCACACGGGTATCGCGGGCGGCGCCGGCGGGGTGCTTATTCCGGAAGAAGACGTGTCGGTCGACGATCTGGTTAAACTGCTGAAAAGGGCCGCCGGCCGGCAAAAGCTGTTCAGCATCGTCATCGTCGCGGAAGGCAACCACATGGGCTCGGTGTACGACATCGCCAAGCTGGTCTCCGAAAAACTGGACATCTACGACGACATCAAAATTTCGGTCATCGGCCACCTGCAGCGCGGCGGATCTCCCTCCGCGTTCGACCGCGTTCTGGCCAGTGTGCTGGGTTTTTCAGCGGTGGAGGGCATCATGGCAGGCCAATCGGGCGTGATGGCCGGCATCCGAAACAACAACGTGCACTACACCTCTTTCGACGAGGCGATTCATAAGAGTAAACCCGTTAGCCGGGAGTTGCTGCGGATGTCGCATATTCTGGCACAGTAGGAATGTTTCGAATGCGGAATGTCGAATGTGGAATGCGGAATAAGGGTACTCTTGGTTATTCCGTTGGCGATTGTGTGGATTACCGCTTTCACGTTTTGGTTGTGTCATTCCTTGCCACAGCCTGCTCTGCGCCGGATTTCATCCGGAGTTATTCATGTTTGACCGCTACGCGGTCATGTCCTTTGCTGCGTTTGCGGCCTTTTACCATGGAACACAGAAATGCCCGGCGTACCCTTATTCCGCATTCCGCATTCGACATTCCGCATTCGAATCATTCCGCTACGCGGTCATGCACTTTGCTGCGTTTGCGGCCATTTACCATGGAACACGGAAATACCCGGTGTACCCTTATTCCGCATTCCGCATTCGACATTCCGCATTCGAATCATTCCGCTACGCGGTCATGTCCTTTGCTGCGTTTGCGGCCATTTACCATGGAACACGGAAATGCCCGGTGTACCCTTATTCCGCATTCCGCATTCGACATTCCGCATTCGAATCATTCCGCTACGCGGTCATGTCCTTTGCTGCGTTTGCGGCCTTTTACCATGGAACACAGAAATACCCGGCGTACCCTTATTCCGCATTCCGCATTCGACATTCCGCATTCGAATCATTCCGCTACGCGGTCATGCACTTTGCTGCGTTTGCGGCC
>JBGSTG010000052.1:0-1500 GCA_041736625.1 Saprospiraceae bacterium | reverse complement strand
CAAGGACGCGCTGGAACAATTGCGCAAAAAACTCGCGCCCTTGCAGCAGAGCGGGCGCATTTTACCGTGGTACGACAAAGAGATCACGGGCGGCAAAGAGTGGGACGCGGAAATCCGCTTCAACCTGAAGGCAGCAGACATTGTGCTGTTGTTGATTTCCGACGACTTTTTCGACTCCACCTACATCCACAGCGTGGAGCTGCGCGAAGCGCTCGAAGGCCACAAACGCCAGGAAAACGTGGTGGTGCCCGTGATCCTGCACGACTGCCTGTGGGATCATCATTCTGAATTGTCCAAACTTCAGGCGCTCCCCGAAAATGCCCATCCGATTTTCATGGATGAACACTGGAAAAAACCCGATTATGGGTTCAACAGTGTTGCGCGGGGCGTGGTGCGTATTTTGGACGACCCGGAAACGGCAACGCGCCGCGCCCGAAAGCAGCAACGCCTTCGGGAAATGGAAGAGACCGAGGCTGCTGAACAGACCCGCATAGCAACCGCCGGCAAAAAAGCCGAAACGGAAACCCTGCACCAAAGCCTGCCCGATGTAGTGCACATAAAAGGCGGGTCCTTTCAGATGGGCAGCAACGAAAACGATTCAGAAAAACCCATTCACGTGGTCACGGTGTCGGACTTCTATATGGGCAAATATCCGGTGACCCTCGCCCAGTTTAAACAATTCATAGACGACACCCTGCACATCACCGACGCCGACCAAAACGGAACGAGTTACGTTTGGAACGGCTCTAAGTGGGAAGACAAAAAAGGCGTAAACTGGCGCTGCGATACCCAGGGAAACATACGCCCGGCGAGCGAGTGGAATCACCCGGTAATCCACGTCTCGTGGAACGACGCGGTAGCCTACTGCCAGTGGCTAAGTCGCAAAACCGGCCAAACCTACCGCCTGCCTACCGAAGCAGAGTGGGAATACGCAGCCCGAGGCGGAGAAAAAGGGGCAAAAGAAAACCTCACCTACGCCGGCAGCAATGACCTGGATGCAGTGGGGTGGTACACAGAGAATACGAAGAATACAGGTACGCGCCCCGTGGGCGGCAAAAAACCAAACCAACCGGGGCTGTACGACATGAGCGGGAATGTGTGGGAGTGGTGTGCGGACTGGTACGGGGATTACCCTTCAGGGCCGGTAAGCAACCCAACCGGCCCGGCTAAGGGCTCGTTCCGCGTGCTCCGCGGCGGCAGCTGGATCTTCTACGCCGACTACTGCCGTGTTGCGTACCGCTTCAACAGCACGCCGGTGCACCGCCACTACAGCATTGGTTTCCGCGTCGCTCGTTCCCCCCAGTGAGGTGCCCTGCCGATCCGGCCATCCATTGAGCTGGAGCGGGCATTCCGGGGCGAGCAGGCCCGCAGGCGGGGGGCAAGGGAGGGAGTGGGCGACCGACCGCCCCGCCTGCAGTGGGGCCTGTGCGTAGAGACGTTGCATGCAACGTCTCTACACGTGCGGCAACCCGGTGGGCGTGTATCGTAGAGACGTTGCAT
>JBGSTG010000022.1:0-22256 GCA_041736625.1 Saprospiraceae bacterium | reverse complement strand
GCTTGCTCATGACGGTATACGTCAGATTCAGCCGGGCAAATTCATACTGTTTGGAAGGGAAAATGCTGAGGTTTTCAATAAACCATTCATACAGTGGACGGTGCGGAATAAATTCGAGCGTACAAATCGAATGCGTTATTTTTTCAATCGCGTCCGATTGGCCGTGGGCAAAGTCGTACATCGGATAAATGCACCACGTATCGCCCGTGCGGTGATGCCGGGCATATTTGATGCGGTACATCAAAGGGTCGCGCAGGTGCATGTTTGGGGCGGCCATGTCAATTTTGGCACGCAACACCCGACTACCTTCGGCACATTTTCCCTGCCGCATTTCTTCAAAAAGGGCCAGGTTTTCTTCCACCGACCGCGAGCGATACGGGCTATCCGTACCGGGCTCGGTAGGCGTGCCCTTCATAGCCGCAATTTCCTCCGCCGAAGAGTCGTCAACATAAGCCAAACCCTTTTTAATGAGCTCAACAGCAAACTGATAGAGTTGACCAAAGTAATCGGAGGCGTACAATTCCTGCACCCAATTGAAACCGAGCCACTGCACATCGTACTTGATGGAGTCTACATATTCTACATCTTCGGTCGCAGGGTTGGTGTCGTCGAAGCGCAGGTTGGTTTTGCCGCCGAATTTCTGCGCCAGGCCGAAGTTCAGGGCAATGCTCTTGGCATGACCGATGTGCAAATAACCGTTGGGTTCGGGTGGGAATCGGGTGATGACCCCGGTACGACGACCGGTGCGCAGGTCCTCTTCAATGATCTCTTCGAGAAAATTCAGCGATTCGCTGCTCATGTTGTGATGTTGTCTTTTAAAAAAATGTAAATCGGCAATATGGGTTAAATAACGGATCACCCGATCGTCTCACATCCGCTCCGGCATCTCCACGCCCAGCAGATCCATTCCGCTTTTCAGCACCTCCCCTACCCCTCTGCTGAGTTGAAGCCTGAACGCTTTGGCTTCAGGCGATTGGGCGTTGAACACGGAAAGGTCGTGCCAGAAGCGGTGATAGCTCTTGGCCAGGTTGTAGCAGTAGTTGGCGATCAGGGAGGGATCGTATTCGCGGGCGGCGTTTTGCAGGACGGTTGGAAATTCGTGCAGGGCCACGAGGAGTTCGTGTTCCTGGGGCTGGATGTCTGAGTATTGTGTTGATAAAGATAGGTCTACGCCCTCTTTTTGTACTCGTTTCATCAGTCCGTTGATGCGAACATAGGAATATTGGATGTAGGGTCCCGTTTGCCCCTGCAGGTCAACCGATTCTTCGGGGTTGAAGATCATTTTCCGTTTGGGATGCACTTTGAGGATGAAAAACTTGAGGGCGCCCATGCCAACGGTGTGCAGAATACGTTCCTGCTCTTCGGGTGAGAACGCGTCGATCTCTCCGCGTTCGGCGGCCTGTTCGCGTGCAATGCGCTTCACCTCAGCGATGAGGTCGTCGGCGTCCACCACCGTACCCTCCCGGGTTTTCATGCGGCCGGTGGGCAGCTCCACCAGTCCGTAAGCGAGGTGGTACAGCCCGTCGGCGTATGGCTCTTCGAGGCGCTTGAGCACCTCAAACAGCACCGTGAAGTGGTAATTTTGTTCATCGGCCACCACATACACCATGCGTTTGGCGCCGAAGTCCTCGTAACGCATGCGCGCGGTACCCAGGTCCTGGGTGATGTACACGGAGGTGCCGTCGGCGCGGAGCACCACTTTTTGGTCCTGCCCCACATCGGTGAGGTCTACCCATACCGAGCCATCGTCTTTGCGAAAAAACACGTCTTTGGCGAGGCCTTCTTCGACAATGTCCTTGCCGAGCAGGTAGGTGTCGCTCTCGTAATAGAGCTTGTCGAAGTCCACGCCCAGGTCGGCATAGGTAAGGTCGAAGCCCTGATACACCCAGCCGTTCATTTTGCGCCAGAGGTCCAGGGTTTCGGGGTCGTGGGCTTCCCAGCGCAGCAGCATGTCGCGCACCTCGGCGCCGAGGGTCGAGTGGTCGTTGAACCACTTGTTTTTGTATTCTTTAAAGAATTCTTTTTCCGACTGTCCGGCCTTGTGTTTTTCGGCAAAAACGGCTTGTGCGGTGGCGGTTTGCTGCCACTCCTCGTATTCGGCTTTTGTTTTTTGTTCGAAGAGTACGTAGTAATCGCCTACAAAGTGATCGCTTTTTACGCCGGTGGATTCCGGGGTAGCGCCGTTGCCGAATTTTTGCCAGGACAGCATGCTTTTACAGATGGCTACGCCGCGGTCGTTGATGACTTGCACTTTGACGACATCGTACCCGGCCGCTTCCAGAATCTGGCTGCACGACCAGCCCAGCAGGATGTTGCGGATGTGTCCGAGGTGCAGGGGCTTGTTGGTATTGGGCGAGGCGTACTCCACCATTACCTTTTCGTTTCGGTTGGGTTGGCGACCGTAGTGCGGGTTTCCCACGGTTTTCGACAGAAAATCGTGCCAGTACGTACTGCCGATTTCCAGATTCAAAAAGCCTTTGACTACGTTAAACGCTTTTATTTCAGGAATTTGGGCAAGCAGGTGGGCGCCGATTTCGTTCGCCACGGCATCGGGCGCTTTACCTGCCCATTTGACGAACGGAAAAACCACTACCGAATACTGACCGGCAAACTCCGGCGGCGTGGTGTTGACCAAAACCGATTCGGAAGGTATGGTTGATTGGTAAAGCGCTTCGACGGCTTTGCTTACCTGGGATTGAATGGATTCGATCAGCTGCATATGGTAGTCAACAAGGGTGGTTGCCCAAAAAGTTCCGTGGCACTACCTCCGCGCCCCTCTGTGAACCCGCTGTGTCCTTTGCGGTTCCTTTAAAAAAAACAAACCGCAGAGGGACACAGCGGGCTCGCGGAGGGGCGCAAAGCGGGTTTAGGCCAGGGTAATCGATTGATCCAGGTAGACATCCTGGATGGCGTGCAATAGTGCGGCGCCCTCGGCCATGGGTCGTTGGAACGCCTTGCGGCCGGAGATGAGTCCCATACCACCGGCGCGTTTATTGATCACGGCGGTGACCACGGCGTCCTGAAGGTCGGAAGCGCCTTTAGACTCCCCGCCGGAGTTGATGAGACCCACGCGCCCCATATAGCAGTTGGCCACCTGGTAGCGGGTGAGGTCGATGGGGTGGTCGGTGGTGAGTTCGCTGTACACTTTGGGGTGTGTTTTGCCGTGTTTGGTGGCGGTGTATCCGCCGTTGTTGGTCGGCAGTTTTTGCTTGATGATGTCGGCTTTTATGGTTACGCCCAGGTGGTTTGCCTGTCCGGTGAGGTCGGCGCTGGTGTGGTAGTCCACGCCATCTACTTTAAATGCATTGTTGCGGGTGTAGCACCACAGGATGGTGGCCATGCCCAATTCGTGGGCGCGTTCGAACGCTTCGCTGACTTCCTGGATCTGGCGGCTGCTCTCTTCGGAACCGAAATATATGGTTGCGCCGACTGCCACTGCGCCCATGTTCCAAGCGTCTTCCACGGAGCCGAACATGACCTGATCGTAACGGTTTGGGTAGGACAGGAATTCGTTGTGGTTGATTTTGACCACGAAGGGTATGCGGTGCGCGTATTTACGGGCCACGATGCTCAGCACCCCGAACGTGGAGGCCACGGCATTGCAACCGCCTTCGATGGCCAGTTTGACGATGTTTTCAGGGTCAAAGAACACCGGATTGGGTGCAAAGGAGGCGCCTGCGCTGTGTTCGATGCCCTGATCTACCGGCAGTATGCTGACGTAGCCGGTGTTGGCCAGGCGGCCGTTGCCGAGAATTTGTTGAAGGCTGCGCAGCGTCTGCAGGTTGCGGTCGCTGTGGTACCATACTTCTTCGATGTGTTTCGGGGACGGGCTGAAGAGCGCGGATTTATCGAAGGTTTTGGAGGTGTGCTCCAGCAGGTAGCCGGCTTTGTCGCCGAGGATGTCGAGAATTTTTTGATTGGCCATTGTATAGAGTTTGGCTGTTGGATGGATGGAGGATCAAAATTTCCAGGTGATCATGAATCGGAACTCCCACGGTGCTTCATAGGCATCGAGGTCGTTGGCGATGGCGATGTTGTAGTGGTAGCTTATTTCGGTGCCTATCTTGCCGTTTCCGCCGTTCCAGCCACCGCCGACCCACTGGTTAAACCGCTGGGTTTTGTACTTGGAGATGGTGTTGTTGCTTGTCGGCTCACCGGGTTGTTCCTTCCAGGTGTTCGACAGGTCGCCCTGCAGGAAAATGCTTCGCCACACCTTTGCCCGCAGGAATCCGCCGAGTTCCACGTTGAAAAGGTTGAGATTTTTGTATCCGACGTATTTCACCGAGTTGTAAAAAAAGCTCATTCGCGGCCCGAAGGAGATCATGGGTGTGAACTTGTAGCCCGCCTGACCGAATACTCCAATGCCAAAGGTGCTGCTTTGGTTGTTGCTGGAAAAACCGATATTAGGGCCTATACCCCACCAGACATTGTCCCAAAAGGGAGCGGCTTGCTCCGTCGTAACAGCTTTTTGTTGAAGGGATTGGGCGCGCAAAACCATCCAGGGGATGAGCAGTAAAAAAAAGACGATTGGAGTGATCCGAAAAAACATATTCCGTGTGGTGCTTACTTAGATGCCCAAAGGTACGCCTACTTGGGTTTAATTTTCACCGGCTTTGTGCGGAGCCCTTTCCCGGCAGATGGCAAACAAGGTGATGCGCGGGTATATGACGAAAGAAGACAAATCTGCGGGAGAGCCGCTTAATATTTTGCAAGTATTGTATTTTCGCGCTGCAATAAGCATTGTTCCATTTTTTTTCTAGGTCAAAACGAAATCATCAGATGTCCATTCCCGTACGCTCTGTTGGATTGCTAGTGTCAATCCTGCTCTTTCCTTTGGGTGTTTTGTTTTCACAACAGTTTAACGGACAGCTTCAGGGCGGCTATTCAGCGCCCGAGCTGGACGCCGCCCTGACGCGATATGAAGTTTACCGTATTGACGCCGAGGCCATCGATCAACATTTCCGGCAACAGCCGAATGGCGGCCGGCTGACGCTCCAACTGCACCAGCGGCGTTGGGAAATAGCGCTGCAGCCCAGCAGAATCCTGCCGGAGCACTACACGGTGCGTACAGGCAACGCCGACGGTGTATACACCGTTTCTACCCTCAGACCCACTACCTGGCAGGGCACCGAAGCGCAAACCCAGGCGCACGTGCGTCTGACCTTCGCCAGCAACTTCATTCATGGGTACGTGAAAGAGGCGCAGGAGCGCTGGTGTATCCAACCGCTGCGCGACCTGGTGAATGGCGCCGACCACGACCTGTTTGTGGTGTACCCCGAAAGCGCGGTGCTCGACGACCACGGCGGCACGTGCGCAGTGGTGGAGGAAGGTAAAATATATGAAAAATACCTGCACGCAGCCGAAGAAAAAGTAGCCGAAAAGGGCCTGGCGCTGGCCTGCTACGAGCTGGAACTGGCCATCGCTTCCGACAACTCGATGATCAACAAGTACGGCAGCACCGGCGGTGTGGAGGCGCACAACATCGCGGTGATCAACGACGTAGAAGGCGATTACACGGGAAGTTTCAACCACGACATCGAGTTCAATATCGTGACGCAGTTTTTTCCGGGCGGGAATGATCCCTGGACCACCTCGAACGACGCCGGCGCCCTTTTGGGCAGCTTCCGAAACTGGGGCCAAAGCGGGGGCTTCGGTGTGATGTTTGACCTGGGTGAACTGTGGACCAACCGCGACCTGAGCGGCTCAACCATTGGAATAGCGTACTTGAGCGGCGTTTGCAACAGCTTTAAATACCACGTTTTGCAGGACTTTACCTCCAATAGCAACCTGCTGCGCTGCCTCACCTCACACGAGATTGGGCACAATTTCAGCATGCAGCACGACAACTGTCCGCCGACATTCATCATGTGCCCCTCCGTGAGCACCTCCTCCAACTGGAGCAATGGTTCCATCAATTCTTTCAACAATTTCGTGCAACCGCTGATCAACAACGGTTGCCTCGCGCCCTGCAACGCCGGGCCACCTCTGGCCTCTAATTTCGATTGGAACCCCGTTCCGTCCTGCGAAGACACGCCGATCCAGTTCGACGACCTGTCGCTGGGCAGCCCCACCGGCTGGCAGTGGTCGTTCCAGGGAGGCTCTCCCGCCACCTCGACCCAGCAAAATCCGGTGGTGCAATGGGCTAACCCGGGGACCTACAACGTAACCCTCATCGTGAGCAAACCTGGCGCCGGCAACAGTACACTGACCAAACAAATCGTTATTGAGCCCAAACCGGTGGCCAACTTTACTTCCAGCGTTTCCAACCTGACCGTTACGTTCAACAACACCAGTACACCGGCCAACGGCGTTTCCTATTTTTGGGAATTCGGCGACGGCAACATCAGCCTGGACAAAGACCCGGTCCATACTTACGACTTTGGCGGCATCTACACGGTGACCCTCGTGGTTACCGGCATCTGCGGCACCTCGGAGAAAACCCTGCTGGTTAACACCGCCCCGACTCCGCAGTTTGTGGCCCTGCCGATTGATGGTTGTGCCCCGCTGGATGTGCAGTTCGTCAACCAGTCCTCTCAAAACGCCACCAGCTTCCTGTGGCAGTTCCCAGGCGGCAACCCCAGCTCATCCAACCAGGAAAATCCGATCGTAACATACAATCAACCGGGCAGCTACTCCGTGACCCTGACCGTTTTCAACAGCCAGGGATCCAACTCCACCACCCGCACCAACTACATCACGGTAGGCACTATTCCCAACACCAACTTCACCTCCAGCGCCAACGGCAACACGGTTACCTTTACAAACCTGACTGCCGGCTCAGGCAATACTTACCTGTGGGAATTTGGCGACGGCGATACCAGCACACTGACCAATCCGGTGCACACCTACGCAGTGGGCGGCACATACACCGTTACGTTGACCGCGACAAACACTTGCGGACCAGACACCTTCACCCAGGTAATCAGCCTGATTCCCCCTCCGGCCGCTTCGTTCTCTGCAGGCGACACCATCGGATGCGCGCCCCTCACCGTTGAACTCATCAACCAGACTGTTGGAAATGTGGACAGCATCCGCTGGCTGCTGCCGGGCGGCTCGCCAACCACAGGCACGTCGAATACCATACTGGTGACGTACAACACCCCCGGCGAATACGATGTTACTTTGATAGCCTACGGTCCAGGCGGTGTGGACACCACCACCGCGAACGACCTGGTGACCGTCAACGGCACGCCGAATTCCGGATTTACCAGCAGCATCAACGGCGCCACCGTCAGCTTTACCAACATTACGGTCGGAGCAACGAGTTACAACTGGACGTTCGGCGACGGGCAAAGCAGCACCCAGAACAACCCGACGCATACGTATAGCAACGACGGCACCTACACCGTGACGCTCATCGCCACCAACGCCTGTGGCAACGACACCTTCACCCAGCAAGTGGTGATCGTCACCCTGCCGAACGCAGCGTTCTCTGCCAACATGACCAGCGGCTGCGCACCCCTAACGGTACAGTTCAACAACCTGTCGTCGCCCAACGCCACCAGCTTCAACTGGTCGTTCCCGGGCGGCACGCCGGGCACGTCCACGCAGACCAACCCCACCGTTGTGTACAACACGCCGGGCACGTACAGCGTGACGCTCATTGCCACCAACGCTGCCGGTAGCGACACGACCACACTGACCAACTACATCACCGTGAACACCGTGCCGGCAGCCGGATTTACCAGCAGCATCAACGGCGCCACCGTCAGCTTCACCAACACTTCCAACGGAGCGACGAGCTACAACTGGACGTTCGGCGACGGGCAAAGCAGCACCCAGAACAACCCGACGCATACGTATAGCAACGACGGCGCCTACACCGTGACGCTCATCGCCACCAACGCCTGTGGCAACGACACCTTCACCCAGCAAGTGGTGATCGTCACCCTGCCGAACGCAGCGTTCTCCGCCAATGTAACCAGCGGCTGCGCACCCCTCACGGTGCAGTTCAACAACCTGTCTTCGCCCAACGCCACCAGCTTCAACTGGTCGTTCGCGGGCGGCACGCCCAACGCGTCCACTCAAACTAACCCAACGGTCGTGTACAACACGCCGGGCACGTACAGCGTGACACTCATCGCCACCAACGCTGCCGGCAGCGACACGACCACACTGACCAACTACATCACGGTGAACACCGTGCCGGCAGCCGGATTTACCAGCAGCGTCAACGGCGCCACCGTCAGCTTCACGAACACCTCCAACGGAGCGACGAGCTTTAACTGGACGTTCGGCGACGGCCAGAGCAGCACCCAGAACAACCCGACGCATACGTATAGTAACGACGGCACCTACACCGTGACGCTCGTGGCCACCAACGCCTGCGGAACCAACACCTTTACCCAACAGGTGACCATCCTGACGGCGCCCAACGCGGCGTTCTCGGCCGACGTGACCAGCGGCTGCGCACCCTTCACGGTGCAGTTCAACAACCTTTCGTCGCCCAACGCCACCAGCTTCAACTGGTTGTTCGCGGGGGGTACGCCGGGCACGTCCACGCAGACCAACCCCACCGTCGTGTACAACACGCCGGGCACGTACAGCGTGACGCTCATCGCCACCAACGCCGCCGGCAGCGATACGGTGACCCTGCTGAACTACATCAACACAGGAACCGTACCCGGGGCCGGCTTCTCGACCAGCGTCAACGGAGCAACGGTGACCCTGAGCAACACATCCAATGGCGCCTCGAGCTATTTGTGGCAGTTTGGCGACGGCAACACGTCAAGCAATGCCAACCCCACGCACACCTACGGATCGGATGGCGTGTACACCATCACCCTGGTAGCCATCAACGCCTGCGGCAACGACACGACCAGCCAGGTGGTGACCATCACCACGCCTCCAACAGCGGGTTTCACCATGAATGGCAACAGCGGCTGTGCCCCCCTCACCGTTCAGTTTAACAATACCTCGAGCGCCAACGCCACCAGCTTCGCATGGACTTTTGAAAACGGCACGCCTTCCGTCTCCTCCGAGGAAAATCCGACTGCAACCTGGAGCGCGCCGGGCATCTATGTGGTCCAACTGACGGTCAGCAACGCCGCCGGCAGCAGCCAAATGACCGATACCGTGGTGGTGCAAGGTCTGCCGTCCGCTGGCTTTAACTTCCAGTACGCGGGGTTAAGCGTGGTGTTCACCAACACATCCGGCAACGCTACCCAGTATTCGTGGGATTTCGGCGACGGTGGTACCAGCAATGAAGCCGATCCAACGCACACCTACGGCGCTCCCGGACCCTACTCGATTGTGCTGACCGCCTTCAACGATTGCGGCCAGCAAAAGATCACACAACAAATCGAGATCAGCGGCGCAGCTCCGCTGGCCGGCTTCCGCGCCAACACCGCCAACGGCTGTGTACCCTTAACCGTGCAGTTCGCCGACGAGTCCGCCGGAAACCCCACTTCCTGGAACTGGACTTTTGAAGGCGGCAACCCGGCAACTTCCACAGAACAGAATCCTGCTGTGAGCTACGCCAATGCCGGTGTTTATGATGTCATGCTGATCGTCACCAACCAATTTGGAACGGACACGATGGAGCGCAACAATATGGTTACGGTGCAGACCTTCCCAACGGTTCAATTCATCTTCTCGGCCAGCGGGCCAACGGTGACCTTCGCCAACGGATCGCAAAATGCAGGCAGCTACCTTTGGAACTTCGGCGACGGGAAAACCAGCACCGAGGCGAACCCAACGCATACCTATGCACTGCCCGGCACGTACACCGTCAGCCTGACCGCCACCAACGAATGCGGCGCATCCACGCTGGAGCAAATGGTGCAGGTCATTTTTGTCGGCACCAACGAGGCATCCTGGTTGACCGGCTTCAAGTTGTTCCCGAATCCGACGACAGGCGATATTACAGTGGAATTCAGCAGTCAGGAGACAGACGAGGTGGAGTTTACATTGCTGAACAAGCTCGGACAACTGATTGTGCGCGATGTGGTGGGCCTGAATAACGGCTACCTGCGCCACCGGTTCAGCTATCCCGAGCTCGCAGCCGGCCCTTACCTGTTGCAGGTACGCAGCGGCGCACATGTGCATCAGGAAATCGTGATTTTCCAGCGGTAACACCACCGGTTGGCTTGTAAAACCAAAAAACACGGGCGCCCTCCGGAATATATCCGGGGGGCGCTGCGTTATCACATCAAAATTTTATAGACATGAAAAAATTGCTCATTTCCCTGGCGTTGCTGGCGGCGCCAATCATGCAGGTTTTTTCTCAGGAAGTAAAGGCCGTGGATCACACGCTCAACGCCGGCAAGGTGGAATGGCTCGCCCGCCAGGCGAGCCTGGGTGATATTCCCCTTGGCAAGCCCAAAATTGCCGAATTTCCGTTCAAGAACATCAGTTCTGAGCCCATGTACATCAACTGGGTGCGTACCAGCTGCCACTGCACCGCCACCAACTGGCCCAAGGAGCCCGTTGAGCCCGGACAGGTCGGCGTGATTACCGTCGAATACGACGCCCTGATTGCCGGACCTTTTTACAAAATTGTGTCGGTACTCACCACCTTCGACCCCAAGAACGGCGTGCCGCTCGTCATTTCCGGAAAAGTGATCAAAGAAGAAGTGTCCGGACAATAAGCGAATGGTGCGAATAGCATACCTTTGACCCGGAAACCTTTTCGAATACATCTCAACAATTACGACCAAAATGGCTAAAAAACGCATTGCCATCAACGGCTTTGGACGCATCGGACGGCTCACGTTCCGTAACCTGATCAAAGACAGCAACGTAGAGGTTGTTGCCATCAACGACCTGACCGACAACACCACGCTCGCCCACCTGCTCAAGTACGACACCATGCACGGCAAGTTCGAAGGCGAGGTGTCGGCCACCGACGAACACCTGATGGTAAACGGTCAGAAGATCCTTGCCACGGCTATAAAAAATCCCGCCGAATGCCCTTGGGGAAGCCTTGGCGTCGATGTGGTGCTCGAATGCACAGGCATCTTCCTCGATAAAGAAAAAGCCGGCTTGCACCTGCAGGCGGGCGCCAAACGTGTATTGCTGTCTGCACCACCCAAAGCCGACGACGTACCTACCTTCGTAATCGGCGCCAACCACGACAAGATCACCGACGCGGACACCATCATCTCCAACGCTTCCTGCACCACCAACTGCCTGGTACCCATGATCATGACGCTGGATCAGGCTTTCGGCGTGGAGCAATTTTTCATGAACACCATACACGCCTACACGGCCGACCAGAACCTCCAGGACGGCCCGCACCGCGACCTGCGCCGCGCACGCGCCGCCGCACAAAACATAGTGCCTACCAGCACCGGCGCCGCCAAAGCTGTGGTGCTCGTAGCGCCCCACCTCAAAGGGAAAATTGCCGCCCACTCCATGCGCATTCCTGTGGCTACCGGCTCGGTAACCGACGTGGTGGCTATGATCAAAAAGACCGCCACCGTCGATGAGATCAACGCCGCATTCAAAGCTGCCGCCGAGAGCCACCTCAAAGGCATCATGGAATACTGCACCGACGAGATCGTCAGCAGCGATATCGTCCGCAATACCCACTCCGTCGTTTTCGATTCCCTGCTCACCCAGGTGAACGGAAATACCTGCCGCATCGTCGGCTGGTACGACAATGAGGCCGGGTACTCCGCTCGTTTGGCGCAAATGGCGGGGATGTTGTGATGGAATGGGGCGCGGGGGTGTCTTATGGCCTATGTCACATGTCCCATGCCACACGCCCCAGGTCACACGCCACGGCCATCACATGCCTCACGCCACTAGATCACACGCCCACGACATCACACGCCCACGCCACGTCCCACACCCCATGTCCCACACCCCATGTCCCACACCCCATGTCCCATGTCCCACGTCCCACGGCTGAAGCCGTGGGCTAATGGGGTGACGGGCGGAGGGTGCCGACGATCTCAAATATTCATTAACCCACGGCTTCAGCCGTGGGGCTGACCCACAGATGAAGCCGTGGGGCTAGCCAATGGCTTCAGCCTTGGGTTATCCAAATACAAACAAACCGTGAACCGTCTGCAAACCATCGACTTCTCGAACCAGCGCGCCCTCATCCGCGTAGATTTTAACGTGCCGCTGGACAAGCAGTACCAAATCACCGACGACACCCGCATCCGCGAGGCGTTGCCCACCATCCAGCATGTGCTGGACCACGGCGGCTCGGTAGTGCTCATGTCGCACCTCGGTCGTCCACTGGAGAAACTGAACCCCGACGGCAGCATCAACCGCGAGAAGTTCACCCTCCGCCACCTCGTGCCCCACCTGGAAACGTTGCTGGGCCGACCGGTGAAGTTTTCCGCTGACTGTGTGGATGAAATTCCCAACCTGCTGACTTCTGCCCTGAGTCCCGGAGACGTATTACTGCTGGAAAACACCCGTTTCCACCCGGAAGAAGAGGAGGGCGACGAAGATTTTGCAGAAAAGCTCTCCCGGTACGGGGAAATTTACATCAACGACGCCTTTGGAACCGCCCATCGCGCCCACGCCAGCACCACGGTGGTTGCCCGGTTTTTCGCGCCGGAGCAAAAAGCATTCGGGTTCCTCATGGAGCGCGAGATCGCCAACGCCAACAAGGTGCTGCACAGCGCCGACAAACCCGTGTGCGCCATCACCGGAGGCGCCAAGGTGAGCGACAAAATTCTGCTCCTCGAAAAATTCCTCGACTCGGCCGACATTATCATCATCGGCGGAGGCATGGCCTATACCTTTTTCAAAGCCGGGGGCGGACACATCGGCAACTCCCTGCTCGAAACGGAACGGCTGGACACCGCCAAAGCCTTTTTGGACAAGGCGAAAGCTCGGGGCGTGGAGGTGCTGCTGCCGGCAGACTCGATCTGCGGGGACAAGTTTGCCGCCGACGCAGCCTTACAAACCGCGCCCAGCGACAACATCCCCGACGGGTGGATGGGGCTCGACATCGGACCGGAGGCCGTCAAGGCCTTCTCCGAGGCCATCGGACGCGCCAAAACCATCATCTGGAACGGCCCTATGGGTGTTTTTGAGATGCCCGCTTTTGCCGCCGGCACCAAAGCCATTGCCGAAGCAGTGGCCCAAGCGACCAAAAAAGGCGCCTTCTCCCTCGTGGGTGGCGGCGATTCTGTGGCGGCGGTCAACCAGCTGGGTCTCACCGACGAGGTCTCCTTTGTGTCCACCGGCGGCGGCGCCATGCTGGAATATCTGGAAGGAAAGGAATTACCGGGGATCAAAGCCATCGGTTGACAACATCAGACAGGTTTCATTTATACACGCACCCCATTCATGAAAAACACGTATTACGATCTCGTCGATCAAACCTTTGACTTTCCGCAAGACGGGTTCCGGTTGCACAACGGTCATTTGTTATTTAACGAGATCGATATTTACGAGCTCATTCAGAAGTATGGTTCCCCGCTGAAGCTCACTTTTTTGCCTAAAATCGGCGAAAAAATCCAGTTTGCCCGAAAGTTGTTCCGCGACGCCATCCAACGGTACAACTACAACGGCAAATACGTGTACTGCTACTGCACCAAAAGCTCTCACTTCGCCTTCGTACTCAACGAAGTGATGGAAAACGGCACCCAGCTCGAAACCTCCTCTGCTTTCGACATTGACCTGATCTGGCGCCTGTACAAATTGGGGAAAATAAACAAGCAAACGATCATCATCCACAACGGGTTCAAGCCCCAATCCTACCTGGAAAGTGTGGCACGCCTGATCAACGAAGGGTTCGTCAACACCATTCCGGTGTGCGACAACCCCCAGGAGATCGACGCCTACGACGCCCTGATCAAATCGGGCAAGGTGAACATTGGCATCCGTTTGGCGACGGAAGAGGAACCGAATTTTGAGTTTTACACCTCCCGGCTGGGTATCCGGCAGAGCGAAGTGCTGTCTTTTTACCGGGATAAGATCGCTACCAACCCGAAATTTGAGCTCAAGCTCCTCCACTTTTTTGTCGACACCGGTATCAAAGACTCGCTTTACTACTGGAGCGAACTCAAAAAGGGCATCAAAACTTACTGCCAGCTCCGCAAGGTGTGCCCCACCCTGACCGGCCTCAACATCGGCGGCGGCATGCCCATCCGAAACTCCCTTGGGTTCGAATACGACTACCCGTACATGATCAACGAGATCGTCCGGCTCATCAAGGAGCAATGCGACGACGAGGGCGTGCCCGAACCGGACATCTACACCGAATTCGGCAAGTACACCGTGGGCGAAAGCGGCGCAGCCATTTTTACCGTCATCGGCAAAAAACAACAAAACGACGCCGAACAATGGTACATGCTCGATAACTCGCTCATGAACACGCTGCCCGACTCCTGGGGCATCAAAGAGCGTTTTATCCTGCTGCCCATCAACCACTGGGATAAACCCTACGACAAGGTGAACATCGGCGGCATCAGCTGCGACAACGCCGATTACTACAACTCCGAAGCCCACATCAACCAGGTCTACCTGCCGATTTACGACGAAAAAAACGACGAGCCGCTTTACCTCGGCTTTTTTCACACCGGCGCCTACCAGGAGTCGCTCAGCGGGTACGGCGGCCTCAAACACTGCCTGCTGCCCGCCCCCAAGCACATACTCATTGATAAAAACTACTACGGCGAATTCACCGACTGGGAGGTTTTCCAGGAACAGGACGCAGATTCCATGCTGAAGATTTTGGGGTATGATTCGCCTTATGCGTCCTGACGCGTTATCGAATTAGCGTAACGTCCCCGCTCAGCAATTCAGCGGTTCCGTCAATAAATTCAACTTCCGCGTACCAGGTAAACACACCGGGATCGAGCGGCTGTGACTTGTACGTGCCATTCCAGCCGAAAGCCGGGTCGCTTGCCGGTGCATTTTCTGCTGAAAATACGGCATTCCCCCACCTGTCGAAAACAACAAAGCGACGGATGTTTTGAACCACCCCTTCCTTGGCAAAAAGGTAAAAAACACCGTTCAGGCCATCGGTATCCGGTGCAAAAATGTTGGGCACATAGATTCGCTTTTCAGTGGTCACACGAACCCACACCGTATCGGCATCCCGGCAACCATTATTCCCGACAACCGCAATACTGTATACGCCGCTTGAACCAGGCCTGATCACCTGTGAAAGGCATTCCGGGCAAGTCAGGGAATCAATAGACCATTCAACCTGTGATAACGAGTCTGCCGGAACAGTTACCAAAGCAACCAACGTAATTTGGTCACCCAGCTCAACCACACGATCAGGGCCCAAATCGACCGCAATGCCGGAAACGCTGCCGATGGTGAATGGCTCGCCCCGGATACATCCATTCGCATCTGTCATTAGGACGCGATAATCACCAGGCGACAAATTGGTAAATTCTGGTTCTGGTTGCCAATCGCCGCCCTCAAGCGCAAAAAGATAGGGCTGGGCCCCACCTTCCGGTGTAATGGTTATACTGCCTGAATCGATATCGATACATAAGGGTTGGTGTATGTCAAGTGTTAATTGCAGGCTGTCGGGCGATGTGAGCGTAAAAGAGGCGACAACCGTACAGCCGTACACGTCGGTCAGGCTCAGGCTGTAATCGCCTGCGGGTAGTCCCGTAATGGATGGATTCGTGTCGCCGGCAGACCAGGAATAGGCAAATGGTGAAGCGCCACTCGGATTGGCGATGATGAAGCCATCGTTTTCGCCTGCGCAAGAAACACCAAAGCCTTCATAATTGCTGCCGGTAAGGAGCAGTTCCGGCGGCGGATATAGCTGCACTTCGGTCACCACCACGCTGTCGCAACCCTGCGCCGTCAGGTACTGGTTGTAAAACAGACCGGCCGCCGACGGGTCGCACGTGCCGCCTGACAGCCAAACCGTGTCGAGGGGGGTATACAATACTGTGCGTACCGTCAGGCTATCGCATCCATACTGGTTGGTGTACACCGATTCAAACACACCGGACTGGGCAGCGTTGCAGGTAACGGTATCCGGCAATAACACCGTGTCCCCGGGCAACAAAGTCACCCATTGAACCACCACGCTGTCGCAACCCTGCGCCGTCAAGTACTGGTTGTAAAACACACCGGCCGCCGACGGGTCGCACGTGGCACCCGACAGCCGAACGGTGTCTAACGGTGTAAACAACACCGTGCGCACCGTAATGCTGTCGCATCCATACTGGTTGGTGTACACCGATTCAAACACACCGGACTGGGCAGCATTGCAGGTCACGGTGTCCGGCAATAACACCGTGTCCCCGGGCAACAAAGACACCCACTGAACCACCACACTGTCGCAGCCCTGCGCTGTCAAGTACTGGTTGTAAAACACACCGGCCGCCGACGGGTCGCACGTGGCACCCGACAACCGGACTGTGTCAAGGGGGGTATACAACACCGTGCGCACCGCAATGCTGTCGCATCCATACTGGTTGGTGTACACCGATTCAAACACACCGGACTGGGCAGCATTGCAGGTCACGGTGTCCGGCAATAATACCGTGTCCCCGGGCAACAAAGTCACCCACTGAACCACCACGCTGTCGCAGCCCTGCGCCGTCAAGTACCGGTTGTAAAACACCCCGGCCGCCGACGGATCGCACGTCGCGCCCGACAGCCGAACGGTGTCCAAAGGCGTAAACAACACCGTGCGCACCGTAACGCTGTCGCATCCATACTGGTTTGTGAATACCGATTCAAATACACCGGATTGGGCGGCGTTACAGGTAACGGTGTCCGGCAATAACACCGTGTCCCCGGGCAACAAAGACACCCATTGAACCACCACACTGTCGCAACCCTGCGCCGTCAGGTACTGGTTGTAAAACAGACCGGCCGCCGACGGATCGCACGTCGCGCCCGACAGCCGGACGGTGTCCAAAGGCGTAAACAACACCGTGCGCACCGTAACGCTGTCGCATCCATACTGGTTGGAGTACACCGATTCAAATACACCGGACTGCGCGGCATTGCAGGTAACGGTATCCGGCAATAACACCGTGTCCCCGGGCAACAAAGACACCCACTGAACCACCACACTGTCGCAACCCAAAACCGATTGAAATGACTGAATAAACGTTCCCGCCAGTGCAGGATCGCAGGTGGGTAATGAAATAAATGTGGTGTCGCTTTCCGAAAACAACACGGTGTTCACCACCAGACTATCGCAACCCGCTACTCCGGTAAGTCGCTGAATAAAAACGCCTGCCTGGGTAGAATCGCAACTGGTAGACTCGCGGAAAGTAGAATCGGGCGGTACATAGCCGATGGTATACACGATTATACTGTCGCAACCGGCCTGGTTCGTAAAATTTTGTACAATCAAACCTGCACTGTCCTGATCGCAAGTAGTGAGCAATATGGAATCCAGCGACGAAGGCAACAACAAAACGGAATCAACGACCACACTGTCGCAGCCAAATACATTTTGGAGGGAATAAGCAAAAACACCGGCAGAGTCCGTAAAGCAGGTACTACGCACCAGGAAAAGGGTATCCTCGTAAACAGAAACGGTGTTAAGTATGGTTACAACTTCGCACAAGCCCTGTATAACAATGACGGTATCGGTACCTGCGGAATCGGGATCACAGGTGTATATCAGATTTACCACGGTATCCGAAAGCGTGGACTGTTCAAACAAGGCCGTCGTGAAAGTACTGTTCAGACAGAAATCGGTGGCAATAAATGTCACGAAAATGAGGGGTGCGGTAGAGTCTCCGGTAAAGTTATTTGTCCACTGAATCGGCCCACAGGGGTCCGACGCCACAGCGCCGCCATTATTCGCCAACCATTGACCGAGTAATTGGGGAATGTTGGCGGAACAAGGCGCCAGGACATTTACTGCTTCCTCTACCAGTGTGGGGGGCGTATCGTCTTGCACGGTAAATGTGGCCTGAGCACTGGACGTGTTTCCACAATCGTCCCGGGCGGTAAACGTAACCAAAACTGTGGAACACGTCCCGTTGGGTAAAGCGTTGTAAGAAGCCGACCAGATAACGCTGGGGTCGCAATCATCTTCAACGAGTGCATTGCCGTTGTTGCCGACCCATTGGAAAAAGGCCGGCAGAACAGGATCGCCACAATTGGCCAGATAGTCTTCCGGCGGAACAAGAAAGACCGGTGGCTCTGTATCCCGAACCTGAATTTGTTGAGTAGCGGTGGTGGTGTTTCCACATGCGTCGGTCACCGTCCACGAGCGGGTGATGTTGTAAAAACAGGATTGGGGTACGATCAAATCCGTGACATTAATATCCAGGCTTCCCGGACAGTTGTCGGAAGGTTGTATATCCTGGGGCGCGGGCACCGCCTCGTCGCATTCCACCATCAAGGGCGACATCGGTGGATTGTTTACAACTGGTGGCTGTTCGTCTTTTGGGCACTTCCAAAGGGTGATGTCATCGAGTAAAACGCCGGCTACCGGCACGCTGCTTGATCCCGAAAAACGCAACTCGGCAGTGGAGGCCAGTGCGGTAAAGGTATAGCAACGTTCAAGCCATGAATCGCTTCCGTTGTTGCTGGCCGTCCAGGTGGCGTTCAGCCAGGAGCCGCCCGCAATCTGGATGGTACAGCTGGCCGATGATACACCCGGATTTTTGGCATACCAAAGTGAGATCGTATACACACATCCCGGCATCAGGCCGGTCAGGGTGGTGGCAATGGTAGCGTTGGTAAATCCGTTTATGTCGATACATTGCGAGGGCCCGTTCGGGTTGCCGGAATTGAAAGCCGGCGAATTTGCACCCAGCACATCTATGGAGCCGGACAGTACATTCCACCCGCTGTAGTTATCTCCGGCAAAAAAGGTAATAAACGTATTTATGGGCACGATCGGCGGGTCTTCAAAATTCCCGTTCGGAATAACGACCTGCTCGGGTGTTCCACAACAACAAGCCGTCAGCGCGCAGTCCGGTTGTGCGTGCATGGCGGTAAGCGACATGCCCGTACAATATATGAGTATGACAAGTTGTTTCATGGGCAGGGATACCTATGTTTATCGATAGCCGGATGACAAACCAGCGGCTAAATATACGCCCAATGCTGTACACCCATCCAGGGATTATGAGAAATTTTTCATTTCCTTTTGCGCACCGCAGGTCTTCTGACGGTTACGTTTTCGGACTAACCAAGATTGATCTTTCCACACCCGACTGCCGACTACCGACCGCCGACTACCGACCGCCGATTACCGAACCAACGTCACATCTCCGCTAAACCGTTCGGTGGTTCCGTCGACAAACAGCACCTCGGCGTACCACATGAACACACCCGGGTTCATTTTTTCGCCGTTGTTTTTACCGTCCCAGCCGCTCAACGGATCATTGGGTGCGATGTTTTGCCGTTGGAATACCTGGTTGCCCCAGCGGTCGTACACGGTCAGGTTTTGGATGGCCTGCACCTGGCCGGGCTTGGCAAACAGCAGGAATTCGTCGCTCAGGCCGTCGTCGTCCGGAGAAAAGGCGTTGGGTACGAATACGCGAATCTGGCGAACGACCTCCACCAGCAGGCTGTCTTCCGATACGCACCCCTTGTTGTCCTGCACCCGGATGGCATACGTAGTGGTCACAGCGGGCGCCACGCGTCGGGTGAGGCACAGCGGACAAACAGCGGTGTCGGCGGGCGTCCAGACGACCGAGGTCAGCACGTCGGGCGCATGGTTCAGGGTGGCGCTCAGGAGCGTTTCGTCGCCGAGTTCAATGGAGCGGTCGGGCCCCAGGTCGACCAACACCGGAACCAGTTCAGGGATAAACGCCGACACGGTCAATAAGCAGCCGTTGGCGTCTTCGGTGCTCACCTCGTACGTGCCGGCGGCCAGTCCGACGAACAGGCTGTCGGATTGCAAGCCCTCGTTTTCCAGCGCGAACTGATAGGGATCTACGCCGCCCGAGGCCGCCACGGCGATGCTGCCCGTGGGGTTGTCGACACAGTCGAGCTCAGTAATCGTCAGTTGGGCGTCGAGTACCGGCGGTTCCGTCACTTTGAAAGCGATCGAGTCGCGGCATCCGTTGGCATCGGACACCGTTGCGGCGTAGCTGCCAGCGCTCAGGTCGCCGACCACCGGGCCCGGGCCACCGCCCTGCGACCAGAAGTACGCGAAGGGCGACACGCCTGCGGTGGATGCTTCGGCGCTGCCGTCGTTGCTGCCGAAGCAGGAAACGCCGAAGCCCAGGAAATCGGACACGTCGACAGACATGGTAGGCAGGGGCGCCAGCACCACGTCGGTAATCACCGTGCTGTCGCAGCCGTACTGGTTGGTGAGCGACTGCACGTAAATGCCCACGCTGTCGGGCAGGCAGGTGAGCGCGTCGAGGTTGGTGGTGTTGCTGGGCAGCAGGATGGTGGTGAGCACGGTCACCGTTTCGCAGTTGCCCAGGAAGGTTTTGGAGGTGTCACTGCCCGCCAGCGCGGGGTCGCAGGTGTCGTCGAACAGGCGAATGGTGTCGGACACGAACGGCTGGAGGAAAAACGCGGTAGTGGACGAGCTGTTTCCGCAGGCGTCGGTGGCGGTGAACGTCACTTCGGTGACCAGGGCGGTGGAGTCGGCGGCGGCAAAGTCGTGGGTCCAGGTGAGCGGGCCGCAGGGGTCGTTGGCGAGCGCGCCGCCGTGTGTAGACAGCCACACTGCTAAGGAGTCGGCGCCGGCGGCGGTGCAGAACACCGTATCGTTTTGGGCCGGACGGGTTATTTGCGGCGGCGTGATGTCCTCTATGAGGAACGACGCCTGGGCCGTTTGGGTGTTTCCGCAATTGTCGGCGACGGTGAACGTCACCACGGTGGCGGCGCAGGCCCCATCGGGAGGCAGGTTGTAGGCGGCCGACCAGGTCAGCTGGGGCGAGCAGTTGTCGGTGGCCGAGGCATTGCCGTGGTTGTTGAGCCACTGGGTGAATAAGGCCGGATAGTCGTCGCCGCAGGCCACGGTCAGGTTTCGGGGCAGGCTGTCGAACACCGGCGCCTGGGTGTCCTGCACCCGTATTTCCTGGGTGGCGGTGGCCGTGTTGCCGCAGGCGTCGGACACCACCCAGGTGCGCAGGAGGGTGTACATGCAGGAGTCGGGCGTCATTTGTTCCGAGAAGAAGGTGGGCTCCACGGGGTTGGAGCAGTTGTCGGCAGTCGGCGGATAATCGGTACCGGGCAGGGTGTCGCTGCATTCCAGCACGAGGGGTGAGGGGGGGAAGGCGGTGATCTGGGGGCTGATGGAATCTACGGGGCAGGCCCACAGGGCGATGTCGTCGAGCAGCATACCGGCCAGGGGGTTGTATTGTCCGTCGCCGCTGAGGCGCAGCTCGGCGTCGGGCGCCTGGGCTACGAAGGTGAGGCACCGCTCGAGCCAGCCGACATTGCCGGGGTTGGTGGCGATCCAGTAGTCGTTCACCCAGGCGCCGCCGGCAACCGTAAGGGTGCAGCCGGCGGTGTCGGCGGCGGGGTTGAGGGCGTACCAGAGCACCAGGGTGTAGGTGATACCCGGCGTCATACCGGTGATGGTGGTGGCGATCACGCCCGGGCTTTGGCCGTTCAGGTCGATGAACTGGCTTTTTCCGTTGGGGTTGCCCTGGGCCAGGTTGAAGTAGTTGGGGCCCTTGAGGTCGAAGGTGCCGCTCACCACGGTCCAGGAGGCGTACTGCTCACCGGCGAAGAAGGTGCGCAGGGTGCCGGGCGACACCAGGGGCGAGTCCTGAAACGTGCCGGAGGGTACACCCAGGTTGGTTACGTCGTCGCAACAGCATACGTCGCGTACGCAGGCGGGCTGGGCGCGCAGGGTAGGGAGAAGCAGGATGCCGGAGAACAACAGGAGGAGAAAACGCATGCGAAATCGGTCAAGGTCGGTGTGCAAAGGACTTTTCATGAGACCTTGAGACGCGATTAAGGAGGAAAGGCAACGGTGCAAAGATAAGAAGTTGTGGTGTTATTTGGGAGATGGCGGTTAAAAGGATGATGTGCACGCCGTGTAGTACCCGTTTTCGCAGTAAATATCAGGTTGGCCTCGCTTTGTCCCCGGTGATTTCACCTGACTTGTTTATCTTTGCTCAAAAGCAGGACGTATTAAAACCAATAAAAGTCATGTTCAGGAAAATAATCGCCATGTTGGCGCTTTGGGCGTTGTGTTCCGCCTTATACGCACAAACAGATACCACAAAAAAGCTGGATGAAACCCTGCTTTTGATAAAAAAATCGGACTCCCAGCGCATTATCGATTCGTAACTAGTCAGGGTACTTTTTCACAAAAATAGTTTGATTTTACAAAAAGTCCGTATTTTTTGGGGTGAAATTTGAAGAACTGAAACGGAAAGTCGAATCACTTTTACCGAATCTTAGCCCGGAAGGGCGGATGTTGG
>JBGSTG010000141.1:0-18651 GCA_041736625.1 Saprospiraceae bacterium | reverse complement strand
AGATTACCGATAGCTTCGTATGCTTGCGAGCATCCCGTTCGCGCTTACGCAGCTTCTTTAATTTTTCTCTCGTTTCGGTATCCAAGTGAATCATGCTGCAAAATTACGAATTTGTCGCAATCCAATCACGTTTGAGTATAACCTCGCGCTGGGTCTGCAACTGGAAATTGTCACGTTTGGCGGAGACGCCGAAGGATTCAGATTCGGCCTCCAACCCTTTGCCCGTTATTACTTCGCGCGGACTGGAAATACCGCCTTCTTCGGCCAGGGCCGGCTTGGGCTGGGCAGCGCCGATGTGGACCCGTTGTTCGGTTTCTTTGACGACAGCGACTCCTTCGTGACCTGGGGGCTTGGCCTCGGGACCGATATTTTTCTGAATGAACACGTCGCCCTCGAAGGCCTGCTGGGTTATGACAGCCGGAAATACAGTGATTTCGACGACCCCATCAATAATTTCGGCATCAACTTCGGCATTCAGGTGTTCATCGGCGGCGGCAATTAATCGTTGCTCAAAACTTTCAAATCTTTCAATATTTTTTGAAAATAAATAAACAAAGGCATATCGGGTGCGTTGTATCTAAGGAACATTTTTTAAACACCTTAAAACAAACCCGATATGCCTTTTAATATTGCTAAAACCGATCAAAAACGGGTAGTCGTCGTTGGCGGCGGGTTTGCCGGCATCACCCTGGCCCGCATGTTGTCGAAACGCCGGGAATTTCAGATCGTCCTGATCGACAAATATAATTTCCACCAGTTTCAGCCGCTTTTTTACCAGGTTGCCATGGCTGGCCTGGAGCCCTCGAGTATTGTTTTCCCCTTCCGCAAGGTGTTTCAAAACAGTCCGAATGTTTCCTTCCGGCTGGCGACGGTAGAACGCATCGATCCGGATCAACGGATGATACACACCAGTATCGGGGAGCTGGAATACGATTACCTGGTGTTGGCCACGGGAGCCGACACCAACTGGTACGGCAATGAACGCATACGGGCGCACGCCATACCCATGAAATCGGTCAGTGAAGCGCTGTACATCCGCAACAACATTTTTGAGGACTATGAGCACGCGGTCGCGGCGGCGGGATACGAGGAGAGGCAGCCGTTTCTCGACATTGTGGTGGTTGGCGGCGGCGCCACCGGCGTGGAAGTAGCCGGCTCTTTGGCCGAAATGAAGAAACACATCATCGGCAAGGACTATGCCGACCTGAACCGCGAGGAAATCGACATCCGACTCATCCACGGCGAGGACCGGCTGTTGAGCAGTATGAGTACCCAAGCCTCTGCGAAGGCGGAGAGATACCTGCGCGACCTTGGCGTGCAGCTTCAATTGAACACATTTGTGACCGATTACGACGGGCAAACCGTCACCACCTCCGCTGGAGAGACCATTCGAAGCAAGAAGGTTATTTGGGCCGCCGGCATTGTCGGAAATACGCTTCCCGGATTGCCCGAACCGGCATACGGCCGTGGGGGCCGGCTAAACACCGATGTATATAATCGGGTGGCTGGCACAACCAACGTGTTTGCGGTCGGCGACCTGGCCTTCGTGACGGGTGGTGAAAATGCGAAAGGCCACCCCCAGGTGGCCCAGGTGGCCATCCAGCAGGCTAAAAGACTGGCAAGCAACCTGATTGGTTGGGAGAAAGGAAAAAATCCGCGCGCCTTTACCTATAAAGATCTTGGCGCTATGGCTACCGTCGGCCGGAACAGGGCGGTGGTGGACCTGCCCTTTTGGCGTTTCCAGGGCGCCTTTGCCTGGTTTGTTTGGTTGTTTGTACACTTGTTCGCCATCCTCGGCGCCAAAAACAAGGTGTTCATTTTCATCAACTGGCTTTGGAACTACGTCACTTACGATCAAAGCCTGCGGTTGGTCATTAAACCCTGGCAGCGGACGAATGCGGAATACGGAATGCGGAATGCGGAATAATCTTGAACCTGGTTTTCCGTCGGACAAAGCGCAAATATATTCCGCGTTCCCAATTCCGTATTTTACCTTGAGCGTGAGAGACCAAGCTTTCCCCTGCCCCTTTTTTAATGTCGCCTTGTCGTTCTGAGCCCGAAGGGCGAAGGATCTCCCTGGGACAATTGATGCAAGGGGGGGAGTTCGTTTAACATGAGGCCCTTCGCCCTGCGGGCTCAGGGTGACAGGGGCTAGTATAAAAAATGGGAGGGAAAGCTGGGTCCCTCACGCCGGTCAAGACATAAAAATGCGGCTATCCCGGTAAATTTGTTATGTACTGTTAATTCTTCTTACACTCCTAAAGCGGAATGCGGAATAAATTTACACTTGGTTACCCGGCAATACCAAGGCGCAAGCTTATTCCGCATTCGACATTCCGCATTCCGCATTCGAATCAGTTTCCTTTTGCCGAGGGTTGCTCCTTACCGATCACCTCTCCGGCAACCTCGATAAAGGTTTCAGTCGGAACGGTGTTGGCGGTGACGGTAACGCGTTTGGACTGTTTTCCGGGTTTGCCTTTGGTGTTGAATTCTACTACCAGTTCGCCGGAACCACCGGGCGCCACCGGTTCTTTTGGCCAGGTGGGTACCGTGCAGCCGCAGGAGCCTTTCGCGTTGTTAATGAGCAGGGGTTCTTTGCCCGTATTGGTGAATTTAAAGGCGTACTTGACCACTTCACCCTCATTCACCGTGCCAAAATCGTGGCGGTCCTTTTCGTACTTGATGGTGGTGGTCGGGCCGGATGTGGCAAGTGGGGTATTCACGTTTGCGCCGGGCATATTATCGCTTTGGCCAACGGTTACACCGCGGTTAACGTCCGCCAGCGCATTGGCGCCGTCCAGCCCGGAAGCCGCGCTGCGGATTTTTTCAGCTTCTGAACGACCGAACCAGCCGTTCATAGACCCGGTGACCGCAAAGCCTACAGCCATCAGCGCCAGCAGCGCTACCAATGCAATCCGAATTTGTTTGTTCTTTTCCATGATGGGTATGTTGTGCAGTGTTGATTGTGATGATTTAATTAAAACAACGCACAAAGGTACAAGTTTAACCTTTCGCCGACATTCAGGGGGGATGTGTTGACAAAAGATTAACGCGGACAAGCAAAAGGAAAAACGGCCCCTTCCAGGTTGGAAGAAGCCGTTTTCATATCCGGGTACGGGCAATTGGCTACAATTCCGTGACCTGCTCGGCGTATTCGGTCGTGGCTACCTTGCCGCTTTCTTTGATGGCCTTGAATCCACCTTCCACATTGACCAGCCGGTCGAAGCCGCGGGCTTTGAGGATGGATGCAGCGATCACAGAACGATAACCGCCTGCGCAATGCAGCAGATAAGGGGTATCGCGATCCACCTCGGCCATGTTGCGGTTGATGAAGTCAAGCGGGAAGTTTTGGGCGTCCACCACGTGTTCGGTACTGTATTCGCTGTTGCGTCGCACGTCAAGTACCGTTTCTTTGCCTGTGCGTTGGGCTTCGGCAAATGCATCGGCGTTGATGGACGGGATGGTATCCACGTCTTTGCCCGCTGCTTTCCAGGTGTTAAAGCCGCCCTCCAGGAATCCCAGGGTATAATCGTACCCCACCCTCGACAGGCGCGTTACGGCTTCTTCCTCGCGACCCGGGTCGGTCACCAGCACGAGAGGTTGCTTCAGGTCGGTGATAAGGGTGCCCACCCAGGAGGCGAACTGGCCGTCGAGCCCGATGAAGATGGAGCCAGGGATAAAGCCCTTTACGAATTCACTTTCGTGCCGTGTGTCGAGGATCATGGCGTTGTTGGACTCCACCGTGGAGACAAAGGCATCCGCACTGAGGGGAACGACACCGCGTTCGAGTACTTCATCGAAACTGTCGTAGCCCATTTTGTTCATGACCGCGTTTTTGGGGAAATACTGGGGCGGATCAACGAGTCCTTCGGTTACTTCCCGGACGAATTCTTCGCGGGTCATATCGGCGCGCAGCGCGTAGTTGAGTTGTTTTTGCAGGCCGACCGTCGACTCGGTTTCTTTGGCCATCTTTTTCCCGCAGGCTGAGCCAGCGCCGTGACCGGGGTAAACGATCACCTCATCGGCGAGGGTCATAACCTTGTTGCGGAGTGAATCAAAAAGGTGTCCTGCCAGGTCTTCCCGGGTCAGGTCGGTTTTCACGGCCAGGTCCGGACGGCCGACGTCGCCGATGAACAGGGTGTCGCCGGTGAAGATGGCGTAATCTTTTCCGTTTTCATCCTTCAGGAGGAAGGTTGAACTTTCCATGGTATGGCCCGGGGTATGGAGTACTTTAATGGTGACGTTGCCTACTTTCAGTTCTTCGCCGTCTTTGGCCACATGTGCCGGAAAGTTGGGCTGCGCCGTTGGCCCGAAAACGATGGTAGCGCCGGTTTTTTTCGCCAAGTCAATGTGCCCGCTCACGAAGTCTGCATGGAAGTGGGTTTCCAATACGTATTTGATCTTTGCACCGTCTTTTTGGGCGCGCTCCACATACGGAGCCGTTTCCCGAAGCGGATCGATGATGACGGCCTCTCCGTTGCTTTCAATATAGTAGGCCGCTTCCGCCAGACAGCCTGTGTACAATTGTTCTACTTTCATGTTACTGCAAATTTTGGTGAACGATCAGGAATGTTTTAAACCTGTGCAAAGATATCCCCACCAAAATCCCGTATGCCATTGCGAAAATCAGCGTCTATGGTGATGAAATTCATTGCAATTTCGATAAAAAACAGTATATAAACGGTAAAAAAGAACAATCGGCCATTGAAAAGCACAACAGCAGGTTGAAAAGATACTATACAACCATTAAAAAATGCAATGGGGTTACATCCAGCGGATCAGGGTGCCGGAGTAGGTGAGCCCGCCGCCGAAACCCAGCAAGAGCAGGGTATCACCCGACTTGATGCGCGATTGATCCAGCGCCTGGCAAATGGCCAGGGGTATGCTTGCCGAGGAAGTGTTTCCGTAGTTCACCAGGCTTTCCAGGGTGCGGTCCAGCGGAAAACCTGTTTCGGCGCAGATGGCCTCCAGAATGCGCAGGTTTGCACTGTGCGGAACGAACCAGGAGAGCTCTTCCTTTTTCAGATCGTTCTGCGCGAGCAGCTTTTCGAACATTTCCGACATGGTGTTCACCGCCCATTTGAACACCTTGCGACCGTTTTGCACAATTTTTCGGTTGTGCGTCACCGGCTGCCCGTCTATAAAGTCGGCATAGCCGCTGATGTACAGGTCTGCGCCTCCCGAGCCGTCGGATCCTGTGATGCCAAATCCCACATTGCCTTTTTCGGCAGCCTCGATGAGCATGGCGCCGGCGCCGTCGCCGAAGAGGACGCAAGAGGTGCGGTCGGTGAAGTCGGTCACTTTCGACAAGGTTTCGCTGGCCACCACCAGCACTTTCCGGTGCGAGCCGGCGGCGATCACGCCCTTGGCGAGGTTGATGCCGTACATCATTCCGGCACAAGCAGCATATAAGTCGAAGGCGCCGGCCGGCCCCATGTCCAAGCGGTACTGCAGCCGGCAGGCGACCGAAGGCATGGGCTGATCCGGGGTGACGGTGGAGACAATCACCAGATCTACATCTTTCACGGAAACCCCGTAACGCCTGATCATGTCTTCCACAGCGCGCACGGCCAGATCGCTGGAATATTCATCAGGCCGCGCGTGATAGCGTTCCTGAATACCCGTTCGGGAGACAATCCATTCTTCCGTGGTGTCTACAATTTTTTCAAAATAACGGTTGGTAATTTTCGTTTCAGGTACCGCCATACCGATGGCGGTTATCCGTGCTTCTGCCATACTTTTTTGCGAAATTTTAAGAAACAAATTTAAGTTGAAAAAACAAAATAAATAACTTTATTTTGATTGAATTGCAATTCAAAACAAGTTCATAATTTTTTTGGAAAAATCGCCATTAATTTTTCCCTTCGCCGTAATTGCCCAAACAATCACTAGCTTTTTATTTTTGAAAAATCGCCGGGCGCTACCCAGTCTGCGTGCGGCCACCCAGTTCGATCAGCTCCAAATCGTGCACCCGGCCGCTATTCACCTGAAAACGCAGCAAGGTTTTCACCTTATGCCAGCCTTCATTGCCACAAGCGCCCGGATTCAGGTGAAGGAATTCGCCCTTGTGGTCGTACATGACTTTTAAAATGTGCGAATGACCGCAGATAAACAAACCACCCCGGGGCGGATCTGCGGTTAGCAGCTTCCGCACCCGGGGTGCATATTTTCCGGGATACCCCCCTATGTGGGTCATGAAAACCGGCACGCCTTCTATCTCGAAACGCAAGTCTTCTGCAAAAACAGCCCTGATTTCGGGCGCGTCGACGTTGCCGTACACACCCCGCAGGGGCTTGAACGCCTGCAATTGACGGACCACCTGAACGGAGCCGAAATCGCCGGCGTGCCACACTTCATCGCAGTCGGTAAAGTGGGTGAAGATACGCGCATCGAGCACCGAGTGGGTGTCGGACAGCAGGCCGATCAGCGCCATGGCGTATCAAGCCAGGGCTTCCTGGGCATCCACCAGTTCGAGTACGCCGGAGTTTTGGCAGCTTTGGAGCCAGTGGTGCTCGTCGTGCTCCAGGCCCAGGCGCAGGCGGTTGATGAACGTCTTAAGCCGAGTGCCCACCGGACGGTGTTCGGCATCGATGGGCGGCAGTTCCAATTTGCGGTCACGCCAGGTAATGTCGCTCACATGACTCACCACAGCCGCCGTGCCTGCGCCAAAGCACTCCTGCAGGGTGCCGCGCCAGTAGGCGTCGGTGATCTCTGCGATGCTCAGCAGGCGGTCCTCCACGATGTAGCCCCATTCCTTCAGCAGGGAGATAAAGCTGTCGCGGGTGACGCCGCGCAGGATGGTGCCGGTGGTGGCCGGTGTGATAACGCGGTTGTCCATCACAAAAAACAGGTTCATGGTGCCCACTTCCTGCACGTATTTTTTCTCCACCGCATCCATCCACATTACCTGATCGTACCCGGCTTGTTTGGCACGCTTGGCAGGCAGCAGAGATGCGCCGTAGTTGCCGGCACACTTGGCCTCTCCTACCCCACCACCGGCGGCCCGGGTGAATACCTCCTCTACCCAAAGACTTACGGGCTTGGGGTAATACGGCCCTACCGGACCGGTGAATATGAGGAAGCGGTACGTATCGGAAACCTGTACGCCGAAAAGCGCATCGGTGGCAAACATGATGGGGCGAATGTACAAAGCGTGGTCGGCCTCCTCCGGAACCCAGTCTTTGTCCAGCTCAACCAACATTTTAATGGCCGTGATGTACAAATCTTCCGGCAACGTGGGCATACACATCCGCTCTGCCGACACATTGAGACGCCGGGCATGCATTTCCGGGCGGAAAAGGTGTGGTTCTCCGTTGATCTTGGTGGCCTTCATGCCTTCAAAAATACTTTGTCCGTAATGAAGCGCCAGGTTGGCAGGCGAAATGTCCATGTTGGCAAATGGCACAATCCGCAGATCGGTCCACTCCTTGCCGTTGTAGTCCGCCACAAACATGTGGTCTGAGATGACACGGCCAAATGGAATGTCGGAAAAATCAACGCTCCCGATGCGTGAAGCATCGGCAGGCGTTACGCGAATGGAATACTTTTGGTGCATAACGATTTTATTTGACGAGGGAAATGGTTGTTCCACGTTGCATAACACAAAGTTACGTAACTTTGCCTTAACGAAGGAATTTTATTTCTCAAAAAGCAAATTTTTTTTTGAGAAACAAAATTATATTTTATAATTTAAAAATTTTCCAATTATTACCACTAAATACTGTAACATGACGACACTGCAAAGTGTACCGGAAAGCTTGTATTTACCCGGACAGGGCTTGTATTCGGTGGCGGATTTTTTCTGGGAAGCGGGGAAGGGATTGTATCAAAAACGTGTGTTGATCATTTTATTTGAGGATGATCCGGGGGCCGTTGCAGATCCATTATTTTTATCCCGAATCATGGCGGCGGTCGGCATTGACCTGGACGCGCACTGTTTTCTTACAAAGAAAGGCAAAGGCGTCCGTATATTTCCCACTAGAAACGACATGAAGCCCGAAAAGGTTCTCGTTTTTGGCCCCGATCCGGCAGATTTAGGGCTGTCGATCCGGATTCCCCTGTATCAACCGGCAGCATTTTACGGCTGCACCTGGCTTTTTTCCGAAAGCCTCCATACATTGCAGCCGGATAAAAACCGCAAAACACTGCTCTGGCAGGCGCTAAAGGGCGTGTTTGTGGCCTAAAAGAAAGAACAACCGCATCACCATGACCGCATATGTATTCCCGGGTCAGGGCGCTCAATTTGAAGCCATGGGTAAAGACCTGTACGAGACTTCGAATGAAGCGCGCGACCTGTTTGAAGAGGCGAACGCCCTGTTGGGCTGGCGCATCACCGATGTGATGTTCGCGGGCACCAAAGAGGAGCTTACGCAAACGAAGGTAACCCAGCCCGCCTTGTACCTGGAGGGCATCATCCGGGCGCTTATCGCCGGAGATCGGTTTCAGCCCGATGCGGTGGCCGGTCACTCCCTCGGGGAGTTCACTGCGCTGGCTGCCGCCGGCGCCCTGTCGTTCACCGACGCCCTGCGTCTGGTAAACAAACGCGCTTTTGCCATGCAACAGGCCTGTGAGCAAAATCCGGGGACCATGGCCGCCGTGCTGGGGCTCGAAGATGCGCAGGTGGAAGATATTTGCGCCGCCATTACAGGCGACGTGGTGGTCGCCGCCAACTACAACTCCCCGGGCCAACTGGTCATTTCCGGATCAATCTCCGGCATACAGGCCGCGCAGGAGGCACTGCAGCAGGCAGGCGCACGCCGTGTGGTGTTGTTGCCCGTGGGCGGCGCCTTCCATTCTCCGCTGATGAAGCCCGCCCAGGATGAACTGGAAGAAGCCATTCGCGAAACCCTGTTCAACACGCCCCGCTGTCCGGTGTACCAAAACGTGACCGCACAGCCCGTTACCGATCCGGAGACCATCCGTCAAAACCTCGCCAAACAACTCACTGCTCCGGTGCGTTGGACGCAAACCATCCTGCAAATGCGCGCCGACGGCATTGATCAATTTGTCGAGGTGGGTGGCGGAGACGCTGCCGTGTTGCGGGGCCTTATTCGCCGAATCGACAAAGAGGCCCTGACCAGCGCTTTGTAATTTCATTTATCCGATACGAAAACATACGCTGCCATACCCGGACTTCGTTTTACTGTTCACGATCAACCGAACCATTGCACTATGCCGGCCAAAGAGATTATAGCCACTGGGCACCTGCTGCTTGCCAAACCCTTCATGGAAGATCCCTATTTCAAACGTTCCGTTGTGCTGCTTTGCGAACACAACGAGAACGGGAGTCTGGGCTTTATTCTCAACAAACCCATTGACATGAGCATCAACGATCTCATGTCCGGCTTTCCACCCTTCGAGGCCGAGGTGTTTTATGGCGGGCCGGTGCAGACCGACACGTTGCACTATGTGCACAATGTGGGCAACCTGCTGGAAGACAGTGTGAAAGTCGCGGGAGGCGTCTATTGGGGAGGCGATTTTGAAACCCTGAAATTTCTCATCGAATCCAAACTGATCTCCCCTGCCAATGTGCGTTTTTTTGTTGGATACGCGGGTTGGGAACCCGGACAGATTGAGGAAGAATTGGCGCTGGACTCCTGGCTTGCCGCCGAGATGGATGCCAACTACCTGTTCAAGCTGCCCTCCAACCACTTGTGGAGCCAGGCTATGCACAAACAAGGCAATGCTTACGAGGTGCTGGCCGACATACCGGAGCACCTCAGCTGGAATTAGCGCATGTTCGGATCTCCGGAACCGATCAGTTTCGTTTCAAAAGGCGCCAACACAAAAGGCAAGTCATCGCCAACCACGCCGGGGTTCAGGTTCACCCAAGCCTCGCCAATCCCGTTTTCCAAATCGATGTTGCCGGTCTCCTTATTCCGGCGGATGAACCCAATCCGGTAGACATCGGGGTATACTTCTTCCACATTCCGCACAAAGCTGTCCTGTAAAACGAGCGCTTCGCTCCATTTTGCGTGCTCGTCCGGGCCGTAGGCCGCCAGGTCGTCCGAAGTGGTCAGAACGCCTCCCAGCAGGGCGTTGACGCGGATCAGGGTGTGCTGTTGGGTGGGCGACAGCCGCTGTTGCGCTTTCCGAAGCACGAAGACATCGGGGTCATTGAGAAAAAACCGTTTGTTCAGCGCCCATCGGTTCAGGGTGCTGCGCAGCGAAGCCACCGTGCTCACCCGTTCGCGAAAGCGCAGCCAATTCAGCAGCCGGTTTTCCCAGGCAAGGTGCACGTCGCCGCCTATCCGGCAAATATCCGCCACCCCCATGGCCGAACCCAACGGAACGCCACAGGCCAGCATAATCTTGTCGCCCATCAGTTGCCGAAAAAAAAGCACCGCCTCTCCAACTGCCTGTCCCCGGGTTTTGCCGGGTGGGGGCCGCAGACCGGCAACGAATAAAAAATCGAGTTTGATCAGGTCGTACCCCCAGCGCGTCACCACGTTGTGAAACACCCCACTCAGGTAATCGCGTACGCCCGGGTGGTACGGGTCAAGGGCGTAATACCAGCCACCCCAATACGGATTCCAGCCGGCACGGAGCGGTTTTCCGTCGCCCCTCGCCACCAGCCACTCGGGGTGTTTTTTTGCCAGATCCGATCGTGCCGCGGCAACCAGCGGGGCGAGCCACAGCCCGGGCAGCATACCGTTGTCCCGAATCCGTTGGGCGAAGGCGCCCATTCCCGAGGAAAAACCCGAACCGGGCGTCAGCCAATCGCCAACAGCCGGCTGCCAGCCGTCGTCGATCTGAAAAAAGTCAAATGGATAGGGTGACTCCGACACCGACCGAAGTTCCTCGCCAAGCAACGCCTCGTTTATGCGATTGAAATACCGGTACCAGCTGGTCCAACCCAGCCTCAAGTGGCAGGGCGCCATTTTGTTGCGCAGCGCCAGGTGGCTGTATTGGGCCCACAAGTCGGCGGCCTGGCCGGCGGCTACCCATACGTCCATCGCCGGAAAGGAATGGGAAAGCCGGATGCCCTGCAACTCCTTGCGCACCCGAATCAGTTGGTTGGGGCCGTCGGCAACAATCAGGGTGAAACCGGTTTGTTCGCTCAACGAACCCAGCAGGTGGGTGGTTTCGCCCGTTTGAACCTCCGTAAACGTCCAGGAATGAAGGATGCCGTAGCCCCGCGGCACACTGGTCATCCATTCATCGCCGTAATAGCCCATGAAGGGTTTGGCCAGGGAGTGCATGAGCGCAAGGCGGTCGCTGCGGAACAGGCTGCGGGTTTCCGACCACGATTGGTACCCGTTCGCCAGAAAACGTCCTTCATCAGCGGAAGCAGGATGGTAAAACTGCAATTCGAGTTCGTCCACGCGCACATCTTCCTTTGGATGAAGGAAAACGGAATAGCGCATACCCTGACTCGCCGGCTGAACCTGAAAGTCAACGTACAATTCGGCGAAGGAATTCACCCCGTTTGGCTTGAGCGAATAGGATTTGCCGTTTACCAGCAAGTGGGCCTGACGAAAGAGCATGGCAGAAACTCAAAATTCGGGATGACTCATGGTACCGACGTTATTGAATGGTTACCGGAATGCTTTGCACACCGTCATTTCCCTGCACGACAACCCGGTAGTTGCCCATCGGGAGACCGGCCGGCAGACCGAGTCTAATCTGGTGCTCCCCGGCGGTCCATTCGCGGAAAGGGGCAAGCGTCATGAGCGATTTGCCCTCGGCATTCACCAGTTGGACGCCGAAAGTGGTGGCCTTTTCAAGGTTAAACCGGAGATTGGTGTGGTCAACGGCCGGGTTGGGGAACAGTGCGACCTCCGCCAGCACCGGACGCTGTTCGTGCAGGCCGGAAATTTCGGAAAAACGCGAAACAAAAAATTCGCTTTGGAATCCGTCATCGATAAAGCCGCTGACCAGCATTTTTCCGTCCGGTTGGATGGAAATGCCGAAGGCGCCGGCGTCTTGCAGGGTGTCGCCCCGGATGAACCCGCCGTTGAAATCCGGGTCGGGCAAACCGCTCTCCGTGAGTCGCCCCAGGATGTATTGGGCCGAAAACGACTGATCGTCCGGTTCTTCGAAGCCGGAATAACCGGCGATCAGCGGTTGATTGTCGTCTGTAACGGCAATTTTATAAATCGCTTCGTAAACACCCAGATCACGCTTGAAATAGCCCGTTCCGGCAAATCCCGGGTCCAGGCTTCCATTGCTGTTGAGCCGGAAAAGCAGGTGATCCTCGTTGTATGCGGCGACATCTTCGAAAGAGGAGCCGCCAATGAGCCACTTGCCGTCATTTTGGACGGCGATGTCGTACAGGAAATTGATGTCAAACGGCAAATCGTTGTACACGATTCGGCCGTTTGTGCCAAATGTGGCGTCCGGCTTGCCGTCGGCGCCGAGGCGGGCTGTGTATGGAATGGATTTAGACGCCGCATTGAAACCGATACCGGCGATGGCAATTTTATTGTCCGACAACAGTTCCATCGCCAACACAGCGCTTTGGATGGCGCCCGGGACAAGCATGGTAAATCTACCGTCATTGTCATACGTATTATCGAAGGCGCCGTTGGTATTCAAGCGCACAAAGTGCGACACGTAGATCCCCAGTCCGCTGTCGATGTATCCGCCAAAAAACAGTTTCCCATCGGGCAGCAGCACGACATCGGACATATATTCTTCCAGGCCGCCCGCTGCCAGGTCTACGGTCACCACGCCGGCCGTGCCGAAGGTGCTGTCCGGCGTGCCGTCGGCATTCAGGCGTACAAACCGCGTTTCATCAACTTCAACATCAAAATCGTAATCATTGATGGCCAGGATGATCTTCCCGTCATCGGCAACAGCATTGGCAAACAGATCGCTGTTTCTGTCAGGTATACCTGCGACGAGCACGAAACCGTTTCCACCGCCGAATGTAGCGTCAAAATTCCCATCTGCCAGGAAGCGGGCTATGTAAACATCGTCCTGATCGACGTCCGGGTTATCCATCGTTCCGATTAGCACAATACGGCCGTCGGGCAGCAGGTGATGATAGCCCTGGTAGGCAAAACTGGGCGCTGGGATGGAAACAGATCCGGCATCGCCGAAGGTGGGGTCGAGAACGACGTTTTGTGCCGAAAGTGCGATCGGCATCCATAGGATGGGAAACAGTTGCAGAAGTACAGTTCGGATGGTCATGATGCAATAGCTTTAGTTGGAAATAGTGTGCAAAACTATTCGTAAAAAAATTTAAAACATTTCCTTTAACACAAGTTTAATTACGGTTTACATTTGTCCAAATGTCTCATTCGCTGCATCGCTTTTCCGACCAATCGCCCCGGCCTGCCCTGGCCCGCATCGTGGCTTCCGCCCTTTCCTCCATATTTGCAGAGGGTCGGCATGCCGATAAAGTAATCGAATTCACCCTGCGCAACAACCCTAAAGCCGGCAGCCGCGACCGGGCGTTCATTGCCGAAACCACCTACGAGATTGTACGCCATTATCGGCGATATACGCACCTGCTGGGTCATGAACCCACCGAGGAAAAACACTTCTGGCAGCTTGTCGGCATTCATTTGCTGGTACGCACCGGCGAATGGCCGGCATGGCGTGAACTGGAGGGCCTCGACCCGGAACATATCCGGCAATTGGCCGCCGAAAATTCGCCGCGCGCGCTGGCAGAGAGCATACCCGACTGGCTGGACGAAACCGGAGCCCGGGAATTGGGCGACGCCTGGCCCGACATTTTACACGCCCTCAACCAGCCTGCCCAGGTCGTGCTGCGAACAAATACGCTCAAAACGAACCGGGAAGCCCTGCAAAAAACCTTGCTGGAAGAGGGGGGCATTGACACGCGGCCGACCGGAGACGGACAGGCGCTGGTGCTGACGGAACGCAAAAATGTCTTTCAGACAAACGCCTTCCGGCAGGGCCTTTTCGAGGTGCAGGATTACAGCAGCCAGCTGGTGGCGCCCCTGCTTGCGCCCGAACCCGGCATGCGGGTGATCGACGCCTGTGCCGGCGGTGGCGGCAAAACGCTGCACCTGGCGGCGCTCATGCAAAATAAAGGCAGCCTGATCGCGCTCGACACGCTGGCGTGGAAGCTCGACGCCCTGAAACTGCGTGCCCGACGGGCCGGCGTCTCCAACTTCGAAACCCGGCCCATCGAAAGCCGAAAGGTCATCAAACGACTCCAGCACAGCGCCGACCGGCTGCTGCTCGACGTGCCCTGCAGCGGCCTGGGTGTTTTGCGTCGCAACCCGGATACCAAGTGGAAGTTGACACCCGAGGCCGTCGACGCACTTCGGTCGACCCAACAGCAGATCCTCCAGGAATACAGCGCCATGCTCCGCCCGGGCGGCCGCATGGTGTACGCCACCTGCAGTGTACTGCCCTCCGAGAACGATGCGCAGGTGCGCACCTTCCTGGCGTCCGAAGCGGGCAAAAACTTCAGGCTGCTGGACGAAAAGCGCATCCTGCCGCAGGACGACGGGTTTGACGGGTTTTACATGGCCCTCCTGGCAAACGATTAGGGGTTGAACAACAGACGCTCGCCCATTTTGCTGTCGTCCAGCTTGCCCTCGTGCCATACCAGGTGGCCACTGACCACCGTGCTCCGCACCCGACCCCGAAAGCGGTGGCCTTCCAGGGGTGACCACCCGCATTTGTACGCAAGGTTATCGGCAGACACCGCCCACTCGGCGTTTGGATCGACAATGCACAGGTCCGCCCAAAACCCCTCATCCAGAAAACCCCGATCGGCAATCCGAAAGGCGACTGCCGGCGCGTGGCACATTTTTTCGACGATGCGGTCTATCGTAATCTTGCCCTGGTGATAAAACTCGAGCATCAGGTTCAAGGTGTGCTGGATGAGCGGAAGTCCCGAGGGCGCCTGCGCGTATGGTTGGTTTTTTTCATCCAGCGTGTGCGGCGCGTGGTCGGTAGCCACCACGTCGAGTCGATTGTCGAGCAGGGCCGGAAACAGGGCGTCGCGGTGTGCCTGGCTTTTGATCGCCGGGTTGCATTTGATGTGGTTGCCCAGGGTTTCGTAATCGGCAGCGCTGAAGTAGAGGTGATGGACGCACACTTCGGCGGTGATGCGTTTTTCTGCGAGGGGCAGGTCGTTGGAAAACAGGGCGAGTTCGTCGGCGGTGGTGATGTGCAAAACGTGCAGGCGGGTATTGTGCTTTCGGGCCATATCGACTGCCAGCGAGGAAGATTGGAGGCACGCTTCTACCGAGCGTATTTCAGGGTGGTGGCGCGCATGCAGCGCATCGCCGAAACGCGCCTGGAATTCGGCTATGTTCCGCCGGACGGTGGCCTCGTCCTCGCAATGGGTGGCAATGAGCATGGGCGAATTGGCGAAAAGGCGCTCCAGCGTTGTCGGCTCGTCGACCAGCATGTCGCCGGTACTGCTGCCCATAAAAATCTTGATGCCGCAGACATTTTGCGGATCGGTGCGCATCACCTCGTCGTAATTGTCGTTGGTGGTGCCCATGTAAAAAGAGTAGTTCGCCGGCGAAGTGCGCGCAGCGATCTCGTACTTGGCCGCCAGGCGCTCCTGGGTCACTGCGGGCGGGTTCACGTTGGGCATTTCCATGTAAGCGGTCACGCCGCCGATCACCGCAGCCCGGCTTTCGGAGGCAATGGTGGCCTTGTGGGTGAGCCCGGGCTCGCGGAAATGCACCTGGTCGTCGATGATACCCGGTAGTACCCAGCAGCCTTGCGCGTCAATTTCACGGCGGGCGTGCGCGTCAATGGACGGCGCGATGCGCACGATGCGTCCGCCGGATATGAGCACGTCCGCCTCCCGGACGGAATGCCTGTTCACCACCAAACCGTTTCGAATTAATAGGTCGTAAATCATGCTTTACCAGTACAATTAATTTGGCGAAAATGCACCTCGTGTAAACAGGAAAGTACCATTATGCCGCAAATAAAGCAATAAATGTGGAAAACATTTTCAAATATTTTTTTGATCCTTTGAAATTTAACTTAACTTTGCCCTGCATAAGTTTAGATTTTGACAACAGCAAGCCGTTCGTATTCCCGGCTTTTGAAGAATAGGTTTAAAATGAAGCGTGTTTTGATGACGTCCTTCTCCGTTAATGAATGGGGAGGGACTTTTTTCATCCTACCGGTACCCAAACTGTTCCAGGTACCGGTCGTTATCCCGCCAGTTTTCCCGCACCTTTACGGTTATTTCCAGAAAAACCTTGGATTGCAAAAACGTTTCCATCGCATGACGCGAAGCGGTGGCCAGTTTTTTCATGGCAGCACCGTTTTTGCCGAGTAAGATGGGTTTTTGGCTCTCCCGCATGACGTACACGACCGCGTGGATGCGAGCCAGCGGTTCACCGGCATTGGTGTTGGACTCCTGGAAACTTTCGACGCCCACCTCGCAAGAGTAGGGCACTTCGTCTGAAAATTGCAGGAAGATTTTTTCGCGAATGATCTCGGCAATAAAAAAACGTTCGGGTCGGTCGGTCAGCTGATCGGGCGGGTAGTAAGCGGGCCCTTCCGGCAGGTAGCTGCGGATGTGTTCCAGCAGTTGGTCGATGTTCTCCTTGTTTGAAGCCGATATGCCGATGTGCCCGGCCACGGGTACGTGTTTGCGCCACCAATTGGCGACGTCCTCTGCCCTTTGGGGCTGCACCTGATCCATTTTGTTGACCACGACGAGCAAGGGGGCCTGGTTTTTTTTCAACATGTCCAGCAAGGGGTTGTCCTCACTGAGGTCTTCCATCGCGTCTATGACCAGCAGCATCAGGTCGGCGTCTTCGAGGGTGCCCTCCACGAACCGGTTCATGCTTTTGTGCATCTGATAGGTGGGATTGGACACGTAACCCGGCGTATCGGAAAAAACAATCTGGAAATCGTCGCCGGTCAAAATGCCGAGAATGCGATGTCGGGTAGTTTGGGGCTTATGGGTGATGGCGCTCATGCGTTCGCCCACGAGCGCGTTCATGAGGGTAGACTTGCCGGCGTTGGGCAACCCGACGATATTAACGAAACCGGAGCGAAATGCGCGTTTTTCTTCCATACAGCGAGGGTAGCGGCTACCCGCCGATTTGGGGGGTAACGCCCATGCGCAACAGGTCTACCAATTGCAAGACGGCCTGCGGCTTGTGCGGGCGCCAGTTGACCTCTTTGTACGGGTCGCCGAAGATCAGGTATTGCTGGAGGCGGGCCAGCTCCAACTCTTCGTCTACGTGCTCCCGGGTGTTGACCAGCACGATCCATCCGCCGGACTCGGATGCCTCTTCGTACCATTCGGCGTAGTAATCGTCGTCGGAAGCGTAAAAATTCAACACATTATCGCAAAAGAGTATGAACTTGAAAATTCCCGCATCCATCAGCACATCCGCGATTTCGCGTTTGAAAAACATGATGTCGTTGTAAAGGGCGTCGTTCCACTCTCCGATGAGTTCGATACAGGCGTAACCTTCCTCATAATCGGCAAATAAAATCTTGGCGTACAGCGTGGCCGAACCGAACGCATCCCATTGCGGATGGATATAAAAGTTATACAGCATGTTGGAAAACTCAAACTCGCTGTATGTGCGTCCGTAAAACGGGGAACGGCTGTCTGCCTCTGCGGCGTAAAGGTCTCGCCATCGAAAATGCGGCTCTAAATCGTGCATGACGTTAATTTGATCGACCCGCCAAAGGTAAGAGCTTGTTCGGATTTTGATGCTGAGGCGAAACCGAGAAAATTTTATTTTTAATAAGGCAAATTTTGCAGTCGAATACGGGTAATTCGGCGAAAAATTTAACGCAGTTAAAAATAAAATTAGCCGATTGTAGCCCAGCAATCAAAATCCGAACAAGCTCTAAGCCTTTAGCGGTTGCCGCGCATGTTTTACCTTTACTTGCATGAACCAAAACAAGGACAAACACGACAAACCCAGGCTACTGGTGGTCACCGGCCCGGAATCGACCGGCAAGTCCGTCTTGTCAGCGGCGCTCGGAGACGCGCTGGGCGCTCCTGTTGTGCCCGAATTTGCACGTGAATTCCTGTTGGCGCGCGAAGGCAGATACCGCCAGTCCGACCTGGAGGCCATTGCCCGGGGGCAGCGGCAAGCGATCGAGCACCACCGGCAACAGGCCGGCCGGTGGCTGGTGGTCGACACGGACTGGACCGTGCTTCAGGTTTGGGAGCAATTCAAATACCGTCCGGCAGCGTATCATTGGCCTAAAGGGTACGGCGCTTTGGAAGTGCCACACCTATATTTGTTGTGCGCACCGGACTTTCCGTGGGCGCCGGACCCGCTTCGGGAGCATCCGGAAGCGCGGGAGGAGTTGTTCATCCACTACCAAAAAGTGTTGGTGCAAACGCCTGCGCCTGTGTTGACACTGTATGGTGCTTTGGAGGCGCGTTTACAACAAGTGTTGGAGAGGGTCGGGTAAACCCCAATGTCGTCAACTTAAGCGCCAAGGCCTCGGAGAGGCTCAACGTTTGTAGAATACGTTGCATAAATTTTTGGGGCCTCGGAGAGGCCTAACGTTTGTTCGCGGGTCGGAATGTCGAACAAACGTTAGGCCTCTCCGCGGCCCAACGACATACGCTTGGCATTTCTAATCGGGTAGGAGGCGGCTTTCGCCGCCGTCCCCCCACACCACCGGGCATACTCTTCGTACCACGGCGGTTTCCGTCAGTTTCTCCGGCGGGTCATTTCCGTGTAAATAGATCGAAGTCCTAGCTCTCGGAACCAT
>JBGSTG010000059.1:0-6777 GCA_041736625.1 Saprospiraceae bacterium | reverse complement strand
AGCTGGGTGCTCAGCGTTTTAATTTCTCCTTGTGACATACCGCTTACGATGTAGATGTAAAGGGTTAAGGTTTGAAAAAACATCTGCGCGCGCACTTCGTTTTCCAAAACACCCCCAAAAGTAAAGATTTTTTTCCAATTTTTTCGCGCTAATTCGGCATTGCGCGACAGTTTGAGCGCCAAAAACAGGTTGCGCAGGTATTCGCTTTCTATTTTGGCATGGATGTCCTCAACGCTCACAGCGCTTAAATCGGTGAGCCAGTACCGAAAGTCGGGCAGAAAGGCCCGCCAATGTTCGGGCAAACCCGAAAAATAGTCGAAAAACGAATCCTGCGTCCAGCCTTTTTCGCCGTGGTACACCACCGCCGGAATGATGAACGAGAGCGGACGACTGTTCCGCAGGTCGTCCTCCCAAAGCTGCAACATGTAGTCCAGCAGTTGTAATTGCACCGGGTGCTCTGGTTCATAGCTCTTGTGCTCAAACAAAAACAACAGCCGGACCGGGGCGCCGGTGTTCAGCCGGGTTTCGTACACCATGTCGCTGAACGACACCCCGAAACGCCCACCGACAAACGCCGTGTCGCACTTGCGCAACGCAGCCAGGTCAACGTGCCCGTATACCTCCGGGCCGGTGTAATGCGCCAGGTAGTTTCGAACGATGCCCACATCCCCGAAAAAAGTCTTAAACACCGCGTCGTGGGGCTTGTCTTTTTTGCGCGAACTTTTGGGTTTTGATTTTGCCATGATCAACAGGGGTTGAGCAGGCAAAAGTACGAAAATTAAAAATAAAAAACAAATTGTTTTATAAAACACTTGCTGCCCTAAATAAAACAGGGGTACAGCCCTGCATCTGAAGCCGTACCCCCGCTAAATGGTATCCTACTCGCCGATCACCTTGCAGGTAACCGTACCGTAAGGCGTAACCAGCTCCGCAAAATACAGCCCTGCCATAGGCAGCTCCACAAGCTGCTCAAACGTACCCGCCTGGAAATAATCGTTATGCACACTCACCAGACGCCCCTGGGCGTCGAGCAGGCGCAATTGTACGTCGGCCGTCACGGGCAGGTAAAAGCGCAGGGTTGTACGGTCACTTGCCGGGTTGGGGCGGGCGCTGAGGGTCAGGTTTTCGCGGGCGAAATCCGTTGCGCTCGTGCTCGCTTGCGTGAACGCCAGCTGAACGGGCTGCGGGTAAAGGTCCGTGGTGTAGGCCAGCGCCGGCATCAGCGCCTCGTCGAGGGTGAGCAGGTTGCTCAGCAGATCGCCGCTGGCCGTTGCCGTGAATTGCAGGGTGAAAAACGCCGTGCCGTCGGGCAGCGTCTCGCCTTGCGGCCTGGCCAGCACGAGGCGCAGTTCTCCCTCCGTCGCCTGCGCTACGCCGAAGTGCTCCCCGGCCAGCGGGCCGACCGGCGGCGTGTGGATCGACCCGAAGGCCAGTTTTTCCGGATCGAAGCGCAGCACGAACTGGAAGGCGGCGATGTCGGTGTAACCGTCGACGGCGAAGACCACGTCAACCTGGTCGCCGGCCTGCAACACCCGGTCGGGTGCGCGCAGCACCACCGGTTGGGGGCGCTGCTGGGGGTTGGCCCAGGGCGAGGCTACGTCGCCCAGCTTGACGCCGATGAAGTCGACGCCGGTAACGCCGTCGGCCACGCTGGTGAGCGACACGCTTTCCGGGAAGTTCCAGGGCGCATTCGGGTTGGGGAACACGTATTCGGCGTCGACGAAGCGCCAGGAGGTGTTCCAGATGTTGTTGGCATTCTGGTTGCCCAGGAGGGCCTGGGTGATGAGGTTGGCGTCGGCGGTGGTGATGCTTTTGCTTTTGTTCACGTCGGCGGCGATGCGCGGGAAGGGTGCGCCGAGGGGGCTGCTACCGGTGATGTGCTGCTGGATGCGCGTGGCGTCGGCGGCGGTCACGCCGTTGAACTTGTTGATGTTTTTGGCGGGGGTGACGGTGATGTTGCCGCCGTCTGACAGGTTCACCGTGTAATCCCCGTTGGCATCACTCATGCCGCTGCCGGTGTCGTCGCCGCTGAGGGTCACAGTGGCGTCTTTGACGCCCTGATTGGGGCTGGTCGACCAGCGGATCGTGCCGCCGAGGACGCAGCCCGGGCCGCTGTACTCATAAGCGCCCATGTCCACCGTGCCGTTGTTGTGGAAGCGGGGGTCACCGGCCAGGTCGGTGGTGATGCCGGGGGGCACCTGGGCGTTGTTGCCCGCATCAATCACCGGCGAGCAGCCTAAGAGCCGCAGGCCGTCGTCGGACGTGCCGAACACACCGTCGGGGCCGGCGGGAAGGGTGGGGTTTGCAAACAGCGGATCCTGGTTGTTGATGATGCCGGTACCGCTGCTAAAAGTGCTGTTTGCCTGCGTGAGGCAATGAGAGACGTTTATGTTGCCATTGACTCCGATGTCGGCCTCCGGTACGTTGTTGTTGCCGCTTTTTTTGTTTTCCCAGAAAATGTTGTTGTGCAGTTGGCCGGTTACTGAACTTGAAAAAACTGATTGAAAGACAGCTCCCCCGGAGGATGCTTCATTAGCATAAAAGGAGTTATTGCTGATGGTTTGCCCGGCATTGCCAAAAGCGGCATTAGCATACAAGGCGCCACCCCTATCGGCGGATTCATTGTGGCTGAATACGTTTTGGGTGATGGTATGCCCGGCATCGCCATTTAAGGCATTAGCATACAAGGCGCCACCTTCATCGCCGGCTTCATTCTGGCTAAAGGTGTTGTTGGTAATGGTTTGATGGGCATCGCCATTTTCAGCCAAAGCCCAAAATGCGCTGCCGTCACCTCGATTCAAATCTCTGCCACTAACGGTTATTCTATTACTGCCATCGGCATGTCCACCGGTCAGGGTAAAACCATCTAAGGTGCAGTGTTGGCCATCTAAACTCACGGCTATGGCCACGTGGTAACTGTTATCGGCCCCGGTACCATTTTGGTAGCCGCCCTGGTCGATGTCAAACACATCGTTGCCGGCGAGGTCGCCGCTGAGGATGGTGGCATGGGCCGCGATGTCGCGCGCGCCCCCGCCGGCGGGGTAGCCGCCATACACGGCGACGTTGCCGGGGAGGTGGAAGGTGACGTCGCGCACAGAGTCGGTGGTCATTTCCGCGCCGTTCCCGTACGGTTTTTTGGCGGGTTTGTAAGTGCCTTCCGCCACGCGGATTACGCTTATGTTCGGGCAGTTGTGGGCTGCGTACAGCGCCTCGTCAAGGGTCTTGAAAGCGGTAGCCCAGCCGGCGCCGCCGCCGCTTGCGCCCACGCTTTGATCCACGTACAGGGTGTCGACGCCCGGACAGGGAAAGCTTTCGAACGCCCCGAGGTCTACTATGCCATCCTGTATGCGGGGAATAAAGCCGGTGATGTCGGTACCGACGCCGGCCGGGATGGCGCCGTTGTTGCCGGCGTTCAGGGCGGGGCTGACGGCTTGCAGGCGCAGGTCGACAGCGCTTACAAACAGCGGGTCGGCATTGCCGTCGCCGTTCGGGCAGTTGGCGCATGGGCTGTAGCCGCCTTGGATGATGGAGTAGGAGACGGTGGGGGCGCTATTGTTTGCATTGACAATCTCGGTACCGTTGCCCCGGAGGATGCAGTTGGTGATCGTTGGGAAAGAAATAAAGGTATTGTATATACCTCCGCCCGCAGTCGCCGAGTTGCCGAAAAAGGTGCAGTTGGTGATTAAAGGCCCGGTCTGATCGTTGCACATTCCACCGCCTGTATTTGCCAGGTTGCCGGTGAAGCTACAGTTGGTCACTGTTGGCGCGGAGGCGCCGCTGAATATGCCGCCGCCCTGGCCTGCCGAGTTGCCGGAGAAGTGGCAGTTGGTGACTGTCGGATTGGCGTTGTTGTTGAACATACCGCCACCTGCAAAATTGGCACTGTTATTCAGGAAGACACAGTTGGCCACCGTCGGGGAGGCGCCGTAATTGAACATCCCGCCGCCGGATTCATATGCATCATCTGCATTACCCCCTGAAATGGTAAACCCGTCGAGCACGGCCGTATTGTCCAGCCCGTTCTGGTCGTTGAAAAGGACGTGGAAGCTGTTGTCGCTGTTGCCCGGATTGCCGATGTCGCCGCTGAGGATGGTTTCGTTGGCTGTCCAGTCCCGGTCGTTCCAGCCGGGGTTGCCGGAGTTGGGGAAGCCGCCGTAGAGGGCTACGTTGTTTTTCAGGACGAAGGCATGGCTGCGGTTGCCGGGTGCGTATCCGGAACCCTGGTCGGGCCGGTAGGTACCGGCGGCCACCCGGATGTTGGCCCCGGTGCAGGCGACGGCGAGCGCGTCTTGCAGGTGGGTGAAGGCGTCCTCCCAGGAGGTTCCGTTGTTGGCACCGGTGGCGTTTTGATTGACGTAAATGACGCCATTTCGGGCAATAAGGGTGTAGGTATAATCGATAAATAGGTCGGGATTATACTTCAACCGCACGCGCACGGTGTACGTGGAGCTGCCAGCGCTGCCCTCCGTGCCGAAGCCGTTCGTGAGGAGGAACGGGTCGGCCGAAATGCCGGCAAAAGTCGGGTTGCCGGAGAATGTGTTGCCCGCCACGACGGCGTACTCCAGCCCGGCGGTATTGCCGTTGTTGTCGCCGGTAAGGTCTATGTTCAGGCTGCCCTGCTCTGGGTTGGAGCAGGTGGGTTGGGTTTCAGAAAAAGCAGCCGTAAAAACCGCCGGGCCAAGGCATTCGATGATGACCTGGCCAACGCTGTTGTTGGAGCCGGATGTATTGTTTTGGTTGAGTCCGGCGTTAAACGAAAGACCGCCAACGCCACCGGTGTTCAACCTGCCACCCCTACCACCACTGTGGCCGCCTCCGCCACCCGCGTAACCGCCATTACCACCGCCACCACCACCATAACCGCGGCCGCCGCCGCTACCACCGAAACTGCCGGATCCCCCACCTGCATTAAACCCCGCTCCCCCATTTCTGCTGCCGCCAAAAGGGTCACTCCCCACGCTCAACAAGCCGCCGCCGCCGCCGCCGACACCGCCGCCGCCGCCTTGTCCATTGCCCGTGTCGGCCAGCCCGTCGCCGCCTGGCGAAGGGTCAAAACCGTTGGCACCACCACCTCCGGCCGCCACCACCAATGCATGGGTGCCTATTTGCACGCCTGAGCCGCCACCACCGCCGCCAGAAAAACTGTCCCCTCCAGGTGCGCCGGCATTCGCCTCGGCATTTTGCCCTGAACCAACTATAAAATCTCCGATCATCTGCGCACCTTTACCACCCGGAATATTGGTATCGGAAGCATTACCGCCACGTCCACCTTTGGCCGTTACCCGGATTTTATATGGCCCTCCGTCGGGAACCGTCCATGAGCCGGTCGTGCCGCTTTGGCTGGAATTCGGCGCCGAGATATTCAGCACCTCACCGGGGCAATTCTGCCCATGCGCATGAAATGCAAACTGACTTGTGAACAGCGCCCACAGGGCGATCAGAGAAACAACCTTTTTCATTGGAACGAATGTTTTAATTCGGCCCAAAGTTGTGGTCACCGCCGCCGCATGCTTTCCCAGTTATCGGTCAAAGTTTCCTGCTCATGTTGCATGGGGCGGTTTTTTGGGGGGAGGAAGGTCCGTTATTATCTGCGAAGACGCCGAAAAGCGTCAAAAAACAGGCTACCTTTGTTTTATAATTCGACCACATGGATAAACCAGCATCACGATGGCTTCAGCGATTCCAAAGTTTTGAGAAAGCCTTTTTAAGGCTGAAAGAGGCCATCGAAATAGAGAAGTTAAACGAACTCGAAAGGAACGGCCTCATCCAGCGTTTTGAATTCACTATGGACCTGTCGTGGAAGGTGATGAAAGATTTTTTGGAATACAAAGGGTTTGCCTTTAAGCCGTCGTCACCCAAAGACACGATCAGGTTGGCCCAACAGAGCGGGTACATTCACTACGCACAGGCCTTAATTGATGGATTGGATTTGCGCAACGAATTGTCTCACGACTACAGCGAACAAAAATTTCTGGACGCTGAAGCCGCAATACGCAAAGAAATTTATCCATTTTTAGAAAAAATATACTATTTCTACCTAAATGAAAAACAGCATGATAGCAATGGATAAAGACATAAACACATTTGGCTTGTCCAAACGCGATTGGCAAACATTGATGGCCGTTTTGCAGCAGTTCCCGGAAATCACCGCAGTAAAACTCTTTGGGAGCCGGGCAACAGGCGCCTATGCTTTCGGCAGCGACATTGATTTGGCCGTGCTAAACCCTGGCGTATCCGACCGTACCATTCGTCGACTGAAAGCCGCTTTTGCAGAGAGCAGCCTGCCTTATTTTGTGGATGTGGTGCATGCAAACACCCTGCAACAACCCGGGTTGTTGCAGCAAATAGAAGCTGAGGGTGTGCTTGTTTACGCGCCCGCCGACCAGCATACTCCACTCGTTTGAGGGTGTATCACAAGTACCTTATCCGAATTCGATCCCAAATAATATATTGAGCAAGGCGCTACCGACAGGATGGCTTGAAGCCCAATGTCGTCAACTTAGCGTAAAAAGATTGCTTTGGGGTTGTTTGATGTCTTACCGCGACTTTATTTTTTGCCGCGAATTAGCGCGGATTCGCGCTAATTCGCGGCCAAAAAAATATCTAGTTTCGTTGTAGACAATTTTACAACATGGCTTTTACGCTAAGTTGACGACATTGGGCTTTAAGCCATCCTATCGGTTTACGTCGCTTTTCAAAATTTTAATTGGAGGAATTCTGGTTCTTTCGACTTATGATACACCCTCCTTTTATTGACCGGCCGGTTCGTCGTGTGCG
>JBGSTG010000132.1:0-41061 GCA_041736625.1 Saprospiraceae bacterium | reverse complement strand
AGTCATCGGATCTATTTTGTACACGGCCCCGGCGAAATTCAATCCATAAAGGATGGGCCCACTTTGAAGGGATTGGTGTGCGCCGTCCAGCAGGAGTATCGGCACGATCAGTGCGAGCAGGCTGTAAACCGATGACCTCATGTCTATTTTTTTCAATACGATTGTCGGGCACGGTGCAGCACTCATCGACCGTTTACCGGCCACCACAATTCCAAATAGATTTCAATCACTTCGGCAATGGGCAACACCTTTTTGGAACTCGGTTTATGCGTCATTTGTTTGAGCCGCTGCTTCAGTAGCTCTACCGAAATGCGATACTCTGCCGCAATTTCCTTGCGCGTTTTCATCTCAATCAGGTGCGCATACGCTGATGGAATCTCCACATAGCGGCCATTTACGTGGTATGGGATGACGTTTTTCATTTCCGGGGGTTGATTGCATCTGAATCGGTTAAGGAGCACTTTAGCGCAAACAAAAATAAGCGGATTACTCAAGCAATACAAACGTTGCCCCCCCCCCGAATCTTGCCAAATGTAAAAAACCGTCAAAAAAAATTTTGCTATGCTGGATGCTGCGACATGCAACAGTAAGCTTACATGAATACGTCTCTCATGCAGCCCCAAGCGAATGCGGAATGCGGAATAATGCAACGCTTGGTCGACGGGGCCGAATCCAGCAAGACCGCGTAGCGGCCGATATGCGGAATGTCGTGGGCGCAAGTTATCACGTGTAGCCAAGCGCAATTTTATTCCGCATTCCGCATTCCGCATTCCGCATTCCGCATTCAAATCATTCGATATATTCCACCTTGCGCAGCAGCCGCAGCCCCAGCGACAGTTCAAGCGCCAAATTGCGCACCCGCCTGGCCGGCAGGGTGGTGATGACGCCCGGGTTATTGGGGTCGATCACGTTGGGAATGGGGGGCGAGTCGTACTGGTAAGTGACGTCGGGGTGCACCCAAAAGGTGAGTTGGGCGCCGACCAGCTCGGAGAACATCCACTCCGTGCCACCGCCAATCGACAGTCCGAAAATCCATTTCCGCACAAATTCATCCTGCGGGTAGTAATTCGCGGCAAAAGGGTTGTTGTCGGCCAGTTCGTCGAGGTTGGTGCTAAGCGTATAGTCGCCCCGGATGCCGCCGGCGTAAAAGAACCGGTTGTCTCCGGCAAGGGGAAACTTTTGTTTGGCGCCTAAGAGCAGCGACAGGTTCCGGAAAATGAACTGCTCTTCGGACACCACGTTGGGGCCGTTCGGCACCGCGTACCGAAACCGGATGGCGCTGCCCTTGGGGTGGTACCCAAACTGGGCCAGCAACGATGCGCGGTTTTCTTCGTTGTCCACCGATTCGGCGGCAACGGCAAAGTGCCACTTCAGGAGGTACTCCCGCTCGTAAGCATTGTCCCATTGCTGGTTGCTGAACGTGGGGCCTCCGGTAAACACAAAAGCCGTGGATTGACCCGGAAGAAATGCCCCGGGAGAAAACAAAATCAGGAAAAAAACGTATTGGGTTAAGCGCATGGTTGGAACGTTTGTACGCGGCAAAGATGCAAAAAAGCCCGCCAAATGTCCCGCCTACCGCATTTCATCGCACAAAACGGGCTACCTTTGCCGTTTGTTTCGACAATCAAAGCCGACTATGCAACGTCCGAATCTGGAGGGAAAGACCTTTGAAGAATTTCCTTATGTGCGCCCCGACATGATGGTCGTGTCGCGGGCATTCAACAAACTCATCGACCAGTTTGAACGCTCCGAATCGTTCCTGGCCCAAAGTCGCGTGCTGCGCCGCATCAACCGGCTGCGCGACGACTTCTGGACCATGTTCAACCTGTGTTACGTGCGCCACACACTGAATACCAACGACCCTTTTTACGACAAGGAAAACGCGTACTTCGACGAGAACCTGCCCGCTTTCGAGGCATTGACCCAGCGATACGCCCGAGCGCTCCTGCGGTCTCCCTTTCGCGCCGACCTGGAACAAAAGTTCGGCGGACACCTGTTTGTGCTCGCAGACCTGTCGCAAAAGTGTTTCAACGATGACATCCTGGAAGACCTCCAGCGCGAAAATGCGCTCAGCACCGATTACACCCGCATCAAAGCCCAGGCCCGGATCGATTTTGAGGGCAACCCCTACAACCTCAGCAGCCTGTACCCGCTGGAACTGGACAACGACCGCGCGCGCCGCCGCGCCGCCGCCGAAGCCAAATGGGCCTTTTTCGCCGGGCAGGCGCCCACCTTCGAGCGCATCTTCGACGACATGGTGCGCCTCCGCCACAGCATGGCCCAAAAGCTGGGTTTCCGCAACTTTATCGAGCTGGGCTACGCGCGCATGCAACGCAGCGACTACACCCCCGAGATGGTGGCCAACTTCCGCCGACAGGTGCGCGAGCAGATCGTGCCCCTGGCCTCCGAACTGTACGAGCGCCAGCGCCGCCGCCTCGGGCTCGACACCCTGCATTACTACGACGAAGACTACAAATTCCCGTCCGGCAACCCCAAACCGGTCGGCGACCCGCAAAACATCGTGGCCAATGCCGCCCACATGTACCGCGAACTCAGCACCGAAACCGATGTTTTCTTCCGCCACATGCAGGACGTGCACCTCATGGACCTGGTGAACCGCGACGGCAAGGCCACCGGCGGCTACTGCACCTACATGAGCCGATTCCAGGCACCCTTCATTTTTTCCAACTTCAACGGCACCAGCGGCGACATCGATGTGCTCACCCACGAAGCCGGACACGCCTTCCAGGTGTGGCAGAGCCGCAAACAACCGCTGGGCGACTACCTGTGGCCCAGCTCCGACGCCGCCGAGATTCACTCCATGAGCATGGAGTTCTTTACCTGGCCGTGGATGCACCTGTTTTTCGGCCCGGATACACAAAAGTACTATTTCATGCACCTCGGAAACGCCGTGCAGTTCCTGCCCTACGGCGTGGCGGTAGACGAGTTTCAGCACATCGTGTACGAAAACCCCGATATGACGCCCGACGAGCGCAACGCCGTCTGGCGAAGCCTCGAAAAAACCTACCTGCCCCTGCGCAACTACGCCGGCAACGCTCACCTCGAAGCCGGCCGTTTTTGGCAGAAACAAAGCCACATCTTTAATTCACCGTTTTACTACATCGACTACACGCTGGCCCAGATCTGCGCCTTCCAGTTCTGGGTGGCCGACCGGAAAAACCACGCTACGGCCTGGAGCCGCTACCAGCGCCTGTGCAAACTGGGCGGCAGCCGGTCGTTCCTGTCCCTGGTATCGTCCGCCAAACTGAAATCGCCCTTCGAAGACGGCGCCGTGCACGGCGTGGTGAAAGCCATCCGCGCGTTTCTGGACACCATCGACGACAGCCGGTTCTAGGCGCCCGCATGGCCCATCGTTCTAAACATTTTCCTATGCTCCGTTTCCTGTTGTTTGTCTCCGCCTTTCTTTGCCTGTCGGCCTTCCGGCAGGCGCCGCCACAGCCCACCCTGCAACTCGCCCTGCTCAAATACAGCGGCGGCGGCGACTGGTACAACGACGTGAACTCCCTGAAAAACCTCGCGCGCTTTTGCAACGAAAACCTGAAAACCAATTTCAGCCTGGAGTTCGCCACCGTGGAACCCGGCAGCGCCGAACTGTTCAACTACCCCTTTGTGTACGCCACCGGACACGGCAACATGGTGTTCAGCGACCTGGAAGCCCGCAACCTGCGCGCCTACCTCGAAGGCGGCGGCTTCCTGATGCTCAACGACGACTACGGGCTCGACCCCTTCGTGCGGCCCGCCATGAAAAAGGTGTTCCCCGAACTCGACTTCGTGGAGCTGCCCTTCTCGCACCCCATCTACGCGCAGAAGTTTGCCTTCAAAAACGGTATGCCCAAAATTCACGAACACGACGGCAAGCCGGCGCAGGGCTTCGGGCTCCTCTACCAGGGGCGACTGGTGTGTTTTTACAACTTTGAAACCGACCTGGGCGACGGCTGGGACGACGTGCACAACGACGCGCCGGCCCTCCGCCAAAAAGCCCTGCAAATGGGCGCCAACATCATCCAGTTCGTTTTCAGCCAATAACCAGGCATGACCAATACCATCATTCGCAGGGTGATCCTGCTGGGCGCGTTTTCCATTCTGAGCCTGCTGGCCGTGCAGACCTACTGGGTGCTGCGCACCTGGAACCTCACGGAGCAGGAGTTCAACCGGAAGGTAAGCCAGGCCCTGCTCGACGCCGCCAACGACCTGCAGCGCCACTACAAATGGGAACTGCCGCCCACCAACATCATCAACCAGATTTACTCCAACTACTACGTCGTGAACATCAACAATGTGTTCGACGCGCCTACCCTGGAGTACTACCTGCAGCTGGGGCTGGAGAACCAGGGCATGCGTGAAGACTTCGAATACGGCATCTTCGACTGCTCCAGCAACCAGATGGTGACCGGCCGACGCATCAAATACGACAAAAATGCCATCCAGGTGGTGCTCGACCCCCTGGACAAACCGCTGCCGGCTTACATCGAAAGCGACTTCGACTACTACTTCGGCGTCCGGTTCCCCAACAAAAATACCGGCCTGCTCAGCAACATGTGGATCGTGGTGGTGTTCACCGTGCTCATGCTGCTCACCGTGGCGTTTTTCATCTATTCCATGTTCATCATCCTGCGTCAGCGCCAACTGTCGGAACTCCAGCGCGACTTCATCAACAACATGACGCACGAGTTCAAAACGCCCATTTCCACCATCAACATCTCCACAGAGGTGTTCCTCAAAGACAAGGGCATCCAGAGCGACCCCCGCCTGAGCCGCTACGCCGGCATCATCCGCGAGCAGGCCCTACGCCTGAACAACCAGGTGGAAAACGTCCTCCAATACGCCCAACTGGAGCGCAGCGCCTTCAAACTGAACATCGAAACGCTCGACCCGGGCGAGCTGGTGGAGCACATCAGCCCCTCCCTGGAGCTGAAGGCGGGCGAGAAAAAAGGCCGCCTCATCATCGACAACCAGGCGCCCGGCGCGCTCATCAAGGCCGACCGCCTTCACCTGTCCAACATCCTGCACAACCTGGTGGACAACGCGGTGAAATACACCCGCCAGGCGCCCGAGATCCGCGTCAACATCCGCCGCCAGGGCGCCGACCTGCTCCTGCAAGTGCAAGACAACGGCATCGGCATCCCGCGGGAGCACCAGCGCAAGGTGTTCGACAAGTTCCACCGGGTGCCCACCGGCAACGTGCACAACGTGAAAGGGTTCGGCCTGGGGCTTTTTTACGTCCGCAAAATGTGCCAGGAACACCGCTGGACCCTCAAGCTCGACAGCGCGCCCGGCAAGGGCACCAAGATCAACATCATCATCCCGGAAGCCTTCGGCGGCAACGGCGAACACGTATGAACAGGCTCCTCCAGCAGCACCCGTACCCGGTGACGGTCGGCGCCGCAGCGCCCGCGCTGTCCGAATGGCTCGACCAGCAAGTGTTTTCCGCCGTATTTGTGCTGAGCGACGCCAACACGCGGCGATTATGCCTGCCGCTATTGCAGGGCATGTTGCCGCTGGAGACCATCCATTTCTGTCTGGAACCCGCGCACGGGCAGCCCGTGGAGTCCCTGAAAACCATGGACACTGCCGTGCGCATCTGGGAGGCCATGCTGCACGAGCGCCTCGACCGGCATGCGCTGGTCCTCAACCTGGGCGGCGGCGTGGTGGGCGACCTCGGCGGCTTTTGTGCTGCCGTGTACAAGCGGGGCGTCCGGTACGCGCACGTGCCCACCACCTTGCTGGCCATGACCGACGCGGCCATCGGCGGCAAACTGGGCGTCGACTTCCACGGCATCAAAAACGTGCTGGGCGTGGTGGCGCCGCCCGCGGGGGTCTTTGTCGATCCGGCTTTTCTGAAAACGCTGCCGCCCCGCGAACTGTACAGCGGGTTCGCCGAGGTGATCAAGCACGCCCTGATCGGCCATCCGGACCTGTGGGACGAGTTGAGGTCCGGTGTGTTGCCCCTGACCGTGACGCCTGCGGACTGGCCCCGGTTGCTGGAGGCGTCCATGCAGGTCAAGCTCCGGATCGTGCAGGAAGACCCCCTGGAAAAGGGTCTGCGCAAACTGCTCAACTTTGGCCACACGGTGGGCCATGCGCTGGAAAGCTGGTTTCTGGAAACGCCCGACCCGATTACCCACGGGGAGGCGGTGGCCATGGGCATGGTGGCGGAGAGCTTCCTGCAGGGCTCGCCGCGCCTGGGCGAGATCGCGGCCTGCCTGCAGGCCCTTTACCCGCGCAGAACCATACCCGCCTGGGCGTATGCCGACATTTGGGCGCGCATGCGGCACGACAAAAAGAACGCCGGGGGCGAGGTGATGATTGCCGTGCCGGGGGAGAGGCCGTTTGAGCTGGAGATGATGGCGGTGGAGGAGGAGCGGGTGTATGCGGGTTTGGGGTATTTGGGGGAGTGGGGTTGAAAAGGGGCCGCCTCATCTGTTATTTCAGTAGGCATTGGGCTTTGAATAATGAACTTTTGAAAAATTAAGGTAAACTTAATGCCATGATAAAAATTCAGTTAGGTTTAAAGCCTTAAATTTGTTAAAAAATAACAAAGCCATGAGAATTACCCCTTCGCCCCTTCGCCCCTTCGCTATTAATAATCCTATTTCTTAAGTTATTGGTTTTTACAAGTGTTAAAGGCCAGACTTCAGGTTGTCGGACAACAGAATTTGACGTAGCAGGTTGTAATAAGACGGTGTATCTGGACTATGTGGCTGTTATGGATCAATATTTTATAGAAAAGTATGGAAACGACGAACAGATTGCCAGAAGTGTAGTGGTCAGCGTATTTGACGAGATGTCTTACAAACTTTCTTCACAGATTGCACAATATGGTGTAGACGTGCTGTTCAGAATAGTGTTCATCTCTCCAAACGTTCTCAATAAAGTTCATGCTGATAACGGTTGGCAAAGTTTGAGAGGCGCCACACTTGCTGAATTTTGGAATCCTGAGTTTACTTGTATTCAAAGGGACGGAGCCATCGTCTTCACAGGTAAAAGTATTGGGGTCGATGGTTTTGCAAACAATTCTACTACGCTGTGCTACAAAGATGGCGATTCTCAATCAACCTCAGAATTGTTAAATAACAACAAGCGTATAGCGCTAGGTGTACAGTATGAGAACAGCATTTCGCGCATGGCAGAAACACTCGCGCATGAGATAGTGCATACAATTGGATTTGGTCACTTGGAAAGCACAGGATGTTCAAGTCTATGCCAAATTGCCCAACCGCGACTCATGTGTAGTTTCGGAGGGAATATTCAATTGACCAGTTGTGATGGAATTTGCATCAAGACTGTGTTGAACAGTTTGGGTCGGTGTGCATGTCTAACCCAAGAAACGCCATTTTATGAACAGGGTTACACCTGCCCTCCTGAATTTGATGTGGAATTATATGCGAGTGTTGTCGACAATCCTAACCCGGTCATAGGATGTGCGCCCGGAAAAGATATTGTAACAATTGCAATAAAGCTGAAAAATGATGAAGCAAATGCCGACAGAAATGTCAGGGTCATATTGAGCAATTTTATGAGCGATTACATAGAGCTTGTTGATGATCCCAATATGGACTTCGATTGCGTTACTACAACACCTTTAGGTACAGAATTTTGGATAACTCGTGGAAATGGTTGCCCGAATGAACATTTTTTTGCGTTAGCACCTTTTGAAGAGGTTATTGTCAAACTTAAAGTCAGGTACAAAACAAATTTGCCAAGTTCCAGGCAAACACTGGACCTAAAAGCCTACTCAGGAACCGACCCTTCAACCCAGATCAGTCATCTGCTTTACTTGTACCCATACAAACGAGTTTCAGGGGGATTTTTTGATGGTATTAATATCAGTGGCCAGCTTTGGCCTTTTGAAAACCCCGTGCTGGTGTCGGGCACTCTTACCATGACCAATGCTACACCTTTTGCCTTCAGCGGGATAAATGGTGCGAACAAAAAACTGCTTTTCACCGATCGTGGCGAGCTTAGAATCAGAGGCGCCAAAGTAACGTTAATGGACGTTGAATTGGAAAGTTGTACAGCCATGTGGGAAGGCATTAAGGTAGAAGCCAACCGTGAACTGGAATTGAACATGACAAAAATCAGCGACGCCCAATTTGGCGTTAGTGTCCAAAAGAGCGGTAAGGCGACCATCCTTTCCTCCACTTTTATTAACTGCAATTTCGGCATTCAAAACGACACGAACAACGGGACTGGTAACAACTGGAACATAACGGCGCTGGGTAACTCGTTTATCTCACAGGGAACGGGGCTGAAGCCAGCTTATGGATCTTCTCAAACACCTGTGCCAGGACAAGTCGGGTATGCGGGCATTTTCTTACGAGACATGAAGTCTGGGTTCAACATCGGCGCTTCAGCCATGGAAACAAACGAATTCTCCAATCTCCAGTTTGGCGTAGTAGCCATTAATACCCCGGTCACCATCAACGACGCTGAGTTCCGCAACATGGCTTACGGTGTAAAACCTGCAGGTTATACCGGCCCGGGTACCACCGGTGCAGGTATTTATGCGCTTGGCGGGCTACTCAATGTAAAAACCAACGTGCAATTCGACAATACGCACATCGGCGTGCATTCGGAAAAGAACAACCTTATTGTTGATGGAGTTGACATGAACAACGTCACAAAAGGCATTGTCGGCAATCGTTTGCGCAGCTACCAATTGCGTCAGAATACAATCAATACACTTGCGGAAGGCATCACCATCACGATGCCCGAGGGCCTTTCCGGTTCCTCCGGTATCGAGTATAATACCATTGGATCCAGCGCACCGCAAGGCGCCGCCTACTCCGGCATACGGGTGGGTGATACGGAGTTTCTCCCGTATCACAAGACGACGGTGCGTTCCAATAAGGTCAATCTCCCCGGAGCGTTTTGTGGTATTTGCGCAGGCAATGCCACACGAACAACCCTGGTGGCCAATCAGGTAAATGTAGGCTCTTCTTTTTTGGGAAATATTTTCCTGGGTGGTGGAGACTTGAACCTCGTCTCTTGCAACAGCGTATCGGGCGCTGCCGGCACCGGTATAAACGGACTTCTGTCCGGCGCCACCGATTTTACATGCAATACCATCGCGGATGCCAACAATGGCCTGGTTATTAACGGTGTAAGCATTGGTTCTAAAGCAGCCATCGACCTGACGGGAAATGTGTACGAAAATAACGGGGCAGCAGGGCTCCGGCTGGGAAGCGACGCTATAGTCGGGACTCAGGTGCATCGGGGGAACAGGTGGAGGAGTGGTTCAGGGATTACCTCCGCAATTCATGAGGGTGGTGGTAACATTCCTTCCATGTCCAAGTTCACTGTTGACGGAATGGAGGATGCAGAGTTTTTGCCGTCGCTTAATACACCTGTGGATTGGTTTAACAATATTCCTGACGGCGCCATCACAAGTGTCTGTAATACAACGTTCGCCTGTCCGGCATACCCAATCGAAACCGATCCTCCCGGCCCGGAGAGCGGGGCATTGGACACCGCCATCATTTCAGACCAGTTAGACGGTCTGGCGCACCCGGCGTACGGAAAATGGCTGGCCCGGCGTCGCTTGTACACACGGCTCACGGAAGGTGAAAACCCGTATGGTACAAACCAAAGTTTTGTCAACTTCCTGAATACCGCCCAAAACGGCAGTGTGGGGGCATTTGAGCATGTGCACAACAACATCCGTCAGGCATTTCACGTCGCCCCGACACAACTGGCGCTGATGGACACCTTGCAGGTGCGCGTTACCGAAGGGCTCGAAGAACTCTTCGAGGTGGAAACACAGTTGCACGCTTTTGGGGTTTCGGCAGCGGACAGCGTCCAGTGGGAAACCGAACACGGGGTCATCAAAGGCAACCTGGAGCAGGATTTTACGACCCTCGACTCCATTCAAAAATCTTCTGCTACCGCCCGGAAGGCGGCGCTCGCCCCGGTACTTTCCGAAAACGGAAGCCTGCCCGACACCATCAGCTTTGAGTACTGCGAAAAAATAGTCACCGGGTTGTATCTGCAAATGTGTATCGCCGACTCCAGTGCGTTTACCGCTTCCGAGGTGGCGTTACTCGACAGCATCGCACACCTTTGTCCATTGTCGGAGGGTGAGGCCGTTTTGCGGGCCCGCTCCATTTTGTCGGCAACCGATACGATCGTTCGACACTACGATGATTCAACGGCCTGCTCCGCTGGTATACCCAGAAATCAACCCGGGAACCCGGGAATATTGACACAGAACGAATTTGTCACGGCATACCCCAATCCGGCCGATAACACGCTGACGGTAGAATATTCAACCCACCCATCCGGAACCGCCCAATTGAGTTTGTTCAACAGCCTGGGACAAACCGTGATGACAAAAACGCTGCCCGGTGGACGTGGAAAAGAATCGTTTGCCGTAGGCAACCTTCCCGATGGCATTTACTACATTTTGTTGAATAGGCACACGCCTTTAAAAGTGATATTGAAACATTAATCATGTATCTGCCGGGGTTGTCTAAAAATGGACAACCCCGGCAACCAATACCATAAAAATGAGTAGACTTTGGATTTTGCTTTTTTTGTTGGCGCCGCTCGTCGGCTCAACCCAAAAACAGGATTATAAATGGATAATTGGGGATAACAATAATCCAATTGACACAACACATGGAGGTGCAATTATTGATTTCAATTTTACCCCTCCAAGAGCAACCTACCGTTATCGGGAGATGAGTATGTTTCAGACAAATACAAGTATATGCGATTCAAGCGGCTCATTATTATTTTATTCCAACGGGTGTGATATTGCAGACCAAAACGACATGTATTTACCGAATGGGACGGATATCAATCCAGGTTTCTGGCACGATGTACTATGTGATCAAAATAAGGATGGATACGCGGGCGGGTACCCAGGCGCGGTAACCCTTGAGCTGCCGCAAGCACCGGGAATCTATTATATGTTCCACAAAAGTATAAAGTATGTTGCCGGTCCTCCACAGGACGCTTATCCGGATCGCTTGTTGTATAGCATTATAAAAGCCGATGCTGAATCAAAAGAGGTTCTTGAAAAAAATATAGAACTTATGGCAGATGACTTGGCATTAGGCGAGATGGGCGCTGTTAAGCACGCAAACGGCCGAGATTGGTGGGTGTTCACGGCCAAGCGCAACAGCAATACTTTTTACACGTTCCTTTTTACTGCGGAAGGCATAACGGATACGCTTGTTCAAACGATAGGAGATCTTCCTCCGGCCAATCAGGAGATTCGTGGACAAACTAATTTTTCAAATAATGGCAACACTTTGGCCCGATTTTTCCCTTACAACGACTTGATGTTATACAATTTTGACCGTGAAACGGGGCTTTTTTCGAATTATCGCACGGTTGGAGTCAAGTATAGCACATTGCCTGGAATAGACGGCGGTCTGGCGTTTTCACCAAGCGACCGGTATTTGTATGTGATGGCAAAAACCGAAGCCTACCAATTCGACTTGTGGGCCCAGAATATATCGGGCTCGCAAACCACGGTGGCAGTCTGGGACGGTTTCCGGGATCCGGTAGCCACCGTTTTTTACCGCAGCCAGCTCGGCCCCGATTGCAAAATCTACAGCCAGTGTGGCGATATGCGCTACTATCATGTGATTCATTACCCCGACCGGCCCGGTTTGGCGTGTGAGTTTGAGCAGCGGGGGCTGGTGTTGCCCACGCCCAGCGGCGCATCCATTCCGTATTTCCCCAACTTCCGGCTGGGGCCAATCGATAGCCCCGGGCTGCCTTGCACGCCCACGGTGAGTGTTGGGCCTGCGCCGGCGGCGCCGACGGGCAGTTTACGGGCATACCCCAATCCGGCAAAGGACTATGTAGTGTTGCGTGGCGATTGGCTGCACCTTACCGGCCGGGCCGCAGTGTGCCGTATTTTTAATGCCCTGGGTCAGGAGGTGCAGCAAACGGGTGTCCCGGTCGGCTCACCGGAGGTGGCAGTCAACATCGGCCATTTGCCGACGGGCGTGTACTGGGTAGCGGTGGATGGTCTTTTGCCGGTGCGTTTGGTGGTGGAGCGGTGAAGAAAATCGCGGGAGGGCAAAAGAGGATATATCATAAGTCCCACGTCTACACGTGCCTCCAAATAAAATATTGAGCCAGTCGATATCGACTGGATGGCTTAAGGCCTCACTGTCGTCAACTTTGTGTCCAAAGTTTGCCTTGCCGGTTTTTTGCCGCGAATTAGCGCGAATTCGCGCTAATTCGCGGCAAAAAATCTCGTTTCGTTGTAAACAGCTTTGAAACACTGCACTTGCAATAATTTGACGACATCGGCTTGAGGCCATTCTATCGGTTAACTTGGTCTTTCAAAATTTTAATTGGAGGAATGCCTGTTTTTTTGACTTATGAGACACCCTCATTAAGATACCATATTAAGCGTTTCTCCTGCTGATTGAGAAGTACATCCCGGAGGGCAAATCATGGTCTGATAAAAATAAACCCGTGGAAGGCGAGGGATAGATGGCGTTGCTCGTAGGCTTACTCTACTTTTTCCAAAATGGCCTCAACCAGCCCCTGCATGTCGCTCTTTTTTCCCGTCACCTGAAATTCTCCCAGCGAATCCTTGCCTTTTAATAGCCGGAAATCCACGGTCACCGCATCGCCTGTTATCTTGTAACGCCCATTAATCGAATAATCACTTTCATTCGCCTCCGTATCCTTAAAACCGATTTCGTTCTCCATAAAGTATTTTTTCATAGCGTTTGCCAGCTCCAGCACGTCGCCAAAGGATTCATCTTGAAAGCTACTGCGGGTAAACATTGGCTTCAACTGCGCCACCGGAATCTTCACGCTCTCGTCTACGATGCCGATGTCAAAACTGGCACCGTTGCCGGGAAAAGCGAGCACCGGGGTCTGCTCCCTGCCGATGCCTTTGGCCAGTCTGGGCACTTCGTCGCGGGAATACTGGAACAAGGTCATCACGTCCACACGCTGGTCGCCGGTGAGCGCCTCCCCGCTCATACCATGCAACAGGCTGTAAGTCAGCAAGCCCTGCCCGTATTGGGGGGCTTCGTAACTCACCTTATCCACCGCGCTACCAGTGAGGATAAACATACCCGTGCGGTCTTTCATGCGGTCAATCACGCGGAGCCGTGTGGAGCTGAGGTCTTTGCTGCCAGCGGCGAGGTCTTCCACGATTTTGCCGGCGTTGCAAGCATCGATAATCATCACTGTCTTGAGGGCCGGTATGGCATTTATCCATTTGATAAGTTCGGCAGACGAAATGGCGAAACTCTTGCGCACTTCCGGGTCTTTCAGGTCTCCGGAAGCGATGTCTTTGGTAAGATAGTAAAACTGTCCGGTTTCGGCTGTGCCGTAGTTTACGCCATGCCCGGAAAAATACACCACGAGCACGTCGGCCGCTTTGGACTGATCTTTCAAGTCTTCAAATGCTTTTTTGATGGCTGTTTTGTTGGACTCACCCTGACGGGTTGTGTCGCTCACATCGGTATTCAGCAGGGTGACGGCCACACTGTCGCCGAAAACATTGGGCGCTACCATGCGCAAGGCCTGGCTAAACGAAGATGCGTCGCGGTCGGCGAATTTCAGGTCAAGATTGTCGCCTGCGTAATTGGACGTACCGACTACCACGGCGTAGAGGGCCGGTTTTTGCTTCTTGAGCCTGGCTGGCGGCCGATAGTCAATTTCCAAGGCCGAACTTTTGAGCCAGCCTGCCTGGTTATAAACGCGCAAGACCAGTTTGTTGGACTCGCCGGGCAGATACCAGCGTGCGAACGCCGTCAAGTCAATGCGCACGCTTTGCGCGCGCTGCGGGTTGGCGTCTTCCTGCATTTCTTTGCCATTGACGAACACGCTGAGTTTGCCGATGCCGCCGTTGCGCGGCACTAAATTGACTGAAAGCATGTGCTCGCTCACCTCCGCCGTCATGTCCGGGTACAGCTCGACGGAATTAAAGGCTTCCACCGAGCGTGTCGTTTCCTGACTCAGGCCCATGATTTTAGACAACAGCCCCGGCTCATAGTACCGTTCTTTCAACTGGTTCAGTTCAATCACGTCCAAACCAACCACATAATGCAGATTATCCATCATTTCCGGTGAAGCGTCAAAAAGGCCTGAGGGGGTTGTGGCGGCCCAGATGCGGCTGGTTCTGGTGGTTTCTGTATCGTAACCCTCGTAGTAATAATTTGGGTCAGCATCCACTAAAAGTAAGGTTGCCACTAAACGATTGGCCTTTGTGTCGATAAGTTGGTAAGAAAGGTTGTCAGGGCTTTCCAGTTTCCAGCGATTGTCAATCTGTACACTTTGGTTTTCTACAAAATTCATCAATGAATCCTTGTGCCCGCAAATCAATTTCCCTTCTTCTGTAAAAAACAAAATGCTGGGCGCACCGCTAGAAGTACCTGAACGATCAATCAATATCATGCGCCCTTCGTTGTAAACCGTATACACCCTGCACGCTTCATCACACCTATTAAAATTGGCTTCAGTGGTACTCTCCAACTGCTTCAATCCAAAATAGTGCGAAAACGCTCCTGTTGAAATGGAATAAGCGGCCATACCTGAAGACACTGTCACCAAGTCGACACTTATCTGTGCTGGTTTTGTGAGGTAATACTGAAAATCAGGCGTAAGGAAGAAGTCGCAACCGCCTTCCACTTCCAGCGTATCTCGGGATACCAGCAGGCCGGTATTGACATCAAAAAAAAGTGAGTGAAGAAATGAACTTCCCGTAACGCCGTAGTATTCATCGACTCCAGAATCATCATTCAACCCCAGCCCTAATCGAGTCCCGTCCTGAGAAAACCTGATGTGCGACCAATAATCGCGTGGAAAAAATTCATCAGGCAAGATCACATCCTCCAAAAACGATTTGCGGCGCGTGTTCCATCGTTTCAACACCTTGTCCTGGGTAAACATGACCACGTTATCGCCCTGAAAAGCAAAAAGGCTGCAGCCGTCTTGAAGTATTTCGGTTTTAGCGCCATCGGCAGAAACTACTACATTAACGAAAGTGTCTTGTCGCACAAACACCAAGTGCTGGTCATCGGGCGAGAATATGCCCGTACCCAGATATTCAGATTTCCATTTTTCCCTGCCTGATCGAGTATCCCAAAGTGCTGTTGTATCTTCATAACTGGCTGTCGCCCAGTTCCCGTCATCAGAAATGCCCACATTGTACTGGTGAAAGTAACCAACAAACTCATGGTAAAAAAGGGTACTCTTAAATGCGATCAAGGTGTGCAGTTTTTTTCCGGCAACCATGTCCCACACTTGCACTTCTGTATTAACCTGATATTCATCGTTTTCTGTACGCATGCTATTTGTGTCACATAATGTGATACAAACGAGCCTGCTACCGTCTTTCGACAGGGCGATACCCCCAATCGCACAGGACGGCAACAGGATGGTACGCAGGAGCCGGCCGCTTTTTACATCCCACAGTTTTATTTCGCTGCCGGCATGGGTTGCCATGAAGCGGCTGTCGGCAGAAAAGCAGGTGCCCTGGACACGAGAAACGTGTAAGGTGGGCAATACCAGATCAGGTTTTTGCGCCTTCAGCGTGAGCGCAAGGAGGCAAAGAGCGAGGAGGAGTGTTTTGGCTGTAATTTCCATTTGACGTAACTTTGGAACAAAGATGCGATAAAAAAAATGGAAAGCACCCGCCCAAAAAGGTCTCATGGCATCGTTACCATCACGCTCGAGGTGGAAAGATAGTTGCACTCCTTTGTCCATTGTCGGAGGGAGAGGCCGTTTTGCGGGCCCGCTCCATTTTGTCGGCAACCGATACGATCGTTCGACACTACGACGATTCAACGGCCTGCTCCGCTGGTATACCCAGAAATCAACACGGGAACCCGGGAATATTGACACAGAACGAATTTGTCACGTCCGGCAAGGGACTATGTAGTGTTGCGTGGTGATTGGCTGCATCTTACCGGCCGGGCCGCAGTGTGCCGTATTTTTAATGCCCTGGGTCAGGAGGTGCAGCAAACGGGTGTTCCGGTCGGCTCACCGGAGGTGGCAGTCAACATCGGCCATTTGCCGACGGGCGTGTACTGGGTGGCGGTGGATGGTCTTTTGCCGGTGCGTTTGGTGGTGGAGCGGTGAAGAAAATCGCGGGAGTCTCAGAGTTCATTGATTAATTTTCAATTCATTGTCAATTTTTTTGCCGCGAATTAGCGCGAATTCGCGCTAATTCGCGGCAAAAAAATCTCGTTTCGTTGTAAACAACTTTGAAACACTGCACTTGCGGTAATTTGACGACATCGGGCTTGAGGCCATTCTATCGGTTAACTTGGTCTTTCAAAATTTTAATTGGAGGAATGCCTGTTTTTTCGACTTATGATACACCCTCTTCCAAAATCCGCCGCAACTGCTTGACATACCCTTCTTCGGCATCCAAAAACGCCGCCACCTCGGCGTCGCTCCACTGCGGGAACTTGAGCATGATCTTTTTGACGATCTCTTCAAACGCCTCTTCCCGCCCTTTTTCGATACCTTTTTCGATACCTTTTTTAAACCCCTGTCTGCGTCCGTTGCGCAAACCTGCCCGTTTCCACTTTTCGCCGAAGATTTCGGGAATGGCGTCTACCCAACTGTTCTCCGCCTCGGAGAGCTGGTTGCTCAGCGTTTTAATTTCTCCTTGTGACATACCGCATCGTGGGGCTTGTCTTTTTTGCGCGAACCTTTGGGTTTTGATTCTGCCATGATCAACCAGGGTTGAGCAGGCAAAGGTACGGAACTGCTTCCGTTAAAAACAAATTGTTTTTAACGGAAGAGCGAACGGTCAAGCGTAAAACGCCCACAGCGGCAAAAAAAACGCGCTAATTCGCAATCATGTCAACAAAGACAAGGCTGTTTTGCGGTGCATTTGCTTGACCCCTCATCCCGGCGTTTGTTGTCGGCGAGGACGCCGACAACGGCGAAATGGTAAAAAGGTAAAAAGCCTGAAAGCTTAAAAAGTCCTGGCGAGGCGGAAGCCAACGTAGTTGCCGCGGTAGACCGGTGCGCCGTCGCCGCGACGCGCCACACGGCAGTAGGCCGGGACGTCGTACCACGACCCGCCGCGGAGCACCCGGTAAGAGCCGGAAGTGGGGCCGGTAGGATTAGTCTGGCTGCTGGAAGAATAACTACCGTACCAGTCGAAACACCATTCCAATACACTCCCGCTCATATCATACAATTGGTAGTTGGGGGCTCCGTTAGCCGGTTTTTGCATTACCGGTTGGGTTTGTAAACCACTGTTTGAGAAATACCAGGCCACTTCGTTGATGTCATTCCCGCCGGAGTAGATATGGTTGGTCACCCCGTCGCGCGCGGCGCGCTCCCATTCTGCCTCGGTGGGCAGGCGATAGCCCTTGGCGTTCGTTTTCCAATAAACTGTTCCGCTGTTGGGCAAAGTCCAGTCATTGCCGCTTTTACCGTACACGGATGTAAAGCCGGCATCGGAATAATAACAGGGCTCCAGTCCCAACGACTCCGACAGCCGATTGCAATACACCACTGCATCGTACCAACTCACCTGCTCAACCGGGTATTGTGGGCTGAAATCAAAATAACTGGGATTGCTCCCCATCAAGTCTTGCCACTGCGCCTGGGTAACTTCCGTTTCGCTGAGCTGAAAGGCGCTCAAGGTGACGCTTCGGGTGGGCAGTTCATCGAATAAACAAATGGTATCAATACTCGAATTACAGCCCATGGTAAATGTGCCAGCGGGGATGGATTTCATTACCGGAGCATTGCTTGAGGGTTCTTCGTCTTCCTTTTGGCACTGCCAGGCACCGAATATCAGCACTAGCAGAATTGTTGTCTTGAAATAAGAATAGTTTTTCATCAACTTCACTTTGAAATGTTTAACATCACAAATATAAAGATCTATCTCAACACGGCAAAGGGCTATATCGTACTCTGTGGCGATGGATTGTGTCGGGCCTCTGCAAAAAAAAATCGTCCTACGAGTAACTCGTAGGACGATTTTTGGAGAGCCACAACCTAATCCAGCGACTGATTAGCCATATTCGCGCTGTTCACCAGCTGCTGGTATTCTTCCGGCGTCAGGTTGTCCATGCAGAAGTTGATCGGGTTGATGGGCCGACCCTTGTGGTGCACTTCGTAGTGCAGGTGGGGGGCGGTGGAAAGCCCGGTGTCGCCCACTTCGCCGATTTTGCTGCCTTTCTGCACTTTTTCGCCTTTACGCACCGTGAGTTTGTGCATGTGTGCGTACACGGTTTCGTAACCGTAGCCGTGGTTGATGGTCACGCAGTTGCCGTAGCCCGAACGCCAGCCGGCCTCGGAGACCACCCCGTTGCCGGTGGCCTGGATGGCCGTGCCGACGCGGGCGGGAAAGTCGACCCCGGCGTGGAATTTGCGCACTTTGTACACCGGGTGGATGCGGTTGCCGAATCCGGAGAGCACGTTCATGCTTTTCTGCAGCTTGTCCTCGCGCACCGGCTTAATGCTGGGCATGGAGGCGAGCATCTCCTGTTGGTTGCTGGCGAGCGCCTGAATGGTGTCCAGCGACTTGCTTTCCAGGGCCAGTTGGCGGCTGAGCAGATCGACCTGCTCCAGTACAGCGCGCACAGACTCCTTGCCGTGGCGGAAAGCGGCCAGTTCGGGGTGGGCCTCATGGCCGCCGACACCGCCGTTCCAGACTTCTTCGTCGATGGGATCCATACCGAACAACACGCGGTGTATGCCGGCGTCGCGCTCCTGGATATTGGCGAGCACCTTAGACATGGTGCCGAACTGGTCGTTCAGTTGGGCGTATTTCAGCTCCATCTGGTCGATTTCACGGAGCAACTCCTGTTCGCGGGGTGACGGGAAGTACGTGTAGAGCACGGACAACATGACCACAGAGGTCACCATCACGGCGGAAAAAAAGCCAAAAAATTGTAAAATCCGGGTTTTAAGGGGTATGATAACCCTTTCGTATGAAAGGGTTTGGGTGTTGTAGACAAACTTCTCTTTTCTGCCCATAAGGGTTTTGTTGGCTCGGCAACGGCAACGGGAAACGATTAAACGTGCTAATGCAAAAGAGGTGTAGTGTTCCGAGATGCAGCCTGTTTTTGGCAGGGGATTAAAGTGTCGGATGACCCACTGTTTAGTACCTGTCGCCAAGTCGGTTAAGACGCCCCCCGCCTTTGCCGGGGGAATCGATAGAGCGCAAATCTATTGCGAAATTCTCTTTTCGCAAAACAATTTTGTTAATGTTTATCAAAAAACGTCGCGCGGCGGCCCAAAACAAACAAGTTATTCACATTTTAAGGGACGAATCAGCCCGCCTTATCCTCCGCCAGGTCTAAAATCATGATCTTTTGCCAGATTTTCTGGGCCATGCCCTGGTTAAGCGACTCCAGGTCGTTGACGGCGTTGAGCACCACGGGATCGTCCATATCCTGGGCAAACAACGCGGCTATCTTGCTGTTGAGGGCCAGCAGCTCGGAGCAGTAGTCCAGATAGCGGGTGAGTTCGTACCGATTAAGGGAGCGCGCGGGCGACGACTGTGTTTGCACGTGTTGGGTGAGCAAGCTTGCGGGGTCTTTGGTGAGCTGGTGCATGTCCACTACGTGGGCAATGCTGCGCAGCCGGTGCAGGGCGGCAAGCGCCGAACGGCGTTTGATGCGGGTTTCCAGGCCGATGAGAAAAACCAGTGCGAGGCCGAGAAAGATCAGTTCGTTGATGGCCGCCTCGGTGGTCTGCAGCAGGTCCGATATGTCGTCGGTGCGAAACGAAAACCGTTCGGCCAGCACCAGCATCGCACCCACGGCTACAAACACCAACAGACCCACGGCGGCCAGCACGGCCAGTCGCATGGGCCAGATGGGCCGGCCGCAGCGTTCGGCGAGGGCCTCCATGCCGTCGGCCAGCTGCCTGAATTCCAGGCATACTTGCCGGAGGCTGGACTCCGGGAAGCGCTCGGCGACCCGTTTTTCCAGCGTGTCGATGGTGGCGAGAATTTTATCGGCGCGCAAACGCGTGAACCGGCCGTTCGTGGTCGGCCTACGGTTGAGAAAAGGGAATCCTGGGTACCCGTTCATGGCGTTGCGTTTGGTTGCGGGGCGGCGGGGCGTCAGTATTGCTTAAACCCTACCGCGTAGTACATGTCGAGCATGCCCTTGTTTTTGGCGGCCACCTTTCCCCGGTGTTGCCATTCGAAGGTGTAGCGGGCGAGCTGGTAGGCGTCGTCGCTGACGTTCACCCGACCCGGGTCGCAGCTCTGTTCCATGCGGGCGGCGATGTTCACCGTGTCGCCCCAGATGTCGTAGGCGAACTTGGTCTGGCCCACCACGCCGGCGACCACCGGCCCGGTGTGTATGCCGATGCGGGCTTCGAAGAAGGGCAGCCCCTGGGATTGGCGGATGGCTTTGAGCTCCAGCAGAAAGTCCTGCATCTCCAGCCCTGCGCGGATGATGTCGGCGGGGTTGTCGTTGCGGTCGGTCAGTCCGCTGGCGCACAGGTAGGCGTCGCCGATGGTTTTAATTTTTTCGATGCGGTACTTGCCGATGATGCGGTCGAAGTTGGAAAAGCAGTGGTCGAGTTCCTGCACCAGTTGTTCGGCCGACAGGCGTTCGGAGAGGTTGGTGAATCCGGTGAAGTCGACGAACATCACCGACGCCTGGTCGTATTTCTGGGCGGCGACTTTGCTTTTCACCTTCAATTCTTCGGCGATGGCGGCGGGCAGAATGTTGAGCAGCAATTTGTTGCTGCGCTCCTGCTCGACTTCGATTTGCGCTTTGCTGCGCATCAGTTCGTTGGCGGTGCGTTTTTTGGCGCGAAAGCGCAGGTAAAACAGCAGGGCGATCACGAGGGAGAAGGCGCCCACGAGGGCCAGGATGTTGCGCAGGGCTTCGCTCTCCTGGCGCGCCAGCTCAGCCTCGGCCAGCGCGGCCTTTTTTTCCTGAAGCTCCTTTTCCTGCTGTTCCTGGATGACGCGGGTGGCCAATTGCTCCTTGGTGAGGTTGTCGACCAGCGATGATTTGAAGCGGGCAACCGAATCCAGCTGTTGTTTCTCCTGAGAAATGAGCGAGAGCTCAACTTCCTTTTGGGTCAGCACCTCCTGGGTTTGTTCCTGCACCTGTTGCAGCCGGGCTTCTGTTTCGTTGAACCGCGAAGCAAACGCCTCGCTTTGCCCGGTGAGCTCTTGCAGGCGCCCGCGCAAGCGCTGGTTCTCGCTCTGCAGGTCGGCCAGCCGGGCCTCCAGCCGGGGGTTGCCCGAGGCGCCACCGGTTCCTGCGGCTTTTTTCAGGTAGTTGATCTCCTCCACGCTCCAGCGCAGGGCGTCGGTCAGGTTATTTTTGCGCTCGGCCAGGCCCCGGAGTTGCTCCAGCGAGCCCACCACCACGCTGGTCAGGCCGTAGTTCCGGCCGCTCTGCCAGGCGGCTTCAAAGCGCTCGGCCGCATCCGTTGGCCGGCGGGCGGCCAGCGACGCCTGCCCACTGAGGTACAGGGCCTCCGCTTCGATGCGCTTTTCCCCCAGCTCGGTGGCCAGGTTGCTGGCGTTGTACGCGTACGTGGCGGCTTTCGACGGGTTGGACGACAGGTACTTTTTCGCCAACTCGTGATACAAGGTCATCTTGTCCTTCTTGGTGGTTTCCGGCTTGCGCAGCCGCGCCTCCATTTCTGCGGGCGACTGCGCGCGCAAACACAACAGCGGCACACACAGCGCCAGGAACAATGACAGTAAAAACTTCGGATTACTCATATAAGGCGGTGATCGGTGGATGATGATGCAAGAAAGAATTTTGCCATAAAAAACGCAAAGTTCGTAGTTTTTATTCGACCCACCGCATCCGGCCGGTATTTTAATCCGAAATGGTCGGCTATCAAAATTGTCCTACTTTTGTCCGGCCTTAACCACTGATTTAACATGATCATCAAACCTTTTCAAGCGCTATACCCCAATTTCAACTTCATCGCCTCTCCGGATTCTTTCTGCTCGGAGGCAAAAAACGCCTACCGCGAGTTCTACGAGAACAATTTTTTTGAAACGGCGCCCCAGGAGGCCCTGTACATCTATCAGATAGAAAACGAACGCGGCAAGCACCTGGGGTTGGTGGGCTTGAACGCCTTGTCCGACTTTTTTGACGGCAAAATCAAAAAACACGAGAAAACGCTCAGCGAGAAGGAGCAGCAGCAAATGCAGATATTCCTGAAGTGGCACGCCATTCTCAAACCGGTACTGCTCACCCACCAGCCGGCGCCTGAATTACAGGCCTGGATGCACCGTTACGCCACCCAAAACGCACCGCTGTACACCACTTATTTCGAGCGCGAGGCCGAAACCCACCGCATGTGGGCGGTAACCGACGGCCAGGACATCCACGCCATCCAGGAGGCCTTCCGGCGCCATGTGCCCTGTACGTACATCGCCGACGGGCACCACCGCACCTCCACCATGGCCCTGCTGTTCGAGCGCATGGGCGACCCCAACGAGCTGAACCTCGACCTCAGCCACCTGTTCTGCGCTTACTTCGCCGCCGACCAACTGGAGATCCTCGACTACAACCGCGTGGTCGAAGGTCTCTCCGAGGTCAGCCCCATTCGTTTTATGGCCAGCCTCTCCAGGCTTTTCGACATTGAGCCGCTCGACCAGCCGGAAAAACCCACCGCCAAACACGAACTCACCCTCTACCTCTACAAAGAGTGGTACCGCTTGCGATGGAAACAAAGCCTGCTCGACCGCTACGACGCCGGCGCCATCCTGCTCGACGCCACCCTGCTCAATGAGTGGGTGCTGGGCGACATCTTCGAAATCCGCGACGTGCGCAACGACTTGCGCATCCAGTACGTAGATGGCAAAAAAGGGCTCGACGGCATCCGACGGCTGGTCAACGACGAAGACCACCGCGTGGGCTTCATGCTCTACCCCGTCTCTTTCGACGATATGATGGCGCTTGCCGACGCCGGCGAGAGCCTGCCGCCCAAAAGCACGTATTTCGAGCCCCGCCTGCGCAGCGGGCTATTGGTGAAGGTGCTCGATGCATGAGGTCGCACCCGGCAACCGAAAAGGCTGTTATGAATAGACCGCTTCGATTCGTTTTATTCTGGACGTTCGTTTGTTGGGCGACTGTGGCGTTTGCCCAGGCCGTCGACTGCCCGGCCGCTACCGATTCAGCCGAAGTGGCCCTCGGCGCCGCTTTTGTGCTCCGGCTGGGCGCCCCGCCGTCTGCCTTGCCGCCTGGGGAGCCCGATTTTGATACTTTTTTTGCCGATTTTGACCGCGAGAACCTGCTGAACACCGGCGAGTGGACTACCCATCCGGACGGCAGTTGGCAACGCGCGTTGTTGCTCATTGCATTCGACACCGGTCTGCTCACCCTGCCGCCCTTGCGCATCCCGCTGCCCGACGGCAGCACCTGCCAAACGCCTGTTGTCGCCTGCCACGTGTACGCGCCGCCCGGCCCTACCGACCCGGCGGAACTGGCCGACATCCGGGACATCCACCGCACGCCGCGTTCGTGGCTCGACTTTCTGCCCTGGCTGGGTATCTTCCTCGGATTGTTGTTGCTGGCGTTGTTGGCGTACCTGATCCGGCGGGCTTTTCTTCGAAAAAAAATCAGGGAGCGCACAGCGCCCGCCCTGCCACCAGCGGTGTGGGCTATGCGCCAGCTCGATGTCCTGGAAAAGGCCGCACCCTGGCAACGCGGCGATGTGACGGGCTACTACACCGAACTGAGTCGGATTATCCGCACGTTCATCAAGCGCCAAACGGGGCTGCCGGCCTTGGAAACCCCGCCGACGGAGTGGGCCGGGCGCCTGCCGGAGCCGGTGCGATCGGCCCTGAGCGCATTTTTAGAAACGTGTGATCTGGCCAAGTTCGCGCGCCACATCCCTCCGCCCGAGGCGCACCCGCAAGCGCTGCGCGACGCGCGCGCGCTGGTGCAGCTGCTCACCCCGGAAAAAAAGGAGGAAGCATGAGTTTCGGGTTTGCCGATCCGTTTTGGTTGCTGCTGCTCGTGCCGCTGCTGGTCGCAGCCTGGAGGACCCACCGCTCCATCCCGCCGCATTTCTCCCTGCCCTTTGAGCCAAACGTCATCAATGGCCATTCGTGGCGCACCCGCGTGCAAACCTGGCTGGCCGCGCTACCCTGGCTGGCCCTGGTCCTGCTGGTGCTGGCCATGGCGCGGCCGCAACGGCGGTGGCAGCAAGAGCGGGTGACCTCGGAGGGCATCGACATTGCCGTGGCCATGGACATCTCGCCGAGCATGCTCAGCAAGGATTTTTCACCCGACCGGCTGACGGTAGCCAAACGCGTGGCAGCGGAGTTTGTAGACAAACGCCCCCACGATCGCCTGGCCGTGGTGGCTTTCTCCGCCGGCGCCTTCACCCAGTGCCCGCTTACCATCGACCACGAGGTGGTGCGCGGCGCCCTCGGCAGCCTGGAGGTCGGGCGACTGGAAGACGGAACGGCCATTGGGATGGGCCTGGCCACTGCGCTCAACCGGCTCAAGGACAGCCGCTCACCCAGCCGAATGGTCATCCTGATCACCGACGGCGAAAATATGGGCGGCTACATCAGTCCGGAGCAAGCCACCGCGCTGGCCGTCGACCTGGATGTGCGGGTATACACCATTGGCGTCGGCACAGAGGGCATCGTCATGTCGCCCAGTTCCCGTAACTTTGACGGCAGCTACAACTTCTCCCCGCGCCCCGTCAAATTCAACACGGAATTGCTGGAAAACATCGCTGCGCGCACGGGCGGACGGTTTTTCCGGGCCCGCAGCGGAGCCGATTTGGAGGCCATTTACGCCGACATAGATCGCATGGAAAAGGTGGAAATGGAGGTCGGCCGGGAAGCGCGGCATCAGGATTATTTCGGTTGGCTGATTGCCGGCGCACTGGTATTGCTGGCCCTGGAGGCCGTGTCGCGGTGGCTGGTGTTGCGCAGCATCTGGTTTTGAGGCAAAAGGAGTCGTTCCGGCGGCACAATGAATATTACATAAACAACCGAAAATGATAAAATTTTACCCCGTTTTTTTCACCCCCTGGCTGCTGTTGCTGGTCGTGGCGGGAAAAGCCCAGGATCTGGAACCGAGGGCTTACGTTTGGGTGCCTGTGCAGGCAACCTTTTTGGTAGCAGGGTACGGTTATTCCCACGGTGGCGTGCTGACGGATCCTACCGCTCCGGTTCAGGACCTCCAGGCGACGCTGAACGCGCCGTCCGTCGGCGCAGGACATGTATTCTCCTTAATGGGCAATACCACCCAGGTGTCGGCGGCTGTCCCATTTGCATGGGCGGGGGCTTCCGGATCGGTTCTGGGCAGCGCCGAGAGTATATCAAGGACCGGATTCGGCGACGTGCGGTTGCGGATATCGACTTTGTTGATCGGGGCGCCGTCCATGTCGGCGCCCGACATAGCGAAGGCGCCACACAAAACCATTTTCGGCACCAGCCTGTCCATCATTGCGCCTACAGGTCAGTATTTCCCGGAAAAACTGATCAATCTGGGGGTTCATCGCTGGTCTTTTAAACCGGAATTGGCCCTCTCCCAGCCGGTGGGCAAACGCTGGCTGGTCGACGTGTACGCCGGGGTGTGGTTTTTTACGAAAAACAAATCCTATTACCCGGGCAATTCGGTTCGGGAACAAGATCCGATGGGCGCTTTTCAGACACACGTCAGCTACAACATCACCCGCCGCATGTGGGCGGCGCTTAATTTGACTTATTACACCGGCGGCGTCACGACGGTGAACGGCGTGCAATCGGACGACAGGCAGGATAATTCGCGCATAGGCGGCACCCTGGTCGTTCCGGTGAAAAAACGCCATTCCGTGAAATTCGCGTACAGCACAGGAGCCGTCATCCGCAGCGGAGCAGATTTCACCACGATCTCGGTCGGCTGGCAGACATTCTTCCTGGGCAAGCCTAAGAGCAAGTAAATCAGGGCGTTTTGGGTTCTAAATCCTGAAGAGTCCGAAAAAACAAACAGGATCCGGGAAACCCCGGATCCTGTCGATGTTAAAACTACTCGGTAGTCGGCGTGTCTTATTCGAAGATATACCGGATGCCCACCTGCATCTGCCAGCGCGAGCTGCGCAGGCCGGAGTCGTCGAGGCGGCTGTTGCCTTCCCACGCCTCAACGCCGTCGATCAGGTCGGGGTTGATGGAGTATTGGGGCGTGGTGTTGGCGCCGGTGGTGTTGTTGCGCAGCGTCAGCAGGTTGTACGATTGGAAGCTGCCGACCTGGCGGCGCAGGCCCCATTCCTGGTTCAGGAAGTTGGTGAAGTTGAAGATGTCAAACGTAAACTGCAGGGTGTTGCGTTTGCCGTTGGCCATATCGAGGTAAAAGTCCTGGGTGAAACGCAGGTCGATGATGAATTCCATCGGTTCCTTGCCGCTGTTGCGCTCCACGTAATCGCCGCGGCGGTCGTTGAGTTCGTCGTGGTCGGAGATGTACTTGTCCAGCAGCGCCCACTGTTGGTCCGCGGTGTAGGTCTGGCCTTTGTAGGTCAGGTTGACGAGCGGAATCTGGTCCTGGGACTCAGGTACAAACACGAGTTCGTTGTTGTTGAAACCGCCGTCGTCGACGAAGTTGAAGTTGTTGGCGCCCACCACATAGGTGTAGTACCCGCCCGTTTGCGCGTTGAAGTTGAAAGACAGGTTGGAGCGCATGTGCTTCAGGTACTCGATGCCGTAGCCGAACTGACCGAAGATGCGGTGGCCGGGCGAGAAGGTCGAGCGGGCAGGGTCGCTTTCGAAGTTACGGCCCGGAACGTTGTAGTAACCCCGCCATTGGGAGTTGTTCTGCGAGGAGGTGAGGTCGAACAGGGAGTACGACTCGCCGTAGGAGTAGGAGAGCATACCGGAGAAGCCGTTCGTGTAGTTTTTCGACAGGCTGGCGACCAGGTTCCAGGAGTAGCCTTTGTCAGTGTTGCTGGCCAGCATGATGTAATTGTAATTAGGCGCCAATACTTTGTCGCCAAAGCCGGGATCGGTGCCTTCGTACAGCGGACGATTATCCGGGCCGGCGCCGGTGAGGGTGCGCGTGGGCTGCTGGAGGTTCACGTTTTGGTAGCGGACATCCTGAACGGTTTTGGAGTAGATACCTTCCAGTGTACCGATGAGGCCCCAGGGCAATTTGCGGTCGTAGGCCAGGTTGAGCTTCATTACTTGCGGCAGTTTGAAGTCTTCGGCAAAGAGGTCGATCTGGCCGCCCGGCTTGGGGTTGTTGAGGTCTACGTCGAGGATCGGGTTGCCCATGGCGTCGAAACCAACCGGTTGTTGGTTCACATCGGGTTGGATGGCCACGTTGCTGCGGCTCACGTTGCTGATGTTCAGACCGTAGTTGTTGTACGCGCCACCCGGCCAAACCAGGGGGATGCGGCTGGTGAACACGCCGATACCACCGCGAAGTTGGTTCTTTTTCATGCCGTTGATGTCCCAGTTGAAGCTCAAACGGGGGGCAAACATCACCTGCGTTTTCACAAACTGGCCGGTACGGGCGCCCTGCAGGCCCCATACGGAGTCGAGCACAGGCACGTCGTTGTCGTTAAAATCCTGGTTCACGGGTACGTCGGTGGGCCAGAAGGGCATGTCCACGCGCAGGCCACCGGTCACTTTCAGGTTTGGCGATGCCTGGTATTCGTCTTGCAGGTAGATACCCAGCAGGGTCTGTTTGAATTCGGCGATGGCCTCGGAATCGTCGCCCACCACGTTGTCCACCTGAGAGAAGCTGTGGCTGTAGCGGCTGGCCGGTTGGCCGGAGAGGAAGCGTTGCACGCCCGTTATGCCGGTCGTCGCGTCGTTGTTAAAGTTGTAGGCGCCGTAGTTGTCGCGGATGAAGAGGTTGCCGGCGTCGTACATTTCGAGGTTTACGCCGAACAGGGCCGAGTGGCGGCCTTTGTACAGCGTCACGTCGTTGGTGATGGTGATCACGTCCTGGTTCAGCAGGTTGGCCGTGGAGAACGTTTCGGCGCCCAGGTTGATGTTGCCGTTGGGGCCGTCCTGGATGGTTACTGCGGGGAAGGGGTTGCCGTCGGGGTCGCGGTCGTCGCGCACGAAGGTGGCGCCGATGGTCAGCTTGTTCGACAGGTTATCGGTGAACAACGCGCTCCATTCCAGTGCGGAGGAGTTGGTGGTGGACACGAAGGTCTCCGAACCGTTGATGAAGTTGATGGTGTTTGCGCCCGAACGGCGGGCCTCCAGGTTGTCGGCGTGCACAAACGAGTGGCGTATGCTCAGGCGGTGGCGCTGGTTGATGTTCCAGTCGATCTTGGCCAGGAACTTTTCGCTGTTGAGGAACGAGGTGTTGTTGTCGTAGGTGCCGATGTCGTAACCGTACAGTTCGTTGAAGCGGTCGCGAATGAGGTTCAGCGTGTCGGCCGTGGTTGCCCCCAGGTAGTTGTTGAAGTCAAACGGGCTCGGCGTCTCGTCGCGTTGGATTTCGGCGTTCAGGAAGAAAAACACCTTGTCTTTTACGATCGGGCCGCCGATGCGGGCGCCGTAGGTCTGCGCGCTGAAGTCGGCCAGTTTGGAGCGTTGGTCGTCTTCCAGATCGAGGCCCGGGGTTTTACCGGCCAGGTTCTCGTTGCGGAACAGGTAGTACGCCGAACCTTCGATCTCGTTGGTACCGGAGCGCGTAACGGCGTTGATGGCGCCGCCGGCGAAGCCCGACTGGCGGATGTCGAACGGGGCCACAGCCACCGTGAACTGCTCGATGGCGTCGAGCGAGATGGGCTGAACGCCCGTTTGGCCGCCGTTGGTGCCGGAGCCCGAGAGGCCGAACACGTCGTTGTTCACCGCACCGTCCACATAAATGGTGTTGTAGCGGTTGTTCTGGCCGGCGAGCGAGATGGTGAAGCCGTCGGTATTTTCGCCGATGTTGGCCAGGGGGTTGAGGCGCGCGTAGTCGGCGATGGAACGGCTCAGCGTGGGCGTGTTGTTGATCGTGCGCTCGTCGATGACCGTTTTCTGGCCGTCGGCGCTGCCGTCAAAAATGTCGTTGCGGCTCGAGACCACTTCCACGCCCTGCAGCTGAACGTCGCTGCCGGACAGTTGCATGTTCATCGTCTGGTTCTGACCCAGCGTGAGGTAAATGTTCTCCTCTGTGTACTCCTGGTAACCCGTGTACAACACCGTGACGGTATAAGGCCCGCCCACCTTCATGTAAGGAATACGGAAATAGCCTTCCGTGTTGGTTGCGCTCCCGTAAACCGTACCCGACGGAACGTGAACGGCTTTTACCGTGGCGCCGATCAATACTTCGCCATTGGTTTCGGTCACCTGACCACTGAGGGAAGATGTTGTGACCCCTTGCGCGTAGGAAGCCGACACGGCTACCGATAACAGCAAGAGCGTCAATGCACTGCGTAAAATCGTAAAGAGATTCATGCAACAGATGGTTTGGTTTGTGAAAAAATACCCATTCGTCGCAAAGGTAATTTGGGCGTGTTAAGCCAATTTTAATTATTCTTTGTTGTGCATGTAAATAAATTTTTTATTTGTTTGATAAAATATTTTTGATTTAAAATACAATAAATTTACATAAAATTAAAATTATTATAGTGTTGCTATCTTGGCTTGCCGCTCTTGGTGGATGGCACACAGATAACACGGATCGCTTCGCGAACACAGATTTCACGGATTTTTACTGTTCTGGTGAGAAATCCGTGAAATCTGTGTTCGCGAAGCGATCCGTTCCATCTGTGTTCCATCACCCGCGAGCGGCTAACCGTAGGAATTCATTTGCCATCATACGATGTTCCGGGCTCCTTTTTTTTGTCCGGTGTTTGCCCTGCCGGCGATCGCAGCACACCGACCACCAGCACCCCCAGCAGCAATGGCACCAGCGCAGAGCTGACGATAAACATCAACGGGGTAGGGTAAAAGAACAACACGGCCACTGTGCCGAGCAAGGCAAAAGTGATGATGGCGGATAGCGTTTGATAGTTCACGTCGAAAAAATTTAGCGCAGTTTTTTCATCTCCCGTTCAAACACTTCCTCCAGCTGGTTTGCCTTGAGGTTTTTGGCCACAATGGTGCGTTCCTTGTTGAGTACGTATAGTTCGGGCGTGATGTCTACAAAATATTTGGCGTACACTGCCCGGTTGGTGGAGTCGAAAACGTTGGTGAAGGTGAACCCGTTCTTGCGCACAAACGCTTTCCATTCCTCGTCGGTGGTACTGAGGGCGATGCCGTAGAAATCTACGCCCTTGTCTTTCCATTTGCTGTAAATACGCTGGATCTCGGGGGCGTCTTTCTGGCAGTGTTCGCAATCGGGGCTGAACATGAAAACCACGATGAGGGGGGCTTTCATTTCGTAGATGCTTTTGTACTGGCCGTTCACGTCGAGGGCGCGCACATCGGGTCCTTTGCGGCCCAGGAGGCTGGCTTCCATTTCCGAGACATGTTTCTGGAGGTCGGCGATCTCTTTCGGGTTGCTCCAGAAGGCCAGTTCGGGGGTAAAAAAGTTCTTAACGACGTGCACGTACACCGCTTCGCCGTCCATCACGGAGGTTTTCCCGTTTTCGTAGTTCAACCCGATCCAGTTGGTGAAGAACTGGAAGTACTCTGGGTAGGGCATGACTCGCCGGATGAGCGGGTCGGCCACCCGGATGATGGAGTCGGGCTGCTGGGGGGTGAGTTCGGTGATGTAGCGCTTGAGCTTGTTGCCGATGACGGGTGTACGCAGCAGGCGCGTGTCGGCGAAGTCCACACCGTCCCAGAACCGGTCGCGGTAATCGAGCAGCCGGCGGAGCGTATCCATATCGCCGTTGGGTTTTTTAAAATCGACCGGATCGGGGTTCTGGCCGGCAATTTTGAATTTGGTGTAAAAACTTTCCGGGTATTTTTTGAAGGTGTCGTCGAGTTGTTTTTTGCGGGCCGCCACCAGCTGGTCCTGGCGCGCCTTGGCCTGCTCAAATTCCGGCGTGCCGGGCGTTGCTTTCTGGAACAATTCGGACACGGCTTTGGTCTCGGCCTCCTGGGAAGCCTGAAAACGGAAATTTTCATAGAGCAGCTCGGTGTCGAGGCAGCCGTCGACCGTCATGGTTGCGGGAATCTGATCGGCCTTACAGCGCAGGGTGAAGTGCTGGTCCTGGTCGATGAGCATGGAGAAGTTCCGTTGCCCGGGCAGCAGAAAATAAAAGAATCCGGAAGGCAGGGCCTTTTTGCGCCGCAGGTTGAAGTAACCCTTGGCGTCCACGTCTGCGGAATCGATGATGTAGGTGCGATCGCCCTGCACCGCCACCAGTCTGGCCTTTCCGGCAGGCAGGCCTTCGACAAAAACCTTGATGTCGGTCGAATCGATCTGGGCGGAAAGAGCCGCGCCCCAGAGCAAAAACAAAAGAGTTGTGTATTTCCACATAACCGGAGTAGCGTTTGATTGGGTGCAAATTTACCTGGAATGAACAAAGCGGGGGAATGGTTTAAGGAATTGTTGACAAAATGCAACCCCTCGTTCCTGCGTTTGTCTTTTCAGCGCAATCACCTTCTGTTTCCGACAACCTTTTTTTGTGCGTTATGAAAACAATTGGAACCCTCTTCGCCGGTTTGGCACTCTGCTCCGCCGCCATACATGCCCAAAACGAACGCAAGATCACCATTGAAAAAACGACCGTTGAGCCCAACGGAGCGGTGAAAAGCGAGGTAATCGTCAAGACCGGCGAGGACGCCCGCCAGTTTGATCTGGAACAGTACCTCGAAACCCATGAAGACGAGAGCCTGATCATCATCGTCGAACGCGCCAACGGCAAACGGCAATACATCCGCACCGCGCCCGAAGAGTTGGGCGACGCCGCTTACCTCGACGCGGAGAGGGCGGCCGAAATGGCGATGGCCGAGGCCATGCGGGCGGCTGAAGCGCCGGTATCCCGCGGCTTCCTGGGTGTCAGCCCGTCGGGCGACGACGATCCGGCAAAGCCCGGCGTGGCGGTAAAAGTCATTGGCAACAGCGGCGCCGAAAAGGCCGGCCTGCGCAGCGAAGACGTCGTCCTCAAACTGAACGACCAGCCGGTAAAAGCCTGGTCGGATATAGAGGCCATTATGTCGGAAACCCGCCCCGGGCAACAGATCAACATCCGGTACCGCCCTAAAAACGAATCCAAAGAACGCATCGTCAAAGCGACCCTGACCGCCAAAAGCAACAACCAGCCCGACTGGCAGGTCATTGTCGAAGACGAAAACCTGGGCTGGGGCGAGGTGCAGATCGACGAGCGCACCAAGGAGGCCTGCCTGGGCGTGTACTCCGGCGAAGCCGAACAGGGCGCCGAGATCAACGAATTCACGTCCACCTCCGCAGCGCTTTCTGCCGGCATGCAGGTGGGCGACATCATCACCGGGGTAAATGGCGTCGCGGTGAAAAACCACGATGCGCTCTGGAACCAAATCGCCAAATGCAAAGCCGGCGAAACGGTAACCATCGAATACCTGCGCGAAGGAAAAGCGCAGTCGGTAAACGTGACCCTCAACCCGTGCGACACGCAAAAACAGATCATATTGCGTTCTCCGGACGACTCGGGCGAGGGGGAACTCAGCCGGATGTACATCTGGGACTGGACGAAGGACAACCGGGATATGCTGCGCAACAGCCAGGTCATTGCCATCCCCCGCGCGGGTGAAGGCGACGTGCCGGTCCGTACAGACCTCGACACCCCGATCCCCGCCGACCGGAAGCTCAAGGTGCGCAATTTCGAATCCACGCCGTCGTCCAACGGGAATCCGGTGACCCTCGCGTTCAGCGCCCCTCCGGTAGCCACGATGGTGACGATTTTCGACACCGCAGGGCGGCAAATATTCCGTGAAGAACTCAACAGTTTTTCGGGTACCTACAACCGCCAGTTCGACCTGAGCGCCCACGCCAACTCAACGATCACCATGCATGTACAGCAAGGCGAGTTGGTGTTTATGCAAAAGATGGTCGTGGGCATTTAAGCGCTACGGCTGCACCCTGTACTTCGAGCTTTTCGGCACCGGGTATTTTTTCACGTATTCCTGCGCCTTCGGCACCAACTCTTTCAAGCGCTGGCTACGCTTGTCCGGGTCCGGGTGGGTGCTCAGGAATTCCGGCATTTGACCACCGCCGGAAGCGGCCATGCGTGCCCAGAAGGGAGCGGCCTCTTTCGGATCGTATCCCGCCATGGCCATGAGGTACAGCCCGATCTCGTCGGCCTCCGACTCGTGCTTGCGGCTGAACGGCAACAGCACGCCCGCCTGGGTGGCGACGCCGGCGGCGGCCAGCACCAGGGCGCGGGTCTCACTGGGTTTTTGGGACATGGCCACATCGAGTGACACCAGCCCCATAGTGGCCAGCAGGCTCTGGCTCATGCGCTCGTTGCCGTGTTTGGCCAGGGCGTGGGCGATCTCGTGGCCCATGACCACGGCCAGCGCGTCTTCGTTTTGGGTCACTTTCAGGATGCCGGTGTACACCGCCACCTTGCCGCCGGGCATGCAGAACGCATTCACGGTGTTTTCGTCGATCACATTGAACTCCCACGCAAATTCCCTCAACTCGGCGGCCTTGCCGGTGGCCCGGTAATACACTTCGACGGCCTCGCGCAGATCGTTGCCCACCCGGCGGACCAGCTCGACCTCCTTGCCCGACTTGAGGGTCTTGCTCTGGCTCAGGAAACTGCGGTATTCGTTGGCGCTGAGGCTGTTGATCGTCTGAGCCGGAATGAGGTTGATGCGCGAGCGGTTGGTCATCACCGTTTTGCTGCAGGCCATAAGCAGCAGCAGCAGGATAAAGCCGGATAGCATGGTTCTTTTCATCGTTGGGTCAGTTTTTATGCAAAATTGGTCATTTAAACGACAGGATGAAAGCGCAGCGTCGGAGCGTTCGGAAAAAATTAACAATTTTTTTGGGTAACGTTTAACCCGGTCCTTGCGTCTAGTATCTAACTTTACTTGCACTATTCATCTTTTATGCTGATTGACCCATGGCGGGATATTCCTTTACGCGACGCGATCTGTTCCTGAAAGTCCTCCAAAGGCACGGTTTGGACGTGCTGCCCCAGCCCCCGGCCGCGCTGGTTGACCCGGCCGCCGGCGGAATGGACGAAAGCCAGGTCACCCTTTCCGGCGACCTGACGCCCTACACCGGCCCATGGGGGTACGAGCAGGCGGCCCACCTGTTGCGCCGCACCACATTTGGCGTCACCCGGTCGCAAATCGGGGCCCTGGTTGCCCTGGGTAGTGCCGATGCGGCCGTCAGCCGCGTGCTGGATGTCCCCGCTACCTTGCCCGACCCACCCATTAACAACTACAATAACCCCGAATTTACCGACCCGAGCGTTCCGTCCGGGCAGACCTGGGTGAACGCGCCGCTCGATTTTGCCAATCCGGAAGCCGAGATCTACCGGGTGGAAAGCTGGCGGGGCTGGTGGACCAGCCTTATGGTCGAATCGCCCCCCGACATTCGGGAAAAAATGACCCTGTTCTGGCACAATCACTTCGCCACGCGCACCGAGAACGTACTGTGGGGCAGGGCCATCTACCAGCACAACCAACTGCTGCGCCAACACGCGCTGGGCAACTTCAAAACCCTGGTAAAGGCCGTTACCCTGGATCCGGCCATGCTGGTCTTCCTCAACGGCTACCTGAACGACAAGTCGGCGCCCGACGAGAACTACGCGCGCGAACTGCAGGAGCTGTTCACCGTCGGCAAGGACAACCCCGACCACTACACTGAAGAAGACGTCTTTGAAGCGGCACGCATACTCACCGGCTGGCGCATCAACTTCCTCAACGCCACGTCTTTATTCAACCCCCTGGCGCACGACATTGGCCAAAAACAATTTTCAGCCTACTACAACAACACCGTTATCCAGGGCAGCCTGAACAGCAACACCGAGCTGGATGCCCTGCTGGACATGATCTTCCAGAAAAACGACGTAGCGCTTTTCCTTTGCCGGAAACTCTATCGCTTTTTCGTCTATTACAAGATCGACGCCGACGTGGAAAACACCATCATCCAGCCCCTGGCGCAGATTTTCCGCAACAGCAACTACGATGTCCGGCCCGTCCTGGAAACCCTGCTCAACAGCGAGCACTTCTTCGATGCCTACAACAAGGGCTGCTACATCAAAACGCCGCTCGACCACATTGCCGGCACCCTGCGCAATTTCAACCTCGCCATCCCCGGGTCTACGCTCTACGACGAGTGGCTCATGCGCACCTCGCTGAACTACGTGGCCAATGCCCTTCAGATGTTGCCGGGCGACCCGCCCAACGTGGCCGGGTGGCCCGCCTACCGGCAAGCGCCCGCTTTTTACCGATTCTGGATCACGGGCGACACCCTGCGCAACCGCAACCTGATCACCGACGCCCTCACCCTGGCCTACATCCCCGCCGGCAATGACCAGTTGCGGATCGACCACATCGCCTTCGCCGCCCAGTTTGACAACCCGGAAGACCCCAACGCCCTGCTCGACGACACCCTGCGCCTGCTCCTGCCCATGCCCATTTCCGCCGCGAAAAAGACGCTGCTGAAGAGCATTTTGCTTTCGGGCCAGGCCAACGACGCCTACTGGACGGTCGCCTGGCTCGAATACGCCAACAACCCCGGCAACCAGATGGCGCGCGACACCGTCTGGTACCGCCTGTCTTTCCTCCACAAATACATCCTGAATCTCCCGGAATACCAACTAGGTTGATATGAAAAGACGCCATTTCCTCCAATACGCCGGCCTGTCCGCCGGCGCCGCCGCCTTTCCTTTCGAGGGTTTTTCGGTCAATACCATGCCGCGGCTGCCCCTGTTGCGCGTGCTGGCCGAGTCCGGAAACCCCTACAACCGCGTGCTGGTGCTCGTGCAACTCACCGGCGGCAACGACGGCCTGGCCAGCTTTATTCCGCTGGATCAATACGCCAACCTCGCCAAGGTGCGCGCCAACATCCTCATCCCGGAAAACCAGGTGCTCGGCCTCAACGGCGTGGCCGACAGTGGTTTTCATCCGAAAATGACCCACTTGCGCGACCTGTTCAACGACGGGCTTATGTCCATTGTGCAAAACGTGGGATACCCCAACCAGGATTACTCCCACTTTCGGTCGACCGACATCTGGATGTCCGGATCAGACGCCGACGAGTTTCTGGAAACAGGCTGGCTGGGGCGCCACCTCCAGTCGGAATACCCCAACTACCCGGATGGCTTCCCGAACGCCGACATGCCCGATCCGCTGGCCATCCAGATCGGGGCCGTCATCTCCCTGGCGCTCATGAGCACCGCGGGGCCTATGGGGTTTGCCATCAGCGACGCCGCAGCGTATTACCAGTTCATCAACGACCTGGTGGAGCCGGCGCCCAACTCGCCCTATGGCGACGAGCTGAGTTTTATCCGGCTGATCGCCCAGCAGGCGCAGCTGTATTACATTTCCATAAAGGATGCTGCCGGCAAGGGCAAAAACCTGTCGGACAAATACCCCGCCGCAGGCGAAAACGCGCTGGCCGACCAGCTCAAGATCGTCGCTCAACTGATTGACGGCGGCTTGCGAACACCGGTGTACATCGTATCCCTCGACGGCTTCGATACGCACAGCGAGCAGGTAGACGCAACCTTCGGAAACACCGAGGGCGTGCATGCCGACCTGTTGTTCAAACTGTCGGAGGCCGTCGGCGCTTTTCAGGATGACCTGAACAAAATGGGTCACGACGACCGCGTGGCGGGCATGACCTTCTCCGAGTTCGGGCGCACCATCGCCTCCAACGGCAGCCTGGGTACCGACCACGGCGCTGCCGCCCCCCTGTTCGTTTTCGGCGCCCGCGTGATTCCCGGCGTGATTGGCGCCAACCCGGAAATCCCGTCTGATGTGAACCTGTCGGAGGACCTGCCGATGCAGCACGACTTCCGCTCGGTGTACGCCAGCGCGCTCAAGGACTGGTTCGGGGTGGCCGATCCGGAGGATATCCTGTTCGATCAGTACGACATCTTGCCCATTTTCAAGGCGCCGTCTACGGGCACCCACCCAACGGCAAAAACGGCCGGCATAGCGGCGCGCAACTTCCCGAATCCGTTTCGGGGTTTCACGACCATCGCATTCACGTTGCCGTCGGCTACACGGGTGCGCATCGACGTGATGGACGCACAGGGCCGACTGCTGGACACCGTTGCCGACCGGCACTTCGACGCCGGAGACCACCAGGTTCCTTATCGAAACCCGCAACTGCCCGCCGGGCAGTATGCCTTCCGGCTACAGACGCCGGGCGGCGTGCTGAGTCGGCAGATGGTGGCGTTTTGAGGTTGCATACAGATTCGATTACCGGCGGGCAATCTGCACGGTTCTGTTCCGGCCTGCCTGGTTCTACTTGGATCCAACGAGTACCGAGGGGGTCTCATAAGTCGAAAATACCGGCATTCCGCCAATCAAAATTTTGGAAGACCAAGTTAACCGATAGAATGGCCTCAAGCCCGATGTCGTCAAATGACCGCAAGTGCGATGTATCTAAGCTGTTTACAACGAAACGAGATTTTTTTTGCCGCGAATTAGCGCGAATTCGCGCTAATTCGCGGCAAAAAAATTAAAATAAATGGCGGCGAGACCACCAAAAACGGCAAGGCAATCTCTGGATGCAAAGTTGACGACAGTGGGCATTAAGCCATCCAGTCAATATCGACTGGCTCAATATTTTATTTGGAGACGCATGTAGACATAGGACTTATGAGACACCCTCGGGCATAATAACACCGGTACAACGGCTAAGCCGTCGTACCGGTGTTCGTAAAAACAAGTGCTTGAAAACGCCTCGATACAAATACAGGAGGCAATTCTAAGTGGCAGGCGGTTTTATTTGCCGCTGCCTTCCGAGAGATTTTTCATCACCTCATCCAGGTTAAAGCTGGCCGGTTTCATGCGGGGCGGGTAGTTTTTGAACGATTGCAACCACTCGCCCACATAGGCCTGCGCGGGCACCAGAAGGAAAATGCGTTCGAAGCGCCAGCGCTCATAGTCGATGCCCTCTTCGTCGGCCCGCTCGAAGGGGTCGCCGCGCAGGGTGAACAGCTTGGGCGTGCGCAGGGTTATGAAGGGGTCCTGCCACACGTCGAAGCTCTCGGCCCGTTGTTCCATGAAGTGCAGTTTCCATTGGTTGTAGCGCAGACAGGCCAGCTCACCCCCGTCGGTCCAGTACAAAAACTCCTTGCGGGGCCATGCGCCCACGCTGGCGGAGTCGCCTTTAAGGTAGGGCATCAGATTGTATCCGTCGAGGTGGACGTTGTAGGTTTTGGCGCCTGCTTTGAAACCTTTGAGCAGGTTGGCCTTCACGTCGCCGCCGCCGGCCGCCGCCACCAGCGTGGGCAGCATGTCTTCGTGTGCGCACACTTCGTTGATGATGGTGCCGGGCTTGATCACCCCGGGCCAGCGGATCACGCAGGGTACGCGATATGCGCCTTCGTATTGGGTGTTCTTTTCACCGCGGAAGGGGGTTGTGCCGCCGTCGGGCCAGCTCATGACCTCGGCCCCGTTGTCGGTAGCATACATCACAATGGTGTTGTTGGCGATGCCCAGGTCGTCGATCGCTTTCAGGATTTGGCCAACGTGCATGTCGTGCTCCACCATGCCGTCGGGGTAAATGCCCAGCCCGGTTTTATTCTTGGCTTCCTCGCGCAGGTGGGTGAAAACGTGCATGCGCGTGGTGTTGTACCAGAGGAACACGGGTTTGCCGTCGCGCACGTTTTTCTTCATGAATTCAATGGCGCGCTCGGTAACGTCGTAATCCACCGTTTCCATGCGTTTTTTGGTCAACGGGCCGGTGTCTTCCACCTTCTGGCCGCCCTTGCCGTCGGCGTAGCTGTGGATCACGCCGCGCGGCCCGAATTTCTTCTTGAACTCCGGGTCTTTGGGGTAGTCCGGATTTTCCGGTTCTTCCTCCGCGTTGAGGTGATACAGGTTGCCGTAGAACTCGTCGAACCCGTGGGCGGTGGGCAGGTGCTCGTCGAGGTCGCCCAGGTGGTTTTTGCCGAACTGGCCACACATATAGCCCAGGGGCTTGAGCATCTCGGCGATGGTGGGGTCTTCCTTGGAGAGTCCTTCCTTGGCGCCGGGCAGGCCCACTTTGAGCAGACCCGTGCGGATGGGCGACTGGCCGGTGAGGAACGCTGCGCGACCGGCCGTGCAACTGTTCTGGCCGTACCAGTCGGTAAACAGGGCGCCTTCCCGGGCGATGCGGTCAATGTTGGGGGTTTTGTACCCCATGGTGCCCAGGTTGTACGCGCTGACGTTGTACCACCCGATGTCATCGCCCCAGATGATGATGATATTGGGTTTCTGTTGGCCCATGGCGGCGGCAGCGATCAGCCAGAAGGCGCACACTGCAATCAGCGATTTGAATTGGTTTGGCATTCGTTTTACTTTGAAAGGTGAACATGAAACAGTATAGAAAACAGGCAAATAAGTGACAAGGTCTTGCCCGGTAACCATTCCGCAAAGGAAGAATAATTGACAACGGTAGCCGAGTCTATACTTGTTTCAAACCGGAAAACGATACACCTTACACCTCCTCTGCTGCCGGCAAACGAAAGTATTCGGATGGATTTTGCCCTGTATGGCGTTGCACGGCCCGGATGAACGTGACGCGGGAACCGAAACCGGCTTCCATGGCCAGACCTTCCAGGCTCAGGTGCGAGACATCTTCGGAGGCCACTTTTTCCTTCAAATACCCGATGCGAAGCGCATTTACGTAATCGTTGAACCGGGTGTGCAGCAGTTGATTCAGCACATAAGACAGGTGGTATTCCGGTATGTCCAGGGCGTTGCTCATGTCCTGAAGCGAAAAGCGCCGCTGTAGGAAAGGTTTGTTTTCGCGCATGTATTGATCCATGGTCTGCAGGTACGCCTGGTACTGTTTCAGGAGCGATTCGGATTGAGCGGGTTTCTTGTCCTGCGAAGCCTGATTTTTTGATTCACCCGGCTGTTCGTCGCCGGCCGGTTTGGGCATGCCGTACAGCAGTACGGGGTTGTGCATGAGCGTCAGACTGGTCACGATCTGGGTAGCGGCCGGCAGGATCATCAAGAAGAAATTCAGGGTACGATGCGGAAAAACGGCGGGTAACGACAACATGACTACCACCGCCACGCAGAACAGCAGCACCATGGCGCTGAATACCCGGAGCCATCCGCACTGTTCGGGGAAAAGGATACACCCTTCGGGCCGCTTCTCCCTGGCCCGGGCAATCAAACGGAGCATGGCCAACGCGTAGACGATGCCCAGCGCCGTTCGTATCATATTGTGCGCATACGGCGGCAACATACCTTCCACGTGCCCAAAGTTGGCGGCCAGCGGGTCGGTCAGGTGCCACTCCAGCAACGCCACTTTGGTATGGTAGGGCAACAGATAATAAGGCATATACTCCACCAGGTGCAGCAGTGCGGGCAAGGCATGCAAACCGTCGGACCAGCGCAGCTTCAACTCGTCCAACAGGGTCATGCGCACGTACAGGTAAGCGGCGGGAAACATGAGGTAATACAACGGACTGGGCAGCCGGTACATCCAGGGATAATGCAAAATGAGCCCTGAGCGAATGGAATACAGCATGAACATGACCAGGGCCATGCAAAACAGATAAAAAAGCAGCAACCGGTTGGCAGGCGAGTGTCCGTTTCGAGAAGTGCCCAGCATCAAAAACACCGTCAGCGTATTGAAAAACGAGATCGAGGTGAGCGCGGTGCTGATGTGGAGGTCGATAGACGGATTCATATGATGGGCAAGGGCGGTTTTGTACAGGATGCTGACAAAAATAAGTCCGCCCGACCTTAAGTTGTGTATTAAAAAATCCTACCGCTCGTCAACCACCACTTTCCCCCCAACAATCCGCGCCATCACGGTATGCTGCGATATCGAGTGGTTGCAACTGCCGGTGGCCAGGGGGTCTTTGGGGTGGTCGTAGTGGTCGTACGCGTATTACTCGTCCTACCAGTATACTCTGGCCATTACACACAAGTTCATTGAAATTGTAGCATGTCGAGAATTGACGGCATGTTTAGGTGAAGATTTATTACGCTAACCGCAAGGTTTTTGCGGTTAGCTTTTACAAATGCTCGACCTCTCCGAGGTCGTAAAAACGTTGATACGGCACCATTCTAATCGGGTAGGAGGCGGCTTTCGCCGCCGTCCCCCCACACCACCGGGCATACTCTTCGTACCACGGCGGTTT
>JBGSTG010000127.1:0-76693 GCA_041736625.1 Saprospiraceae bacterium | reverse complement strand
TTCGACATTCCGACCCGCGAACAAACGTTAGGCCTCTCCGAGGCCTCTAAAATTTATGCAACGTATTCTACAAACGTTGAGCCTCTCCGAGGCCTTTGCGCTTAAGTTGACGTGGGCTCCCAGCCATCGCCTCGCTAACGCGCTCACTCCGCCGTATGCTGTTGACAAGGAGGCCACCTGAGCCAAAAATGACCACGTATTATATTTTAAATACGCATATTTGATAAAATATTTTCTTGCCCAGGTGATAACATCCGGTATATTTGGAGATTTTAGTGCGAGATTCACCTGGCCATTATGGCGTTTTTACCATTCATCATAAAAAATACAGATTATGACAAACACCATTTCCCGCGCTTTCTCCGCGCTTCTCCTGCTCTTTTTCGCCGCCTCCGTTTACGGTCAAAAACCGACGGCAGGAAGTGCTTCCCAAACATCAACTTCGCTACCGGGTTGTAGCAAAGCGGTTGCCGGGGTAAAAAAGGGACTCCAGGCGCAAGCCAACGCAGAATGCCGCACCGTTTTTCAGTGTGTGGAGTGCATGAACGAAAAAACGAAACAAAAGTCCTGTGTAAACGTCGCCGTTCAGCCGGAAAAATCCGCCTGCGCCACGGCAGCCAACGTGAACGCCGAAGTGGCGAAAACGGACAGCAACAACGAGGGCCCGGGCTTTGCCGTTGAAGTCCTCCAATCCTCCTGCTATGCCGGAGGCGCCGCCCTGGAAGCGGTAGTGGCGGTGGATGGCCAGCTCAAGCCCGACGGCAAGATGATGAAAACCGAGTACTCGTACCTGTGGGAGGTCGACGGTAAAAAAGGCGGCCATTCGCCCTTTTTGGACTGCGTGTCGGGTCAGAAAGCCACCGTCATCGTCACCCGCCTGAGCACCGGAAAAACGGTCAGCCGCACCGTGGTGCTCAACAACGCCGCGGTTGCCGCCAAGCCTTCGACCAAGTCCGAACTGGTCGCCGTTTACCGCAAAACCAGCTGCTACGGCACTTGCCCGGTGTTTGAAGCACAGTTCTATGCCGACGGCACGGTCACCTGGAACGGCATATCCAACGTGGCCACCAAAGGCAAGAGAACTGGAAGATGGGGACCCGCCGTCCCCGTCAATGTGCTGAAGGACAAAGCCGCCCAGGTAAAATTCTTTGACATGGCCGCCCACTACCCCGACTACCCGGTGTGGGACGCCTCGTCCACCGTCGTCTACGTAAACAACGGTACCAAGCAACACCAGGTGTCGGCCACGACCGGCGCGCCCGACGGCTTCGCAGCGCTGGTGGCTGAGATGGAATCGCTGATTGCCGGAAATGGTTGGAGTTCCAAAGCCGCCGACGTCAACAAAAAAGAGCAAGGACAGCAGCTGGACAAACAGAAGAACTAGTTTCTTTATCTGCTTGAACGGGCGCTGACGCAACTTACATGGTTGCGTCGGCGCTTTTTTTTGGATATGCGCGTCGGAAAAACAAATGTTCACGCTCGCAGACAACACCTGCTGCTGCGTTCGGGATAATAGTCCATCATAGAACGTCTTTCGTCCATTTGCCACACCGATGGATTCGGTGACTTTTGCCTTGTCCGAATGGACGAAGCAATTTTCACCAAACCATTCATTTTACTATGTCCTTCAAACACTTTCTTTTCCTCATGTTGGCGGCAACAGTGCTGACATTCGCAGCGTGCAATGACGATGATGACGACGGCACCACTATCATCGACTCCAGTCAACCTCAGGGTCAATTTTCGGCAACCCAAAACGGTACGTTTGTAGAACAAAATCAAACGGGTTCAAAAGGCCAGGTGCAATTGGGTACGGACTCGGAAGGCAAGCAGTTCTTGCGTTTTGGCGCCGATTTCAGCACAACCTTTGCAACCGGTACCGTTACCGTATACCTGAGTACCAGCCAGAACTTTGTTCCCAACCCGGCAGCGGGCAACCCGGACCTGCGCCTCATCGGTCCTGTGACCAAGGCCGGCGAAAACTTCTTTTTGCTTGCGCCCCCTGCCGATTCCAAATTTACCCATGTCATTTTGTGGTGCGCTTCCGCCAACATCCCCTTCGGTTACGCGCAACTTCAATAATGCGCTTGCTCTTTGTGCTGGGTTTCTGGGCGCTCCTGGCGGGCGCTCAGGCCCAAAGCGGATGGACGCGTGCAAAAAACAGTTGGTATGCCAAAACAGACCTCGCGTTGTTTCGTTCGGACACCTATTACAATCCTGCGGGCGACAAGGTACAAACTGCTGAATTTGCCCAAAACAGCGTCAACTTGTATGGCGAATACGGACTGACCAATCGGTGGACCGCTTTGCTGTCGTGGCCGGTCTTGCGCACCAACGCTTTTGAGCGTACAGAGACCGTGGTTGGGGTGGGCGATTTGCGTCTTGAAACCAAATATCGGTTTACAGGTAGTCAATGGCCTGTTTCGGTAAGCCTGGCAGTGGAAATGCCCACCGGCAGGGCGAATGCGTTGGCCGAAAATGAAGATTTTCCGGGTAATTTCATCAATCTGCCCACAGGAGACGGAGAGTGGAATCTGTGGGCGACGGCGGCCGCTTCAAAATCTTTTGGCAAAGTGTATGGTTCTCTGTTTGCCGCCTACGACTTCCGCACACAATACCAGGGCCTGGCTTTTCAGGATCTGTATCAATTTGGCGCTGAAGTTGGCTACAATCCATGGGCGCCGCTCTGGCTTGTGGCCAAGCTGCGCACCCAGTACAGCACAGGAGAGAGCCAACATCCTGCGGAGCTGGGGTTTCTTCGGGGCGACGCCACCCAGTACACCGCCTTCAACCTGGAGTCCTCCTGGAGAATTACCGGGCGATGGGGGATAGCCCTGAGTTTTTCCAACGTAAACGACCTGATTGCGCCCCTGGAAAACCTGTATGCAGCGCCAACCTATACATTGGGTGTGTTTTTTGTTCAGGAGTAACGCGTACCGCCCTTATACATTTTTTTTGATGGTCTGTACAAAAGGTCTCGCATGTCGGGGCCTTTTGTCTTTCGGCGGACATTTGATCGATACACGGCCGGGTCGTCGCAAACGATTGCCCTTGTTTTGTGGTTTAAGGCTAAATTCGATCGGAATGCACCCACCTTTTACCCTGCTGAACGCCTGGAATGGGGACGTTGCCTTCCAACTCCTCCAATTGCCTGAGCAATACGTGGGTACGGTACACCACCTTTCTACCTACACGGTTGTCTGGGTTCAGGAGGGGGAGAGTACTTGCCAGACTGATTTTTGTAGTTTCCCCTATCTGCGCCAGACCTTGCACTTCTTTGCTCCGTATCAACATTTTTGCTTTTCCGGCAGCGAAGGTGACTTCAGCGGGTGGGCCTTCCGGTTTTCCAATGAGTTTTTTTGCCTGGAGCGTCATCGCAAAGAGGTGGCATGCAATGGATTGCTTTTTAACAATCCATACGACGCGCCTGCGCTCACGTTGGCGGAAGGGGATGTGCTCCGGTTTTCATCCTTAACCGAACAAATGTTGAGCGCCTTTTCGGAATCCGACGATTTGGTAAAGGCCGACATCCTGGTCAGCTACCTGAAAATACTGTTGGTCTACGCCGGCCGGATTTTTCAGCACCAACGGCTACCCGCTCCGGAAGATGCCGGGCAGACCGGCTCACCATACACCCTTCTGCGCTTTCGAACGTTGGTCGACCAGTACTACAACCAGGACCATGCGCCTTCCTCGTATGCCGACAGACTACATATTTCCCTCAAAGCGCTGTCGAAACTAACCAAAAAGCATCTCCACAAGACCCCGGGTGACGTTATTGCGGAGAAACTGATCGTAGAGGCCAAACGGCAACTGTACCTCACCGAACAATCCGTGAAAGAGATCGCTTTTTTTCTGGGCTTTAAGGATAGTTATTACTTCAGCCGTTTTTTCAAAAAATGGGTAGGGATACCGGCCAGGGTTTTTCGACAAAAAGTGGGTACGGTACAAGCCATCAATCGGTTGGCAGACCCATCGCCCCCTGCCCAAACTGGACGTGCAACGGCGAATGGGTGAGTTTTCACGCCTTCATCACCCTATTGGATCAGAAAAACGGCACACCTCCCCCTGATAACAGACGTCGCTGTCCGGGTATTCACCAACAGTCGCCGCTGCCGCGCGGCCGTTATGTAAAACCTGTATAAACCTGTTCAGCCATGCACTTCCGTCGCTTTTTTCTGCTCGTATTTTTGTTTTCACTGGTGTTGGCCATTCGACTGGAAGCCTCCGGCGCATACAAGCCCGAATGGGAGGCCATGTCCGTTCAACCATTCCCCGGCAAGATTGCGGTACCGGACCTCCTGTTCTGGATCGCGGTGGGCGCGGCCCTGGGCTGGGCGTTTTTCAGTGGGGCGGTGTGGATTTTGGTGAAGGAAAAAATCCGGTGAATGGCCCCACCCGTGATGAGTAGCTGGATTCCCCAATATTAAGAATTTGAGAACAAACATTCCTGGAATTTCCCGGTTTTTAGCTTGGTGCTTTTTAATGTCCACCCCCCCCGTGCTAAAAATCGCCTGGTCGCCCATCTACCGCTATCAACTGCCCGAAGGCCACCGCTTTCCAATGGAGAAGTACACGTTGTTGCCCGAGCAACTCCTGTACGAGGGCACGGCGCGCGACGACAATTTTTTTCAGCCGGACATGCTGGCCCGCGACGTCGCCCTGCGCACCCACACCGAAGCATACTGGAACAAGCTGGAGCGCCTCACCCTGAGCCCGCAGGAGGAACGCGCGATCGGGTTTCCGGTCAATGAGCACTTCATCCGGCGCGGCCGCCACATCGCCCAGGGCACGATCGACTGCGCCTTGTACGCCCTCGAGTACGGCTGCGCGCTCAACACCGCCGGCGGCACCCACCACGCCTTTGCCGACCGGGGCGAAGGCTATTGTTGTTTCAACGACATCGCCGTGGCGTCGAACCACCTGCTCGAACAGGGTGTCGTGCGTCGTATCCTGGTGGTCGACCTCGACGTGCACCAGGGCAACGGTACCGCCCACATTATGCGGCATGAACCCCGCGTGTTCACGTTTTCCATGCACGGCGCACGCAACTACCCGCTGCGCAAGGAACAGTCTGACCTGGACGTGGAGCTGCCCGACGGCATGCCCGACGAACCCTACCTGCGCCTGCTGAACGAACACCTTGAGCAGCTCTTCGACCGGGTGCAGCCCGACCTCGTGTTTTTCCAGAGCGGCGTCGATGTGCTGGCCACCGATAAGCTGGGGCGCCTGGCCCTCACCCTGGCTGGCTGCAAAACGCGCGACCGCATCGTGTTCGATAGCTGCCGGCGCCACCGCGTGCCCGTGGCGGTGAGCATGGGCGGCGGTTATTCGCAGCGGCTGGCCGACATCGTGGAGGCCCACGCCAACACCTTCCGCACCGCCCAGGAAGTTTTTTTCTGAAAAAACGAAAAAGTTACCGTTGACTGTTTCTGCGAAAAGACTTACCTTTGCAGCCCGTTTTTGACGGTTCACTCAAACCATTCACAAAAAGAACAACTTGCATGCTGATCGTTGAAGTAAAAGATGGCGAAACCATCGACAAAGTTCTCAAGAAATATAAGCGCAAATTTGAGCGCGCCGGCATTTTGAAAGAACTGCGTCGCCGCAAAAACTTCAATAAACCCTCCGTAGAGCGCCGCGCCGAAGTGCTGAAGGCCGTCTACAAGGAGCAGACCTACGGTTACAAGAACGACTGATGCGCCGTTGGCGCTCAGCGTGGGATTCGCTATGTTCCACGAACCCGCGTTCTTCGAGTACCTGACCCACGAACGCCGCGCCTCCGGGCATACCCTGACGGCTTACCGGCGCGATCTGTCGCTTTTCCTGACGTTTATCGCTGAAAAATACAGCCTCACCTCGATCGACGAAGTGAGGCATTCTCATATACGGGCCTGGATGGTTCACCTGATGCACCACGGCAACAGCGCCCGCAGCGTCAACCGCCGGCTTTCCTGCCTCAAATCCTATTTCCGGTACCTGAAACGCCGCGGGCTGCTCCCGCGCGACCCCATGACCAAGGTGGTGGCGCCCAAAACCGGAAAACGACTGCCGGTTTTCGCACAGGCGTCCGAGATACAGGCTCTTTTTCTGCACACCGATTTTCCTGATACCTACACCGGGCTGCGCGACCGCGTGCTGCTCGAACTGCTCTACGCCACCGGCATGCGCCGGGGCGAGCTGGCGGCCCTCACGGAAGACGACCTCGACTTTTCGCGCAACGTCATCCGCATACAGGGCAAGGGGAACAAAACCCGCCTGGCGCCCATAGGGCCCTGGATGCCCGAACTGTTGCAAACCTATCTGGAGCGCCGCCGGACAACGCACCCCGACGCCGGGCCCCTGCTCTTTCTCAATACCCGGGGCGGCCCTATGCGCGGCGACGGCGTGTACTACGTCGTGCACAAGTACCTGTCGCTCGTCACCGCCCTCGAACAGCGCAGCCCCCACGTGCTGCGCCACAGCTTCGCCACACACTTGTCCAACGAGGGCGCCGAACTCAACGCTGTCAAGGAACTCCTGGGGCACTCCAGTCTGGCCGCCACGCAAGTGTACCTGCACAACAGCATCGAGCGGCTGAAGGCGGTGTACGATAAGGCGCACCCTAAGGGGGGGGAGGAGTGAGTGTCTGGCTGTGGGTACCCGGACGGATTAGAAAATTCGTGCAAAAGTTCCCGGAATTTCAATATATGTGCTACATTTGTGTAAAATAGGTATATGCAACAACTGAAAAATATACAGTCGCCGGCACTCACCCATTTTCTGGAACGGTTGGGTGAACTAAAAGAGGAGATCCGGTTACAGTATAAAGTCAGTATTCTGGGTATCTTTGGTTCCTATGCAAGGTTGGAACACAACAAAGACAGCGACCTGGATATTTTGGTACACGTCGAAAAAGGAGCCACTTTATTCGATTTGATTGAGTTGGAATATTTCCTGCAAGATAAGTTAGGTGTTAAACCGGATATAGTAACAGATAACAGCATCAAGCCGAGAATAAAACCACATATTTTTAATGACTTGATAATAATATGATTAGAAAATCGAAGTTGAAATTGTCTGGGATACCGTACTGTTGAGTCTGCCTCCTTACAAAACAAAAATCGAAGAGATTCTTTACCGGGACCAAGATTCTTAACCGGCACGAAAAGACTATTCACCTTACCTTTGCACCGTCTACTCCAAAAGGGTTAGGCCGAAGTCCATCACGGCATGCTTAAACGCCTATACATCCGCAACTATGCCCTGATCGAAGAGCAGGAGATCCTGTTCTCCGAGCGCCTGACCATTATTACAGGAGAAACCGGCGCCGGAAAGTCCATCCTGCTGGGTGCGCTCGGCCTGGTCATGGGCGACCGCGCCGACACCAAGGTGTTCTACCATGAAGGCGAAAAATGCGTGGTGGAAGCCGGGTTCGACGTGAGCGCATACGCCCTGCGGGAATTTTTCGACGAGCACGAGCTGGATTACGACGACGAGGTGGTCATCCGCCGCGAACTGGCGCCCAACGGCAAAAGCCGGGCTTTCGTGAACGACACCCCTGTGAACAACCAGGTGCTCCGGCGCCTCACCGAAAACCTCGTCGACCTCCACCAGCAGTTCGACACCCTGGACATCCACAACGTCAATTTCCAGTTGCGCATGATCGACGCGCTGGCCGATAACCGCGAGGCGCTGAAAAACTACCAGGAGCAGTACCGCCGGTTTGTGGCCGACCGCAAGCGGCTCGACGAGCTGGTCGCCCTGCGCGACACCGGCGCCCGCGAGCAGGAGTTTCTGCGCTTCCAGCTCGATGAACTCAACAAAGCCGGGCTCATCCCCGGCGAACAGGAATCCCTGGAGGACGAGCTCGCCCGGCTCAGCCACGCCGAAGACATCAAACGCGTGTACGGCCAGGCCTACACCTTCCTTCTCGACGGGGAGCAGAACATCGTCGGTCAACTCCAGGAAATCGCCAGAAGCTGGAACGGCACCAAAAAGGTATCTGCCAACCTCTTGTCGCTCAGCGACCGCATGGAAAACACGCTCGTGGAACTCCAGGAGCTGGCCAAAGACTGCGAGCGCATCAGCGACGCCACCGAGTACAACCCCGAGCGGCTCGCCGAGGTGCAGGAGCGCCTCAGCCTGCTGTACAAACTCCAGAAAAAACACGGCGCAACGGACACGAACGACCTCATGGCGCTCCAGGAGTCGCTGCGCACAAAACTCGGTGACTTCACCAACCTCGACGCCGACATCCTGCACCTGGAACAAGCCGTTCAACAGGCAGATGCGGAACTGCGCCGGCAGGCCGCCCAACTGAGTGCGCGCCGCAGCGCCATCACCGCCGGCTTCGAAGAGAAAGTGCACGCCTTGTTGCAGCAACTCGCCATGCCCCATGCCCGCCTGAAAGTGGACATACGGCCGCTGGACCAGCCCGGCCCCACCGGCATGGACGAGGTGCAGTTCCTCTTTGCCTCCAATGTCGGCAGCCGTTTTCTGCCCATCCGCGATGTGGCCTCGGGCGGCGAGCTCTCGCGCCTTACCCTGTGCGCCAAAAGCCTGGTCGCCGACGCCATTCCGCTGCCCACGCTCATCTTCGACGAGATCGATTCCGGTGTGAGCGGCGACGTTTCCCTGCAGATGGGACACCTACTCCGAAACCTTGCCGCTCGCCATCAGGTGGTGAGCATAACCCATACGCCGCAAGTGGCGGCGCGTGCCGACAGGCACTATTTCGTGTATAAACAAGTGGAGGGAACCCGCACCATCACCCAGGTCCGGGCATTGAACAACGAAGAGCGCGTGCGTGCCATCGCCGTGATGCTCAGCGGCAACCCGCCCAGCCCCTCCGCACTGAAAACAGCGGAAGAGCTGGTTGCTGCGTAAAGTAATCAGGATTTAATCGGTGCGCAGGTACATCTGGCAAGGTTATTGTTATCCCTCATTTTAGGTACAACCCATAAATTGACAATGAAAAAAATCCTCGGTATTTCTGCTTTCTACCACGATTCTGCCGCCGCGTTGACCATTGGCGAAGAGATTATCGCCGCCGCTCAGGAAGAGCGGTTCACCCGCGACAAGCACACGCCCGACTTCCCCACCCACGCCATACGCTACTGTCTGGACGAGGCCGGGTTGACGATCGATGAGCTGGACGCCATCGTTTTTTACGATAAACCGCTCCTCAAATTCGAACGTCTTCTGGAAACGTATTACGCTTTCTCCCCCCAGGGGGTCGCGTCTTTCCTGAAGGCCATTCCGGTGTGGATCAACGAGAAAATGTTTCTCAAAAAACTCATCTACGACGGGCTGAAGCAGGTCGGACCGTACGACAAGAAAAAAGTGAAACTGCTCTTCCCGGAGCACCACTTGTCGCACGCGGCCAGCGCCTTTTATCCCTCGCCCTATCACAAGGCCGCTATCCTGACCATCGACGGCGTTGGTGAATGGAGCACCGCCACCATCGGGTTGGGCGAAGGCAACAAGATCACCATCCTGCGCGAACTGAACTTCCCGCATTCGGTGGGTTTGTTGTATAGCGCATTCACGTATTACCTTGGCTTCACCGTCAACTCCGGTGAGTACAAACTGATGGGCCTTGCGCCTTACGGCAACCCCGTCTCCGAAGAAACCGACCGGTTTGCCGAGCTCATCAAATCGGATCTCATCGACATCAAGGACGACGGCTCCATCTGGCTCGACCAGGGCTACTTCAACTACGCCACCGGATTGCGCATGGTGCGCGACGACAAATGGGAGAAGCTTTTCGGCTTTCCCCGACGCGAAGCGGAAGCCGATCTGGAGCAACACCACTGCAACCTGGCCCTCGCCATCCAGCGCGTCACCGAGGAGATCGTGCTCAAAATGGCAGAAGAGGCCAAACGCCTTACCGGGGCCGAAAACATCGTCATGGCCGGTGGGGTGGCCCTCAACTGCGTGGCCAACGGCAAACTCCTGCGCAAAGGCACGTTTAAAAACCTCTACATCCAGCCGGCGGCCGGCGACGCCGGTGGCGCCCTGGGCGCTGCACAGGCAGCCTATTACATCTATTTCGGCGGCGAACGCACCTGCGATGAAGTGCACGACCGCATGAAGGGCTCTTACCTCGGCCCCAACTACTCCGAAAAGGAGATCGAGCTGATGAACCGAAAGGCAAAAGCCGTCTCCGTGAAGTACGATAATTTCGAGGCCTTGTGCGACTTCGTGGCCGGCAAACTCGCCGACGGACAAGTCGTGGGCTGGTTCCAGGGCCGCATGGAGTTTGGCCCCCGGGCCCTCGGTGCGCGCAGCATCCTCGGCGACGCCCGTAACCCCGATATGCAAAAAAAGCTGAACCTCAAGATCAAGTACCGGGAAGGGTTCCGCCCGTTTGCACCCTCCGTACTGGCCGAAGACTCCTCTACCTATTTCGACCTCGACGCCCCCTCGCCCTACATGCTGCTCGTGGCGCCGGTGAAGGAAGACCGCCGCAAACAATTGCCCGAGAACTTCTTCAGCCTTCCGCTCTGGGATCGCCTGTACTTCACGCGCAGCGACGTGCAGTCGATCACCCACCTCGACTTCTCCGCGCGCGTACAAACGGTTGAAAAAGAAACCAGTCCGCAGTATTACCAGCTGATCAAATCGTTCAAAAAACTGACCGGTTACGGCCTGGTGGTCAATACCAGCTTCAACGTGCGCGGCGAACCGATTGTGTGCACCCCGCACGACGCCTATCGGTGCTTCATGAGCACTGAAATGGACGTACTGGTCATCGACAACTTCGTGTACATTAAAACCGAACAACCCGATTGGCAGAACAGGGAAAAATGGCTTGTCAAGTTTAAAATGGACTGATCATGGCGTCGAACAAGATGTACAGCTTCTTTCTGGTCCTGTGCCTGCTGTTCTGGAACCCGCTGACGTATTTGTGGGTCTACCGCAACACGCCCGCGCACGATACGCCGGACATGCTGATCGTATTCGGACTCATCTTCGCCGCCGGGCTGCTTGTCATATGGCTGCTCTCCCGCAACCGTATCAGCGAACGCTGGAAAAACCGGAGTGTTGCCGCCGCTTTCACCGGCATCCTTTTCGCTTTGCTGGTCGGCATCGACGGTCTCGTCGGGTTGGTCGCTCCGCCCAAGGAGCACGGCGGACTGGTGTTCGAGCCCAACACACAGGCGCACTACCAGACCAGGGAGTTTGATATCTCAGCGAAAACCAACAGCCTGGGCCTCCGGGATCGCGAGGTGGCGGTGGACAAGGGCGACAAGTACCGCGTCCTCTGCTTTGGCGACTCCTGGACCTTCGGCTGGGGCGTAAACGCCGAAAACAGCTGGCCCAAAAAACTGGAAAGCCACCTGCAAGCCAACGGCATCCCCAACGCAGAAGTCATCAACTGCGGGCAAGGCGGGCAGTACCCTTCCGTGTACCTGCGATACATGGGGAAAGCCGTTCCGATGCTCAAGCCGGACCTGGTTCTGGTGGGCATCCTGCAAGGCGACGACCTGGCGCAGGAGTACGAAAGCCGGTTTATGAGCACCGACTTGATGACGGACGGCGCTTCGAGCGGGTTCTCTTTCGGCCGTCTGCTGCGCAGCGTGAAGCGGTTCCTGACCTCCTCGTTCGTCCACATCATGGCGACCATGGAGCGCAGCCAGTCCGGCCCCGTTGACATCCACAAAATCTGGAAGGAGAGTGCAGCTGGAATCCTCAACGGCCTCACGCCAATCCAGAAGCTCCGTTTCGAATCGCTCGACACGACCATGCAGGAAATGTTTCGGACCGGCGACATCAACCCCGCCATCCTGAGCGGACAGGTGCAGTACCCGGAGCGGATCGTTATTTTTAACGACCCGGAACACCCGGCCACCCGGTTCGCCCTTCAAACCCTGGACCAGGATCTGAAGGGCATGAAAGCCATCTGCGAGGCCAACGGAAGCAGGTTCATTTTTTGCAACATGCCCACCAGTTTCTTCACCGGCCACCGCGTGGTGGGCAGCAAGATGGACGAGTTTGTTCAAAAAGTGCTGCCTTACGAAAATAAAATCGACTCCATGTACCGGGCCGTAGCCAGTGCAAACAGCGTTCCGTATATCGAAATGACGGAGCAATTTTCCCGGCTGGAAGATAAAAATGCCTACTTTTTCCGGTACGACGGGCACCCCAACGAACGCGGTTACGCGGAAATTGCCCGGATCATCGGCGAACAACTCCTTTTGCAAAACAAACAAAATTTTTAGTAAATGGACTTCTTACAAGACCTCTGGCTCTTCATGAAAGAGCGCAAAAAATTCTGGCTCGCTCCCGTCATTCTCATACTCCTGCTCCTGGGCGTCTTGCTCGTATTTGGCGGAGGTAGCGCCATCGCACCCTTTATCTACACCTTGTTTTAACCGCTGCTTTCCAATGAATCTGAATGTTAAAACCGACCCGATCAGAACCGTTCTGACCATCACCGTCGGCTTCCTGGTCATATACATGATCACGCACCAGCCCTGGGCCCTGTGGGTGGCCCTGGTGGTTGGCGCCATCGGTGTGTTCTCTACCTGGCTGGCGGAAAAGATCGACTGGCTGTGGATGAAACTGGCGTGGCTGCTCAGTCTGGTGGTACCCAACATCGTCCTGAGTGCCATATTTTTCCTGTTCCTGTTCCCCATTGCCCTGCTGGCGCGTATTTTCGGTCAGAAAGATCCGCTTATGCTGAGAAACAATGTGGAAACCGTGTTCCGCAAGGTAGACAAAGCGTTTACCAAGGCCAGTTTCGAAAACCCCTGGTAATACAGGGCACGTACCGACGTAAAGATTTTTAGGCATGCCTGTAACAACGGGCATGCCTTTTTCGTCTTTATCCTACAACGCGAGCCCAGCTTCCCCGTATGAACAATCAGTTGTTCCTCCAACACATCTACCCCCTGCGCGATAAATTGTACCGGTTTGCCTTGCGCATCACCGGCAACGTGCAGGAAGCCGAGGACGTCGTGCAGGAAGTCATGGAACGCCTGTGGCGGCAACAGCCCGAGCAGTCGCACACCGTGCAGAACTGGGAAGCCTGGTGCATAACCATAACGCGCAACCGTTCGCTCGATAAAAATCGCCGCAAACCGGCCTCTCCAATCGAAGGCCTTCCCGAACCGGCGCATACCGACTCGCCCGCCGCCCGAACCGAAAACCGAGACATGGTGGCCCACATCCGGAGGCTTATGCAGCAACTGCCCGAAAAACAACGCCTCGTCATGCATCTGCGCGACGTGGAAGACTTGACTTACGACGACATCGCCCGCACCCTGGACATCACCATCGAACAGGTCAAAATCAACCTGCACCGCGCCCGGAAAACGCTTCGCAAATCCTTGCTTACGCTAGTTGAATCATGAACCAAACGCATCCACACATCGACCAACTGCTCGAATCCTGGCTCAACGCAGAAACCTCCCTGGAGGAGGAAAGGGCACTCAGGGCCTATTTTCGGCAGCCGCGCATTGCGCCGGAACATCGTCCGTTCGTGCCCTTGTTCCAGGCCATTGCAGCCGAAAAAGCCATCGTCGCACCGGCACGCAAGGTGCCGGGCGCCCACACGCCGCGCATGTTTACCTACCGCCTGGCCGCTGCTGCTGCGGTGTTGCTGCTGCTGAGCGCCGGTTGGTATTGGTGGCCACGGCATGCCACACAGCCGGTGGCCGTCGGACTCGCGCAAGCACACCAGCCTGAAGACCAGGCCGCCGCCCCTCCTGACCAGCCGCAACACCCGGCCACCACCCAACCCGCTCCGGCCGACAAGCCCCGCTCCCGGGCCGCTCGCAAACGCACCGCCCCGGCCCCCTCCCAGGCCGAACAGGAGGCCGCTATGGCAGAGATCAAACAGGCGCTGAACCTGCTCAGCGCCAAGCTCAACAAGGGAACTCACGAGGCCCGCAAAACGATCAGACCCCTGCAACAACTGGATAAAAGCCTGAACAAGGTCAAACAACAAGAAAGTTAAAAGGACAAACCATGCGTAACCTGACCATCCTTCCTGCAGCACTCCTGTGCCTGACAACCGGCCTGTCAGCCCAAAACAACGCCATCGAACGTTATTTCGAAAAATACGTCGACGACGAACGCTTCACCGTCGTGTACGTAAGCCCCAAAGCTTTCGAGATGGTGGCCAAAATCGAAACCTCCGACCCCGAATGGAACCAGATTCGGCCCATCATCAAAGACCTCACGGGCCTGCGGGTGCTGGTGTGCGAAGGGCCCGAAGACGGTATGGCCCTGTACCGGGAAGCGCTTAAGCTGGTACCCCAAAAAGAGTACACCGAACTGGTGACGGTGCGCGACGCGGAAGAGAACGTGCGCATCTGGTCGAAAGACCAGGGAGACATCATCGAAGAATTGCTCCTGCTGGTGGGTTCGCCCTCGGAATTCGTCCTGTTGAGCATCACCGGGCTGATAGACCTGAATAAAATTGCCGAGCTGTCCCGCGCGCTGGATATTGAAGGTGTGGAGCACCTGGAAAAACTGGAAAAAAAGGAAAGCCACTAAAACAACCCCCAAAATGAAGAATTATGCATTGCTCGTTGTTGCCCTGCTCTTTTCCCGGGTGTCCACGCAAGCCCAGGACTACAGGCTGCACTGGAAGTACAAAGACTACCCCGGCGCCATTACCTTCTCGGTGTCCGACCCGTTTATCCACATGGGATCGTGGTTTGTAGAAGACGAAATGGAGCGCCGGTTGCTCAATAAAGTGGATAAAATACGCGTCATGGTCTTCGAGGACTACAGTCCGGTGAATAAAAAGGATATGGAGCGCTTCCACCGAAAAGCCGCCAAACGTCGGCTGGAAGACCTGGTGATGGTCCGGAGTGGACACACCCATGTGCGCATCATGATCAAGGAAAAAAACGATGCTATCCGGAAAGTGGTGGTGTTTGTGCAGGACTCGGAGGCGTTTGTCCTCGCGGCCATTCGCGGCAAACTGCGTTACAAAGACCTCAACGAATACTTGCGGAGTATGGAAGAAGACTTTCATCTGCCCGAGATCGACGAATGGGAAAAGGCGGTGAAAAAAAGACAGGTGACGCGGGTTTGAGTTGATTTCTATCGCTTCGGGCTCCGCCCACCCGCGCCACCTGCTCCGGGCTCCGCCCGTTGTGCCTCTCCGGGCTCTGTTGCGCCCATCCGGGCTCCGCTGCGCTAGGCTCTGCCTGCGGAGGGTGTCTCATAAGTCGAAAATACCGGCATTCCGCCAATCAAAATTTTGGAAGACCAGGTTAACCGATAGAATGGCCTCAAGCCCGATGTCGTCAAATGACCGCAAGTGCGATGTATCTAGGCTGTTTACAACGAAACGAGATTTTTTTGCCGCGAATTAGCGCGAATTCGCGCTAATTCGCGGCAAAAAAATTAAAATAAATGGCGGCGAGACCGCCAAAAACGGCAAGGCAATCTTTGGATGCAAAGTTGACGACAGTGGGCATTAAGCCATCCAGTCAATATCGACTGGCTCAATATTTTAGTTGGAGGCGCATTAATGGGTTTGCCAATGTGGTATATTCCGCATTCCGCATTCGCTACTCCTCCTCGTCTTCCAGTTTGCGCAGGTTATACCCGGCATCTTCTATCGTTTCGTTGTCGGGTTCCCACTCATCCCCGGCGCCCGGGGGTTTGGGCTGAGCGATACGCAGGCGGTCGCCGGATGTTTTTCCGCCGGGGCGCGGGTTGCCGGTTTCGGGGCCAAGGAACGGGTCGTGGAAGGTCTGGTCGGTCGCCGGTTCGATTTTTTCGGGACCGGCCTGGTTTTTCCCGTCCACACTTTTGGTCGCGTGGGGCACGAGGCGGAGGCGCTGTTTATCGATGAGCTTGCCGGTCACGGTGCAAACGCCGTAGGTTTTGTTTTGGATGCGGAGCAGCGCGTTGCGCAGGTCTTGAATGTGGCGTTGCTGGCGCAGGGCCATGCGTTGCAACAATTCCAGCTCGGCGTGCGAGGAGGAATCGTCGTACATATCACCGCCCTGTTGTTTGAACCCGTTTTCGTTCAGTTCCAGGATTTGGCTTTCCGTAAATTTGTATTCTTCCTCCGCTTTGGCGATTTTATTATCGATCAATTCTTTGAACTCCTTCAAATCTTCGTCGCTGTATCGCACTTTGGGTTCGTTGTTCATGACGGAAGTTTTGTGAATTAAGATGGGGTTTTTATAAGACGCCGCAAAATTAGGTTTTTTTTCAGTAGGTGCAACATCTCCACGTCAGGAGTTGGAGACAAATGTAAAAAGTCATACAGAACGCGCCTTTTTGTAGCTTTGCGCGCCCTTACTCATTGAACGGCCCAGGCGCCGCAAAAAAATACTATGGCAGGAACCACCACCCGGAAACGCCCCACCACCCAGACGAATAACACCGCGCCGGACGCCGCCGAGGTGCTGGCCGACTACCGCATTTGTTTGTTGAGCAGGGAAGCCAGTATCATCGCCCGCAAGGAAGTACTCATGGGCAGGGCCAATTTCGGCATCATCGGCGACGGCAAGGAAGTCGCCCAGGTGGCCATGGCCCGGGCCTGGCAGAAAGGCGATTTTCGTTCGGGCTACTACCGCGACCAGACGCTCATGCTGGCCCTGGGAATCATGACCCTCGAGGAGTTTTTCGCCCAACTGTACGGCGACCCCTACAACGACCCTTTCTCCGCCGGCCGGCAAATGAACTGCCACTTCGCTACGCCGCTCGTAGACGATCAGGGTAATTTCACCGACCATAAAAACCGGTTCAACATCAGCGCCGACGTGGCGCCCACCGCCGGGCAGATGGCCCGCGGACTCGGGCTGGCTTTCGCTTCCAAAAAGTTCAGGGAGCATCCCGCCATTTGTGGTGACCTTTCCGACAACGGCAACGAAGTGTGTTTTGTGACCATCGGCGACGCATCAACCTCCGAGGGGGCGTTCTGGGAAACCGTCAACGCCGCCGGTGTCCTTCAGGCGCCGCTGGCCATTTCCGTATGGGACGATGGGTACGGAATCTCCGTCCCCAAAAAATACCAGACCAGCAAGGAAAGCATCTCCACCGTGTTGTCCGGTTTTCAAATAGACGACGACCAGCAACCCAGCGGACTCGACATTTACACGGGTAAGGCCTGGGATTATCCGGCGCTCGTTGCGCTCTACCAAAACGGCATCCAAAAGATGCGCGACACCCACCGCCCGGCCCTGTTTCACATCCAGGAAGTCACCCAACAGCTGGGCCACTCCACCTCCGGCGACCACCGCCGGTATAAAACCCCCGAGCGCCTGGCGTGGGAGGAACAGTTCGACTGCAATCGCCGCATGGCCGAATGGCTCGTGGACAGCGGCATCGCCACCCCCCAAACGCTGGAAGCCATGCAAGCCGACGCCCGGGCGGAAGCCCAGGAGGCCGCGCGGCGCGCCTACCGGGCCTATCACGATCGGGTGGGCGCGCGGACGCAGGATCTGCTGTCCCGGCTGGCGGCCCTGGCCACCGATCATTCCGGCATCGCCGCGCTGATGGACGAGTTGGGCCAGAAGCGCGACCCCCTGCGCTTTGAGCTGGTGCAAACGGCCCGACGGGCAGCGGCTCTTTCGGCCAAGGCGGCCCAGGCACTGGCTTCGTTCATCGCCGAGGAGACCGGCGAGGGGCGCCGCATATACAGTACGCATTTGTACAGCGAAACCCCCCGTTCGGCGCTGCAGGTGCCCGTCGTTCCGCCCCAATACGGCGCCGAGGCGCCCCTGAAAGACGGCTACGAAATCCTGAACGCTTGCTTCGATCACCATCTGTCGCAAAACCCCGCGCTGTTCGCCTTTGGCGAGGACGTCGGGCAGATCGGCGACGTGAACCAGGCCTTCCGCGGGATGCAGCAGACCTACGGCGAATCGCGCGTGTTCGACACCGGCATCCGGGAGTGGACCATCATGGGTCAGGCCATCGGCATGGCCATGCGCGGCCTGCGGCCCATCGCCGAAATTCAATACCTGGACTATCTCCTGTACGGCCTTTCCCCGCTCAGCGACGACCTGGCCACCCTGCGCTGGCGCTCCAACGGCATACAGGCGGCGCCAGCCATCATCCGCACCCGCGGACACCGCCTGGTGGGCGTGTGGCACTCCGGCTCGCCCATGGGCATGATCCTGGGCAGCCTGCGCGGATTGTACGTGTGCGTACCTCGGAACATGACCCAGGCCGCAGGCATGTACAATACCCTGTTGCAGAGCGACGACCCCGCGCTCGTGATCGAATGCCTGAACGGGTACCGGCTTAAAGAACAAATGCCCGACAACCCGGGTACATTCACCGTACCGCTCGGTGTGCCGGAGGTGCTGCGCGCCGGCACCGACATCACCCTCATCACCTACGGCTCCTGCGTGCGCATAGCGGAAGAAGCCTGCGAGGTGCTCGACAGGCTTGGCATCAGCGTGGAGCTGATCGACGTGCAGACCCTGCTTCCGTTCGACCGGACGCAAACGTGCCTGCAGTCCCTGAAAAAAACAAACCGCATCCTGTTCCTCGACGAGGACTTCGAGGGCGGCGCCTCCGCCTTCATGATGCAGCAGGTGCTGGAAAAACAGGGCGGCTACCGGTACCTGGATTCGGCACCCGTAACCCTGTTTGCCCGCGACCACCGGCCGGCCTACGGCCAGGACGGCGACTACCACAGCAAACCTCAGGTGGAGGATGTGGTGGACGCCGCGCGGCAGGTGATGGTGGGGTAGAGACGTTGCATGCAACGTCTCTACACGCGCGGTAACGAGAAAAGGCGCGTAACCGTATAGAAATCGGCGACATGCAGCAAGCGCATCCTCTCCGAGGATTTGATGTAGGTTGCGAATGACTAAAACGACGAAATATCCCTCGAACTATGCCTTACGGCAAGTATTTCAACCCGGTCATCTTGCACAACCGAGTATACAACGCGGTATTGATGTATAATCAATTCCCGAATATAAACAATGTTCAGCTCTGGAACAACCCTGCCGATTCTCGGAAACTGCTCTAAAAAAATAACCTTGTCAATTATATCCGAGACAACTTTTTCGGCGTTGGAAGGAGACATATCTGATAAATACGCATAAATACCGTGCAAATCGTCGCCGGCGCGTGCACTCCAAACTACGCGCGCCATTGGTCAAATCTGCGACTGATTTCTTCATGGCTTATGGTGCGGCCCTCCGCAACATCCCGAAGCCCCTCCCGAATACCCTCAAGCAAATGCAACCGTTCGAGAAGCTCCTCATAAGCCAACGGGGCAATCGCAGGCAGATCAGGTGTTTCCGCCGGCTGGTGGATAGCCCCATGGATTTCAGCCCAGGTAGATGTATATTTCAAACGCAGGATGTGCAACAGCACCTGATTGCGGTCCGCTTCCGACAGTCTGTCGATGGAAAATTTAACTTGCTCCAGGACACTCATGTTACAAATGTACTGCATTTCCGGAAAATATGCCACAACTGTTTTTATCGGATGGGGCAAACTCGTCCTACGAATATACTCGTAGGGCGAATTCCGACGCGTACCCGTAGAGACGTTGCACGCAACGTCTCTACATTTGGCACAAGAATTGCTACCCCAGATACATTAGATTCGGGGGCTGTTCGTCGTTTGCCTGTCAAATGCTTCAGGTTGCCGATGATTTGTCACGGTATTTGTCTTAGCTTTTCAGGACGTAAGCATCTGAACAATCCACACCTTTTTTAATCCGCCGAACCGTTGGGTCCTCGCCTTTTATTGCCATTTGCTAAAAGGAAACAGACTTTTTTGAAGCTTTTAATCACATCACCATGTGCAACGTCTCCAGTACCGATCCGGCTTTGGCGCCCTCCATGGCGTCGCAAGCTACCGATGAAAACAATTTCATCCACACGTCATTTTACGAATTCCCGGAAGTATTCGGCGACATCGTCTTCGGCTCGCCCAAGGACGAATGCCGGGGCTCGGGCATTTGCTCGGTGGTCGCGCTGGCCGATACGCCGGCGGCTTCCCGAAACAACGACTGCCGCAGGGCCAGGGCCTGCTTGCGCCCGGACGCTGCTCGCGGTAGCGTAGAAGTGGTCTTCCGCGCTGCGGACCTGTGCAGCCACCTGCTGAAAAACGTATTCCGTCATCCTTCCTTTGCGCTGTCGGTGCCTTGCGTTTTGCCGGAGAGCGTGGTCACCACCCTTGGTCTGACCGGGTCGGTGCTCATTCCGGGTACGTACCCCATCCGCCGGGTAAACGACGGCTATGCCTTTTCGATCCACATCGCCTGATTTTTGGTTAAAAAGGAACTGCGGACACGGGTAATGCGATGATCTGTCGTTTCCAAAGGTGTTTCCATTGTACCTTTGACCGAAATTCAGGCATTACATGAAGCGTATTTTACCTATTTGCGGCTTTTTGATCGTGGCCGCTGCCGCCCTGCACGCCCAGGACAAGCACTTTACCCAGTTCTACGCAGCACCCTTGTACCTCAACCCGGCCCTTACCGGCGCGATTGAGGGACAATACCGGGTGGGCGCCCTCTACCGCGATCAATGGCGCAAAACCCTGGACGAGCCCATTCAGACGTACAACGTCAGCGCCGACCTGCGTTTCCGGGCGCGGAAAAAAACCGTGTATCAGGATGCTGTCGGCATTGGCCTGCAGTTCACGCACGACAAGGTGAGCGTCGTGGATTTTAACACTACCCAGATCGCCATGTCGGGCGCTTACCACAAGTCACTGGGCACCAGCAACCGCCATTTCCTGAGCCTGGGCCTGCAGGCCGGACTCACCCAGCGCAACGTGAATTACGCGCCCCTGAACTTTCACGACGAATTCGACGGCGTCGCCGGGTACAACCTGCCCACGGGGGAAGACCTGCCGCCCAACAATTTTTCATTTCTGGACCTGAACACCGGGCTCAATTACACGGCACGTTTCGGGCGATACGGCGCGTTTTTTGGCGGGCTGGGCGTGCACCATTCCACCCAGCCGGTGGTTTCTTTTTACGAAACCACAGCGGAGGGCGACCGGCTTTATCGGAAGTACTCCGCTCAGTTTTCAGCGACCCTGCCGATGAGCAGGGACAACCGCGTGAGCCTCCTGCCACGCCTGCTGTGGGCCTCCCAGGGCCCCCACATGGAGGTCAACGCAGGCACCAACATCCGGTTTGCCATGGGCGAATTCGGCGGCAGCGCCCTGCACCTGGGCTCCTGGGTGCGCACCGTGCGCAACGACACCAACACCGGCCTCGACGCCGTGGTGGCCCTGGCAGGCATCGAGATCAACGGCGTGCTCATCGGGCTGAGCTACGACATCAACACCACGGCCCTCAGCCAGGGACAGCAGCAGAACGCTTTCGAAATTTCCGTAACTTATCTGGGGAATTACGAAAGCGAGGAAATTTTGTGCCCCAAATTCTAACTCAGTCCTTGTAAGGATCGATCGTATCGGCTGCGGCCATCGCCACCCCGATCGGGCGCAGGCGGTGCACGATATCGACCGTGCCGGCGTGGTAGCCCAGCACGTCGCCAAGCGCTTTGTAGCATTCCGGCGCCTCGTCGGGCCCTCCGCCGCGCAGCACTACTTTTTTGTGCTTTTTCAGGTCTTTTTTGACGGACACCCAGTCCACCACGCCCTGGGTCAGGTACTCGATCCGGCCGTTTTTCCAGCGCTTTTTGCCGGCGGCCTGGGTGCGGCTCATCACGCGGCCGGCGCCGTGCACGGTGGAGTACAGGCCTTCGCGGCTCTCGTCGGAGTCGACGCCCCGAACGATGACAGAAAAATCGGCCATGTTGGCGCCGATGAACCCGAGCTGGCCCGGAAACGCCGGGGTGGCGCCCTTGCGCACCACGTAGTACTTTTCGCCGAAGTGCTCCTCTTCCCAGAGGAAGTTGTGGTGGTTGTGCACTTCGAATGTGGATTGGGCGCCCAGGATTTCCAGCACTTTCGACACCACCACGTCGCGTCCGGCGTACGCGTACGCCCCCGCGAGGCGCATGGCCTCGAGGTATGCCTGACCGGTTTCGGAGTCCGCGTCGAAGAGAATGGGCGGTGCGTCCATGCCGCCTTCGGGCACGTGCTCGGTGAATGCCTTTCCTTTGGACAGGGCGATGAAGCCCGTGGTCGTTTTATGCCCGAACCCGCGAGAGCCGAAGTGCACGCCGATCCAGAGCAGGCCCTGCTCGTCGGCGAACAGGTCGATGAAATGGTTGCCTGAGCCAACGGTGCCCAGCTGTTCCATGGCGAGTCGGATGAGCCGGCGCTGGGGTTCGAACGGGGCTTTGGCGATGTCGTCGAACACCGGGTGGTCGATCGGCTTGGGGTTGGGGCGGCCTACGCCGAAGCCGATTTGTTTGAAAATTTCGTCCATCACCTTTTCGGTGTCGATGTCGGCGGCCATGATGTTGGTCATCACGGCCTTGTTGCCGCAGGCGATGTCGAACCCCACGCCGGAGAGGCTGATCTTGTCTTTGTAGGCCACCACGCCGCCGATCGGGTGTCCGTACCCGTAGTGGGCGTCGGCGGTGAGGGCCATGCGGTCTTCGGGCCCGGAGGGGCAGCGTTTGATCTGTTCGACGGTTTTGTCGTCGATGAGGGGGGCGCCGAAGATTTTCAGGTTTGTCATGATGGGGGGTAAAACGCGTGGGTGGGGGAAATCGTTCCCCGTCAGCTGCTCAACCCCGTTTGCCGGCCGTCCAGGTGATCTTCCAGGAACTGGAAGAATGCGCCCCGGTTTTTCTCCGAACCGTGGGATACCGGGTTGCCCAGCCGGGCCAGCTGGCCGAACCATTGGTGCGTACGGCGGCAGAAGTCTTCGTTTTGGATGACCAGGTGGTTGGGGTTGTCAAAAGTGGTGAAGACCTGAAAGCCGGCGTCGGACTCCAGAAGAAATGTGTTGCCGGTGTGCGCAATTTCATTGTAATAGAGCTCAAAAGGGGCATTGCCCTGGTCGGCTGCTCCGGGCAAGTGTTTGCGCCCGGTTGTGGCCATAGCGCTTTGGTGGCGCACCAGGGAGCGCAGTTGTCCGGCAATTGGTTCCAGTAGTTTGCGGTCTTCAACCGGGGAGATGGCTTTCATGTGTTCCAGTTGTTGCAAGGTGTTTTCCAGCAGGTGCCTTGGCCAGAATTCCGTGCTGTAAATGTGGTTGTACCCTTCGGCAATCTCGCGGCGCAGGTCGTCTATGTAATCGTCGGATACCAGCGCCGACAGGTTTACCGGTACGTAGCCCGGGGTCGATTGCCAGCTCACTTTTTGCCACATGAAGAGCTTGAACGCCGTCAGCTCACGAAAATAAAAATAGTGAAACACCGGTATCTCGCTGGTAGCGTACCACAGCCGGGCGTTGGGCGCTTGCCTGGCCATGTTCACGTACGCACGAAGGGATTCCATAAAATGTCGCGGCCCGACACTGCGGCCCAGCAGCGGTGGATAGGCCGCCGGGACAAATCCGTGTGTATGCAATACAAAGGCATCGATGGAAATGCCGAAATGCCGGGCAATCAGGGCCACCTCGCCGACCGATAGTGCGCTGAAGCCCCTCAATTTTTTGTACACCGCGTTCGGCGACAGGCCCAGCAGCCGGGCCAGGGTTGCCTGGCGGTCTTTGAGGTCGGGCAGCTTTTGTGCCAACGCGTCCAGGATGTACGCGGCGAGGTCGTTCGGTTGGAGATTCGAGGGCATAAGGACCAGGGCTGTGTGCCGGCAAACTTAAACAATTCTCCCTGGTTTTTACAAAAAAGAAAAAAATTATTAAAAATTATTACACTATGTAAAAAAACGAACCTTAACCACCGGCATTCGGGTTAAAAATGTGCATTTTGGGTAAATATTATAAAAAACGACTTGTATTTTTTGCCAATAAATAAATAATGTTTCTTTGAATGGGCATTTTTCGATCATAAATTTGTGGGTAATCGCATGCGTTTGATGTAATCTTTGTTAACAGGGTTCCCATGCCACTGCCCGAATGGCCTGCGCCTGTGTATTTATCTTGCCGGCTTCGGAGTGCCTGCCACCTTCCTGAGCCTCCGGGTTCCGAAACACGCTCGATTGCTTCTTTACCCGGCGGGCAACTCCGAAGCCAATTTCTGCTCAGGCGCTTTGGCTGGAAGCAGCTGTGGTGTGCATGCGCCTTCTTGACCCCTTTTCAACAATTTTTTTGACCATGAAAATCAGACTGGTTTTGCTCACAGACATTCGACCTCCCGTCCTGCTGCCGGCAGAATGCTACAGCTTAAACGTCGCCATTAAATTCTCCGAGGGCGGCTTCGATTTTTCTTTCTGTACACCTGTTGCTTAATTAACCCACAAAAGCTTGCCATGTCAAACAACCCTCTCCTTTTAATCGGCCTGTGCAGCACCGTCCTGGTCTCCACTTCCGCCCAAACACCCTGGGCTGTCTCCCTGGGTTACCAGCCCGGCGATTTCCAGGGCTTGCGCATCTCGGTTGATGTTGTCCGAAATGACGCCCTGTACGTCGGCCTGTTTTTCGGTTCGCACTGGAAGCCGTCGCCCGCAACGCCGGATGATTACCAAAGCATACGATTTTACGGCAGCAACAAGCCGCAAATAACGCTGCAGACCTACAGCTTGCTGGCTGGCGGTGCGTTCTCCGGCGGGAAAACGCTGCGTTACGTCATTCGGGGAGGGCCGGCGCTGAACTTCTTCGGCGAGCCGGCGAATTTCAGGAAGCCCGGCATGCTTTTCGTCTCCAACTATACCTATGATCTTGAAAAAACGACCGCTTTCGGCATCGTTTTTTCGCCACGGGTGGAATTCCTGCCGGCCAAACAACTCGGCATTGGCGCCGGGCTGTACGCCAACATCAATGCCGAACGGCAGGTGTATGGGTTATCGCTGGATCTACTGATAGGGCGTTTGCGTGGTTAGCGTGGTGTTTTGGATGAGCAAGCTATGGGTTGGATATAACCCGTTGCAACACCATCTTCTTTTTCGCCTACAGAAAACACCGCCACAACCACTCACATCCCCAGCTGGTTTCGCCGGGTAAGATAGTCCAACCAATACGCACGTTTCCCGGACACACTCAGCAACGACCGGCTGATCAGTTCTTCTACCAACGGTTGCCGGGCTTGCAGGGGGGGCAGCAACTTGCCGATGCGTTTGTCCTGCACCCCGATCCGGCGCGCAAATTCAATAAAATCCGTCGAGGCGGGATGCCCTTTGTTTTTCCATACAGGGCTCTTGTAGTCATCGGCAGGCCGGGCTGTAGGTATCGAATCCGTCGGCCAGGGTGCCGGGACAGCGGGTGAGGATGGGCGGGTTCATGGCGCTTCGACGGGTTTTACGGTCACGCTGCCGATCGAGTCCACCCTGGCGGTGGCTGCCAGAAGGCCGAATTGATCCTGTTCGTCGATGCGCAGCAGGCGGCTTTGCCATTTGCGGTTTTCGCCTTCGGCCAGCAGGTTGCTGAAAAAGGGAAACAGGCGCTCTTCCCGGTATTCCTGTTGCGTTTTGGGCAGGGTAAGGCTGATGGCAGGCAGGGTCGGATCGCTGAAATACGCGTCGGTGTACCGGAAAACGTAACTCCGGCGGTGTTCCTCCGTCAGCATGCCGGCCACAACGCCGTTCCGTAAAACATATACCTGCCGCATTCGTTATTGCGTTTTCACCTTCACGGTTATCTCCATACCCAACACCTCGGCCAGCTTGTGCACTACTTCCCAGGTGGGGTTGCTCTGACCACGCTCCAGCTTGTAAAGCGTGTTCACGCTCAGCCCCGCCAGTTCAGCCAGGTGGGGCTGTGTGAGGCCCAATTGTTTTCGGCGGTCGCGGAGGAGGGCGCCGATTAGCGCGAATGACATTATGATGTGATTTTGGGGACAATTCTGCACAATTGTTTTCACAAATGCAATCAAAACCACATTTTTATGTGATTTTAAGCAATTTTAAAGACTTCGCAGGATAAACCATTTAAAAATCACACTAAAATGTTATTTTAGCGCAACCAAGCCGCTTGCGATTACGCCCGGCAAGCAACTCCCCCCCACTTCCGCCACCTCTTCCCGCGTAATCGGAAACGCTACCAAAAAGTCCGTGCCACTTTTAATGGTTACCCCAACCATCCCCCGCGTTCCATAGGCTGAATTTCGCGCGTTAGCTCCACCAAATACCTATCCACTTCACCTTCTTCAATAATCCGCTTAGGACCCTTTAATCGTTCCAACACATCAATGGCGGACCGATAGGCGTCCTGGAGGCTTTTGGCATTAGGTTGGGACACCAGAAAATGCACTTCGGCGCCTTTAATATACAACTCTTGTTCCAGAAGATTGAGCTTGCCATACCAGAGCTGGCTTTTTTCCAAAATAGATTGCTCGTTAAGAAGGTCGAAGCCCAGCACACGAACCAGGTTTACATGCCCATTTTGCCATGCATAGTCAAATTGCACTTTTATGTGTTGTGCCTGTAGCGGTACATCGCGCCGGATCAATTGGTTGATCGTCCGGTGCGCTTCCAATTTCCGACTGAAAAACTTATTCAAATAGGTTTCATCGTGTTTAGGAGCCTTCCCCGACTTTTCGTGGTACACGGCAAAGTAGCGATCTTTAAATTCATTAATCAGTTCCTCGCTGGAAGTGTGAAACCCGAAACGCCAATCGCCGAATATAAGTGAAGAGCTGTCTCTTCCGATAAAATGGATGCTCAGCAGTTTTTCGGGATCCAGCGCCGTCCATTCGTTCGATTTGGAGAGCCTCTTTGCCGTCTGTTCGAATGTTTGCAAGTACGACCGGATAAACGGAAGGCGAATTTCAGGGAAAAGATGCTTCAGCCGGGACAAGGCTGTTGGGTAGAAAAACGCAATGCGCCCCTCATCCGGTAACAATAACAAAAAACCAACATTGGCCTGCTCGCCCAACAGGATGGACGGCCGGTATTTGAGTAAGGCATATTGGTATTTTTTTGGTGTCATGTCACTGGGTCAATTGTCTGCAAAGTTGGGGGATTTTCTGGTAATTCCGGCGCACACTTTCAAGGTAATCAGCGATGGGCGTTACTACACCGGCTTCTTCGATACCCAATTCAAGCAAATCGTCGGCCAAGGAGAACAATGGATTAACGTTCAAAGTTCGGCAATATTCGACAAGTATGCTAAAATCCGGATGAGGAGCCTTATTGTTCATAGCTTGCAGCAAGTGCAAAAAAATGTGACGATCGTTGGTCTGTTTTCTCAAAAAATCGACTTCTCCCGCTTCAATATATCTGTCGAAAGTCTTGTTTACCTCAAGACTGAGTTCGTGATCTATCACGACCGGCTCTTGATTTCGAATCAAAAGATTAGGTTTGGAAATTCTTCGATCAACATTCCTGATGACGAAGTCAAACCCAAATATACGTACCACGTCATCTAGCCCTAGTTTGTATTGGTCTGCATACATGAAGGTATTGTCTTCGAAGTGGCTGCCAAAGTAAAACCCGGGGTTGAGTTCTTTATTGATCTTGAACTTTATTTCTTCTGCCAACGCTTTATCGACACGGATTACCGCCACATCTGGGCAGAACAGATCAAACTGAGAGGCCAAATTCCATGCAAATATTTCCTTACACATAGACTTGGGCGCTAAAAATTTTACAACATATATTGAAAATGGTGCGCCGCCCGTTTCGTCTCCGACGCGCATGAGCACAGGTCGTGTTGATCCGCCGGGCAGTGTTCGTTCTTCCAGACCAACTGCTTTTAGTACTTTGAGGCTAGACATTTGACTTCGAGTATATGCTGATCGCTTCTTTTGCCATAGCGTTCCTGTTGATACCCCCCCCCAAAATCTACCCCACCACCTCCGCCACCTCTTCCCGCGTAATCGGAAACTCCACAAAAAAGTCCGTGCCCTCATTATCCCGCGTTTCGAAGCGGATTTGCCCGTCGAGCGCCTCCACGATCTTCCGGCAGATGGCCAGCCCCAGGCCGCTGCCCGAGGTTTTGGTGGTGAAGTTGGGCTCGAACACCCGGTCTCTGATCTCCGGCGGTATCCCGCCGCCGTTGTCGCTGATCTGCACCACGGCCAGGTCGTTGCGCCGGGAGAGCGACACGCTTATCTGGCCTTTCCGGTCCGAAGGGATGGCCTGTATGGCGTTGATGATCAGGTTGTTGAACACGCGAATCAGGTGATTTTTGTCGCCGTTGATGTGGAAGCGTTCGTATGGCACGTCGAGGCGGAGCGTCACGTCTTTTTGTTCGCTGAACAGGTCGTATACGCTCTCGACCACGTCGTTGATCACCATGTCCGATTTTTTCTGGATGTCGAGATTGGCGAACATCGAGAATTCGGAGGCGATCTGCGCCAGGGAGTCGATCTGTTCGATCAGGCGGGTGATGGCTTTTTTCAGGTAGGCGGCCGCCTGTGCCGGGTCGTTGGACACCCGTTCGAGCTGTTGCATCGACAGCTTCATGGTGGTGAGCGGGTTTTTGATGTCGTGCGCCACCTGCCGCGCCATTTCGCGCCAGGCGCCCTCGCGTTCGAGGCGGATCATGCGGCCCTTTGATGCTTCGAGCTGGTCGACCATGCGGTTGTATTCCTCGATCAGGTCGGAGAGTTCGTCCTGGCTGCTGCCGGTGTATTCCAGGGGTTGGTTCTGGTTGTCGAGCCGGAACTGGCGTATTTTCTCCGAGATGAGTTTCAGGGGGCGGATGATGGAATTGGCGATGGCCAACGTGGCCACAAACGCCACCAGCAGCAGCGACATGAACAGGGTGGCCAGGATGCCGATGAAGTCGGACACCTCCTGTCCCAGCAACCGATACCCGTCGTTGAAGGGCACGGCCACAAAGCCGATGACCTCGTTGCCCAGGTTGCGCAGGGGTTTGTAGCGCTGCTCCACGGTGCGCCCGCCGGTTTTTTCCGGTACGGAAAATTGCGGGAGCGCGCCTGATTGCAACGCCTGCAACGCCCATGGCGACATCCGGGAGGGCACTATGCCCACTTGTATGAGTTCCTGTTGAGTTCCTGCCAGCAGCGATCCCTGCCGGTCGTACACCTGCATATCCAGATCGAGCCCGCCGGCCAGTTCGGACAGGGGCCGGAGCGCGCCGTCGTGCAGGCTGTCGGAGCGCAGCGAGGTGCGGTCGCCAAGGGTTCTCCTCAGGCTGTTGATCACTGCGTCGGCGCGCGCATGCTGGCCGGCGCGGGTGTTGCTGCGGGCCACTTCGCTGAAGTGCCGGTAGGTGAGGGCGCTTACGATCACGAACGCGCAACCGATCAGGCCCACGGAGCCCAGGTGGATGCGGCGGGCGAGCGATCCTTTGGCGTTCAGCGATACCAGTCCGCCTTCCGGAGCAATCAGCAAAAAGCGGTTCAGTATCACCAGTACCAGCACGATCAGGGTGCCCAGGGAAAACAGGATGGAAAACAGGTAGAGCATGTGTATGCCGCCGGTGCCGGCGCGCCCGACCGCGCTGGTGCTTTCGCCCGAGCGACTGCGCGCCACGGCGAAGTCGTTGTTTTCCAGACGCACAGCCCCCGGCTCCGGGGTGGGCTGCCACACCCCGGGGTCCACCTGCCCGTATTCCACCTGCACCCGTTCGTTGCGGTGCACGGCGAAGTCGTACTCCGGCAGCCGTTCGAGGGCTTTGAAGGGCGTTTGGAAAAACAGCCGGGCATACACCCGGTTGGGCATGGGGTAATCGCGCTGAAAGGCAAGCAGCAGGTCGGCCGGCTGGGTGGGGTCGCCCATCCGGTTCGGACGCAGGCGTACCGTGTACACAAACGCGTCGTTTGCCCCCAGTCCGTATCGGACGCGCGCGTCGCCGGAAACCGGCCTGGCCTTTTCCCAGGCCGCGCCGGCAATGGCATCCCAGCCTTCCGACTGCTCCCGGAACAAGGGGAGTTGTTGGGTGTCGTACGCAAATGCGCGCAACTTGTAATGCTGGAAGAGGTAGGGTTTTTGGAAAACAATGTTCAGCAGGTAGGCCTCCAGTTCGCCGCGTTCGGGCTTGAACGGCCACGGTTTGAGCAGATTGCCCGGCTGCGGGTCTTGCTCCAGCGCCTGACGCAAGGCGGTCAGTTCGGTTTCGGCGGCGGAGTCTCTTTCTTCCGCAAGAGAAACGGCGTAGTGGCTCCGGCGTGCGTCTTCGGCGCTGCGGTGACTGGAATAGACAAATACGGTGTTGAACAACGCCTGCAGGAGCAGGCCGGACAGCAACACGATGAGCCCGGGGGCCCGGTGCGCGTCGTCCATGCGGTAGCGCCAGAACACCAGACCCAGCATGATGAACCCGATCTGCAGGAGCAGGCCGCCCAGCAGGAGGGCCAGCCCCGCGCTGTTGGTGTTCAGGATGGCGTCGGCGTCGACGGAAATGCCGGAGTTTGCCTCCAGTTGTTTCCAGAGCAGCACCGACAGCGCGGCGCCGGTCAGCACCGACAACACCGCCAACGCCGTCCATAACCCTTTGGAGGTCGCCGACAGCCGCTCCGGGAAACGCCGGAGTGCGTACCCGATGCACAGCAGCAACATAAAAACAGCCTGTAAGAAATCGCCGACGGTGGGCAACCCCAGAAATGCAGGTTGCAATCGACGCGACAACCACCCAATGTCCGGAAAGGCGCTTTCCATGTATCCGCCGACGCCGCTCCACAGCACAAGCGCCAAAACGGCGAAGCTCAATACGCCAAGGGAGAGCCCGAAACTACTCCGGGCGCGCACCACGTCGGCCACCCGGTACATCATCACGATGTAAACCACCAGGAAAAGGAACCACAACACTGCGCGCAGCGACTGTACCCAAAAGGGTTGCAGCGACCCCTGCGCTTCGAGGCTGCACAACAAACGGCCATCGGCGGTCACCGGCTCGCCGCTGTCGCCCGCCACCACCCGCACCGCAGCCGGAATGGCCGGGTTGGCCGGAAAAAGGGGTACGCGCGCTGCAAGACCTCCGGCGTGCCGGATGGGGGCCAGCACCCACACCTCCGGATCGGTACCAATCTGACGCGCGGCGAAGAGGCCGCCCGGCAGATCAAGCAGCCCCCAGGAACCGGGGGCGGACGTTTGGGGTTTTTTAATCGGAATGACGTGGTTGTTGTTCCAGCTCACCAGCGAATCGCTCCGGTACACCAGCACCGTGTACGCAACATTGGCCTGATCTTCCAGGTCTCCGTACGCGTCGGATGGGCTCAACTGTGCATGTGACGACGCCCACGTCGTCGCGTCCACAGCTTGTCGGGCGATATAAACCGACAATTCCTGCGCATAATCGCTCAATAGCGACTTATCTTTGTACCGTTGGTCCGAAACGAATAGCGCGGCCGTCAACAGCGCCAGTACGGCCAGGTACAACATTAGACGTTGCATCATAATTGTCTTTAATCAAAGTTTGCGCCAAACCACGCGCAGTCGTGCAAATTTCTACAATAAAAATGGTACGCTGCGCTAAAGATACCCTGCAGACCGCTCTGCCGCCTTTCCCAGGGGCAACTTTGGGTGGGAGGAAAGTCCGGACAACGCAGAGCACCGCACCACCTAACGGGTGGGGTTCCGGTTCGAAAGGGCCGGGGCACAGAGAGGGTCACAGAAAATTACCGCCCCGGCGCCTGCGCCGGGGTAAGGGTGAAAACGTGCGGTAAGAGCGCACGCCGTCGCATGGCAACATGCGGGGGGGATAAACCTTGCGGGTTGAAATGCCATGTACACCTTGTTACCTGCTTCGGCGGGGTGGGTGTTGCTCGCACCCTGCGGTCCGCTCCGGCGGATCCGACAAGGGGGGTAGGCAGTGCAGATCTCCGTGGTAACACGCGAGACCAGATAAATGGCAGAGCTCCCTTCGGGGAGAACAGAATCCGGCTTACAGGTCTGCAGGGTTTTTTAAAAGACGGCCCGTCCGTCGAAATTGTTTTTCCGGTAGGGTACCTTCAGGAAGTCGAGGGTGCCGGGCTTCACGTTGATGAACAGCTCGTAGGTGCCCCGCACCGGCTGGGTGCGCAGCGAGATTTGCCAGCAATGCAGGTCGCGGGTAAGGCCAAAGTCCGGGTACACGATTTGCCGGCTGGGGAAGTCGTAGCTGATGTTGCCGATGTCGAACGACCACTTGCTGCTCAGCGGAATGCGGCCGTACACGCTGATGTTGTTGGTGGTGAGCGCGAAGGTGTCGCGGTTGGTACCCGGCACGGGCCTCAGCGCCCAACCGATGCGGTGGGTCACGTGAAAATCCTTGAGCCATCCGGCCAGGTCGTCGTACCCGCCGGCAGGCGCCTTGCCCTTGCCCTGGATCATGTCGCGCAACTGACCCACGCTGAAGTTGGTGTTCAGCGCCAGGCCGAGGTTGGCCACCCGAACCAGCTTGCCTTCCTCCTTCAGCACAAACCGGTCGACGCGGACGCCCCGCTCGTTCAGGATGTACGGATCAAAAGAAGTGTTCCAGGTGAACTGAGAGACCCCCTTGAACAGGCGGAACAGTCCGCCTGTGCTGATGGGGCTCCACTGCAGGGAGTCGGCAGACAGGTTGTAGTTGCCGGAGAAGGTCAGGTTGTCGAAAATGCGCACCTTTTTGAGTCCCCCCTCTGCTTTTTTCGACCGGTGTTTGAACTCCAGCACGTTGAGCAGGCTGTAGCTTAAAACGATGTCGCGGCTGTTCTGGCTGGGTCTGCCGTAAATATTGTCTTCAAAAATGTTGTAGGTGATGGTGTCGTTGAACCCCGGGCGCAGATCGGTCTCCACCGTTCTGAAGTAGTTGGAGCCCGAGAAGTCGGGCCCGAAACCCGTCGAAATGCTGGGTTTTATCGTGTGTCGAAATCCGCGAAACCAGCCTTTTTTGAACTGTTGGGTAAAAAACAGGGCCGTGCTCAGGCTGACGCCCGCGTCGAACGTGCGAAAGGGTGAGAAGCCCCATTCCCGGAACATGGTGTCCAGCCCCCAGGTGGTGGCCGCGCTGTCGACCACTATGCTCAGAATGACGTTCGGGTTCTCCGGATCGCGTATGGTGTCGTAGCGGTACACGATGGAGTCCAGCAGTTCGCGCCGGGTGGTGTAGGGGTACCAGTTTTCCTCGTAGTTGATGCGGGGCGACAGGTTGATGTACTTGAACAGCTTGAAGTTGATGTCGGAGCCGGCGGTATGCCGAATGCCGGCGCGGGAATTCCGGAGGGTTTCGGAAGTGAAAAAGGCAGTGTCGGGCGCGGAGAGCCGGTTGTCCATTTCGGAGCGCAGGACGAAGGTGACCTGCTCGTACCAGCGCGACTTGCCCACCACCTCCTTGCGTTTGAAGGGGTAGATGCGCTGCAGGGTGAACTGGGCGGTGGGGAAGCTGACGTTCATCAGCCGCGTGCGCGTGTTCTGGGAGTGGCTGAACGAGGCGGAGTAGGAGTACGGTTTGCCCGGAAAGCTCTGATAGTAATTGAGGTTGGAGCGCAATTCGTTTTGGAATACGTTGCTGTAATCGTTGTTGTTCAGGCTCTGGTTGTTGTTGGTCTGCAGGTTGATCGTGCCGCCAAATTTGCGGGAGGGGTGGGCCTTGGGGTCCTGGTTGTGCGTCAGGCGGAGCCCGTATGACTGCTGGGTGACTTTTTGCGCCTGTGCATTTTCCTGCACCCGGCGGTTGTATTCGAGTTGCAGGTTGCCGTTGTAGCCGTACCGTTTGTTGTAGCGGGTGGTGATCAGGGTGCCGAAGGAGCCGCTGACGTACGCGTTGAACTGGGCGGTGAGGTCCACATGCTCATTCACCGGCTGATACCAGCCCCACTGTTTGATGCCGAGGCCCTCGGCGTCGGCGAACTCGAAGTCGCGCGGGATGATGAGGCCCGCCTTGCGCGATTTGGTGATGGGGTAAAACCCGAAAGGGAGGATGAGCGGGGTGGGAATACCCGCCACTTCGAGGTTCGACATGCCGGTCACGACCAGTTTGTCGGGCACCACCTTTTGTTTGCGCGCCCGGATGCCGTAGTGTTTGTGCTCGGCGTCGCAGGTGGTGATGAGGGCGTCTTTGTTGTAAAAAACGGGACTGAGCGTGCTGTCGCCACCCGTGCCGATGAATTTTCCGGCTTCGCTCACCACATACAGGTCCTCCTGCCGGGTGCTCAGTTCCTGAATTTTGCCCTTTTCGGTTTTGAAATTATAGCGGATGCGCTGCGCGGTGAAGTTTTGGTCGCTGTTTTTAAAAGCCGGAATGCCCTGCATGCGTCCGCTGGTGTCGGGAAACGGTTCGGCGGTCACCACGTTGTTCACGTAGTCTACCAGTATGTACCCGGCGGTGATGTCCAGGTCGGTGTACCGAACGTACGCTTCACCCCAGAGGTGCAGTTGTTTGTTGCGGATGTCGAAATACATGGAATCGCGGGCGCCGTAGTTGACCTCCTCGCGAATACCCAGGTTTCTGGCCAGGCGAACCCGGGCGATGGCCGAGTCGACGGCGGCGACGAGGGTATCCACCATTCGGGGCAGGGTATCCGGTCTGTTCAGCAGGATATCGAGCTGTTTCGGCGTGGAATCGGTGCGCGGAATAAAGGTCTCGATCTGAAAAGGCGGGAGCGTATCCGGAGTTTGCGCCGACATTTCGCCGCAAAAGCACAGAATACAGAGGAAAAGCCGATATTTGTCCGAAATACCCATCCAGTTCAGTATGCACCCAAAATTTGCCACTCTAACGCTCGTCTTGCTGGGGGCGTGGCTTTGTTTGCTAAACTTTAACACGCTTCCGCGACCGGTGGAAGCGTGGGCGGCTGGCAAAGGTACCTACAAAATGAAAAAAGTGGTGCTCGACGCCGGTCACGGCGGCAAAGATCCCGGCTGCCTGGGCGCCTCGTCCAAAGAAAAAAACAACACGCTCGGCATCGTGCTCAAACTCGGCAGCCTGATTAAAGCACGTTTTCCTGAAGTGGAAGTGGTCTACACCCGCGACAAAGACGTTTTTGTCGAACTCAACGAACGCGCCGACATCGCCAACCGCCACAACGCCGACCTGTTCGTCAGCGTGCACTGCAACGCCATCTCCAAACCCGATATCCACGGCACCGAAACCTACGTCCTGGGCCTGCACCGGGCCGCCGACAATCTGGAAGTGGCCAAACGCGAGAACGCGGCCATTTTCCTGGAAGACAACTACGAAAAAAAATACGGCGGCTACGACCCCAACTCGCCGGAAGCCCTCATCCTCACCAGCATGTGGCAAAGCGCCTACCTGGAACAGAGCATTTTGTTCGCCGGATTTGTGCAAAACCACGCCGAAGCTGTCGCCCGCCGACGCAATCGCGGCGTCAAACAGGCCGGCTTCCTCGTCCTGCGCGCTACCGCCATGCCCTCGGTGCTTATCGAAGCCGGCTACCTCACCAACGAAAACGAAGACCTGTTCCTGGCTTCCGAAGAAGGACAGGAGCAAATGGCCGAGTCTATCTTCCGCGCCTTCCAGGAATACAAAAACCGGATGGAAGGCGGCAAAGCGTTCGACAACTTCCAATACGCCGAACCCAAACAAAGCCCGGCGCCCAAACCCACGCCGCCCGAACCCGCCAAAACCAGCACCGCCCCCAAGCCAACCCCCAAGCCCCAAACCGTTGCAACCGCCACCACCAACCGCCCCCCAACCACCGCCCCCCAACCACCGACAGCCGACAGCCGACAACCGACAACCGACAGCCGACAACCGACAGCCGACACCCGACACCCGACACCCGACACCCGCCCCTACCGCATCCTGCTCGTATCCTGGCCCATTAGAATGGACACCCAAACCGGCTTGTTGGCGCTACTTCAAGGCGTCACCGAGGAACAAACTAACGGGCAATACCATTACTTTGTGGGCCAATACGCAACCTATGCCGAGGCAGAGCGTATGCTCTCCGAAATACGGCAATTGGGCTTCAGAACCGCCATCGTGGCCGCCAACCCGCAATGAGGCCGCGCCAAGCATCATACCTTGTCTGACAAATGCTGAAAATTAATAACGAAACCAGAATCGGGATTCTCGCCCTCGTGGCCCTGGCCCTTGGTATTTGGGGATTTCAATTCCTCAAAGGCATCAACATCCTGAAAACCTCAAAAACGTTTTATGTCAAGTACGCCAACGTAGACCAGCTGCGACCGTCCAGCCCGATATTCATCAACGGACTGGAAGTGGGTACGGTAAAAGATATGTACGTGGATCCGGAAGACGACAAGACGATTATCGCCGTCCTCAACATTGAACAGCCGGTAGACATTCCGAAAGCCACCAAAGCCACCATCATTGGGCTGAGCCTCATGGGCGGAAAAGCCATCGAGCTGGAAATCCCGTACCCCTGTAGCGGCCGCGACTGCGCGCGCAGCGGCGATTTTCTGGAAGGGCGCACCAAATCCTTCCTGGAATCCATGATCGGCAAACCCGAAGAGATTGATGCCTACACCTCCCGCCTGCAACTCGGCCTGACCAGCGTGTACGACTCCATCGCCAATCCCGATAACCCGCAGGGGTTCGGCCGCACGCTCGTCGCCCTCGACCAGTCGCTGCACAACATCGCCGACATGACACGCAAGCTCAACCGACTGCTCGACGTGAGCACCTCCAGCTTCGCCGCTACCGCCGAAAATGCCGCCGAGATTACCCGCACCCTGCGCGACAACAAGCAGAACATCAACAGTATGATGGCTAATCTCGCCGCCGTCAGCGAACAACTCAACAAGGCCCGTTTTGACGTGACGGCTGAAAAAGCCGGCTCAGCCATCGACTCCCTCAGCCAGTCCCTGTCCGACCTCCGCACTACGCTCGCCGCCACCCAATACGCCATGGTGCAGGTAGACACCCTCGCCCAACGGCTCGTTGCCGGCGAAGGTACGGCCGGTAAAATGCTCACCGACGAAGAACTGTACAACAACCTGGTGCGCACCAGCCGCCAAACGCAACTGCTCCTGCAAGACCTGCGGCTCAACCCCAAACGCTACACAACAGTTAAAATGAAGGTGTTCGGCAAAAATAAAACCCCCGAATACGACGTCCCTTTCGACGATCCCGCCTACTACCTGCTCGTCGACAGCCTCGAGCGGGCCTACAGCGAAAAGATAAAAAATCAATAAGCGCCGTTCGCAACCTAAGCCGGAAACGGGTGTTTAGATTGCTAAAAACAACCCTACTCATGGCTCAATTTACCCGCACCGCCGAAGCCGTTTGGCATGGCACCGGACTCGAAGGTTCCGGCACCCTCACCGGCCCCTCCGGTGTATTGGACAACACGCCCTACTCAACCCAAAAGCGCTTCCAGAACGCCGACGGCGCACTCGGCACCAACCCCGAAGAGCTGATCGCCGCTGCGCACGCGGGCTGCTTCGTCATGGCCCTGAGCTTCAAACTCACCGGCGCCGGTTTTGCGCCCGAAGCGTTGCACTGCAAATCGCATCTTCACATGGACAAATCCGGCAACGACTGGTTTGTGGCGAGCATCACCCTGGAGCTCGACGCCAACGTTCCGGGCATTGATCCTGCCCTCTTTCAGGAGCTGGCCGAAGCCGCCAAAAGCACCTGCCCGGTGAGCAAGGCCCTGTCGGCCGTGCCCATCGAGCTGACGGCTACCCTGTCCTAAAACTGAAAATAAATAAACGGCTGAACATCGGCCGACTTTACCTGCATCACCAGCATGACCACCAGGGTGAGCAGCACCGCTTTGCCGAACAAGGGTAAGCGGGTTAGGGTTTGTTGTCCCAACTCATCCGCCTCCACCGGCATGATGTGCAGGGCGTACCCCAAGGTCATCCAGAACACCACCGGCGCATACCCGTCGATAAACGGCCAGAACAGCGCCACATCGAAACGGTAAGCAATTTGCTCCAGCATCAGCCAGGCAGTGGGAAGATCCGCCGCCCGGAAAAATATCCAGCAGAAACAGACAAAGTGGAACGTGATCAGGGCGCCGGCAGCCTGCCTGAAGACGCCGGGCGTCTGCGGAACCACGTTTTTGAACGCCCGCTCTACCACCAGCGCCAACCCGTGCAGCCCTCCCCACAAGATGAAACGCGTGGCGGCGCCGTGCCACAGGCCGCCCAGGAGCATGGTGATCATCAGGTTGACGTACGTCCGCCACTTCCCCCGCCGGTTGCCGCCCAGCGGAACGTACAGGTAGTCGCGCAGCCAGGTCGAGAGCGATATGTGCCAGCGCCGCCAGAACTCCGTGACGCTCAGCGACTGGTAAGGCGCGTTGAAATTCACCGGAAAGGTGAAGCCCAACAGCAAGCCTATGCCGATGGCCATATCGGAGTACCCGCTGAAGTCGCAGTAAATCTGCAAGGCGTATCCGTACACGGCGAACAGGTTCTCCAGCCCGGAATACTGGGCCGGCGAGTCGAACACGCGATCCACAAAATTCAGGCTGATGTAGTCGGAAATGACCGCCTTTTTGAAAAGCCCGGTGGCAAACAAAAAGACCCCGCGGCCAAACTGCTCGCGGGTCACCACCAACGGCCGGTGGATCTGCGGCAGGAAATCCGCCGCCCGCACAATGGGGCCGGCCACCATCTGGGGGAAAAAGGTGACGAAAAAGGCGTAGTCGGAAAGTTTGTCCAGTGCCTTAAGCTGCCCTCGATACACATCGATGGTGTAGCTCAGCGACTGAAACGTAAAAAAGGAGATGCCCACCGGCAGGAATATGTCCAAACGCAGGGGTTGGGCTCCGCTCAACGTACCCCACAATTCCAGCAGGTAATTGGTGTACTTGAAATAGGCCAGCATGCCCAGGTTGGCCACCAGGCTCAACACCAGCAGCGCCACCCGCCGCGGTTTGAAGTCCGCCTTTTCGATCCACCGGGCGAGGTAAAAGTCGACCACTACGCTCAGCAGCAGCAACAAAAAAAACAGCCCGCTGCTTTTGTAATAAAAATAAACCGAAAATACGATGCTCCACAGGATGCGCGCCTGCGCCTGGTTGCGCAATCCCCAATAGAGCCATACAAAACCCAGGAACAGAAACAGGAACAACCCGCTGCTGAATAGCAGGGGCGATTCGGGGTGGTAGATGAGTTGATCCAGGATCTTGCCCGGGTCCAGTGAAAACATTCGGCAAAAGTACAATTATTCGACATTCGTCAGGGGAACACCTCCAGCGCCATGGCCATGCTTTTCCCGAACGCCGAGCGGTCGAGCGCCAGGTCTTCGCCGGCTTCGTCGAAAAAGTACACCATGTTTTCCGTGGCCATGTTTCCGGTCAGGTCATCTTTGGCCATGGGGCAGCCGCCGTATCCGCGCAGGGCGCCGTCGAATCGTCGACAGCCGTTTTTCCAGGCCGACTCCACCTTTTCGCGCCATTTGTGGGGTTGGGTGTGCAAGTGCGCGCCGAACTGGGCGCTGGGATAGGCGGGTATGAGATTGCCAAACAGGTAAGCGATGTTTTCGGGGTTGGAGCATCCGATGGTGTCGGAAAGGGAAAAGATCCGGATGCCCAGGGCCAGGAGTTCGTCCACCCAACGGTGCACAATATCGGTGTTCCAGGGGTCGCCGTACGGATTGCCGAAGCCCATGGAGATGTAGATAACCAGTTCCTTGTTGTGGGCTGCGCACAGTTCCTGTATGGCCTTGGTGCGCTCCACACTTTCATCGATCGTGGCGTTGGTGTTGCGCAGCTGAAAGGTCTCGCTGATACTGAACGGATAACCCAGGTACCGGATTTGTGGAAACCGGCACGCTTCTTCTGCCCCGCGCTGGTTGGCTACGATGGCCAGCAGGTGCGAACGCGACGCGCTCAGGTCGAGCAAGTCCAGCACCTCGGCGGTGTCGCGCATCTGCGGTATGGCTTTGGGGCTCACGAACGAGCCGAAGTCGATCGTGTCAAAGCCCACACGCAGCAACTGGTTGATGTAAGCGGCTTTCCGTTCGGTGGGAATAAAGTCGTGCAGCCCCTGCATGGCGTCGCGGGGACACTCGATGAGTTGGATGGTAGGGTGGTGCGACAAGCAGTGCAGTTTTATTTGTCTGGTAAGGCTGCCCAAAGTTAAGGAGAAAATCCCTGTGCGCGCAACCGCTCGGCGGCAGACAGTGAACAACTGCCGACCATTTCGGGTTAAAGTCCATTATGAAACGCAAAGGTCTCTGGCTCCTCGTGGGCTTTCTACTGGTCATCTTGGGCTTCAGCGCCATCATCCTCCAACTGGTGGGCATCAACTGGGCCTTCCTCGCCTTTCTCGAATGGGGCGGGCTGCTCCTGGCCTTCGTGCTCAAAATCGTGATGATACTCGCCGGCGTGGTGGTGGTGGTGCTGGCGAATACCGATTGGGACCGGGAGATGCGGGAGAGCTCCTGATCAACCAAAAAAAGAGGAAGAGCACGGGGCCCTTCCTCTCTCAAAACAATGGTTGCTGTGTCAGGCGTTATTGGCCGCCCAGCGGGAACAGTGCACCCAGGCTGAATGCCACGCCGCGGTTGTTGGCTCTTTCATCGCCTTCCGCATCGTCGATCAGGTTGGACAGCCCGAGCAGGTAGCGGCCGTCGAGAAATAGATTGGCGCTGCCGATGTTGTACGAAACCATACCGCCGATTTGAACGCCGAAGTCAATTTTCTGGAAACCAAGGTCGTCTTCCCAGTCAGCGTCTTCATCTTCGTCGTCTATTTTGAACTTAGCGTCGCCCATGCCGAAGCGATACTGGGGCCAACAAGGCCGTCGAGACGCAGGTTGGAACCAACCGTGCCGCCGGCTTTGAAGAGTACCGGAATCTCCAGATAGTTGAGAATCAGTTGGACATCTTCCGTTACACCGGGGAAAATCTCTATCTCCTCTGAGAATCCTTTTTGGATGAAGTTCAACTCAGGTTGTACGGCAATGTTGTCGTTGAAGCGGAACTCGGCAACGGCGCCGAAGAGGAATCCCGTGCGGCTGTCGGTGTCCATATCTTCACCTTCGAAGTCCTCGCCTACAATTTTAGCGAGATTAATGCCCACGTGTGCGCCGACGCTGGTCTGCACCTGCGCGGACAGGAGGCTTGCCGTGAAAAGGGCAGCAACAAAAAGAAGAACTGATTTTTGCATAATAAATGGGTTTTATTTTGTGAAACTGCGGGTCACAGTTATGAAGGACGACCCAATTTTTTCTGGTTGTTGATCCTCCAAGGCTAAAAAATTTTCAGACGGGCTCGAAAAGGGGCGCTCTCAGGCCACATCTGCCGCTTGTGCAGCACCTGGGGGTAAAGTATTGTACTTTAATTAGGTTTATCAACTGAAAAGGTTTAACTTTACAAATGATTATGACATATTGGGCTACCCTAAACACATTATGAAAATTTATGTCAAATATATGGTCAGCCTTCGATGCAAGTTGATTGTAAAGGATGAACTGGATCGATTACACATTCCTTACCACAGCATCGAACTGGGCACCATAGATACGGGTGAAACCCTCTCAGAGGCACAACGCGCGCAGCTGGGGGCAAACCTTTTGCGTTCCGGGCTGGAACTGCTCGACGACAAAAAGAGCGTACTCATTGAAAAAATTAAAAACGTAATTATCGAAATGATTCACTATTCCGATGAGTTGCCCGATGTAAATTATTCCGACTATATCAGCGATAAATTGGAACAGAATTATACGTACCTGGCCAACACCTTTTCGGAGGTAAAAGGCATCACCATCCAGCAATACATCATTGCACACAAAATTGAAAGGGTAAAGGAATTGTTGTTGTACGACGAGTTGAGTCTTACAGAGATTTCCTATCTGCTGCACTACAGCAGTGTAGCCCATCTGTCCAACCAGTTTAAAAAAATTACCGGGTTGTCGCCCACCTTCTTCAAGAAACTAAAAATGCTGCGAAAGCAACATCTGGAAAACATGTGAAGTGTTTTTCAACGGTCAACCGGGCCATGAGGTAGCAAAGCGTAGATTCGGCGCCTTGGTTGAGGTTAATATGGGTTTCCTCCAGCCCATCGTAACAACCGCCTGTACACGGATTGTAAACAATCTGGTGGAGGTGGTTTCCACCCAAAAACCAGTTAAATGCGGTTTCCATTTTGTTCAGATATTCCGCATCGTTAAAAACCTTGTAAAAAGTACTCAAGGCCAGAATGGTATAGGCTACGTCTATGGGCTGCTCTCCGTATTCGGCTTGCCGGCGGTTTTTTTTGAGCCAGGTTTTGTTGGAAATGACCTTAATGCCGCCTTCTTTGAAGGTCAAGGATAACAAAAAATCGAATGAGGTTTTCGCCACGCTTTTGTACACCGGATCGCCGGAGTCAATGTACGCGCACAGCAAAGCTTCGGGTAAGATGCTGTTGGCGTAGGTAAGGTAATGCTCGTACCACGGCCAATCGGGCTCCGACTCGTGCCGGAACATTTGAACCAACCGGTTGGCCAGCACGACGATTGCATCGGAATATTCGACCGATTTTCGATCTGTATTGGCGTAATACAACCCCTTTAGTACAAAAGCCATGGCGCGGGTAGAATGCATGGTACCTATGCTTTGCATGGCATTTTTCAGGATGCTCTCTGCGAGCAGCACGAGTCTGGCCGGCAAAAGCGCGCGCCTGGAAAGTAAATATCCCAACGACCAAATGGCCCTTCCGTTGGCATCCTGCAGGTTTGTTTCCCGATTTTGGGGGGTGAATTGCAGGTGCTCATCTATGTAATTCAGAAAGGCGCCGTCGGATTGTTGGCATCGGGCGATGAAGTTGAGGTATATGCCAATGTACCGCAGGTTGTCGTCGGCTCCGGTCAATTCGTAATGCATGCACACGCCGATGAGCGCGCGGGCATTGTCGTCAAGCGTATATCCCGATCCCGGGTCGGGTTGGTTGATATTGGAAAACTGTATCATGCCCACGTCGGTGGTCATTTTTTTTACGTGTTCGAGGTTCAGCTCGGGCAGTCGGTAGGCCAAAGAAATGGTTTGGGTTTGGGGCCCTATGGCGTTTGTGTTTTCCCGTGGCGCTTTATCAACGTTGGCATTTGCGGCGATTTTTTGGAACAACAGGGCGTGCGCTATGGCTGAATTTTCCCAGACGGTGGGTACAACCCGTTGCAAAACACTGTAACTAAACGCTGTCCGTAACGGTTCATCACCCATCAGGCGGTTGACGGCGGCGGCCAGTTGTGGCGCATGTTGAAAATCGATGATGATGCCGGTATCCCCGCACAGCATTTCCCGCGCATGCGGGATGGGTGTGGAAATGATGGGGCACGCACAACTCATGGCGTACGAAAAGGTGCCGCTTACCGCCTGATTGGGGTCTTTCGACGTAAACAGGTAAATGTCGGTCAACTGCAAATATTCCAACAGATCCTGCAAAGGCAGATAGCGATTGATGAACCGGACGTATTCGTTTAGCCCCGAACGATCCACCGTTTCCTGCAGCATGTTGCGATAGCGTTCCCCTTCAGACGCCACGATGTCGGGATGTGTTTTGCCGATGATCAAAAAAAGAACCGCCGGGTTGTGCTTCACAATGTCGGGTAAGGCGCTCAAGGTGGTTTCTATGCTTTTTCCGGAGCTGAGCAACCCGAAAGTGGACAGTATTTTGCGCCCTTCCAGCCCGTATTTTTGTTTCAAGACGGCCTTGTTTAAATGGGAAACCAGGTGCGTCCCATGCGCAATGACGATGATTTTGTGCTCGGATATCGCATAATCAGTTCTTAAAATGTCGGCCGAGCTTTGGGTCATCACCACCACAAATGCGCAAGCATCTGCAACAAGCTGTACATACCCTCTCCGCGCCGCATCCGGGCCCGGCAGGACGGTGTGGAATACAATGATGGTTTGTTTGGTGAGTCGTTGCACAAACGGCAAAAAAGCATCTATTCCGGCCTGTTGAAAAAAACCAAATTCGTGTTGAATGACCACCAGATTGACGCGCCTGTCAGCGTTGATGGCTTGTGCGGTCAGGGCGTATTGGTCGGCATCGTGGGTGTTAAGTACCAGTTTGACCTCATCCGAATAAGCAAAATGGGAGACGCCGGCCTCCAAAGCGCACACCTTGAGCGAAAATGAATCGCGAAACTTATCGTTGATCGCCTTGATGAGGTCCTGCGAATAGGTGGCAATGCCGCATTCCCTGGGCGGATAAGAGGTGATGAATAAAATTTGATTTTTCATGAACTGTCTGCGTTGCGCAACAATTCGGTTATCAGCGCCGACAAACTGACCGAAGCACAGGCAATTCGCTCGTCGGCTGCACCGTAGTAGATATACAGTTGGTCGCCGAACAAGGCGGTACCTGTTGGGAAGCAAACATTGTTCACCTCACCCTCCATTTCGTAATCCTGATCGGGCGAGAAAAGCGGCTTTGAAAGCCTGGCGATTTCCCGGTTGGGGTTGTCCAGGTGCAGCAAAGCTGCGCAGGCGTGGTATTTGTACCCGGCGTTGGTATCTTGCACGCCATGGTAAATGAGAATCCAGCCATGCGGGGTTTCTATGGGCGGGCAGCCGGCGCCAATGTAGCTTAACTCGTGCGGATGCCGGGGCTCCATTACGATGAACTGAGCAAGGTGCAACAGGTAATCGTCCCAAAAAGCCGGCGTCAGATCATCCAGCTCCTGTACCGAAACGATTTGAATATCGGGCTTGATCCGTTGCAGGTAACATAGTTTGCCTTGGATGCGACGCGGGAAAAAGACCACATTTTTGACCCAAATCAGCACGTTTTTATCCGATTGCCCATGTGTATTGGCGTGCCCATTATACCGTTGGTACTTTTCATTGAGCGGGCTTTGGCTTTCGCTCAGGTGTTTGAAATGTTCATAAGACACCTGAGGAACGAGAAAGCCCTTTTTTTCGAAGTTCGGCAACACGGTGGTCGTGGCGTAGGCCCCGAGCGCATTAATACCGTCGTATGCCGTGTATGTCAGGTAATACAACCCGTCTATACACACCGTGCGCGGATCTTCCACTCCGTGTGATTCGTATGCAGCCTGTGGAAACAACACGGGTAAATCCAGTCTTTCCGAGAGCGTCACCGGCCCTTCCAATCGGGCGTATCCAATGGTCGAATAATTTCCCACGTGTACTGCCCGGTAAAAAAGGTGTACCGCGTTTTCCTCCTGCACGGCTGCGGGATTGAGCACACCCGCGCTTTCAAAGCCCAGGCTCGTTTTTGCCAGCAGGACACCATGTTTGGTCACCTCAATCATGACCGGTTCTTTCCCTTCGGATTCTTGTCTGCCTTTGAGTCGCTTTTAGTAATAAACGGGTCTAATGTGTGGAGGTGATCTTGTCCACTTTTACTTTCAGACTTATAATCGGATACCGATTTTGGTTTTCCGTCTGTTTTATTGGCCGGTGCTTTTTTATGGTTTTTACTGCCTTTATCTTTGCTCATGATTGAAAAATGTTTAATTGGTTATGGAATATGTTACACACCGTATTTAAGCGGTCTGCTGGAATAAATGCCTACTCATATCCGCTTTTGATGACCGTCTGGATCATTTTGAAGCGACCGTTGGGCTTTGTGTAATTGGAAGCGTGCGCCGGCACCACAATGGACTCCCCGGTCATCAGGAGGTGCGATACCCCGTTGATCACTATTTCTGCATTCCCATCAATTATTTGAACATACGTGTCGAACGCGGATGTTTTTTCGCTCAAACTTTCCCCTGAATCGATAGACATGACACTGATGTTGCCAGTCGATTTTTTGAGAATGGTCTTAATAACCATGGCATTTTGCAGGTATTCAATGAGTTCAACGGTAACGTGGGAAATGGATTTTTCAATTTCCTTGTCATCCATCTCCGCAGTTAATTTTTATTGTTGGTTACCAGGTCATTGAGGGCTTGGCCCAGTTCGTCCATGTCGTGGTTAAACTCACGTTTGAACTCAGCCCATTCTTTTTGGCCCTTCTCGTACCCGGAATCTAATTTGGCCTCCAGCGTCTTGTTTTTTTGTTCCAGGGTTTCGATGCTTTTGGTGTATGCCTCGTCCATTTTTTTGCCCGATTTTTTCATGTCGGCTTTCAACTTTTCAATCCCCGAATCGTTGGCCTTTATTTTAGCTTTGGTTTCTGTCACAAAAGCTTGCCATTCTTCATCTGTAACCCTTCTTTGGGCGTTACTGATAGAATCTTGTCTGGCCTGGTCCAGGGCCATCCGATCGGCAATTGCCTTCGATTCTTGCTCTTTTTGGTCTGTCGTCTGGCAGCCGAAATTGGCGGCAACGGCTACGAAAATGGTGAGTAGTAAAGTAGATAATGCGTTGCGGTTCATTGTTATTGGTTTTAGTGAACAAGAGACGTTCATTTTTGAATGGTAAGCCGTGTGAGAACTGGTTTGCAAACCAAGCCATCTACCGGTCTGCAAAGGTGCTTGTACGGGCGTCGGCAGGCGTTACATTTTGCTGGGAAATAGTTATAAAAATCACACGTGCTGCGGTTGCGTGCCAAAAGAAAAAGAGGCGCGCATGCATTGACCTGCCCACTCCACGAAGGTATAAGGCGTTTTAAAAAAATATGACTTCTTTACCGGGAAGTTATTTGTTATAATAATTTATTGCAACTGAAAATTGAACAGGATCGTCCCACACTCCTTTTCCGCACCGGAAGGCCCGAACTTATGCTGTTTGGCCCACTGTATGGCCTTGTTGCGCAATTCGCTGTCGCTGGTGGTAGAGCCGCGTTGGGTGTAGGCGGCGCTCACCACGTTGCCTGCGGCATCTACGCACACATCTACGTTTACTTTGCCGGTTTTCTGAGAGTTGTCGACCATCTTGGGGCGACTAACCAGTTTGCGGCCGTCCAAGCCGCCGCCGATCGACGAACCCGTGCCGGTGCCCGATCCGCCGCCTGTGCCGCCGCCGGTGCCAGGCCCGGTACCACCGGAGTTGTTGCCGGTTCCGCCGGCCTGGCCCTGGTTGCCGGGGGCGCCGGTGTTGCCTTGTCCTTGTCCGCTGCCACTGCCGAAAGCACTGCCAAATTTGCCTTTTTTCGCGTCTTTCTCCGCCTGTTCCTGTCGTTTGCGCTCGGCGGCGGCCTGCTCCTGGGCGATGCGCTGCTGCTCTTCCTGCTGTTGTCGCTTGCGGGCGTCTTCCTGCTGCTTGCGCATGGCCGCCACGTTGGGGTCTTCGGTGGTGGGGGTATTGGACTGCGGTGCGCTGGTTTTAGCTGGTGCGCTTGGGGTTGGGGGCGTCGGGGTGGGGCGCTCCGAAGGTTGTTCCACTTGAGGTGTTTCCATCTGTTGGCCCTGGGGAGCCGGGTCGTCGCCCTGCCCGCGGTCGGGCTCGCCTGCGGCCACATCGTCGCCGCCACCGCCCCATTCCAGCACGATGGGGGGCGCTTCGGTCAGCGGTTGCTCCAGGTGTATACGCCACAAGAACAGCAGCAGCAACAGCAATGCGTGGAACAGCAGGCTGATGGTCCAGGCCCGGGCCCGGTCTCCTTTTAATTGCGCGTTGGCTTGCATGGCAGAATCGGTTGTGGTTATTGAATACTGGGTTCGGTGGCCAGGATCGTTTTTACCTTGAGGCGGTTCGCGATGTCCAATACGAAAACAACTTTTTCGATGGCTACGGTTTTTTCCGCCACCACCGTGATCGTAGTGTTCTTGGCATCCTCCCCGGAGCGGCGGATCTTGTCGCGAAGCGACGCTTCGAGGGCCTGTTCCGAGATTTTATCGGCATCCAGATAGTAGACGCCGTTTTGGTCGATAGATATGGCCAGCGAGGGCGACGCCATGGTGGTGGCGGTGCTCGACGGCAACTGGAGGTTCAGCGCGTTGGGTGTGACGAACTTGGACGTGAGCATGAAAAACATCAGCAACAAAAAGATGATGTCAATCATGGCAGCCAGGCTGAACTCAGGGCGAACCCGTACTCTGCGTTTTAGCGGCATAAACGATTTCGGATTTAAGAAGGTGAATGCCCCGATACCGGGCGGGGGCGGTTACCGCGTGGGCTCTTGCAACAGGTCCATAAACTGCAGGGCCGTGTATTCCATTTTGTACACCACCTTGTCCAGGTTGGACACCAGCAGGTTGTAACCGGCCATACCCACAATGGATACGGTGAGGCCAAGCGCCGTACTGGTCAAAGCCTGGTAAATACCGCCGGAGAGCACCTGCGGGGTCACATTGGCGGCCGTAGACATGTTCTGGAACGAGAGGATGAGCCCCAGCACCGTGCCCAGCAGCCCGAACATGGGCCCCAGACCAGAGATAGAGGCCAGGGTGGAGAGGTTTCGCTCCAGCTTCAGCAGCTCCAGGTTGCCCACGTTTTCAATGGCCTTGTTGATGTCTTCCAGGGGCTTGCCGATGCGGTCCAGCCCCTTTTCCACCATGCGGGCCATGGGCGAGTCCACACTCTGGCACAAGGCGCGGGCAGCCTGCAAGTTCCCGCTTTCCACACTGGCCCGGATGCTGTTCATGAAATTCTGGTCGACCCGGCCGGCGCGGGTGATCGTAAAGTAGCGTTCGATGATGATGTAGACAGCCGCGGCGGACAGGAACACGAGAATGATGAACATGATCAAACTCGAAGTAGTGTTGCCGATAAACGTGTCCAACAAACTGTGCGAGGCAGCAGGCGTACCCGTGGTGGTTGTGGTCGCCGGTACCACTTGCAAGAACAGACAGGCGGCTAAAAAGGATTGAATCGTCATACCTATGCGAACAGGGTTGCGGTTTTGGAAATAGGATGTGGAAAATAGTGCATGTGCACAAAGGAACGCCAAAAGTAGCGGATTTTGTATTTTTCGAATGCCCATGTCGTTAAATTGTCGGTCTGAACCGAAATAATGGCGTCGATTTCCAGCGTATTTTCCGGAAAAAGGGTCAATTTTACCGGTCTTTTTGACACCGGTACTCACTAACCTTTTTCCCAAATGAAATTATACTTTTTAGGAATGTCCGCCTGTCTCGCGGTTTTGTTTTTGCAATGCGGACCCATGGGCACAGCGCCTGCCGGCAACTCCGACGCCACAACCGCACAACCGCCCGCCTCCCCGCCCGACACACGACCGCTGCTCCGGCTCAACGGCGCATACGCCACCTCCAGCGCCGACCGGATGCCCGTGGAAAATCTCTTCGACCGGGATAGCACCACCGTCTGGCGCACCCGAACAGGCGCTGGCCCCGACGAGGGCATCATGCTCTATTTCTCGGAACCGACCACCCTGCAGGGCGTCCGGCTGACCGGTCTGTCCGGCGTGCCGGATGTGCCCGTGACGGTGTACGAAAACGGCCAGCCCGGACCCACCGGAAACATAAACCAGCCAATTACCCTGGGCAACAAACCCCTCCGGTCGTTGTACCTGCGCTTCGGCGCGCCGACCGGCGCAACCGCCGTCCGGCGAACCGAAGGCGACCGGAACATCGACGTGCTGCCCTTTGCCGGTACGGGGTCTGTCGGCCTGTCCCGCTTGCAGCTGACGGACGCCTCGGGCGCCGACGTGCGCATCGTGGCCCCCACCCGGCGCGCGGGCGAATGCCGGGCCTCCAGCACCCTTGCTCCGGTGAGTGCATACGGCACAGCCTGCCTGTTCGACGCCCGCAAGGAGTTCGCCTGGGTAGAGGGAAACCCCGCCACCGATGGGGTAGGGGAGACCCTCCAATTCCGTTTTCCGGATAAAACGACCATCACCGCCGTCGAAATCAGCAATGGTTACCAGCGCTCCGACGAACACTACACGGCCAACGCCAGGGTGCGCGCGTTCTCCTTTGGCGCCACCGGCGCCACCGCGCGCTATGAACTCAAAGACAACCAGGCGCCCCAGAAAATCACGCTGGATAAACCCGTCGAAGGGAACGATTTTGAACTGCGCATTGAAAGCACATTCCCCGGAAAAAAATACAAAGACCTGGCTATCAGCGAGCTGTTGTTCTACAACGGAGCAGAAGCGTTCACCCCGGTAGCCGCCGCTGTTCCCGCCATCGCCGCGAAAAGCGCCGACTCGCCCCTGACCGCCATTCTGGACAAGCGCGTCGCCAACAGCATCCGGGAGCCCGACATGGAGGCCGAACAGGCCATCATCCTGCGCTCCGACGGCACGTTCGTGGTGTACCGCAGCGAAAAATGGACCGACGGCGCCGGCAGCGAGATCGTTGCCGACGGTAACTGGCAACTGCTGAACGCCGACACCCGCACCGCCCGGGTAAAAATTTTTGGCAAACTGACCGACGTGAGCCAGTACGAAGCCTACTATAAAGGTGCAGTAACCACCCGCTTCACCCGCATTTTCAAAGACGAACTGACCGTCGACGCGGCGACCATTCAAGGAAAGGATTTCATCCAGACCCTGTACATCCGTTAGCGCAAATTCCGCAGTGGAGGTACCCCGTAAACAGCCCGGCACGCCGATTGCCTGGAGAAAATACGCTCCGCTCCTGCTACTGGTGACGCCGGTAGCCTGGGCGGTCATCCTCCGCAAAAACGCATACGCCCAAACGCCCTACGCCAACGGATGGGACGCCTATTTCTATCTGGTGCAATTAAAAGCGCTGAACGAAACGGGCCGGATGCATTCGCCGGACGCGTCCCTTATCTATCCCTTTTTTCGGTTGATGTATTGGTTTTCCGGCGACTACGTGGCGGCCTACCAGTTCGGGGCGGCCTGGTTGGCGGGGTTCGTTGTTTTAGGCACCTGGTTTGCTTGTTTTTGCGTGAACCCGGACAGGGGTTTGTCCCGGACCGCTGCGGCTGACTCGCGTTACCCGCACCTGCCGGCCATTGGAGGCGCTGCCCCGGTTTTGGCGCTCTGCTGGATGGCGGGTTCGCCCCATCTGACGTATTTCTGCGCGCAATACCCCAAAAATGCGCTGGGATGGGTGTTTTTTCTCGGTTTGTACGGGGTGCTGCAACAGGAAACGACGGACCGGCGGCTCCGGTATGCCTTGGTGGCGGGGCTGCTGGCGCTGTGCTTTTTTGGGCACAGGGTCGCTTTTGCATTGGGGGCGCTTCTGGTGGGCGGCTACTGGGCATTCGGGAGCCGGTGGCGCATCCCGCGGCGCGCGATCTGGTGGATTTTGCTGCCGGCGCTGTTGCTGACCGGCGCCGGCGTATGGCTGCCGGGGCTGCTGCACGTGCGCGATTGGGAACGGCTGAGCGGCGCCTGGTCGGGAGCGGTGCACGTTGCGCCCTGGTCGTTTGTGCGCGATTTTGGCGCGCAGCGACTCACACCCGTCTGGATAGCGGAAATCGCAGGGGCTTCGTTGGCCTGGCTTGCATTTCCGTTTTTGGGGAAAAACAGGAATGCCGCCCCAAAATCACTGTGGCTTCTGGGGCTGGTGTTGCTGTGGCCTTTTTGGGAATGGACGTCTACGGGCCTGGCCTACCGCTTTTTTTTAATGTTTGTTCTTTTAATGCCACTTTTTGCCGGCGTATGGATGCCCCGTATGGGTAAATACGTTTGGATACCGGCGACTCTTCTGGTGTTGGCCGGTCCGTGGACCAGCATGGGTTATGCCCCCCAAAAACACGACCCGGACTACCGGTTGTACGAACGGGTGTCGGCCCGGGCGGTGCAATTTTTCTCCGAAAACGGCATCCGGCCCGATCTGGTCATCGCGCACAACGCCCTCGCCGAGTTTTTTACGTACACACATGGCATCGACGCCATGCCGTGGCTGCCCGAGTACCCGGTTGAGCCCGACCGGTTGTGGCGCATCGCGGTGACCGATGCACGCCGGATGCCTGATTCGTGCCATGCCATACCCCTGGGGGGCCGGTACTTCCTGCTTCGGGAGGCCGACTGGCAAGCGTGGCGGCGCCTGCGGGCCACGGAAGGCGATGCCCTGACGCCCGATTGGCGAAATCCAGACCGTGTTCGACCGGAATTTTTGCTGCGCAAGAAAAAAAAATTCCCTGCACGCTTTACAAGGTAAAAAAAGCCGTTATCTTTGTAGCGAAAATTCGCTAAACAAAAATTGAACAGCTCATGGAAGATACCTTAGTCAAATCGGCAGTACTCAAAGGAGGAGAATTTTTAATCCGGGATACGCAGCCGGAGGAAGTTTTTATTCCGGAGGAATTGAATGAAGAGCAATTGATGATCAAGCAAATGGCGGAAGATTTTTTGAGCCAGGAGGTCTTTCCCATTGCCCATAAAATAGAAAAACAGGAAGACGGCGTTTCCGTCAGGCTCCTGGAAATAGCCGGTGAGCTGGGGTTGCTGGGCGCCCACATGCCGGTGGAATACGGCGGCACGGAGCTGGATACCAACGTGAATACCGTGATTTCCGACGTGCTTGGCCCTGCCGGATCGTTTCTGGTCTCGTTTGCGGCGCACACGGGCATCGGCATGTTGCCTATACTGTATTTCGGCACCGACAAGCAAAAAGAAAAATACTTGCCCAAATTGGTCACCGGCGAGTTGAAGGCCTCCTATTGCCTGACCGAGCCCGGCAGTGGCTCCGACGCGCTGAATGCCAAAACCCGCGCCGACTTGAGCGCCGACGGCGCCCATTACGTGCTGAACGGCCAGAAAATGTGGATCACCAACGCGGGTTTTGCCGACGTGTTCATCGTGTTCGCCCAGGTGAACGGCGATCAGTTTACCGGTTTTATTGTAGACCGCGATACGCCTGGGCTGACGCTGGGCGCCGAGGAGGACAAAATGGGCATCAAGGGATCCTCCACACGGCAGGTGTTTTTTGAAAATGCACAGGTACCGGCCGAGCAGGTACTGGGCGACATCGGCAAGGGACACCTGATCGCCTTCAACGCGCTCAACATCGGCCGTTTCAAACTCGGCGTCATGTGCGCAGGCGGCAGCCGCATGGTCACCACCATGGCCACCCGCTACGCCAACGAGCGCGTGCAGTTCAAAGTACCAATCGGCACGTTCGGCGCCATACAGTACAAGCTCGCCGAAATGGCCATGCGCACTTTTGCCGCCGAAAGCGTGTCCTATCGCATTTCCGAGCTGATGCACGACAAAAAGACCGCCGCTCAGGCAGAAGGCAAATCATACGCCCAGTCCATGCTCGAAGCCGCAGAGGAATACGCCATCGAATGCTCCATCCTCAAGGTGTTGGGTTCCGAAGTGCTGGATTACTGCGTGGACGAAAACGTGCAAATACACGGCGGCATCGGCTTTAGCGAGGAATATCCCGCCGCACGGGCGTATCGGGACAGCCGCATCAACCGAATTTACGAAGGCACCAACGAGATCAACCGCCTCCTGATGGTCGACCAACTCTTCAAACGCGCCTTGAAAGGCCAGCTCGACATCGTCGGACCCGCCTGGAACGTGCAGAAAGAACTGGCTGCCATGCCTTCCATGGAAAAATCAGAAGGGCCGTACGCAGAAGAAAAGCGCGCCATCGCCGATTTCAAAAAGATCGCGCTGATGACCGCCGGTGGCGCCGCCAAAATGCAGATGGACGGCAAGCTCAACCTAAAGGAAGAGCAGGAAATTTTGATGAACTGCGCCGACATGCTCATCGAGCTCTATGCGGCCGAGTCCATGCTGCTGCGCGTCCAAAAACTGGCCGGCCGCGCCGAAAAAGCCCAGCCTCAGGAGGTGTACGACACCATGATCCAGGTTTACCTGCACGATGCCACCGCGCGCATCGCCAAGTACGCCACCGACGCCCTGGCCTCCTACGCCGACGGCGATCTGCTGCGCACCTTCCTCATGGGCGTAAAACGGTTCACCAAATACCCGGCGGTGAACGTGAAAGAAGGTCGCCGCCGTATCGCGCAATGTTTGCGCGAGGCGAACGGCTGGGCGTTTTGACGAATGCGGAATGTGGATTGCGGAATGCGGAATAGGAAGCGCCTGGTTGTACGGGGAAGACCCAAGCAACCATTGCACTGCGTTTTTTTAAGACGACCGCGTAGCGGTCAACCATGAATAGGAGGGTGTCTCATAAGTCCTATGTCTACATGCGCCTCCAAATAAAATATTGAGCCAGTCGATATTGACTGGATGGCTTAATACCCACTGTCGTCAACTTTGCCTCCAAAGATTGCCTTGCCGTTTTTAGCGGTCTCGCCGCCATTTATTTTGATTTTTTTGCCGCGAATTAGCGCGAATTCGCGCGAATTCGCGGCAAAAAAATCTCGTTTCGTTGTAAACAGCCTAGATACATCGCACTTGCGGTCATTTGACGACATCGGGCTTGAGGCCATTCTATCGGTTATCTTGGTCTTCCAAAATTTTGATTGGCGGAATGCCGGTATTTTCGACTTATGAGACACCCTCATAACGGGGATAACGGGGATAGTGTGAGGGGTTTTTCAATTTAAACGACGTTTTCAGAACCAAAAGGCAAAACGGCTGTTAAAAGCAATGCTATTGCAAACAAACAATGAACACCGTTATGCCAAAAAGTACTGCCCAACCGGAAGTGATGCCTGAAAAGCCCGCCCATGCCCAACCTGTGCCCATCACCGTTACCTACGGCGACGGCATTGGTCCGGAGATTATGCCCGCCGTATTGCGTATACTGGACGCCGCCGGCGCCCGGATTGCGCCTGAGATCGTAGAAGTAGGCGAAAAGGCCTACAACAGCGGGATTACCTCGGGCATTCCGGAGTCGGCCTGGGAATCGATCCGCCGTACGCGTATTTTATTAAAAGCGCCTTTTCTGACCCCCCAGGGTTCCGGTCACAAGAGCTTGACGGTCACCATGCGCAAGACGTTGGGCATGTTCGCCAACGTCCGGCCTTCGGTGACTTACCATCCGTACGTGCAGACCAACCATCCGGCCATGGACCTGGTGATTATCCGCGAAAATGAGGAGGACCTCTACGCCGGCATTGAGCATCGCCAGACCGATGAGGTGTACCAGTGCCTCAAGTTGATTTCCATTCCGGGTTCGGAGAAGATCATCCGCTACGCGTTTGAGTACGCCCGCGCCAACGGCCGAAAGAAAGTGACCTGCATGACCAAGGACAACATCATGAAGATCACCGACGGCACCTTCTCCCGTCTCTTTCGCGAGATCGGCGCCGAGTACCCCGACATTCAGCAGGAGCACATGATCATCGATATCGGCGCGGCCCGGCTGGCCGAGCGGCCGGAGCACTTCGATGTGGTGGTCACCCTTAACCTGTACGGCGACATCCTGTCCGACATCGCCGCAGAGGTTAGTGGATCGGTGGGCCTTGCCGGATCGGCCAACATCGGGCAGGCGTTCGCCATGTTCGAGGCTGTGCACGGTTCCGCGCCGGATATTGCCGGCATGGGCATCGCCAACCCGTCGGGACTGTTGCTCGCCGCACTGCAAATGCTGGTGCACATCGGTCAGGCTGATATTGCCGAAACCATTCAGAACGCGTGGTTGTGCGCCATAGAAGACGGTATTCACACCGGCGACATCTTCAACGAACCGTATACCCGAAAGCGGGTTGGAACCGATGAGTTTGCGCAGGCCGTTATCGACCGACTGGGCAGCCGGCCGAAACAATTACCGGCTGTTGACTTTAGCAAAAACCAGGGAAAGCCCGTGTCGGTGCAATCGACCGAACGCCCCCGCGCCCATAAAGAGCTGGTGGGCGTGGATGTTTTTCTGCATTGGCCGAACCGGGAGCCCGAAGTGCTCGCCGATCTGTTGCGGCCGGCCGTGAGCGCGCATCTGCCCCTCAACATGATCACCAACCGGGGTATCAAGGTTTTTCCCGACGGAAACCCCGCCACTTTTTGCACCGACCACTGGCGCTGCCGCTTCAAAAGCGCACAATTAAAACCGGTCGCCTACGCCAACGTGCTCGAACTCCTGCATCAAATCCATGAATCAGGATTGGACATCATCAAAACCGAAAACCTGTACACGTTCGACGGAGAGGCCGGATTTTCCCTCGGCCAAGGCGAATAAAGCCGACTACCGAAAGCCGACTACCGACCGCCGACCGCCGACTACATATTAAGATAGTGCATCAAAGAGTCAAAACGCTCCATGTACCCCTCTTTGGCCAGGTCGTACCCGTAAGTTTGTTTGATGTGGAATTCATGTCGCGCCAGGGAGGCCACCACCCGGCTCAGGTCGGTGCGGCTGATTTTCAGCGTGATGTCCAGCGTTTCTGCAATGGGGTTCGCGTGTACTAAAACACAGAGCACCTTGGCGTCTTCGTCCTCCACGATGCGGGCGATTGTGCTCAGCGCGTAGTCCCGGGGGGAAACTTCCAGGACAACGACGCCGCCGGGTTCGCCGAAGGAAGCGCTGTCGGCCAGAAAGCGAAGAACGTCGGCCTGGGCCACCAACCCGAGGTAATCGCCATTTTCGTCGACTACCGGGATAGTGGTCAACCTGTTTTCGCCCATGACCCGGACGACATCGAACGCATGGCTTTCGGGGCGTACGAAGGCCATGGGCATGAGGGAGAAGTCGTAGGACTCCAGTGTGTCGAACAGGGAATGGTTGAACAGGTCTTCTTCTGAAAGCACACCCACTAATTTGCTGCCGTCCACCACCGGGAGGTGTTGCACGTGGCAGTCGCTCATCCAGTAAAAGGCGTCCTTACCGGTGTGCGCCAGCGTGAGTGGCAGTAGTTCATTGTGCAATAGCGCTTGGGCGGTCATGTTACGGAGTCGATAGGTGGCTTTCTGGTGCTTGCCATATAACAGGCGTGGCAATTCGAATGTTGTGCTGCCCCGTACAAAGTTATGCCCTTGCGTGTATGTTTGTGCCGAATTCAAGCGCCATGCGACCCCTTCGTCCGCTTTTTTTGCAGCACCTCGCCCAAACCTCCCCGTCTCCGCTTGCGCTGGAGATCGAACGCGCGGAGGGTGTTTTCCTGTACGATACGGACGGGAAGGCTTATCTCGATCTGATCGCCGGCATTGGCGTCAGCAGCCTGGGGCATCGCCACCCGAAGGTGGTGTCGGCTGTGCAGGAACAATTGGGCAAATATTGGCACACCATGGTGTACGGGGAGTATATTTTGGCGCCCCAGGTGCAGCTGGCGACCTTGCTCGCGGCGCATCTGCCGGGGTTGGACGCGGTTTACCTCGTTAATTCGGGCGCAGAAGCCACGGAGGGCGCCATGAAGCTCGCCAAGCGCCTCACCGGGCGCGCGGAGTTTGTCGCCTGCCGGTACGCCTATCACGGCAGCACCCAGGGCGCCGCTTCGCTCATGTGGCCTACCGATTTTACGCTGCCGTACTACCCCCTGCTCCCCGCTATCCGGCACATCGGGTTCAATTGCGACTGGTGCCTGTCTGACATCACGGAGCGCACGGCTGCGGTGGTAGTGGAAACGGTGCAGGCGGAGTCGGGCATCTGGAAACCCCGCATAGAATGGATGCAAGCCCTGCGCAGGCGTTGCGACGAGACCGGCGCCTTGCTGATTCTCGATGAAATTCAGGCCGGTTGCGGACGCACGGGTCATTTATTTGCTTTTGAGGCGTATGGCGTTCGCCCCGACATCGTGCTGCTCGCCAAAGGGCTGGGTGGGGGCATGCCCATCGGCGCGTTCGCCGCGTCGGCAGAACGGATGCGCAGCTTGTCGCACGACCCGCCACTGGGCCACATCACCACGTTTGGCGGGCACCCGGTGTCGGCAGCGGCCGCGTGGGCAACCTTTCGGGAGCTGGTGGAAGGGCCATGGATCAAAGACGTCCCGGCCAAAGAACAGCGTTTTCGCGAACGCCTGCAGCACCCGCTCATCCGCGAGGTGCGGAGTGCCGGATTGTGGCTCGCGGTGGATTTGGACAGCCCTGAAAAAGTACAGTCGGTCATCCAACACTGCTTGCGCAGGGGGCTGGTGACCGACTGGTTTCTGTTCAACGACCGATGCCTGCGCATCGCGCCGCCGTTGATCATATCGAACGAGCAGATAGAAAGCGCCTGCAACGTCCTGTTGGAATCGCTGGATGCGGTGGGTGAAGGATAAACCGCTTATTGGCTTTTGACGGTGGTTGCCAACTCGGCGACCTCAGCCGATTTCGGGGTGGTTGCCGGCAGCATCTCGACCGTCATGCCCTCCGGTACGTACACCGTGAACCGGTAGGTCTCCTGCACGTCCTGACCTTTCAGGCGCAGATGCTTTTGGGCGTTCGGCGCGGTCAGGCAAAGGCTGGTTTCTGTTGAGGCAGCCACCAGGTTATAGCGTCCGGTATTGGCCAGGCCTTTGACCACCGCTTCGCTTGCTCCCGGAAGCACAACGCCGATCTCCACTTTGACGCTGGCGTCTTTCCAGACTTTCATGTCGATCGTTCCGGGCAGGAAAAGTTGCAAGTTCGACTTGTTGTCGGAGTGAAAGGATTTGGAGAAGGACTGCTCGCCGCCCTGGGCGATGGCCTTTTGGGCGACCATGCAGCATAACGATAAAATCAAAAAGCGGACTACCATAGAAAAACGATTTTAAAGATTAAAAAGATGGTGCAATATACAAATATTTTTTTCAAAAAGTCAATAGTTCAGCCGATAAATTTTTTTTAATCCAGCCGGGTAGGAGAGCCTGCGCGCGGGTTTATCTTCGGCCTTATTTTCTCCCTCTAAGCAATTTTCATGTTCAGGTACTGTTTTACCGCGATAATGCTCGTTTTTTTGGCTGTTGGCCCCCTTCTGGCGCAAAAGAAGCACCTCCAGTCCGGCCCGATGGTCGGCTACGCCGATATGCGTGAAGTGGCCCTCTGGGCACAGACCAACAGGCCCGCAAAGGTGTACTTCACCTACCGCGAGGCGGGCAAGGGCGGCAAGATGATCAAAACAGCCGTGGTGAAAACGGAAGCCGGCACCGGTTACACGGCCAGGTGCATCGCCGATCAGGTGGAGCCTGGCCGCACATACGAGTACACGTTGCACATCAACGGGGGCAAGGTGAAGCGGCCGTACCCCCTGCAATTCCGCACCCAGCCGCTGTGGCAGTACCGCACCGATCCGCCCGAATTTTCGGTGGCGACGGGCAGTTGCATGTACGACGCCGAAGAGAAATACGACCGTCCGGGAAAACCCTACGGCTCAGAGTACTTTATTTTCGACGCCATCGTGTCGAAAAAGCCCGACCTGATGCTATGGCTCGGCGACAACTACTACTACCGCGAACCCGACTGGGCGACGCGCACGGGCATGCTGCACCGGGCCACCCACGCCCGCTCGCTGCCCGAACTGCAACCCCTGCTCGCAGCCTGCAGCCATTATGCCGTGTGGGACGACCATGACTACGGACCCAACGACAGCGACGGCGCCTGGCCCCACAAGGAAACGGCGCAGGAGGTGTTCGAAAGCTTCTGGGCCAACCCCACCTCCGGCCTTCCGGGCCAACCCGGCATCACCAGCTTTTTCCAGTACGGCGGCATCGACTTTTTCCTGCTCGACAACCGCTACTTCCGGACGCCGAACAACTGCGAATCCTGCCCCCGCACCCTGCTCGGCGCCGAACAGCTCGCCTGGCTCAAAGCGGGGCTGTCGGCCAGCTACGCCCCCTACAAGGTGGTCGCCCTCGGCGGGCAGGTGCTCACCACCAACGACGCCCACGAGACCTACCTCCACCTGTTCCCCGCCGAGCGCGACGACATCCTCGCCCACATCGAACACGAGAACATTAAAGGCGTGGTGTTCCTGAATGGCGACCGCCACTTCTCCGAGCTCAGTGAAATGACCAACGCCAAAGGCAACAAGGTGTGGGACGTCACCTGCTCCTCTCTCACCGCCGGCTCCTTTACCGATGCAGCTACCAAAACCCAAAATACACACCGTGTGGAAGGCACGGTGATCGGAAAACACAATTTTGCACTACTGACCTTCAGTGGACCCCAGAAAGAACGCATGCTGACGGTACGCATGTACGACAATACGGGCGGATTGATTTGGGAAAAGCGGTTGGAGCGGTAGCCGGATAGGGAAGGTGAGGTTGCAGCGAGTGTTCGGGGGTATGATTTAATCATGCCATTTTGTTGCTGTTTTTATCGCTTCATTAAGGTGAGTGCTTTTTCAAAATGAAGGTCTATTTCTTGCACTATATCTTCAAACGAATAAATAATTTCGTAATCTGGCAGAACACCCCTGTTGCGGGTATTTTGTTTTCCAGATGCAGGATAAAAAATATGATAACGGGGGATTCCTATTCTTAATTTTGAGTTTGGTAAAGAAACAGATTGAATTGAACCTGCTGAAAAGCCTTCGTAGCGTGTGCCCGTCTCTTCTCCAATAATAATAGCATCAGCATACTCTTTCAGGAACCGGGCAAGTGAGCTGCCTGCTGAATATGTTTTCCCATTCACCAAGACGTAAATTGTGCCTTGAAATGCATATTTTGAAGCTTTGGGCATCTTATAGGTCTTTTGTTTTCCTTCCCAGGAAGTCGTTTTTTTGAAAAATGAATCAGTATTTTCAGGGTTTAGTATGTATGGAACCATATCGTCTGCAAACTCATTTCGCCCGCCTGTATTGCCCCTCAAATCAATGACTAAGTGATTAACCTTTTTTTCGGCTAATTCCTTGAAGATGGTTTTGTACATTTTCTTCGACTTGACTTTGTATTGATTGACTTTTCTGTAATCAAAAGAAGGCAGTTTTAGTAGAGCATACTCTTCTTTCAGTTGCAGGTCATAAAATGCATTGAGTTTACTTCCTTCCCTGATGCCATCATCAACAATGTATTTTTTGAAATTTGAAAGTTGATCCGATTTAAAAAGCGCTTTAATTTTAGCTGTTTTTACCACTTCATCGTGCCTCAGGTAATCTAATTGAAATGTATCCGTTTGCTCAATATAAAAGTAGTATAACCACGGAAAACCGACTTCAATATTTTTGTTGGCATAGGTAGTGATGTCGCCATCAGAAGGAGTAACTTTTTGAAGCATTTTTATTATATCAACTGTGGGTTTGCCATTAATAGAAATAATGCTATCGCCTCTTTGTAACAACTGTTCATTGGAATAGTCATCCCAAATGTAAAGCTGATTTGAAATTAATTTTACAGAAACAGGAAGGTAGGCATATTTGCTTTCAGGAATACCTTTGTGAATAGAATCTTGCCAATTTCCAATAGCAAAATGACCTTCATTGCTTAAAGCACAGATTTCACTGACCAGGGAAAAGTAGACAAAAATTGAAATGGAATCATTTTGCACTGACTGAATAATTTCCGCTGAAAGGCTGTCAAATTCTGGGTTGTATTGTGCTAACGCTGGATTATACCGTTGGATATTATCCCGTAGCATTTTCAGGTCTTCCAAGGCTTGGTCTTTACCAATTTTTTGCCCAAAGACTGACAGTTGTACAAGTAAGATGAATAATGTGATGATTGCTGTTTTTATCTCTGTATACCCCGTGCCGGGAGGTTTTGTGCAAGAAAAATTTGAATAATATGGGTAGACATAAAAGAGTTGAGGTGCCAAACTTAAATTTACATGCCTCCCCGGACAGTTCACATCAGAAAAGCCGGATTGCCATGTCCAGAAAGGGCTCCAAAGGTTTTTCATAATTTGCAAGGTTTTCGATGGCAATTTACGACTTCTTGCAAATATATACACAATTTTTGGGCCTAAAAGTTGTTAAAGTAAGGGCATTTGGCGTTTTTGAGGATCGCCTACTTACCTGTTGGTTGCAGGAAAACCGCCATTGCCTGACCCTATTGTTCACTCCACCAACACAAACCCCGCCCAATTAAACGGATCGAGCCCCGCCTCGCGCAGCGCCTGCTGGGCCGCCTGTAAGGCTTCAGGGATTGGCGTTTTCTCCTCCAGCCATTTTTTATAGAAAGTCGTCATCAACAACGAAGTCTGCTGGTCGGGTACCTGCCACAGACTCATGATCAGGTACTTGGCTCCGGCGATCTTGAACGCGCGCTGGAACCCGTACACGCCCTCGTTGCCCTGGATGTCGCCCAGGCCTGTTTCGCCGTCTCCCGAGCCAGTGGACAAGCTGCTTCCATGTTTCCGGCCTTGCGCAAGGTATTGACCCGCGACAGCATGCTGTCCAGCCGGCTGTTTGCCGCCGATGTGTCGATCCCCTGTGCACATACCGTGTGTGTGCCTGCGAACCACAAAAAGACTAAAAAAAACGACGTAGCGGCGCTGACCGTTTTGCGCAAACAAAAAGTCCCTTGCGCCTTTCGGTAAGTGCGCAAGGGAACTTCATTTTTTTGGGTTTGGCGGGTCATGCTGGTTTGGTTTTGTTCCCGCAAATATAAACAAACCAGATTGGTTAGGCGCATTTTCACATACACATTGTGTGTAAGCAGTTATCTTTTAATCAACTTGTAAGTTGTTTGATTGGTATTGTTTTGGATGGTCAAATAGTATATCCCGGCTTTAGTTGCTGGTATTTTTATGGTTCCCAAACATTTACCTTCTACTATGTTTCGCCCTAAAAAGTCATAAATGATGAAGTATTCATCACCAAGCAGGTTCTCAATAAAAATTTCATCTGAAAATGGATTCGGGTAAATTTTATAACCGTTTTCGAAGGGATTCTCTTCAATACTTGTCACAGGTGCACAGTAACTAACATCTATTTCACTGAATAAATTGGGGTCTTGGTTTGGGTCTTCAACGGTGTTAGCCATCATTGAAATTTTGACAATCACTTCATTGGTAGCAAAGCACAATTGGTGAAAGTTGTCGTTGTCATTTATGTCTGCAATCGAAACGGGTACATGCGGAATTAGAACGCCAGAACTATCAGAATAACCGATATAGTATTGGAATAAGTCAGCTTCTGTATCACCACTTATGTACGGTGTAATACCGCCATCCCATGCTACCTGTATAGTTTGGGTTCCTAAACCGCATTCATTCAGATTACCATCAATTTTTTGGGCAAAAAACAAACTTGGGCCTTCAGCCAGCGGAACAACATTTGTGGTAGACATTCCATTCAGGTTCATGATTTCTGAACAAGCAGACTCACCTTGTAAAGTGTTCATTGTAAGTAAATCACCCACAACGCTTACCTCAACAGGTGGACTGCCGGCAGCATTTCCAAATTCACCGATCAAAAGCACGGTTCGATTTTCTCCGTTTTCATTGGCGGGTGCCAAAACAGCACAAATAGGTATGTGTATGGTGCCCAGGCTATCCACGACTTCAAAATCAGAAGCTGATAAACTACTTGCGTCAATGGGGAATTTGAAATTTACCGGCATTCCATCCAGCCCTGCTGCTCCCGGACATAAAAAATTTGCTTGAATTGGCAATGCGTTATCCAGTCCGAAAAAGGCGGATACAAGAGCGGTACTATCTTGTGATTTTGCTTGATTGGTAAAAGTCAAAGCATAAATCGCGAAAAACAAGATGTTGCTTTTCATGTGGAGATGTTTCATTTTTTTAAGTTTGAAGTTTTTCACTTAATTATGTGCACTGTTTCATTCTTCTGAAAACGAGAAAGAACTGCCCTGTTTTCAAGAAATTAGTCTTCTGTTTTTATTGTTTGATAAAGATTGATTTGAATATCCCGACATCATGGGCTATTGAAATTACGTAAAAGCCGGGAGGAATGCTTTTCACATCAACCTGAATTTTTTCATCAAAAAAGCTTGCAGGAAGCATAAATTCCTGACCTGAACAGTTGTAAATCCTGGCATCTTTCACAGGATTTTTACTTTCAATGATAATGTATTCCTGAGCAGGGTTGGGATAAACAGAAATTGTTGGCAAACCATCTATTGATTCTGTATTCAAAGGAGACCCAATAGATCCATTCATATCAAACCTTGAGAAAAATTTCCAAATTTCTACGCAGCCATTTATGTCCCTGTTTACCCCTTGCGCATTTGTATTTTCACCTGGCCAGGTATGTCTGCCCCCGATCACCTTCAGATGCTCAACCGTTGTTCCGTTATCTCCATTTGCATAAACATAATGCTCAACTGTACTGCCATCATTGGGATTTACATCAGGTAAGGGTGTGATGGATGGTATTGTATCACAATTGTTGTGATCAACGAACAAGTCAAGAACATATTGAGCAGATTTTGCAGCTTGATTGCCGTTGTAGGGAACATTGTTGTCATCCGTGCCGTGTATCTCCAGGAATGCCATAGGTCTGGCAGGCGCAATCATACTATCCGGAACATTATTTAAAATCGTTCCTGCAACAGAAGCTATGGCCGCAATTCTGTCACCAAGTTGTCCAGCCAAAAAAACACTGAAGAAACCACCAAAGGACATTCCACAGGCATAAACCCTATCCAGGTTAATGTTAAAATCAGCCCCTATGGTATCGATCATTTCAGCAGTAAACAGCACATCATCAGGTAGCGAATCATCACCAAAATTCCAACCACGAACAGGACCGACAACGGGTTCACCTAAAGGATGCGCAACAATAAATCCGGCTGTATCAGCCACCGGACGAAAATCATGGTCTTCCATTTGCGCCTGAGCATTGCCTCCCAGGCCATGAAAACTAAAGACAAGCGGTACACTAGTCGTTCCATCATAAGAAGCCGGAACATAGAGAATGAATTCACGTTGCACAGAACCAACTAAAATGCTGTAGTTGATCGTTTGTTGCGCCCTTGTGCATAAAGGGAGTGCGACCAGCATGAACAGGCAAATGCGCTTTTCCATTTTTTTAGGTTTTAATCAGTGATGTTTTAATCTACTTTAGATTTTTTTTCAGGCAATTGGTCCGTTAACCAAACGGCACAATTACTCCTTAATGAACTTCTTCACATTAGTGCCTGCATCTGTTTCTATTTTCAGGAAATAGAGGCCACGTGGAAGGGCGGTTAGGTCGAGTTGATGGGTAGTGGATCCAGGGGAGGTGGGGAGGGACTTCGTGAGCATTTGTCGACCAGACATGTCGTGGATGGTGCATTCGACCGCTTCACCGCTTGCACCATGGAAGCGGATGTTCAGCAACTCCCCTGCCGGGTTCGGAAAGAGAGACAGGGACTCGGAAGGGCCGTCTGTCAGGGCGGTGGAAACAGACCCCTCTGTAACCACAATGGCGAACACGCTGTCCATGGCGTAAGGACGGTCAGCATGCAGGGCCCGCACCCGCACGGAAAGCGTTTCGGGCGCGGAAGGCGAATAGCCCGCAACAAGGCGTAACGCTGTGCCGATGATCTCAAAGAGGGCATTGTCCGTGTCGCCTTGGCCATTTACCAGCGCATAGTCCGTACTGTCGCTGTTCGGGTCGATGAAGGTGGACAGTGTGCCGACCGTTGCGCCAGAAGCCGGCAATGCAACGGAGCGGTTGGACAGCGTTGGCGGGGCCACGTAGGGCATGAACTCGGTCACGGCAAAGGTGATGGATGCCGGAAACGCGATGAGTGTGCGGCTCGACAAGCGCAGTGTGTGTGTGGCCGGATCGTAGCTGCTGAATGCGCCGCCGAAGTCACTGCCGTCGTTGGCGATGCCGAGGGAGAACGTTTCATACAGGTGTGCCCCCCCCTCGCAGTCGGCGTAGAAGTCGCCGGGGGCCTCGAAGCCGAAGGCACCCGCCACATGAGAGGAGATGGTATAGCGGTTCGGTTGGCCAGTAGGGACAATGGTCACGCTGTCGTTGACCACGCCCTGAAAGACCGGCGAACCGTTCGCTTCGGCAGAGATCACCTCGCCGCGCCAGATCAGACCGAGCGGCAGGCCGTCGTCTTCTCCGCAGGTACTTGTCTGACCGTCTACCGTAACAGTCACTTCGTCAGAGATGATTCTCAGATCGGGCACATTGGGGCTGGTGACAGTACAGAAGTATATGCCTGCATCCTGGAGGGAGGCTGAGGATACAGATATTGTAGGTGTATCCATGCCCAAGGCCGTGTAGTTCTTTTGCCACTGGTACGTCAGGTTCTGGCCATCTGGGTTCACTGTCAGGTCGAACGCATCGCCCATGCTCAATACAACACTCACCGGGTCTTGTGCGAATCGCTGTGGCGAGTAGTCGCTCGCGGCCAGGTTGCCGACGTTGCCCGTCAGGTCGGCGAAATCCAATTGATTGTTGTAGATCTCGAAGTCGGCGAAGAACGTTTGGGGCAGTGTTCCGATGCCCGTGAAGGAATTGTCATGGAGATATATTCTCGTTGTCCGGTTTCCTCCGTTGCTCAGGTTTATGATCGCCTGTGGAATCGTGCCGGAAAGCTGGTTGTAGCTCAGCTCCAGCCAGCTCAGATTGCTCAGATTACCGAGCTCGGCAGGGATGGTACCTGTCAGTTCGTTTCCCCAAAGCCTGAGCCATTCCAGTTGGCTTAGATTGCCCAATTGGGCCGGGATCCCCCCTGTGAGGTCGTTGTTGACCAGCTGGAGGTAGATCAGGGTGCTCAAATTGCCCAGTTCAGGGGGTATGGGGCCCGTGAGCGCGTTGTTCGAAATGCCCACGGTGGTGATGCTACTCAGATTGCCCAATTCGCTTGGGATGGGGCCCGTGAGCGCATTGTTGTCCAGATACAGCCCGGTCAGTTGGTCAAGATCACCCAAGGCAGCGGGGATGGGACCCGTGAGTGAATTGCTTGTGAGAAAGAGGATCTCCAACTGACTCAGGTTGCCCCATTCGGCGGGGATCGGCCCCGTGAGCGAATTGTACGACAGATACAGCTTGGTCAATTGGTCGAGATCGCCCAGGGCCGCAGGCAGCGTGCCCGCCAATCCGTTCTGGCTCAGGAACAACTCTGTGACATGGCCGTTTTCGACTTTTACACCATACCATCCGCCGCCGTCTACGTTGTTCGTGGCCGTGTTCCAGCCCGTGTTGTTCGTCCAGTTTGGGCCGTCGGTGGCATTGTAGAGCGCCACGAGTGCGTTGAACTCTGATGAGGGTATCTGCTGAGCATGCACACCGATTCCAAAGCATGCGACCAACAATGTGATCCAGATCGTCTTGAAATCGAGCATAACAGGTTGAAAGAGCAAGGACGCGATTGTTATCACTTTCATTTTGTAGTTTTTTAATTGATTTATTGCGGGCAATTGGTCCGTTAACCAAACGGCACAATTACTCCTTAATGAACTTCTGCACATCCGTTCCGGCCGCTGTTTCAATTTTCAAGAAATAGATTCCCGGACTCAGGTCGGCCATAGAAACTTGAAAACCGGGTTGCACATTGGCATATACCTGGTGGCCGGTTATATTATAGATTTCTATCTTTTCCAACGCATAACCTGTTTCGATCGAGAGAAAATCACTGACCGGATTAGGATATACCGACACCCTGCCAGGAGCTACATTCACAACGGCAGTTGATACTACGGAGGGGGTACACTCAAAGAATTCTGCAATCAGTTGGGAAGCAATTATATCCTGATTGTGCCCCCCATATAAATTGTCAATCCAGGCATCACTTGTAGGCCAGGTGTGAAATCCGTTATATATTTTATACAGTTGCGTGTTACTGCAATTATCACAATTATACTCGATGAGTTCTACTGTTGATGGTTCTTGTGGCTCTATTACCAAATCTGGTAGCGGGGTAACCGAAGGAGTTTCATCACAACCGTTGATGGTCTTGGCCCAGAAATGTACCACGTCTTCTGTGTGTGCATTGTAGTACCACGCAGTGTCTTGGCCATTATAGTAGTAAGAATTTCCTTCGTAAAAAATTCCTGCATCAGCGGTGCCATGAATGGCAATGAGGGGAACCTCCTTTGCTATGTTACAGTGATCCAGGTTCACATAGGAAGAATCCATTCCACCTGCAACCACTGCAAAGGCTTTAAACCGGTAAGGCCGGGTGGATGCTGTGCGATTGTACTCGCACACAAGATCATAGGTGAATACACCACCTTGGGACACCCCGCCAATGCATATATCATTAAGATTGATGGCGTAATTGGAATCAATGTGATGAATTAAATCCTCTACCATAAGAAAATCATCCTGCTCTGATCCGATTTCATAACCAAAGGAACTCAACCAGAACCAAGGTTCCGGATAAACCACCATGGTATTGTTTCCTAAGTAGTCATTAAAATGCCTTTGTGCCATTTGTGCAGCACCTTCTCCTATACCGCAAAAGAGGATTACGAGTCTCAAGGGGGGCTCGGGGTTATCGGGCACGGCTCCCAGGTAAGTTCTCGTATTTCCATTGCTGGAGAAACTTCCCGAAATGGTTTGCTGTGCAGTCAGATATGAACTTGCCGCAAAAAACAAGCCCCCCATAAGCAAGGTCTTTAAGTTGAAAATTTTCTTTTTCATAATCTTTGTTTTTGATTTAACGAGATCAAAAATAGAGGTATGGAAAATCTTGAACTTGAAATTTAAAGTGAAACGACTAAAATAATAACTGAAACGACTTCAATCTCTTATAGAAAAAAAGAAAGTGGACAAAAAAGTGGGATAGTATACCCGATGCGCATTGGTTTGCGAAAATGATTGCGCCGTCATCTGTATTTTGTCCCGTGTGCTTGCACCGCTCAAAGGGGGGCTGCTCGTGGCGCCCCCCTTTGCAATGATATCGCTGCTGGAGACGGAATCCCCCTCACCGACTGGAAGCGAGGTGATTATTCCGTTCAAGAACCTAAATGTCGTCAAGATTGAGGTGTTCGAAAAAGAACTCGAACACATGATCCGCAACAGCCTTTCCAGCAATTTCAGTGTTGCTCCATCCCTGAGTCGCGTCGATGGGACCTGCAATCAAGGGAATTGTGATTCCCGAGCCCGTTCCCGGATAGAATGCATGCCCCGCACCCGCGACTTCCAAATAGCTGTATGGATAACGAGTGCCATTTACAGGGTCAGTGAGGTTATCCAAATCAGTCACCAAACTACGAATACCATCCACTGTGGCAATCGGGTCATTCAATCCATGAACAATCATGATAGGTGGATAACCCAGGGAGATTTCGGATGTGTTTACGGGGAACTGATTGAGCGCAGCAGCACACAAAAGCGTTGCGGCAAAGCTTCCTTCACCTGCTCCGAAATAGTTGGATTGATTCGCCGTGAGCTCCGCGGAAGTGACTCCCCCGAACGAATGACCACCTACAAGAATCCTGTCGGTGTCCACTTTGTAACTGGCAGCGTTCTCCCGCACCCATCGTATCGCGTTTGCGACATCACCTGCTGCGGTGGTCACATTGCCAACCCGGTATTGGACGGCAATAGCAACATAACCCCGCCTGGCAAATTCGTAGCAATAGCTCGGTGCCGGTTGTGCCTCTTTATTGCCATTTCCACCATGCAGATAGATGATCGCAGGCAGTTCATCTGGCAATGGATAGTTAGACGGGCGGTAAATGTCCAGATAGAATGTTCCTGCACCACCAGGTTCTTCTTCCCCCTCGCTATACCACACATCGGAAGTCAGGATGACATCCTCCTGAGCAATGACTGGATCCAGAAATAATGGAGTTGGATTTTCAGTAACAGTAATGTAGCCCACTTTGACTTCCGTGTCTTCCGCGTTTCCATTGATGACCGTTAGGCTCACCTCATACGTACCTGCGACCGCATAGGTCACGGTAGGGTTTTGCTCCGTAGAACTGGCCGGTTCTCCTCCCGCGAAGGTCCAACTCCAGGAAGTTGGATCACCCGTTGAAAGATCGGTAAATGCAATGCTATCGCCTTCCGCTAGCACGAACTGGTTCGCCGTAAAATCAGCGGTGATGGTAGCAGGTACCACATCATCGTCTTGTTCACAACTCGTTGAGAACAGCGAAAAACTTATGATGATTGAAAAAAAGAATAGCCTTTTCATGGTATTGTTTCTTTTTTTTGTGAATAATTGTTTTACCTGCCATGAGGCAGGTGAAGTGGCTTGAGGGTAACCAGTTCACAACTTGTGAATCTGCTGGCACAATTACTCCTTAATGATCTTCTTCACATCAAATCCTGCATCGGTTTTTATTTTCAGCAAGTAGATGCCCGGCCTTAAATCGCCTAGAGAAATTCGATAATTGGGCTGGGTAGCGGCATATACCCTTTGGCCGGTTATGTTAAAAAGCTCAATCTGTTCAACAGAATACGCTGTTTCTATGGAGAGCAAGTCTTTCACCGGGTTCGGATAAACCGACACAGCATCAGGATCGAGGGGAGTTTCGGATGTTGATATGGAAATACCGGATTCGAAAAATTCCGCAATCAACGCTGATGCATTGATATCCATATTTCTGCTCTGCGCAATATCAAAGTTTGCATTTCCACCTGGCCAGGCATGCCGACCACCGTTAATACGGTAAAGTCGCGTAGCCGGCGACGAGGTACAAGTATATTCAATAAGCTCAACCGAAGAAGCGAAGGGCATTTCCGTTACATTATCCGGTAATGCAGTGACGGTAGGATTGCCAGAGCAACCATTAACTTGACCAGCCCAGAAATCAACGGCAGTTTCTGTCGCCTCAGTTGCCATACTCACCGGTGGCGGCACATTGCCGCCTCCGTATGCGATCACAGGGTCTTGCGAACCGTGAAACACAATTGCGGGTACCTCATTTGCGATGGGGCAGTCTGAAGTATTGGCCTGACCTGCTTCCATAGCGCCTGAAACGATGGCAAAGGACTTAAATGAATAAGGACGGGCAGAAGCAGGACTGTTAAAATCACAAATGAGATTGTAGGTGAAAATGCCGCCGTTTGAGAAACCTCCGATACATAGATCATCCAGGTCCACCGTATAGTTCATGGCGATGTGTGCGATGAGATCCTCAACCATTTGAAAGTCATCCACGCCTGGTGAATTGTCGAATCCAAAATTCACATTCAGCGGTTCCGGGTAAACCACCATGGTATTGTTGCCCAGGAAATTGTTGAAACCTCTAAGCGCCATCTGAGTCGCATTTTCGGTTACTCCGCAAAACAGGAGCACCAGCCTGAGCGGTGTTTCAGCGCTATCGGGTACAGCTCCAATATAAGATCGGGTTGCACCATTGCTCACAAAGCTTCCCGAAATGGTTTCCTGTGCAGTCAAAAATGAACTTGCCGCAAAAAACAAGACCCCCATAAGCAAGGTCTTTAAGGTAAAATTTTTCTTTTCCATTGTTTGTGTTTTTGATTTAACGAGATCAAAAATAAAGGCATGGAAAATCTTGAACTTGAAATATGAAGTGAAACGACTAAAATAATAACTGAAACGGCTTTAATCTCCTATGGATAGGAGGAAGGGGGGTTAGGAGAAGGTCGAATTGATCCAATCTTTCAGTTGGGGTGCTTTGGCCTTGCTAATGATGATTCTCTCCTCTGGTTTGGGGTCAATATTGAGGATAAGTTTCCCATTAAAGTAGATGGTTAGATTGGCAATGGCTCGTCGTTGGATGATAAACTGGCGATTGGCCCTGAAAAACTGAGCGGGATTTAAGTCCGCTTCGATCTCTTCCAGTTTCTCATCGATGATATAGCTCTTGCCATCGAATGTGACAGCCTTAACGATGCTTGCGTCAATGGTGATGTAAGCGATATCTGCTACATCGATGGGAATCAACTTGTCTCTCTGCTGCACCAGGAAGGTTGACTTGTACTTTTTGGACACCTTTCCGAGCATTTCGAGTACGCTTTCAAACTCCTTCGGCATCCGAAGGCTTCGGTTTGAAGATTTAAATTTTTCAATTGCCTCCCTGAGCTCATCTTCATCAATCGGTTTTAAAAGGTAGTCGATACTGTTTACCTTGAACGCCTTTAGCGCGTATTCGTCGTAGGCTGTGGTAAAAATCAAGGGGGTGTTGATGTCGACCTCCTTGAAGATGTCAAACGAATTTCCATCGGCCAGATGAATGTCAAAAAAGGCGAGTTCGATATCCCGCTCTTTCTTGAAATACTCTACAGCACCTGAAACGGTATCGATAATCGTATCCACTTCGACGGATGGATCTACCTCACCCAGAAGATGCTTTAAATATTCGGCAGCCGACTTTTCGTCTTCCAGTATTACGACTCTCATTGCGTAGGTATTTTAACGGTAAAATGAATTTCATCCTTCAGTATTTCAATTTCCTCACCCATCTGAATTTTCGTTCGGGTATTCAGGTTTTTTAAGCCCATATTTGTGCTTTCAATGCTTTCAGTGTTTCCCGTTCTTCTTTGGAGTACGTTCTTAGCCACAATCCACTTACCTTCGCTGTAAAACTCCATGTAGAGTGGGTTTTTGGCGGAAATCTCATTGTGTTTCACCGCATTCTCCATCAACATTTGCAATGCCAAAACGGGAATTTTTCTTTGCAGCATTTGATCATTTATTTTTACAAAAACATTGAAATTATCCCGGTATCGCTGCTTGATGAGGTGGATGTAGCTGTCCAAAACCTTTAATTCTTCTTTCACCGTCACCAGCGACTGTTCATGGCTTTGAAGCATATATCTGAAAAGAAAAGAGAGTTTGTTAATGAACGTTCCCGCCGCCTTCTGATCTTCCCTGACCAGCAGTCCCAAGGTGTTCAGCGAATTGAATAGGAAGTGTGGATTGATTTGACTTTTGAGCGCATCCAATTCATTCTGTAGGCTTTTTTGCTTGAGCACCTCCTTTTCAACCGCATCCAGTTTGGACTTTTCGATCAGGTTGATGGCCTTGCTCGTTATCAGAAGCAGAACCATGAGGAAAACATACGATATCGAATTTACACTCGGGCTGAGTACCGAAGAATAGATGTTGTAGATAAACGTGTTGATCAAATAAAAAATCAAAATCCAACCCAGGAGTATCAACGTGTTTATGGCTATTGAAACCCACAATCGGTGCTTCTTTTCAAACCTTTCGACCCAGACGAGATTGAACTTTAACGTCACCCAAGAGAAGCCGAAAAGCAGAACAAACCTGATTAGCGTATCTTCCACCGTTACCTGAATAACACTGTTTATGATTTCATCCTTTTTCCCATTCAACATAAACAATACACGTGGTACGCTAACTACCAGCGGTAGAATAATGGAAATAATTAATGCAAGCCTGTTCTTTTTCATTTCCTGATTATTGAAGGCATGTAAATAGGCAATTTGGTTGATGAAATTGTATCAAGTAAAATTTTATTGATTGGGAAATGATGTGCCACATTTCAAGACAAAGTTAATGCCTTTCAAAAGTTATCGCGTGTAGAAATAAGTGAAGCGGATAAAAGAGACAGTGAGTCGTCATTTTACCCTGGTGGAACTCCGCCTTAACGCTATCACATTCTAAAATAGAGGGTAAGGGGTATGTAGTTATAAAGTCCGAACAAGCTATCGGGAGAAAATGGCCAGTCATGCGAAGTTAGTGCCATTCAATCATCAAAACTTAGTGTCGATGTCGTCAACGTTGATATTCAGGACAGTAGTCATGTCAGCATGCAATAAATGTAACAAGTAATTCAAATATAGGTAGTTTGTGACAACCTGGGTTGTCTTTTTTATGTTTTTGGGGTGAACGGGGGCTTCCATGCATACCACCGCGTTTAGCGAGCGGTTGGCAGGGAAGCAGCAGTTGTGTGCATTATTATTATCCTCCGGCTCGGTAATTTGTCCCGGCACCTTGTCCGAATTTTAATATCAGTTGCTTTGAGATCAAATCAGATACAATCCGCTTTACCGTAGGCTTAGGAATATTCAATTTCTCGGCAATTTCTCCTGTTTTACATCCTGGATTATTTACGATGTAGGTGTGTACCATTCTTTCTTTTGGCGAAAGCGTACTGTCTTGTCCCATCAGCCCTAGTTTCTTATGTAATTTATACTGAACATTCGACAATGATTCAAGGAAGAATTCAATCCATTCCGTAATATCTTCATTGGGCCTTTGCGCTTGACAACTTCTTAGACTAATGTAATAGTCCTTTTTTCTGTTTTCAATCTCATTTTCAAAACTAACATATTCAATCCATTTATAACCACTCTTCAGCAGTAGTAACGTCGTCAGAAGGCGGCTCAACCGCCCATTACCGTCCTGAAACGGATGAATACTTAGAAACTCATAAACCAACGAGGCACACGCTATCAGCGGATGAACTTCTTTTTCTTCTCTGTACCACTCTACGACTTCTCTCATCGCGTCATCAGTAGGAAACCCTGGCTCAGTTGTCCTAAATATTATTTTTTTTGTGCCATCGGGAAAATTCGCTTCTATTGCGTTGACGTGCTGTTTGTAATCTCCTCGATGCCAGTCATCTTTTGTGCTATACTTCAGCAGTTGGTTATGCAGATTTTTTATATTACTCTCAGTCACATCGATTTCCAGGAAAGAGTCGCTTATCAAATCCAGCACGTTGAAGTATCCGACTACTTCTTGAGAATCCCTGTCCTCAATTTTACTCATGCCAATATTGCTCAACAGTACCTCAACCTCTTCATCGCTCATTTTTGAACCTTCTATCCGAGTAGAAGCTCCGACACTCTGAATAGTTGCAATAGTTTTGAGTTGTCTAAGGCTTTTGCCTTCCAAGCGCTCAATTGAAGACCACGAGGCATCAAACCGATCAATCCGGCTTATTACACTCAATATCTTCCAACTCAATTTTAGATCAAAATGGTAAACTTTCGCTTTCATGGGAGCAAAGTTAAAACCCCTTCCTAGTTTTGAGCCGATTTGAGCCGATTATTTTGTTTTTTGAGCCGATTATTTATCCTAACCTTGCACACAACGGTTGCATGGGCTATGTGGCCGCGTTTAGTCGGCCATGTGAGACCATGCATTGTTGTCGGCTTTTTTATTATTATTTTTGGGGTTTATCGTGCGGGGCTACAATAGCCATTGGGCAGAGCAAAAATACAAAAAGGGTCTAACTTTCGTCAGACCCTTTTTGCTTTTTTCAGGCTTTGGTCATTTGCTCGTGACCCAAACGTAAATCGTTAAGGCGAGCAAAATAATCGTTTTTACGTTGCACCAAGTCAGCCTAAACTTCGGCGAAACGCTTTTGCAGGATTGATTGTCGCAGCCCATGATGATTGAGTTTTAGCGAAGTGTAACCATCCGAGCAACTACCCCCCCAGTTCTTTCCACTCAAAAGGGAGGAGTTTTTGCACCTGATTGACCGGGAACTCGGGTAGTTTTCGGAACACATCGGTGAAGTATGCTACCGGCTCGACTGCACAGATTTTGCAACAGGAGAGCAGGGAGTAAATCATAGCAGCGCGCTGAGCCGATTCATGCGAACCCGCAAAGAGGTAGTTCTTACGTCCCAGTGCGACGGGGCGTATGGCATTTTCAACCAGGTTGTTGTCGATTTCCAGTTTTCCGTCGCCTGTGTAGGAGTTGAGCTTGTCCCACCGGGAGAGGGTGTAGTTGATGGCCGTGCCCAACAAGCTCTTGGGCAGCGCCGACGGCTTGTTGCGTTCGAGGTATTGTTTGATCTGCTCGAGCACCGGTACGGCTTCTTGCTGGCGGGCCTGGCGTCGTTGGTCATGGTTGAGGAGTTGTTGTCGCGCGTGACGCTCTACCTCGTACAGACTTTGGATTAGTTCCATGACGTGTGCTGCGCGTTCATGGTCTTCGTCCAGCGCTTTTTCAAAATAGCGGCGTGCGTGCGCCCAGCAGTTGTGTACCCTGATGCCGTCTTTGCCTTCGAAGATGGCGTATGCCTCGTAGCCGTCACATTGAAGATCCCCTTTGAACGTTTCAAGGAAGGCTTCCGGCCCCTGGCGTGAGCGCCCGCGCCGGTAATCAAAAACAGCGGCCCGCAGGTCGGGTGCGTGGTATACCCAGTAATAACCGAGGTGTGCAGAGCCCTTTTTGTCGGTGTCCAGCACTTTGATGGTGGTTTCATCGGCCTGGATATAGCCGCTTTCCAGCACTTGCTTTTTCAGCGCTTCGTAAAGCGGGCCAAGCAGTTCCACCGATGTGTGCAGCCATTCGCCCAGGGTAGAATCGGCGATTTTCACACCCCCACGCTCAAACATCTTGCCCTGGCGGTACAGCGGCAGGTGGTCGCAGTACTTGTTCACCACGATCTGGGCGGCCAACTCGGCCGATACCACACCCTTATCGATGGGCCGCGCCGGTAGTTCGCCAATCAGTATTTTTTCTGTCTTTTGATCCACGTATTTGCGCCGAACATAGCGCCTCACCCAAAAATAGCCCGGCTCGTACACCAGCTCTTCGGTGACCTCTTCGCCGATGCACTTCATGTCCTCCACATGTTCAGCAGGCTCAATGATCACTTCCCGCCGCTCTAACGACGCAGGCAGCGGCGCCCGACCAGGATGGATTTTTACCGGCTTGGGAGCTTCTTTTTTGCGTGTTTGGGGCTTTGGATTTTGTCCTTCCCCGGTTTTGCTAACCACCTCTTCTTTTTTCGCACCTTCGAACCGCTCCGAGGATTGGCCAAAAAGCATGCGGCTCAAATCCGACACCTGATGTCGAAGGCGCACAATTTCAAGCGCCAGTTCTTCCCGCCCCCCTTCCAGCAAGGCTTTCTCTTCCCGCATACGAACGATTTCGTAGGCGAGTTCTTCTCTGCTCTTATTTTCCAAATCGGGTGGCATCGTCCAGCAAATTTACTTCTTTTCTATCGTATCGCCCGATTTTCTTGCCCTTCATATCGTTTACGCTTACGAACACTGCGCAACCTTACCCCCTCCAGTATCAAAACTAATTCCTCCCAGCGCAACGCTAAACCCTTGTCCCCATCTGGCCGACGAGGCAACTCAAACGTTCCAACCTCCAGCCTTTTTGACCATATCACCCACCCGCTCCGATCCCATACCAGCAATTTCATGATCATCCGACGACGGTTCATGAAGATAAACACCTCCCCGCTCATCGGATCCCGACCAAGACCCTGGCGAACCACACCGCTCAAACCGTTGTAGCTTTTGCGCATGTCTACCCCACCCACACTCAGGTAGTATCGCTGTGAGGCATTAAATGACAACATACGCCGCGCTTAATTCACGTAAATAGTCAACCGGAAACATTCCCGAAGTGCGCAAAACCAATCCCCCCGGAAGCACCAATTCGGTTCCGGGTACAGCAGGCGCCGAGACCGTTATCGGCGTGAAATGGATGCCCGGCGATGACTCGGCTGCTTCGCCCAGACGCTTGCGCCAGGCATAAAACGTAACCGGCTCAAGACCTTTGTCGCGGCAATAACCGGCAACAGAACATCCCGATTGATCTTGTTCTCTGAGCGCAGCCTCCCAAAATTCGCGACCGCGACGCAGTTTTGTCCCTCTTTTCATAGCTTTGATTTTTGTCGGGCAAAGGTCAAGGGGAATGAGAGGGTGGGCAAGATGTAGTTGGTCGGATGGTTAC
>JBGSTG010000107.1:0-19346 GCA_041736625.1 Saprospiraceae bacterium | reverse complement strand
AAGCATGGTTCCGAGAGCTAGGACTTCGATCTATTTACACGGAAATGACCCGCCGGAGAAACTGACGGAAACCGCCGTGGTACGAAGAGTATGCCCGGTGGTGTGGGGGGACGGCGGCGAAAGCCGCCTCCTACCCGATTAAAAGCTAACCGCAAAACCCTTGCGGTTAGCATAATAAATCTTCACCTAAACACGCCGTCAATTCTCGACATGCCAGGAGTTCAAAGAACTTGTGTGTAATGGACAGAATATGCTCGTAGGACGAATTCGTAGAGACGTTGCATCCAACATCTCTACCCGCGCAAAGCCCATCAAAAAGACCTCGAAGCCACATTCCCCGCCGCCACCAACCGGTCCAGCGTAGGGGATTCCACGCCGCCTGCCGGCTCCTCGGTGATGGCAAACATATCGGCCTCGGCGACATTTTCCATGGTTTGCAGGTTCACCGTCGGTTCAAGCGGCAGGAGCCCGGCGCTTTTTGGTTGCCCGTTCCGGAGCGACCAAAGTTGGTACTGTCGGCCGGAGGGCGCCGGGGGCAGCTGGCCGACGGCCAGTAGGGTGGTTTGCGTCCCGGGGTTCCAGTAAACGGTCACCTGCGCGTCGGGCGCCAGCGGAGTGCCCTTCAGGGCGATGGGTTGGGTGCCGGCGCGGAGCAGGAAGTCCAGATTGGCCTTTTGCACCTGCAGTTGTTCTTCCAGCGCGGTGCGCGCTTCCCGGCATTCGTTGAGCGTTTGCCGGTGGGCGATGGTCCGGTAAAGCAGGGCCGCGCCGAGCACGACAATGGTCGCCACCGCAGTCGCCAACAGCCAGGGATTGCCTTTGGGGGCATTTACGGGTTGCACGTCCGGCGCGCGATCCTGCGCGACCCGGTCGAGCGTCTCCTGGCGCAACCCCGCGCGGGGTTCCACCGCGCCCGCTTCGGCCAGCCGGATGAAAACCTGGTGCAGCGCCTGGATACGCACCGCCACGGCCGGATGCCGGGCCGCCATGGCTTCCACTTCGCCGGCTTCGGCGGGGGGGAGCGCGTCCATGACGTACAACTCCAGAACTCCGGATTCAATGTAGGCGGTGAGATCCATAACGATCAGGTAAACAGGGCGCCAAGCTGGTTTATGGCGGCGTAACAACGCGTTTTTAAGGTTCCAAGCGGTATGTTCAGGGCTTCTGCCGCTTCGGTTTGGGTAAAACCCTGGAAGTACAAAAGCTCAAGGATCTCCCGGTATTCGGGCGCCAGTTTTTGCAAAAGGTCTCTTACCCCGATGGTTTCGGGGTTTAGTGAACCGGTTTGTATTGTTTTAAGGGAATCTTCAGATTCATAGACCTGGTTGAGGCGCTTCACCCGCAGGCGGTCGATGGCGGTGTTCCGCGCGATTTGCAGGCACCAGGTGATCAGCCTGCCCTTTTCGGGGTCGAAGCTGTCGGCTTTGTTCCAGATTTTCACCAGGGTATCCTGGAGCGCCTCTTCGGCAGCCGACGTGTTGCGTAGCATCTGCATCAGCAGGCCGTACAACATTTTGGCGTACTGATCGTACAAAAGGGACAAACCGTCCGGGTTTTTGCTGCGCAATAACCGGACGATTTGCTCCTCTCTTTGTACTTTCAGGTTTTCAGTAGCCAAAACAACTGTTGTTGATGCAAAGGCAAATGTAGGCCTTTTCATCTATTCCGTCCTATTGCGCCAACGCCAACAATTCAGGATTTTTGGAATGGGTGCGCATGGCGGCTGTCAGGTGCATTTTGGCTTTTTCGGTGTCGCCTGTTTTCCGGTAGATGCGGGCCAGCGCCTGGTTCACGTCGATGTTTTCCGGGCGTTGTTTGTATTCCTCGAGTGCGTATTTCAGCGCTTCGTCCGGGTTGTCAAGCAAGTCCATGTACACCTCCACGTATTCCAGCCCCATCTGGTGTCCGGAGGCCACATCGTCGGCCAGCATGTCGAGAATGTCTTTCGTCATGGTTTCGGCTTCTGCTGTGCGGCCCTGCTGTTTGGCCCAACGGGCGCGGTCTACAAAAAAGCCCACTTCCGGGATGAGGGCGCAGGCTTTGGCCATCTGGGTCTCTGCAGCTTCCATGTTCCCCATTTCTGCTTCCGCATTCGCCAGGGCGGCTACGGCGAAGGGGTAGTTGGGGCGCACGGACAACGCGGTTTTGTACTGAAAAACAGCGCTGTCGAGGTGTCCGTATTTGCGGTACAGGTCGCCCAGGGTCAGCCGCGCCCATTCGGTTTGCTCCATTCCGGGGTATCCGGCCGCCACGGCCATTTTCATGGCTTCTATGGCGCCGTCGACCTGTCCGTGTATCTCGCGCAGGTACGAAATGCGGCTGTACGAGCGGATATCGGGGCGGATGGCCACCATTTTATCGGCCATTTCCACCGCTTTGTCGTATTGGCCCAGTTCGACGTGGGCGTCGATCAGCACGCCGTAGATGCCGGCTTCGTTCGGGTTGATGGCCAGCGCCTGCTCACCCACCCGTTGCGCCTCGGCGAACTGGTGCTGGGAGAGCAGGATGGAGGCTTTGTCGAGCAGCGCCCGGTACTGTTCGGCCGGTTTGAGCGGCAAGGACAGCACCTGGTCGACCATTTTGAGCGCTGCGGGGTAGTAATACCCGTGTTCGCCGGAGATGCGCGCTTCCTGCAAAAACAGTTCGACCAGGGTCAGACGGGAACCCGCATCCTTGGGGTTGGACTTGATTTTTTCCGCCAGCTCGTCGTACAGATCCAGTAAGGAAGCCATTTCCCCTTCCGGACCGATCACCTGCGGCCGCTTCAGCAGTTCAGGCAAGCCGGTAGTCTGGTCTGCCGGTTTTTGTCCGCACGCCCACCAGAGCAGGGTCATGCCCGCAAAAACGATCATCAAATTTTTCATCGTTGTTATTTTGCTTTGTTCAAACGGATGGTTTGTGCCGGACCGTTTTCAAACGAAACGGCAGCCAGGTAAACACCGGCGGGTCTGTTGCCGGCATTCCACTCGACCTGGTATTCGCCGGCGGATTGCGACCGGTTGACCAGCGTTTCTACCAATTTGCCGTTTAGGTCGAAAATTTGAATGGACACGCGTCCGTCGTTGCGCAGGCGATATTTGAATGCCGTTGTTTTCTCGAACGGGTTGGGGAAGTTGGTGGCGATGATCTCCGGTGCGTTCAGGCCGCTCACGCTGACCGTCGGGTCGAGGATTTGCGGCTGGGTGTAGTCGCGGCCTTCACCCGAGCAGCGGCTCGTGCCCGACCACGGCGCCTGCACGTAAGGGAAGCTGCTGCGGAAGGTGGTGTCGTTTTGGCCGATGCCGGTGTTATAGGTGAGCACATTCAGCAGTTGCGGGGTGACCGGGGAGGGCGTCTGGCCGGGCACGTAATCGTCGTACCACAGGCCGATGGCGGCCAGTGCCACGCCGGAGACGGCTTGCAGTTCGATGAGGGTCACGTCGTCCTCCAGGCGGCGCCCGTTGGGGAATCCGTCCATGTTCGGGATGAACTGGAGGTCGGCATTGCCTGCATAGGTGGGATCGGTGAGGCCCAGCACGGCGGCGTTGACGATGCCGAGTGTGCTGAAACCCGGGTCGTTGCGCGGGGTAGGCGGCACAGCCATGTTGAGGCGGAGCATGTCGCCGCCGTTGGGCAGGAAGTTGTTGATAAATGGTTTGCCGGTAGCCAGTGGGTCGCCGTTTTTGCCGGTTGCCAGTTGATACGGGCGCAGGTTGGGCACGCCGGTGTGGAAGATGGGCCACAGGTCGACGGAGCGGGGCGAGCCCGCCGCTGGCAGCAACAGGGTTCCGAAGACAGCGTCGTCGAGGGCCGTGCCCGCGAGGGCGGGGTTGCCTTTCAGGACGAACAGCCCGTCTTTGCCGTTGCGGAAGTCGAACGCGCCGAGTGACGTGCTCTGAATGCGCAAGGGCGCAAAGGCGGGTACGGCGGTGCCAAACTGGCTGTCGTCCATGTACAGGGCGAGTTCCGGGTTGTAAAAGTACGGCCCGAAGACGGACAGGTTGGCCAGGTCTTCGTAGGGCGTGGTGGCGTTCCACAGGTCCTTGGAGCCGATCGGGATCACGGCTTCATTGGTCAGGGGCATGCCCAGGCGCGACACCTGCACCCAGTCGCCGCTGTACATTTCCGTACCGGCGGTGTTGAGCGTGCGGATCTGGCGGCGGCTGGCGGAGGCCCAGATGCCGATCACGTAGTCGCCGTCGAGGATGTTGGCGGCCTGGCCGGCGCTTTTGCCGTCTTTCTGGAGCATCTCGATCGGGATTTGCAGGGCGATGGTCGACACGTTGAGGCAGGCCACGCCGTCGCGCGGTTTGGAGCCGCCCTGGCGCGGCATGTCGCCGAGGTCGAATACGCCGCCAAGGTCAACGAAAAACGGGTCGTCGGTAGGGCCGCAAAACACCTTCTCGCCGCTCATGGCGGTAAGGGTGGCGCTGCTCATCAGGGCGTTATAGGTGGTGTTGAGACCGGCGCCGCCCTCGATGGAACGCGGACCGATGTTGTTGGGTGGCACCACGCCGTTGTTGATTACGATCTGGAAGGTTGCACCGCCGTCGGTGCTTTTTTCCAGGGTGTAGGTGGTTTTATGGTTCTGTTTGCCCAAACGGACGTAAAAGAAGGTGGACGGGTCTTCGAACACCTTTTTGAAGGTAAACCGGTAGATGATGTCGTCGCCGGGTGTGGCGATGTTGTTGTCGATGTGGATTTCGTAGCGGATGTTTTCCCCAAAGCCGTAGTAGTTGGGGCCTCCGTGCGGCAATTGCATGGGCACGTAGGCGGCGATGATGGTGATGGTATTGGGGTTGTCGGGGCTGCGAAAAGCGTAGAGGTCTGTATTGTCGGCCAGCGGATCGTCGGAGATCAGCGGCGCCTCCCGGTGGCTGGAGGCCAGGGCGATCTGTGCGGCGAACAAGCCGATCAGCAGTAAGCAATATTGTTTCATGACTGTTTTTTTTAATAGATGGTGATGATGGGAAAGGGGTTACTCCTCCGGTGCGCCGGTTTCGGTGCCGCGCCAGGGGTCGGCCAGGTAAGGGAATTCGCTGGTGAAGGGCGCGTCGTTGGCCTCCACGCCGGTGGAGTATTGCAGTACGTTGATGAGCTGGTTGGTGACCGGGCTGGGCACCTGGCCGGGAAGGTAATCGTCGTACCACAAACCGATGGCGGCAAGTGCAACGCCGCCCACCGCCTGGAGTTCGATGCGGGTGACGTCGTCTTCGAGGCGGCGACCGTTGGGGAACCCGTCCATGTTCGGGATGAACTGGAGGTTCGCATTGGCATTGTAGGCCGGGTCGGTGAGGCCCAGCACGGCGGCCTGGACGATGCCCAGGGGGCTGAACTGGGGGTCGTTGCGCGGGGTGGGCGGCACGGCCATGTTGAGGCGGAGCATGTCGCCGCCGTTGGGCAGGAAGTTGTTGATAAACGGCTTGCCGGCGGCGAGCGGGTCTCCGTTTTTGCCGGTAGCGAGCTGGTAGGGGCGCAGGTTGGGCACACCGGTGTGGAAGATGGGCCACAGGTCGACCGAGCGGGGCGAGCCGGCCGCTGGCAGCAGGAGCGTTCCGAATACGGCGTCGTCGAGGGCTGTGCCTGCGAGGGCCGGGTTGCCTTTGAGTCCGAACAGGCCGTCCTTGCCGTTGCGGAAATCGAATGCACCGAGCGAATTGCTCTGGATGCGCAACCCGCGGAAGGCGGGTACGGCGCCGCCGAACTGACTGTCATCCATGTACAGGGCCAGTTCCGGATTGTAAAAGAAATTGCCATAGACGCCCAGGTTGCCGAGGTCTTCGTAGGGCGTCTGGAAGTTCCACTGGTCTTTGAAGCCCAAGGGGATGAGTACCTCGTTGGTCAGGGGCATGCCCAGGCGCGACACCTGTACCCACGCGCCCATGTCGGTGGGGGCGGTTCCGTCGGTATTGAGGGTGCGCATGGCGCGGCGGCTGGCGGAAGCCCAGATGCCGATGACGTAGTCGCCGTCGAGGATGTTGGCTGCCTGCCCGGCCGCCTTGCCGTCTTTTTGCAGGGTGCTGATGGGTATTTGCAGGGAGATGGTGTGCACGTTGAACTTGGCGAGTCCGTCGCGCACGCGGCCATTTTGGCGGGGCGCGTCACCCAGGTCGAAGATGCTGCCAAGGTCGACGTAGAACGGGTCGTCGACGGGTCCACAGAACACCCTTTCGCCGGTGGTGGCGTTGGCGATGGCGCCGCTGATGAGCTCGCGGTAATTGGCGGCGCCGAGGCCTGCGCCGCTTTCGATGGAGCGCGGTCCGATGTTGGTCGGGGGCACCACGCCACCGGACAGGATGGTCTGGAAAGAAAGGCCGCCGTTGGTGCTGCGTTCCACGGTGTAGGTGGTCTTCAGGTTTTGCTTGCCCAGGCGGATGTTGAAAAAGGTGGTGGGGTCTTCATTCACCCGCTGGAAGGTGAACCGGTAAATGATGTCGTCGCCCGGCGTTGCGGTGTTGTTGTCGATGTGGATCTCATAGCGGATGTTTTCGCCGAAACTGAAGTAGTTCGGCCCGCCGTAGGGCAGCTCTGCCGGAATGTAGTTGGCGATGATGGTGATGGTGTTGGGGTTGTCGGGACTGCGGAACGCGTACAGATCGGTGTTGTCGGCCAACGGATCGTTGGCGATCAGGGGCGCCTCGCGGTGGCTCGAAGCCTGAAGGGAGTGCATGCCGAGGAGGGCCAGGCCTACGCACAGTGCGTACTCCGGCAGCCTCGTCCGGCGCACGGACAAGAAAGGTTTCATGTTGATCACGCTAAATGGTTAAAAGATGAATTGGACGGATGTCCGGGCAAGCTTGCATAACCATATACGCGTGCCGGGGTACGGGCGGTTTGCGCGATCGGAAGATTTTTCTGAAAATTTGCGAGGCAGCGCCTTGCTCACCATTATTCTTTACCAAACAACGCCAGAATAATATTCCCCATGTACACCCCCAGTGCCGACTCAACGAAGGTGAGGAACATGGTCATGTCCTGAAAATTGAGGATGTTGGGCGTCAGTGCCTTGAGGGAGATGAGGGTAAGCACCACGGCGAAGTGGCCGTGCACCAGCCATTTAACCAGGCTGTTGATGGGCTGGTCGCTTTGTCCGTTGATGTGTGGGTCGGTAATGCTGCGGCCAATGAACCGGAACACGGCGCCGCCGTAAAGGGCCGTGATGGGCCCCAGGATACCGATGAGGGTGGTGAACTCCTCGAAGTCGAACCCGCGCAGGATATAGTACACGCTGGAGATGCCGATCAGCGCGAAGTGGTATATGAGGATCAGCCGCGCGATGCGTGCGCGTGGCGAAAGGGTTGCCGTTTGGGTTGTTTTGGACGCGGATGCTTCGCGGGTTTCGGTCATGGTACGTGCGGATGTGCTGGTCATTGGCGAAGGTAAGCTACAAGTTGTTTAAAGAGGCGGGTTTGGTATTCCTCCAGCGAATCTTTATAACGCGTTTCGGTGTCTTTATAGTCGTTTTTCCGGGGGGGAAATAATATCCCGCTGCCGTATTTACCCTGAAATTCCCAGGAGAGCTCCACGTCGGCGCCCCTTTGCAAGCCCCGCACGTAGATGCGGTGGTACTCGTAGAACCCGTCGGGCACGATCTCGTGGCTCAGGTGGGTGACCTCCAGGATGAACTCGTCGACCGCCACAAAGGGCTGGGCTACGCGGGCTTTCCAGAGGATGGGTGTGCCTTTGACGGCGTACCAGCCATTCAGGTACTGGCGGGCGCGTTCGGTGACCTCGCCGAGTTTTTTGCCGGGGATGAGGGCGCTGTTGTCGCCCGTATTGACGCCGCCCAGGAAAGCCGGTGTGCTGAGTTCTACGGTGGCCAGGCTGCGCACCGAGGTGCCCTCCACGGGCGTACGGCCGTTTTGGTGCGTCACCCGGGCGTAAAAATGAGCGGGGTCGTGACAACGGACGATGATCTCCGCCTGCTCGTCGTGTAACTCGGCCAGGAAGGCCCACTTGTGCAACAGCCGTTCGTGGAAGAACCGGCCGCTTACATCCTTGTTTCTGGTTTCCAGATCGGTCCAGGCAGCCTGCAGGGCCGCGCAGGCCTCCGGGCCGGACATGGGCGGGCGGAGGAACAAGACGGCTTTGTCGGCAGACACCGATACGCTGTCGGCGATCAGGACGCCGGACAATCCGTTTTGGCCGAGCCAGGCGTCAAACTCCCGGCGTTTTTGCTGAAAAAAAAGGCCATCCCTGCGCAGGTCGGGCCCCGTTTGCGCAAGCAGCAGGGGGGTAACCAGGCAGCCGGAAAGGACAGGGACAATAAACCGGAGAATGGGGAAGCGCATACAGGTTGTTGAGCGGTGCAACTGGTTAGGATATTACGACAAACGGCTGCTTTCTATTGCATAGAGATGCGTATTAACAAAATACGGCAACTGTCTCTTTGGATATTGGCTAAACGTGTCAAAAGCGGGTTTCCTCCAATTTTTTTTTGTAAAAAGAGGGAACACTATTCAATTCTGTGATATCTTTATGGGTCTTTAATCCATCAATTTTCAAAGGTTTATTTTTTAATTCCTTGATTCTCATGAAAAAAGTTATTTCTCCCATCTCCCCAGTGGAGACTGTGGGGCATGCCCTTCGGGTATTTGCCCTGTTCCTTTTTCTTTTTTCTTCTTCCGTTGCATTCAGCCAGGGGCTTGATCCCAAGGCGGTGATCGGTGATTTGTCGACCGTTCAATGGAAAGCAACTTCGGAGGTCGATCAGGTGCTCGTACAAGAGCACGACCGCATGGACGTCGCGTTGAACGAGCCCGGTTTGCCGGATGAGGATCGCGCCCTGTTCCTTGGCTACCAGCGGATGCTGGGTTATGTGCAGTCGGCTGTTCAGGCAACGAAGCCGTTGGACGACGCCATTTTGTATGGTTACACGCAAACGGTCGCCGACGCCCCGTCGGATCCGGATTTGAAGCTTATGCCGGAAGGCGAGCTGCTGACGCTGGTTCCCGGCTTGCTGGAGTTGCTCATTGCCGTTCCGGTAGCCGACCCCGTCGTTGGTCAATAACCAACCGCAAGGCCCGATCAGGGCATTTTTGTGTTCGGATGGGCATCATTCGAATCCTCATTTTTCCATTGGTCTGTTAATCATTCTCTCATGAAAAATAAGATACTCTCAAGCGGGCGTTTTTTCGCCTTTTTTCTGCTGGGTTGCCTGTCGGTTGTACAGGTTTCGGCCCAGACTACTTTGATTTCGCCCACGGGCGACGGTGGTTTCCAGAACGGCGCCACATTTGCCGCCAACGGCTGGACGGTTGTCAACGGCTCCGGTGTAACCAACCAGTGGTTCGTTGGAACCACGCCCACCCTGTTTCCCACCAACAGCGCGTACATCAGCGACGACCCGGGTGGTGCAACACACAACTATAACGGCAGCTCCGGTTCGCTGGTGCATTTTTACCGGGACATCACCCTTCCTGCCGGTGAAACAAGCCTTACCTACAGCTACGACTGGTATTGCGCCGGAGAGAGCACGTTTGATTTTTGGCAGGTGTCCATCGGCCCGACATCCATCACACCGTCGGCGGCTTCCGGGATCACAGGAAGCTCGCCGCTCACCACCCCGCTTATCCCGGGCACTACCGTTATCGGCGCCCACAATCTCCAGGGTTTAGCGGTACAGACCGTAAATGCCACTGTTTCCAGCGCTGCCTTCGGGAACTGCAACGCTCCGGCGACCGTTCGTATCTTCTTCACCTGGCGCAACGACGGATCGGTAGGCAACCAGCCTCCGGCTGCTATTGACAATATCTCGCTGGTATCGGCCGTACCCGCCGGAGGCCCGATCTCCGGCACCAAAACGGTAGGCCCGGGCGGCGATTACGCTACCCTGACAGCGGCCGTTTCGGCGATAAATACCAACGGCGTATCGTCTCCGGTGGTGCTTGAATTGCTCGCAGCCTACACGAGTGCTTCCGAAACCTTTCCGATCGTGCTCGGGCCGCCAAGCGGCTGTACCCCGATCAGTTCGACCAACAACGTCACCATCCGCCCGGCCCTGGGCGCCACCGCCCTGTCCATCACCGGCGCCAACGCCGGTCCGACCATCGACATCAACGGCGGCAACTGGTGGCGCATTGACGGACGCCCGGGCGGCGTCGGTACGGCCAAAGAACTGATTATCTCCAACACGAGTACGACCGGTCAAGCGATCCGTTTCATCAACGAAGGGGCGAACAACATCGTGCGCTATTGCGACGTGCGCGGGGTGAACACCTCCACGGTAAGCGGCGTGATCCTGTTCAGCACCACCACCGGCGCGAACGGCAACGATAACAACCTGATCGACAACTGCGACATCCACGACGGCGCAACCTCACCGATCAACTGCGTTTACGGTTCGGGTACCTCGACCACCCAGGCGACGTACAACAACAACAACACGATCTCGAACTGCAATATTTTCAACTATTTCAGCGCTTCGAGCACGCACACGGGGATTACGCTAACTACAGCCAACTCTAATTACACCATCACGGGCAACAGCTTTTATCAGACGGTTTCGCGCTCTATCACGGGAACGACATGTGCTGTGCAGTTGTCCAGCACGTTGAACAACGGCATTGTCATCTCCAACAATACGGTAGGCGGCTCGGCGCCCAACGCCGGCGGCTCGCCCCTGACGTACACGGGCGGCGCCATTTTCCGCGGCTTCCTGGTAACGGTGGGCACTACGGCGGCCACCACCATTGAGAACAATACCTTCCGGAATATTTCGGTCACTTCCACCAGCACCTCGGCCTTCCAGGGTCTGCTCTCGCTGGCTACTGGCCGGATCAACGTCCTGAACAACACCCTGGGCATCCAGGACGGCACGAACAACATCGTGTTCTCCCTGTCCGGCTCGGCCGGCCGTTTGCACGCCATCCAGGCGGGCACGACAACCCCGGAGATCATCAACATCACCGGCAACACCATCGGCGGCATGGCCCTGGTGGTTACCGGCGCTCCGGCAACCGTACCGGCTTTCTTCCCGATCTCCGTACAGGGAACCTCGGCCGGGCACCAGTACACGGTGAACAACAACCTCATCGGCAGCCTCACCACCGCCAACAGCGTGACGAGCGACGCCAACAGCACCCTGTGCGGCGTCATTTCGTTCTCCAACGCGGTGGGTCAGACGTACAACAACAACAACATCGCCAACCTCACCGCCTCCAACACGGGCACAGGCGCCAGTGTGAACGGGATGATCCTGCAAGGTTCGGGCACCAGCCCCAACTTCCTGGGGTCGTTCAACGTGTCGGGCAACACCATCCGCAACCTGAGTACGGCATCGGGTTCCACGACCTTTATCTCGGCGGTGGGCATGTCGGTACTGGGCACGGCTGAAGCGGTCGGCACCAGCACCATCACGCAGAACACCATCCACTCGCTCATCAACACGAACGCCTCGGCGGCCACCTTTGCTGCGGGTATGGTGATGAGCCCGCCGACCACCCTGCCGGCCACCGTATCGCGCAACTTCGTGCACAGCCTCGACCTGAGCACCACGGCCACCACGGCCAACATACGCGGTATTCAGATCAACGGCGGTCTGGCCAACTACGCCAACAACTTCGTCCGCCTGGGCATCAAACCCGACGGCACCGACATCACCACCGGTTTCCTCATCACCGGTATCACTGAAGCCGGAACCGCTGTGAGCCGCCTGTCCCACAACAGCATCTACATCGGTGGCGCCGGCGTGGATGCGGGTTCAAATACCTTCGCCCTCACGGTGGGCTCGACCGCTGCCGGCCGCGACTACCGCAGCAACATCCTGGTGAACGCGCGCTCCAACGGCGCCGGCGCCGGCAAGCACTACGCCATCAGCGTGCCCGGCACGACGCCCAACCCTCCCGGTGTGACTTCGGAGTACAACCTCCTGCAGGCGCCCGGAACCGGCGGCTTCATCGGTCTGTACAACGCAGTTGACCAGTCCACCCTGGCCGATTGGCGCACCGCCTCCGGTCTGGACAACAACAGCGTTTCGGGCAACCCGCAGTTCATCAACCCGACGGGCTCGTCCACTACCGTTGACCTGCACATCTCCACCACCAACGCAACACCGGTAGAAGGTGGCGGCGTGGTGGTCGCTGTGGTAACCGACGACTACGACGGCCAAACCCGCAACACCCTGTCGCCCGCCGACATCGGCGCCGACGCCGGCAACTTCATCCTCAACGACATCTCCGGCCCGGGCATCTCCTACACGCCGCTGGTCAGCATCTGTGGCACGGGTAACGTGTCGTTGAACGGCGTAGTGATTACCGACGCTACAGGCATCCCGACCGTGGGCGCGCTCATCCCGCGCATCTACTACCGCAAAGGCGCGGGCGCATGGTTCTCTCAGCCGGGCGCCTTCCAATCCGGTACGGCCCAGAACAGCACCTGGAACTTCACGATCAACGTTGTCGATTTGGGTGGCACGACCCCGGGCGACGTCATTCAGTATTACGTGATCGCACAGGACATCGTGGCTACGCCCAACATCGTTTCCGTGCCGGGCGGCGTTTCCGCAACAGACGTGAACACGATCATCACGCACCCGGCAGCGCCGGCTTCCGCTACGGTCATCACCCAACTGGTGGGCACGTATACGGTGGGCGCCGGTGGCGACTTCCCCACGCTCACAGCCGCTGTGGCCGCATACAACACCAGCTGCCTGGGCGGCGCGGTGGTATTCAGCCTGACAGACGCGACCTATCCGGCGGAAACTTTCCCGATCGTGATCAATGCCAACAGCTTTGCTTCGGCTACCAATACACTGACGATTCGTCCGGCGGCCGGTAACACGGCGACGATCAGCGGCGCATCGGCTACCGGAACTGCCCTGATCCGCCTGAACGGCGCCGACTGGGTGATCATCGACGGCTCTAATGCCGGCGGTACGGACCGCAGCCTGACCTTGAACAATACCGCCACGGCAACCAATACTGCTGTAGTCTGGGTGTCGAGCGTTAACGCACTCAACGGCGCCACCAACAACACCATCAAAAACACCAACATCGTTGGCGGCAGCAACACCGTAACGTCTGTTTTCGGCATTCATGTTTCGGGACAAACGATCACCACATCGGCCAGTGGCGACAACAACGACAACCTGATCATTCAGAACAACAACATCAACACTGCCTACTACGGTCTGTATGCGCGCGGCATCAGCCTGGCCAACGCCAACGACGGCCTGCAGATCATTGGTAATACCATCGGTTCTACGAACGCGGCCAACTATGTGAATTTCCGGGGTATGGACATCCATTATGCCAACGCGCCTTTGATCTCCCAAAACCTGGTATTTGACATGATTAACACCTTGAGCACCACTATCGCCGGTATCGATCTGGGTGCGGGTGTAATTAATGCCCAGGTGGTACGCAACGAGGTGCGCAATGTGCAAAACACCAGCACAGGCGGATGGGGTTCATACGGCATCGTGCTCTCGAGCACGACCCTGACCACCGGTACCCTGATCGCCAACAACTTCATATCCGGTATGCTGGGTTCCAACTATTCCTCCGGAACCACGTTCCACGCGTATGGCATCCGGCTCGCCGGCGGTACCAATACGCTGGTGCTCAACAACTCGGTCAACCTATTTGGTTCGGTTGTCGGTGGCACTTCTGCCAGCGTTTCGGCCAGCATGATAATTTCCACTACGTCGGTGACGGGAACTGAAATCCGCAACAACATCTTCAGCAATACGCAGGAGTTTGCGATAACCGGTTCCAATACCTACAGCCTGTATCTGGCTAGCGGCGTTTCGGTCATCAGTAACAACAACAATTTTTACGGCCTGTCCAGCGCCAACACAACCTACCATGTTGGTTTCAACGGTACCAACCGAACCACGCTGGCCAACTGGCAAACAGGCACCAGCCAGGACGCCCAGTCGTTCAGCGTTCAGCCCAACTTCACCAGCAATACCGACCTGCACCTGACGGCCAACAACAACCAATGCCTCGACGGCGGCGGCGCTTCTGTGGCACAAGTGACGGTTGACTACGACGGCCAGGCCCGCAATGCCACTACGCCGGATATCGGCGCCGACGAGTTCACCAACCCGGATCTTTCCCTCACGGTTACAGAGAATTCCGGTTTGGCGGCCAACGACAACATCGTGTGCGGTGGCGCCGACGTTACGCTCACCGCTACGGGAGGAGGCACGTATGCCTGGAGCACCGGTTTCAACGGCAACCCGCTCGTGGCTAACCCGACGGCGAATACTACTTATACGGTCACCATCACCAACGGTTCCTGCACCGACGAGCTGTCGGCCAGCGTTACGGTGACCAGCATTCCCGACTTTGCCGTAACCGGCGGTGGCGAATTCTGCGCTCCGGGTGCAGGCGTACCTGTGGGCCTGGCAGGCTCCACCTCGGGCATCAGCTACCAGCTGCAACGCAACGGCGTCGATGTCGGCGCCTCGCTTGCCGGCACCGGCGCGGCCCTCTCCTTCGGTAATCAAACGGTTTCCGGCACCTACACCGTAGTGGCTTCGGATGCCGTCACCAACTGCACGGCGACCATGTCCGGCGAAGCCGTAGTAACTGCCAACGCGACACCTGCTGCTTTCGACGTAACGGGCGGCGGCGCCTACTGCACCCCGGGTGCAGGCCTTCCTGTGGGTCTTGACGGTTCCGAAACCGGCGTAAGCTACCAACTGCGCCTCGGCGGTGTGGATCTTGGTGCTCCGGTAGCCGGCACCGGCGCTGCCCTTGACTTCGGCAACCAGGCGACCTCCGGCACCTACACGGTAGTGGCGACCGGCGCCGGCGCCTGCACGGCCGACATGAACGGCGCTGCTGTGGTAGACGCCAACGAGACGCCGGCGCTGAGCGCTGCGCTCGTTGAACCCACCAACTGTGTTTCGTTCGACGGTGTGATCAACCTGACCGTAACCGGCGGTTCGGCGCCGTTCGACTACAACTGGACGACTCCCAATGGCGCTGGCATTGTGCAAGGACTGGAAGACCAGGACTCGCTCACCGTCGGCGTTTACTTCGTTACGGTCACCAGCGACGACAACTGCTCGGCCACCCTGTTCACCACCCTGAACGGTCCGGGCAACTGCGGCCTGTGTCCGATGATCAGCACACTCAGTGTTTCCGACGCTACGGTTTGCGAAGACGAAACGGTGACCCTCACGGCAACCGGCCTGTCGAGCATGGGCACGACGTTCGGCATCACCTTCAAATACTTCGACGCGCCGACCGCTACGCCTTATGTGGGCGGTACGGTCATCGGCACCGTGCCCAACAGCGGCCTGAGCGCCGGCAAGGATACGGCTGTGTTGAGCACGTCATTTGCCGACTTCGACGAGTACTTTGTTTATGCCATCCTTGACCTGACGCCTACGGACCCGACTTGCCGTCCGTTTGCCGAGTCTTCCCTGGAGGTGTTTGACGTTCCGAGCGTGAACGCTGTCGCCAGCCAGGTGGTGTGCAACAACGCTTCGGTAGCTGCGATCACCTTCAGCGGCCCTGTTTCGGGTACGGTGTTCAACTGGACAAACGACCAGCCCTCCATCGGCCTGGCGGCTTCCGGTTCCGGCAACATCGCCTCCTTCACCGCCATCAATACCGGTACCACCCCTGTGGTGGCTACCATCACAGTTACGCCGGTAACGAACAACGCCGGCGCCACCTGCACGGGTGACCCGATCACGTTCACCATCACGGTGAACCCGACGCCGACGGTCGCCGCTGTGGCCAATCAGGTGCGTTGCGCCGGTACGGCTACCGCAGCCGTAAACTTTGTCGGCACGGTTTCGGGTACCACGTTCAGCTGGACCAACAGCGCGCCGTCCATCGGCCTGGCTGCCTCCGGATCGGGTGACATCCCGTCCTTCACGGCGGTGAACACCGGTACGACGCCAGTGGTGGCGACCATTACGGTCACGCCTTCGGCCAACAACTGCCCCGGCACCCCGATCACGTTCACCATCACCGTGAACCCGAACCCGACGATCAACGCCCTGCCGAATGTGGCCTACTGCAACGGCACCACCGGAGGCCCGATCGCCCTCACCGGCCCGGTTTCCGGCACGGCGTACACCTGGACGAACAGCAACACGGCCATTGGCCTGGGCGCTAGCGGCACGGGCAATATTCCGACCTTCCCCGCTACCAACCCGGGCACGGCGGCGATCACCGGCAACATCGTGGTTACGGCTACTTATACCAACGCGGGTGTTACTTGCCCGGCAGCGGCTACCGCCAGCTTCGTGATCACCGTGAACCCGACACCGACGGTGAACCAGCCTGCCAATCAGGTGGTCTGCAGCGGCTCGGCTACGGCAGCAGTGGCGTTCTCCGCCACGGTTCCGGGTACGGTGTTCAACTGGACGAACAACACGCCTTCGATCGGCCTGGCTGCCTCCGGCTCGGGCAACATACCCTCGTTCACAGCGGTGAATACGGGCGTCGCTCCGGTGACGGCCACCATCACCGTGACGCCTGCCTTTACCAACGCCGGCATCACGTGCACCGGTACGCCGCGCACGTTCACCATCATCGTGAACCCGACGCCCGCACTCGCCGCCATCGCCAACCAGGCAGTGTGCAACGGTCAGAACACCTCGGCCGTCACCTTCACCGGCCCCACCGGCGCGGTGTATGCCTGGACGAACAGCAACCCGGCCATCGGCCTTCCTGCTAGTGGCACGGGCAATATCCCGTCCTTTAAAGGCATCAACAACGGCGCTACGCCCATCTCGGGTACAATCACCGTATCGCCTTCGCTGACGGCAAACGGCATCACCTGCGCTGCTCCGGCGGCCACGTTCACCATCACGGTGAACCCCACGCCGGTTGTCAATGCAGGCGCCGACCAGGCCATCTGCCCGGGTGAAAGCGTAACCCTGAGCGCAACCGGCGGCACTTCGTGCAGCTGGTCGCCGACCACCGGACTCACCGGCGCAAACACCTGCAACCCGGTGGCTTCGCCGTCCATGACTACCTTCTACACGGTGACGGTGACCAACGCGCAAGGCTGCTCGGGCACCGACGTGGTCAAAGTGACCGTCAGCAGCAACCAGCCGCTGATCTGCAACGACAACGTGCAGGTGTCGCTTGGCCCCGACGGCCTTGGCCTCATCGATCCGGACATGATCCTGGAAGGCACCTACGACGACTTCTCGTTCTACACCGTTCAGGTGACCACGCAGCAGAACCAACCGGTCCCCAATCCGGTTACCTGCGCGCAAGTGGGCCAAACCCTGAAGGTACGCGTGGTTAGCCGCTGCGACGGCAACTTCTGCTGGGGTTCCATCAAGGTGGAAGACAAACTGCCGCCGGAACTTACCTGCAACAACGTCACGGTGAACTGCGCCGTAACGAACTATACGCCGACCTACCTGACCAACGTGCTGGGCATTGCCGCCGGCAACCCCACCATCACGGACAATTGCGGTCCGGTGACCCGCAACTACACGGACGAACTGTTCGACCTGGGTTGCGACGACGTATTCAACGGCATCAGCAACCTCAGCGCTTATGTGCGCCGTACCTGGACGGCTGTCGATCCGAGCGGTAACCTCAGCGATTGCACCCAGTTCATCTACTTCCAGCGTATTGCACTGGACGACATCGACCTGCCGGCCGACGTGACGGTTTCCTGTGACAACCCCAACACCGGACCCTCGTTCACCGGAGCACCCACGGTGCAGGCCTTCGGCCAAACCTTTGTGCTCTCTCCGAACAATACCTTCTGTGAGCTCAACGCGGTTTACGTGGATCAGGAACTTCCGGTTTGCGACGGCACCTACAAAATCCTGCGTACCTGGACGCTGTACGACTGGTGCGAACCCACACAGATCAATGTCAATCCGATCTACCACATCCAGGTGATCAAGGTGGAAGACAGCGAACCGCCGGTAGTGGAGTGCCCGACAAACATCACCGTGGGCACCAATCCGTTCGATTGCGAACGCGATCTCAACCTGCCGGACGTGCTGGTGACCGACAACTGTTCGAGAATGGCTTCCTTTGAAGCCACGTACACCGTCAACGGCATCAACTTCAGCCTGACGGGTTCGTTCTCCACCTTTGCCGGAAATAACCTCTGGGTACCCGACACGCTGGGTGTCATCGGCACGGCAAACGACCTGCCTATTGGCCCGACCCAGTTTACGTACATCCTGACGGACGACTGCGGAAACTCGTCGACCTGCGCCTTCCTGGTAACGGTTGACGACGATACGCCGCCGGTAGCCGCCTGTGATGAATTTACCCAGGTTGGCCTTGGTATCAACGGAATGGCCTTTATCAATGCTACGACCTTCGATGACGGTTCATACGACAACTGCTCACCCGTATCGTTCAAGGCGCGTCGCATGGACAGCAATCCCTGCCAGTCGAGCAGCTCCTTCTACGATCAAGTGAAATTCTGCTGCGAAGACATTGGCGATACCATCACGGTCGTGCTGCGTGTGTACGATGTCCCGGTACCTGCCGGCGACATTGCGCTCGACGCCGAGGAGTTGAATGCCAACGACTGCATGGTACAGGTGTTCGTGGAAGACAAGATCAAACCTGCCTGCCAGGCGCCGGCCAACACCACGGTATCGTGCGAGAACTTCGACGTGAGCCTGTGGGCTTACGGTCAGGCGACCGCATCAGACAACTGCTGCATCGACACGATCACCACGACGATCGATTACAGCCGCTTCGACTCTCTGTGCAACCGCGGTACGATTACGCGCCGCTTCACAGCACGCGATTGCGGTGGCCAGACGAGCCAGTGCTCGCAGCGCATCATCGTAGACTACGAACAGGACTACTACGTGCGCTTCCCGGATGACGCACTGGTTACCTTCTGCGACTCCTCGGGCGTGTACGGCGTACCGACATTCTTTGGCGAAGACTGCGAACTGCTGGGTGTTTCCTTCGAAGACGAAATCTTCACGGTGGTGCCAGATGCGTGTTACAAAATCGAGCGCAAGTGGAAGATCATCAACTGGTGCAGCTACGATCCGAACATGCCGTGCATAAACGTACCGAACCCGGAACCGAACGCGACGGTGAACGCCGCCGCCAACCGCCCGGGCCCGATTGTATCGCCTGCCGGCACACCGATCCCATGGGCGCCGACGATCATCAACATCAAGCCTGGTCAGGCGCCGACGAACTACTCGACGTTCTGGCAGCAAAATGCCAACTGCTACACGTACACGCAGGTGATCAAGGTGATCGATACACAAGACCCGATCGTGTCCAACTGCCCGGCCAGCCCGCTGGCGGTGGACGACATCACGGACAACGATGGCAACCTGTACAACGACAACGCGTGGTGGGATCCGATCACGGAGCAACACGACCTGTGCGAAGCGCCCGCCGATCTGTCGATCACAGCCAGCGACGCGTGCTCGAAAGGCGACGTGA
>JBGSTG010000106.1:0-17899 GCA_041736625.1 Saprospiraceae bacterium | reverse complement strand
GCCCTCGCGAGCGACACCCTTGCCTTTGACTATGAGATTCCGGTCACAACGGCTCCCAAAGGACTAAAAGGTTCGCACCTTTGCACCTCTGTGAATGATGACATGCCCGGCACACCAAACGTTGAGCCTCTCCGAGGCCTTGGCGCTTAAGTTGACGACATTGGACTGGCAGTCACCCCGACACTCGCGACATTAGCGCTTAATACCATAATCATCCCACGCAAACCCTCCTGCTGTCAGCGGCGGGAGGTATTTTTTTTGCCGTGATCACAAATGGGGGGTTATGGGAATAAAGAGACTATATAAGCCATGATCCCAAGAATCCTGCCCCCCGGAGACGGGTTTAAGCCTTTGATTCTTCACCAAAATGATCATACTTATGAAAAAAGGAACGAAATTCCTTCAAATGTTGCCCGTCCTGATGCTGGCGTTTTTTGCCATGCCCCTGTTCGCCCAAACCGACGCCCTCACCGGCACAGACAAAGCACTCCGGTCACTGGCGCAAGCCTGGCAGGACGCCTACAACCGCGGTGATGTCCAGACCCTGGGTGGCATGTACGCCGATAACGTGGCCATGGTGAATCCTGCGGACGGCAGCCTCACCACAGCAAAAAAACAGGACATTGTGGCCGGTTTTGAGAAAGACTTCAGCGAACTGGACTCGAAGATCGAGATCCTGGTCGACCGGGTGGCGACCCAGCCCGACGGCACGGCGATCGTGTCCGGCAGTTTCACCCAGATCGACGTGAACAAGAAAACCGGCGCCAAGGAAACGTTCAGCGCTGCCTACACCCATACCTGCGCGCAAGACGCCGGCAAATGGAAGCTGGTAAAAATGCAGGTCACGCCCAAATAAGCGGCGTGCAGAGATGAACAAAAGGGGGGCATTTCCTGTGTCTCCAGCTGGTTTTGCATGCCCTATAACTGACGATCCGACTGTCGGTCAACGAAGTTATATCTTTATTTTTTGCCGCGATTAGCGCTAATTCGCGCCATTCGCGGCAAAAATAAAGATCAAACCGGTCACCGATGAGGCCGCAAACAACAGCAAAGCAATCTTTTGAAACCAGGTTGGCGGCAAATGCGCCGGGCCCTCAGCGCAGGTCCAATCGCTCCACAGCGGATTGGTCGCCCAGTCCACCCTTTTCATTCAGGCCGGTCAGCAACAGGAGCCCGGGCCGTTTTCCCGGTTCCAGGCTGCCCAGCGTATCATCGAAACCCAGCGCCTGGGCCCCGTGCAGGGTAGCCCACCGCAGCAGGGTTTCGAACGGCACGTAGCTCTGGTAGCGGCCGATGGTTTTCATTTCTTCGAGCACGCTGAGTTGCCAGTTGGACGTGAGGCTGTCCGTGCCGATGCATACCCGCGCACCGGCGTCGAGAAAGAGCTGGTAATTGGGCAGGCGGTTTTCGATGTACAGGTTGGCATTCGGGCAGGTAGCCCAGTAGGTATGGGGGCTCCAGGCGTGCGCCGCCGCCAGATCGTCGGCCGTGCTGAGTGTGTTGTGCACGAACAGGGTGCGTTGCCCGGGGTCCAGGTTTTCGAGCGCGTAGTGTACCGATGTTTTTCCGGTGGCCCTGAAGGCTTCGAGCGATATGCCGAAGCGGCTGTAAAAGGAAGTAAACGCGCCGGTGCCGTGCAGGAAAAGTTCGTTTTCGGGCGGCGTCTCCTGGTTGTGGATGCTGATGGTGTGGCGGGTATCGCCGTTAAAATGGCGGATTTTGGCAAACAGGGACCGGCTCACCGTATAGGGCGCATGGGGCGCCATGGCCTTGGCACCGTTGGGGGGCGTAACCAACTGTTCGTACACGGCATGCCAGTCGCTAAACGCCTTTTCAGCGCCGCCTTCCTGCAAAAAATCGAACAGCTCAATAAAGGTGTAGTAGCGAAGTCGCCCTGCGGATTTCACCGGGAAGGTGTCCACAGCGTTGGAAATGTCGCCAACGGCCACAATGCCGCCCTTGAGCATGTCCTGTTCAGCGACCCGGATGGCCTCGGCGATGACCTCCGGCGCCGCTTCCCGTTGGGTGACCACACCGGTAATAAACGGAATGAGCCCCGTGCCGGTGTGCACCTTGCCCAGCATGTGCGACAGCTCGAGGTGGCAGTGCGCATTGACAAAACCGGGTATCAGGGCGCCCGGATGCACTTCAAGGGAGGCCGGGTCGTGCCGGTCGCGCGGGTCTACGGCAAGCACTGCGCCGGAAGCGTCCAGCACAACAACCCCTTCGGCGATGGGCGGGGCGGAAACGGGGTACACGACGTCGGCGGTGATTTTTCTGATCTGACTCATGCGGATGGATACAATGCTGTTTGCAGGCCCAAAAGTAGCAAACGATTCGGCATCCGTCACACCAACCCCTCGCGCACCAGGTCGTGCAGGTGCACAACACCGGCAGCGACGGATATGCGGCCTGCCTGTGCAGCTACGGCGCGTATGACGTCACACCGCGCAAAGTGGACGATGCCCGAAACGGGGTAAGCACTTATGATCTGGTGTTGATTCAGAGACATATCATGGGTATAGAACCATTGCCTGCGCCTTATATGGTGGTTGCAGCTGATGCCGACCTGTCTTTTAGCATTTCAGGGTCTGATGTTGCTATTCTCCGTCAAATTATTTTGGATTCAAGAATTGATTTTAGCCAGTTCTATCCAAACAGCCCCGGTGGCTGGCGCTTTGCACCAAAGAATTACATTTTCCCCTCCCCAATTCCACCCATACCACCATCCTTCCCCGAATCCATACAAGATTTGGCCATACAGCCCAATCAGCAACCCGCCGCCGATTTTATAGCCATAAAAGTGGGCGACGTAAACAACTCCCACCAAACCGGCGATTGCCCGCCCGGCCCGCGGCCGGATGCAGCCGTAAAAAGCTATCCCATAGTCTTTCAACAGGAATCGGAACAAAGCGGACAAATCATCACCCTCTCCCTGACCAACGTGGGCGGCGAGTCGTTGGAAGCCTTTCAGGCGGGTCTGCGTTTCGACGCGCAGCGGCTTGTGCTCATCGGCGTTGCTATGGGCGACGTGGAGGGCGTGACGCCGGAGTCTTTTGGCCTGCAAAAGGCGCAACAGGGAGAGCTGCGTGTTGTGTGGGTTTCCCCCGATTTTGAGTCGCGCATCTGGCGACCGGGCCAGGCGCTCTGCCGTTTTGCGTTTCGGGTGAAGGGCGACGCGCGCGATAACACGCCCCTGCTTGCGCTCGACGAAGCTATTTTGCCTGCCGAAACGTATGCGTTGGACGATCGGGCGTTTCGGCCCGAGGCCACCGTGGCCCAGGCTGCGGTGAGTTCCGCCACTTTGGCTGTTTGGCCGCACGGCAGCCTCAGCGCCGAAATACAGCCCAACCCGCTCACGGGTGAAGCGCGCCTCGTGGTGCAGGCGGTGCAGGCCGAGCCGTTGCGCCTGTTTCTGTTCAACGCCTTCGGTGTGCGCATGGGCTACCGGGAGTTTGGCGTCAGCGCCGGGCGAAACGACATCCTGTTGCCGGAAACAGCCGAGTGGCCCGTGGGCGTGTACTCCTGGGTGTTGCTCTCGGGCGCCATGCGCCTGGCGGAGGGGCGCATGGTGAAACCGCAGTAAAATAGCACCTCTTCGACATGAAAAAAACATACCCGCTCTTTTTACTCCTCCTGAACTGTTCACTGTTTTCGGCGCAAAACAGGTACCACGTGCACCCTTCGGCGGTTGGCGGCGCAGGCAACGGCGCCTCCTGGGCCGACGCATTTACCAGCCTGCACAATGCCCTGGCGATAGCCGGGCCGGGCGACAGTGTGTGGGTGGCCGCCGGCGTGTACTACCCGGCAACCGGTCCCGCCCGCGATTCCAGCTTTGTGTTGCGCAGCGGAACGCGGCTGTTCGGCGGGTTTGCCGGTACGGAAACGGACATCGCACAACGCGACTGGGCGAACAACCCGACGGTGCTAAGCGGCGACATCGGCATAAAACCGGACTCCACCGACAACGCCTACACGATTTTGTACCACGAAAACCCGGACAGTGGCACCGTGGTGGACGGCCTGGTGTTCCGCCACGGCATAGCCGACAACGCCGACGGCAACCTGCCCGCCGACAGCCCCCGAAAATGCGGGGGCGCCATATACATCATGGCTGCCGACGGCTGGGCGTACCCCGACATTCGCAACTGCCTGTTCGAGCACAACTACGCGTTTATCGCCGGTGGCGCCATATACATCAACGGCTCGGGGGTGGGCTCGGTGGCGCCGAGGGTGCTGAACTGCGTCTTCCGACTCAATACCGCCCGCCTGGATGGCGGCGCTGTCTACAAGGATGGCGCAAGCTGGGTGGAACGCGTACCGGATTTCGGCCACTGCACCTTTGAGGAAAACAAGGCCAATAGAAGGGGCGGAGGGCTTATGGTGAGCGACAGGGAACGGAGCGACACCATCCATCTGATTGGATGCCAATTTATAAGAAACCGGGTATTTGTACAGGAAGGCGGAGGGGCTGCATTCGCCTTCGGGCGGCTAACTGGAAGCAAATTGAGCGTTGACAGTTGTTATTTTTTTGAAAATTCCGGCAAATTTGGCTCTGTATATTCTATTACTTCGTTTAACTCATTATTTACGGCTTTTATAGGATTTTTTAATTCCGGCGTAATAAAAAATTTTTTATTTGGTGGTGGCGGTTCTCATTTTTGGGAAGTTGGTGTTGTAGATGTGCCGGGCATGGGCCAGGAAAAAACGTATGACGGATTACTTATTGACAATAATTTCAATGGATATTTATTTATCTTGGGGGGAAGCGTATTTCAATCCACGTTCACTAAAACGAGTTTAACCAACTGTAATGTCAAAAACAATACAGGCGGATTCATCGGTTCAATTGGCGGTGAATTTGATTCCATGTATATCACCGGGAACGTTATAGTTTCAACAGATACATTTCCTATATTTACTCTAAAAAGAGCAGGAATAAAAATATTGGATTATGATCACGCACTGAATTTTTCCAACAACATCTGTTTAGCGCCCAACGGCACAATTTTTGATGCGCATCAATCTTCCGTTACCCTTCAAAACAATCATTTTCAGGCAAAAACGCTCCTGTTTGAACCGCCCGGACAGGTGCAGGATTCCTTAAATTTCCGGATTTACAATTCCGTTTTGCAAAGCAGCGGGCAACCGGAGCTGTTCATCCGACGAAGCGATAAGCTGAAAGCAACTTTTTCGCATTGCCTGATCGACACCACCTGGTATTGCGACAACCTGCCGAACGTGGTCACTTGCGGCCCGGGTAACCTGTTCGGGCTCGATCCCCTGCTGCGCGATACGGCCGCCGGCGATTTTTCGCCCTTGCCCTGCTCGCCGCTCTTCGACGCCGGCAACAAGGATTATATCCCCGGCATCCAAACAGACATAGAAGGAAAGCCCCGCGTCGTTGGCGCCCAGGCAGACATCGGGCCCTTCGAAGCGCCCGGACTGGGTTATACCCACCCGCCGGACATATCGCACGCCTGCGGCCCCGTGCCGGCGGGTGCCGTCGGCGTGCATCCGGCCAACGGCTGCGAACCCTATCAGTTTACGTGGAGCGCCGGCCAGGGCGACAGCACGCTGGCCGGACTGGCCCCCGGAACCTACTTCCTGACCCTGAGCGACGCGCGCGGACGCATCCGCTCCGATACCTTCACGGTGGACGGCAGCGACCCCGCCGTGTCCATCACCGGCGATTCGCTGCTGTGCGGCGCACAGGCCGACGGGCGCCTGCAGGCGCTGCTGTCGGGCGATGTGCGCTTGCCCGTCGTATTTGACTGGAGCACCGGCGCCTCCGACACGGCCATCAGTGGTCTGCCCGCCGGCGCATACGTCCTTACCATAACCGACGCTGCCGGTTGCCGGGATACGGCCACGGCCACCGTGCTGAACGTGCCGCCGCCGGCTGCTACGTTCACCGTACAAAACGCCTCGGCGGTGGACTCCATGGACGGCCGCATTGCGGTGGCCGTCTCCGGGGGCATATCCCCGTTTGTGTTCGTTTGGAACACCGGCGACAGCACCGTTGCCATCAGCGGGCTCAAACCGGGCGCCTACACGCTGGTGTTGTACGACGGGGCGGGTTGCAATTACGGGTACGTTGTTGAGGTGGGGTTCAGCAGCAGCATCGGCCAGGCGCCCTTCAGCCAGGCGGCAGGCTATGTGTACCCCAATCCGGTGAACGATGTGCTCCACATCCACTGGGAAGAAGAAGATCAGTGGCGACTGTTCGACGCGCTGGGCCGGCAGGTGCTCGAAGCCTCGGCAGGCGCCGGTGAAAACACATTGGGCACAGACCGGTTGGCGCCGGGCGTGTACGCGTACGTGTTTTACCGGAACGGCAAGCCCGTGCAGGCGGGCCGGGTGGTGAAGTGGTAGGCTATTGGGTTACACCAACCCCTCGCGCACCAGGTCGTGCAGGTGCACAACCCCGAGATACCCCGATGCGTCGGCCACCAGTAGTTGGGTGATGCTGTGTTGTCGCATGAGCGCCAGGGCGTCGACCGCCAACGCTTCCGGTGCGATGGTTTTGGGGTTTGGGGTCATGATGTCGCGCGCGCGAACGGAGAGCAGGTCGGTTTCCTTCTGGAGCATGCGGCGCAGGTCGCCGTCGGTCACTACCCCGACCAGTGCGCCGGCGTTGTCGAGCACGGCCGCCATCCCCAGCCGTTTGGAAGAGATTTCGAGGATGACCTCCTGCAGGGTAGCGTCGGAGGCGACCACCGGCCGCGCATGCGACGGGTACAGGTCGCGCACCCGGAGGTAGAGTTGTTTGCCCAGCGCGCCGCCGGGGTGGAATTTGGCGAAGTCTGCGGAAGTAAAGCCCCGCAGCGAGAGCAGGGCGACGGCCAGGGCGTCGCCCAGGGCCATTTGCGCGGTGGTGCTGGTGGTAGGCGCCAGGTTGTTCGGGTCGGCCTCCTGCCCCACGGGCGTCCACAGCAGGTAGTGGGCGGCCTGGGCCAGGGTCGACTGCCGGTTGGCGGTCATGGCAATAATCGGGTTGCCGAAGTTGCGCAGCAGGGGCAGCAGCACCCTGATTTCCGGCGTTTCGCCGCTTTTGGACAGGCACAACACCAGGTCTTCGGGTCGGATCATACCCAGGTCGCCGTGTATGGCGTCGGCAGCGTGCAGGAACAGGGCAGGCTGCCCGGTGGAGTTGAGGGTTGCGGCAATTTTCTGGGCTACGATCGCGCTCTTCCCGATGCCGGTGATGACCAATCGGCCGGCAGACCGGACGATGGCGCGCACACACTGCTCAAAATCCGGCGTCTCGTCCAGCTGATCTGCAAGGGCTGTGAGGGCCTCCGCCTCCATGCGGATGGTCTGCCGGGCCAGGGCAATGATGTTGTCGTTTTCTACCATAAGGCAACAAAAATAGAACTTTATTTTGTTTTTGACTGTCCACTTTGGGCGATTCAAAATTAAAACCGGCAAAAAAATGACCACTTTGTGTATAAAATGTCAAAAGGTCTTTTGAAAATTCCGATTAATGGCTATATCTTTGGCATCTTTTTGAAAAAAAGCCGGATTTTCAGGATTGAAGTCAGTATCTTTCCCTTCGAAATGGCCGTGTTTTTTCGGATCACAAACAGTGTACAAAAGTAGTAAATTAAGTTAATTTTCAAGCCATGAGTATGGTTACCGTTGAGCAGGAAGACTTGTTGTTGGAAAACCTGCAACGTTATTTTGGGTTCGATGCTTTCAAAGCCGATCAACACCTGATCATTCAAAGCCTGCTGGACGGGCACGATACCTTTGTGATCATGCCGACGGGGGGCGGCAAAAGCCTTTGCTACCAGTTGCCCGCGCTGATGTTGCCCGGAACGGCCATCATCATCAGTCCGCTCATCGCGCTGATGAAAAACCAGGTGGACAGCATCCGCGGCTATTCCAGCACCGACGAGGTGGCGCACTTCCTGAACTCTTCGCTCACCAAGGCGCAGATGAAAAAAGTGAAACAGGACATCGTAGACGGCAAGACCAAACTGCTGTACGTCGCTCCGGAAACGCTGACCAAAGAAGAAAACATAGAGTTTTTTCAGAATTCGAATATCTCTTTTGTTGCCGTTGACGAGGCCCACTGCATCTCGGAATGGGGGCACGACTTTCGGCCGGAATACCGCCGCATCCGGCTAATGCTCGACGCCGTCGCCCGCGACGTGCCCATCATCGCCCTGACCGCCACCGCCACGCCCAAAGTCCAGCAGGACATCCTGAAGAACCTCGATATGACGGGCGAACACACCTTCGTATCTTCCTTCAACCGGGAAAACCTGTTCTACGAGATTCGGCCCAAGGTCAAAAAAGACCAAACCATCCGTCAGATCATACAAGTGATCAAAGAGGAGTTCCGCGGCGAGTCGGGCATCATTTACGTCCAAAACCGCAAAACAGCCGAAGACCTCGCCCAGGTGCTCAACGTCAACGACATCAAAGCCGCACCCTACCACGCCGGGCTGGATCCCAAAACGCGCTCCCGCACCCAGGACGACTTCCTGATGGAACGGATCGACGTCATCTGCGCCACCATCGCCTTCGGCATGGGCATCGACAAACCCGACGTGCGGTTTGTGATCCACTACGACATGCCCAAGTCCATCGAAAATTACTACCAGGAAACCGGCCGCGCCGGGCGCGACGGGCTCGCGGGCAAGTGCATCGCCTTTTACAACTACAACGACATCCTCCGACTGGAGAAATTCCTGCGCGACAAACCCGTCGCCGAACGCGAAATGGGCGCCCAACTCATGCAGGAAGTCGTCGCTTACGCCGAAACCGCCTCCTGCCGCCGCCGATTCCTCCTGCACTACTTCGGCGAAGATTATGCCGACGACCGCTGCGGGAAAATGTGCGACAACTGCAAGAATCCCAAAGAAAAGGTGCCGGTTCAGGACAAAATCGTTCAGGTCATCAACAGCATCCTCGAACTGAACGAAAACTACCTGATGAAAACCGTGGTCGACTTCCTCCTCGGCCGCGAAACCAAAGAGATGCGGGACTTCCGCTTCACCCAACTCGAAAACTACAGCGTAGGGGAAGACCACGACGAGAATTTCTGGAATTCCGTCATCCGCCACGCCATGATCAATAACCTCATCTACAAAGAGGTCGAAGAGTTCGGTTTGCTCAAAGTCTCCAAAGAAGGCCATGCGTTCCGGGAAAATCCTACCCCGATCGAAATGACCGTCAACCACAACTACGACGACTCCGACTACGAATTCGACGACGAGAAGGGCAGCACCGCTGTGCTCGATGAAACGCTCATGAGCCTGCTCAAAGACCTGCGCCGAAGCATCGCCCTAAAACACAACCTGCCGCCCTACGTCATCTTCCAGGACCCCTCCCTCGAGGAAATGGCCACCCAGTATCCCTTAAGCATGGACGACATGACGAAGATACAGGGCGTATCGCTGGGCAAAGCCCAAAAATATGCGCAGCCATTCGTCGATGCAATCAAAAAATACGTCAAGGAAAACGAGATCGAACGGCCGATGGACATCACCATCAAAACCGTCGCCAACAAGTCCAAAACCAAGGTCAGCATCATCACCGCCATCGACCGCAAAATCCCCCTGGAAGACATCGCCGAGTCGAACGACCTCTCCATCGAGGAACTGCTCGAAGAACTGTACATGATCGTCCAGTCCGGTACCAAACTCAAACTCGACTACTACCTGAACGTCAACGTAGACGAATACGTGCGCGAAACCATCATCGAATACTTCAAGTCGGCGCCGACAGACTCCGTGGATGCCGCTTTCAAAGAACTGAAAGACGACGAAATCACCTGGGAGGAAATCGAGCTGATGCGGTTGAAGTTTTTATCGGATTACGCCAATTAGGCGCCGGCCAGGCGCCCGGCAGCCTGCACGAGCAAGTCTTCCGTTTTGGCAAAACAAAAACGGATCACTTTTTCATCTTTACCGTCTGTGAAGAACGCCGACACGGGTATGGCGGCTACGCCGAACGCCGTCGTCAGCCGTTTGCAAAAATCCAGATCGGGTTCGTCGCTGATGGCAGAATAGTCGTACAACTGAAAATACGTGCCGCTGCAGAAAAGCGGTTTGAAACGCGTGCCGGACATGGCTTGTTGGAAAACGTCGCGTTTTTGCTGATAAAAAGCAGGCAAGCCCAAGTACTCGGCGGGTTCGGCCATGAATTCGGCAAAAGCGGCCTGCATGGGGTGGTTGGCGCAGAACACGTTGAACTGGTGCACCTTGCGGAATTCGGTCGTCAGTTCGGGCGACGCCACACAATACCCCGTTTTCCAACCGGTGTTGTGGTAGGTTTTTCCGAAAGAGTAAATGGCGAGGGTGCGCTCGCGCAGTCCGGGATACTTCAGCGCGCAGGCGTGGGGCTCGTTGTCGAAGAGGAGGTGTTCGTACACCTCGTCGCTCATCAGCAACACATTGGTGCCGGCCAGCAACTGTTCCAGCGCCCGCATGTCTGCATCGCGCAACAGGGTGCCGGTGGGGTTCTGGGGTGTGTTTACGCACAGGAGCCGGGTCCGGGGGGTGATGAGGGCCGCCACCTCCGCCCAGTTGACCCGGTAATCGGGCGCCGACAACGTGCAGGTCACCACTTTTCCGCCCATGACTTCCACCGAAGGCCGGTACGAATCGTAGCAGGGCTCGATGAGGATCACCTCGTCGCCGGGGCGAACAAACGCGCCCATTACACAAAAAATGGCCTGGGTGCCGCCGGCCGTGACGGTGATTTCGCGCTCCGGGTCCACAGACACACCGTACATCAGGTTCATTTTTTCCGCAATGCGCTCGCGCAACACCGGCAGACCCGGCATGGGCGCGTACTGGTTGGCCCCCTGCTGCATGTGCGTGTATACCAGGCGCTGCAGCCGCTCCGACGGGTTGAAGTTGGGAAAACCCTGCGACAGGTTGATGGCCCCATGCTGCTGGGCCAACCCGGACATGACAGTGAAGATGGTCGTGCCCACGTGTGGTAGTTTCGATTCGATGCGCATGGGGCGAAGATAAGGGGTCGCCGGAAATGCGGGATCGATTTAATGAGGCTTTGGGGCAACTGCGTGGTTTAACCGAACGGTTAAACCACGCAAAATTCGTCCTACCACTATACTCGTAGGACGAGTGAATTCGGCATTTCGTAGATTAATTTTCGGTAAACGACGGAAACTTTTGAACCTTCAATCGTTTCCACCGTTGTTTGCACCATGATGGATGAACAATTCCGGATTTGGCTCGGTCGAATAACCGAAATGTTTATGCGCTACGGCATCCGGAGCGTAACGATGGATGACATCTCGCGGGAACTGGGCATTTCCAAAAAGACGCTGTACCAGTTTGTATCCAGCAAAGATGAATTGGTAGAGCTCATGGTGCTCCAGCACATCGAAGAAGAAAAAAAACAAGGCCTGTGCATCACGGCCGAATCGGCCAACGCCATTGAAGAAATGCTCCGGGTTACCGAACTGGTGATAACCGACGCCCAACAGATGAAAACCAACATCGTGTTCGACCTGCAACGGTACTACAACGCCGCCTGGCGCCATGTGGAAGCCTATCAGCACGAACACATGACGACCAAGGTGCGCCAAAACCTCGAACGAGGCGTCGCCGAAGGGCTGTACCGGAACGATTTCGACGTGGGCCTCGCTGCACGCCTGCACGCTGCCGCCTCGTTCAGCCTGTTCGACGACCGCTGGTTCCCCCGCTCAGAATTTCCGCCGGACAAAGTCATCCGCGAATTTTTCCTCCATTATCTCTACGGCCTCGTCTCCGACAAAGGCCGGGCGTTACTCAAAGAAAAAATATCCCAATCATTATGAACACAATCGCTCTTAAGTCCTTCCGGCTACCCTTGCTCCTCATCCTGTTGTGGCCGGCAACCGCAGACGCCCAGCGGGTCATGAACCTCACAGAATGCATGGACTACGCCATGACAAATAATCCGGAACTGAAGGTAGCCGAATTGCAGATCACCGACGCCGAATGGCAAATCAAGGAGAACACCGCCTATGGCTACCCCCAGCTATCCGGCGGCCTGGGCTACCAGTACTGGCTCAAAGTACCGGCCCTGCCAGCTTCGGCCCTCGGCTTCGGCCAGAGCGACGAACGCATCGCCTTCCAGCTGAAAAACAACATCAGCGGCGACCTGAACCTGAATCAGTTGCTCTTCAGCAAGGACTATCTCATCGGCCTGCGCGCAGCAAAAGTGTACCGCGAGCTCACCGAGGAACAGCTGGCTTCCGACAAGCGCAGGGTACGCAACCAGGTGGTCGACGCCTACCTGCCCACCCTCATCATCGTGGAAAGCGTGAACATCCTGGACCGAAACATCGCCAACCTGCGAAACCTGTTGAGAGAAACAGAGGCCAGCCAAAACGCCGGGTTTGCCGAACAACTGGACGTGGACCGCATACAACTGTCCATCAGTACCTTAAACAGCCAGCGCAGCAACCTGTTGCGCCAACAGGAAATCGTGCTCAACAACCTGAAATTCTCCATAGGTTATCCCATTAACGAACCCCTGCAAGTCGCCGATAACGTAGACCGGCTGCTGGAACAATACGGCGTCGCCGACACCACCCTCACCCTTGACCTGATCAACCGGCCCGAATACCGGCAAATCCTGAAAGCCCGCGAACTGCAAACCCTGGAGATCGAACGGTACGAACGACCATGGATGCCGGTGGTCTCCGGATTCATCAACGCGCAGGGCAGCTACCAGGGCAACAGCGAACTGTTCTGGGTGCCGTCGTCTTTAGCCGGCGTATCCGCCAACGTAAACATTTGGGACGGCGGCATCACCAAGTCCCGCCGCGAGCGCGCCAAAATCGGCCTCGCAGAGGTCGAGCAACAACAAACACAGCTGGTCAACGCCCTGAACCTGGAGGTGGAAAACGCCCGAAAAGGATACATCAGCGCTTTAGAAGACGTGAAAAACCGCCGGGAAGACCTGCGGCTCTCCGAACGCATCCTGGAAACTACCCAAACCAAATACAAGGCAGGCGTGGGCTCCAGTTTTGAACTCACCAGCACCGAACAACAACTGTTCGACGCCCAACGAAACCTGCTCAACGCCCAATATCAACTCCTCAGCGCATGGACCGACTTCAAACAAGCCCTGGCCACCGAATAAACCCTTCGCAAATAACTCATCATCACTGGAATATGAAAAACAATCTCCCCTTTTACTTCCTCCTGTTCGTCGCGCTGTTCATCGCCGCCTGCGGACCGGCGGCGCCCGAAGACGACACCGCCAAACTCCGACGCCTGCTCGGCCAACGCACAGAGCTGGACGCCCAAATTGCCGATCTGCAACAAAAAACCGCCGGCAATGCCAGCCAACGCATCAAAACCGTCGGCGTAAGCGAAATCCAGCCCACCGGCTTCCGGCACTTCATCGACCTGCAGGGTAAAGTCGACGTCGAGAACAACATACCCGCTACCGCCAAAATGCCCGGTCTGCTCACCAAAGTGCTCGTCAAAAACGGCGATCAGGTCAACAAAGGCAAGTTGCTCGCCCTCATCGACGACAACGTGCTGCTCAGCTCCCTGGCCGAACTCGAACAACAATTGCAAACGGCAACCGACCTCTACAACCGCCAAAAAAGCCTTTGGGACCAAAAAATCGGCACCGAAGTGCAATATATCCAGGCCAAAAACGCCAAGGAAAGCCTCGAGAAAAGCATCGCCACCCTGAAGGAACAATGGGGCCAAACCCGCATCTACGCACCCATCAGCGGAACCGTCGACATGGTAACCCTTAAAGCCGGCCAGGCCATCTCGCCCGGCTTGCCCCTGTGCAACATCGTCAACCTCGGCGAACTGAAAGTGCTCGGACAAGTACCCGAAGCCTACGCAGCCAAAGTCCGCAAGGGCGACGCAGTGGTTGTCTATTTCCCCGACCTGAAAAAAGAAATCGAAACCCGCGTGAACTACGTGAGCAAATCCATCAACGAAACCAACCGCACTTTCCAGGTGGAATGCAAACTCCCCGCCGGAAATGATTACCGGGCCAACATGATCGCCGTGATGAAAATCATCGACTACCGGAACGACAAAGCCCTCATCGCACCCATCAACGTCATCCAGGTAGCCGAAGACGGCGAGTACATCCTCGTCGCCGAAAAAACAGGCGAAAAACAAGCCGTCGTGCGCAAACGCAGCATCGCACAAGGCCCCAACTACAACGGTTTCGTGGAGATCACCAAAGGCCTCAATGCCGGCGACTGGGTCATCTCGACCGGTTACCAGGACGTGAACGACGGCGAATCCGTCGCCTTCTAATCCCCCCCCATTCGCGCGCACCCGATCCAGTAAAAATGATGAAATTGGGCCGAAACCCACCACACATCCATACCCAATGAAAGAATTCAAACCTACATCCTGGGCCATCGACAACCGGATGAGCATATTTATCATCACGGTGATCATCACCCTGGTGGGCATCTCTTCGTACAACGCCCTTCCCAAGGAAGAGTTTCCCGACGTGGTCGTGCCCCAGTTTTTCATCACCACCATCTACCCAGGGGCCTCGCCTTCCGACATGGAAACCCTGGTCACCAAACACATCGAAAAAGAAGTCAAGGCCATCACCGGCCTGAAAAAAATGACCTCTTATTCGGTCCAGGACTTCTCCAACGTCATCGCGGAATTCGATACCGACGTCGACGTCACCGAGGCCAAACAAAAAGTCAAGGACGCCGTAGATAAGGCACGCCCCAAACTGCCCAACGACCTGCTCGACGAACCCACCGTCACCGAGTTCGATATCTCCGAGATTCCCATCATGAGCGTCAACATCTCGGGCGATTACAGCCTCGTGCAAATCAAAAAATACGCCGAAGACCTGCAGGACAAGATCGAGGAAATGCGCGAGATCACCCGGGTCGACATCGTGGGCGCCCTCGAAGAGGAAGTGCAGATCAACGTCGACAAGTACAAAATGGCTGCCGCCGGTCTGACCTTCCGCGACATTGAAAGCAGCATCGCCTTCGAAAACGCCACCGTTTCCGCCGGCAACATCGACCTCGGCGGCATGACCCGCTCCATCTCCATCCGGGGCGACTTCACCAATGTCGAGCAGATCAAATCCCTGATCATCCCCGCCCAGTCCGGCGCCCTGGTGTACCTCAAAGACGTCGCAGAGGTCAAAATGGGCTTTGAAGACCAGGAAAGCTACAGCCGCCTGAACGGCAAAAACGTGATCACCCTGAACGTCATCAAGCGCTCGGGCGAAAACCTCATCGCCGCTTCAGACAAGATCAAGGAAATCGTCGCGGAAGCCAAAGCAAACGACTTCCCGCCCGGGCTCGACGTCGTCATTACCGGCGACCAGAGCCGCAGCACACGCACCAACCTGCACGACCTGATCAACACCATCGTGATCGGCTTCATTCTGGTTACCATCATCCTCATGTTCTTCATGGGCGCCACCAACGCCATCTTTGTGGCCGCGTCGGTGCCCTTGTCCATGTGCATCGCCTTTATGGTGTTGCCGGGCATCGACTTCACGCTCAACCTGATCGTGCTCTTCGCCTTTCTGCTGGGCCTGGGTATTGTGGTCGACGACGCAATCGTGGTCATCGAAAACACACACCGCATTTACCACGATGAGCAGTCCGACATCGTTTCAGCCGCCAAAAAAGCTGCCGGTGAGGTGTTTATCCCCGTGCTTGCGGGTACCGCTACCACGCTGGCGCCGTTTGTGCCCCTGGCCTTCTGGACGGGGGTGATCGGCAAGTTCATGCACTACATGCCGGTCACCATCATCATCACCCTCACCGCCTCTCTGGTGGTGGCCTACATCATCAACCCGGTGTTTGCCGTGTGGTTCATGAAACGCGAGGGCGCAGACGTCGGCAAGGAAGACCCCGTAAAGAACCGACGACGCATCATGCTCGCCTGGGCGCTGTTTGGCCTGGCCATCCTGTATTTCTACGCCAATGGCTCCTATGCCATGGGCAACTTCGGCGTCACGCTCGTGCTGCTCCACATCCTCTATCGCTATGTGTTGGTGCACTCGGTCAACTGGTTTCAAGGCGCCTTCTGGCCCCGCTTTCAGGAAGGGTACGCGCGTTTTCTGCGTTTTGCCCTCAGCTGGCCCTGGGCCATGATGGGCGCCATGGTGGCGCTGTTCGTTCTTTCGTTTTTCCTCACCATTTCACGCAGCCCCAAAATCATTTTCTTCCCGGAATCCGATCCCAATTTCATTTACGTGTACCTCACCATGCCCGTGGGCACCGACCTGGAAGTAACCGACTCCCTGAGCCGCCTGGTTGAACAGAAAGTGTACGAAGTGATCGGTACGGATAACCCCCTCGTGGAGTCCGTCATCACCAACGTGGCCCTGAACGCTTCGGAAGACCAGTTTGACCGCACCGCCACCACCAACAAAAGCAAGGTCGGCGTGGCGTTCGTCGAGTTTGCCAAACGCAATGGCGTGAGTACCGCCAAATACAAAGACGAAATCCGGGAAGCCGTCAAAGGAATCATCCCGGGTGGGGAAATCGTGGTCGGGCAGGAACAAAGCGGCCCGCCCACCGGAAAGCCCATCGCCATCGAAATACGCGGCGAAAACTTTGAAGAGCTCATCAAGGTGTCCACCTCCGTCCAAAAATACCTGGAAGCCCAAAACATTCCCGGCGTGGAAGAACTCAACAGCGACCTGATCGTCTCCAAACCGGAGATCAACATCCAGATCGACCGGGAACGCGCCAACCGCGAAGGCATCAGCACCGTCCAGATCGGTTCGGAGTTCCGGACCGCCGTGCTGGGCAAGGAAGTGAGTAAATTCCGCGACGGCAACGACGAGATACCGATCGTGGTGCGCCTGCAGTCCGACCAGCGGGAAAACATCAACGTGGTGGAAAACCTCAGCATCACCTACCGCGATATGAACCTCGGCGGTGTGCTCCGCTCGGTGCCCATCGCCGCGTTCGCCGACATCAAATACGGCAACACCTACGGCGGCATCCGCCGGAAAGACCAGGACCGCATCGTAACCATCTCCTCCAATGTGCTCAGCGACTACAACCCCAACGAAGTGGTCGCACAGGTGCAAGCCGCACTCACCGGATACCGCGAGCCCATCCCCGACGGGGTGAGCATCGGCTTCGGCGGCGAACAGGAGGAACAGGCAGAGGCCGCCGCCTTCCTCGGCAACTCGCTCATGCTGTCCATGCTCATGATCCTGCTCATCCTCATCACGCAGTTCAACTCCTTCGGCAAAACGATCATTATCCTCACCGAAGTGATCTTCTCCGTCGTAGGGGTATTGCTCGGACTGGCGATTTTCAACATGGACTTCTCCATCGTCATGATGGGCATCGGCATCGTGGCCCTCGCCGGCATCGTGGTGCGCAACGGCATACTACTGGTCGAATTCACCGACCACCTGCGTGCCCAGGGCATGGACACCCCAAAGGCCATCGTAGAGGCCGGCCGGATACGGATGACCCCCGTACTGCTCACCGCAACCGCCACCATCCTGGGCCTCATCCCGCTGGCCGTGGGCTTCAACATCGACTTTGAAAGCCTGTTCGCCCACGGTAATCCCAAAATATTCTTTGGCGGCGACTCGGTAGCTTTCTGGGGACCGCTCTCCTGGACCATCGTTTTTGGCCTCAGTTTCGCCACTTTCCTTACCCTGATCATCCTGCCGGTCATGTACCTGCTCGGATGGCAGTTGAAAAACTGGTGGAACCGGGTGATTTAATCTGATGCGCAAGGCGATGGCTACGAGCCATCGCCTTGCTTACTGCTAAAACTCGTCCTGCCAATAATCGGGTAGGAGGCGGCTTTCGCCGCCGTCCCCCCACACCACCGGGCATACTCTTCGTACCACGGCGGTTTCCGTCAGTTTCTCCGGCGGGTCATTTCCGTGTAAATAGATCGAAGTCCTAGCTCTCGGAACCATGCTT
>JBGSTG010000099.1:0-9295 GCA_041736625.1 Saprospiraceae bacterium | reverse complement strand
CTGCGTCGCACCGGGTATCATCTGATTGTTCCGATACCATTGCAGGGCAAGCGTTGTATCCGTGGTGTTGTACACCAGCGAATCGCCGGCGCCTTCGATCAAGGGGGTGAGCTCCGGCTCCCGCGCAATGGTTAGCTCGGCTGTGCGTGTTTCCAGACAAACGCTGTCGAAAAACGAAACCGTCCAGGCCCCCTCCACGTTGCTGCTCAGGGTGTACACCGTTTCATTGACGGCGACGGTGCTGAACAGGCTCCCGTTCACTTCCCAGCGCAGGGTCACCGGCGGCTGCAGGTTGGTGGCGGTGAGCGTCACGGTTTCGTCCGGGCACACCACGGGGCGGTCGGTGGTCAGCACAGGATCCGGTGCGCCGCCATCGGGCAGATCAAAGGAGAGCACCCGCGAGCAACCCTGGCTTTCGGTGACGGTCACGGCGTAAAGACCGGCGGGCAGGGCAGATCGAACCGGACCGGCAACCCCGTCGGCCCAAAGGTATTGGATGGGATCGCTTCCGCCGGTTGCACTCAGTTCGATGGACCCGCCGTTCGCGCCCGGGCACACCGGGCTGCCCGAAACGGCGCCGTCGACGGTGAAGTCGGCACACCGATCTTCAATGCGCAGGATGCGTCCGCCGGACAGCTCGGCCACATACAACTCGCCGCGCACATCTTCGCCAAAAGCGACGTATTCAAAATCTGTCAAATTGGCCAGCAACTCCGTGTTGAACATGCCGCCAGCGGTATCGTACCGGGTGCCCCACCAACGGCCGCTGCAAAAATCGGCGAACAGGTACAGCCCGTACATTTCCGGAAACCGGCTGCCCCGGTACACGAATCCGCCGGTCACCGAGCAACCCAGCGAGGCGTTGTCGTAATCAAACACAGGAAAAGTATAGTTGGAGGCGGGCTGGCAGCCCGTGGTGTTGAAAGGCAGGGCGCCTTCGTAGCAGCGCCACCCGTAATTGCGTCCGCCGACGCCGGCCGGCTCAAAATCGATCTCCTCCCGGGTGTTCTGACCGACGTCGGCGACCCACATATCGCCGGTAAGCCGGTCGAAGGAGAAGCGCCAGGGGTTTCGCCAGCCGAGCGACCAGATTTCCGGCAGGTAGGTGGTGTCGTTCACAAAGGGGTTGTCGTTGGGCACGCGGTACGGGTCCGGACCGGCGTTCACATCGATGCGGAGCATTTTGCCGAGCAGCGACTTTTTATTCTGCGCGAAGTTTTGCGGGTCGTTGGCGCCACCGCCGTCGCCCAGGCCGGTGTAGAGATAACCGTCGGGGCCGAACTTCAGGCAGCCCCCGTTGTGGTTGTTGGCGGGCTGATCCACTACGAGCAGGATGAGCTCGCTGCTGGCGTCGGCAGAATCGGGGTTGGTGGCGCTTCGGGTGAAGCGGGACACGCGGGTGTCGCCGTCGGGGGTACGGGTGTAATTGACGTAAAAGTATCCGTTCTGCGCGTAGTCGGGGTGGAAAGCCAGCCCGAGCAGCCCCTGTTCGTTTCCGGTGGAGCGCACGCGCGCGTCGATGTCGAGAAAGGGTTTGGGGCTGCGGTTGCCCAAGGAGTCGAGTATCCAGATGTACCCGTCCTGTTCAACGATAAACAGGCGGTTGTCGCCGGCGTGGGCGATGTCCACCGGACGCTCGAAACCGGAAGCAAAAGGTTGCAGGTCCAGTTTGGGCTGGGCGGCCAGGGCAACGGGAAGGGCAAAAAAGACAGGGAGTAAATGCTTGATCATAGAACGGTTTTTGACAAAGGAAACACCGGGGGGCGCATGAAGATTATGCCCGGTTGATTTTTAACAGAAGATATGTCGGGTTCAGGCAAAACATTTTCAGCCGACGGCTTCGGCAAACCCTAACAGTTCATCGAGAAACTGCCGGTGGTTGGACAGCCGGGGCACTTTATTCTGGCTGCCGAATTTTCCGCGGGCTTTCATCCATCGCTGAAAGGTGCCCGCAGGCACGGTGTGCAGGCGCAGGGGCGCCAGGGCCAGGTTTCGGTATCGTTTGGCCTCGTAGTCGGAGTTTACGCGCTGCAGTTGCTGATCGAGCGCCAGAGCGAAAGCCTGAAGGTTCCGGGGCGCGCGCTCGAACTCAATGACCCATTCGTGACCGCCACGGCCGGCACTGCTTTGAAAATACACGGGACCGGCGGTGTAGTCGGTGACCACTACATCGTGGAGGCGGCAGGTCTCGGCGAGCGCCTTGTCGGCGTCGCCCACCATCAACTCTTCACCGAAGGCATTGATGAATTGTTTGGTGCGCCCGCTGATGCGGAAGCAATGCGGGTTCAGTCGGGTGAACACCACGGTGTCGCCGGGCACATAACGCCAGAGACCGTTGTTGGCAGAGATCACCACGGCGTAGTTCTTGCCCGTTTCCACGTCGGCCAGCAGCACGGTTCGGGGGTGGTCTTTCCCCCACTCTTCCATGGGTATGAACTCATAAAACACGCCGTTGTCGGCCAGCAGCAACATGTCGTTGTGCGCGGGGTCGCACTGCGCGCCGAAATAGCCCTCCGAGGCGTTGTAAATTTCCTGGTAAATAAAGGTGTCGCTGGGGATAAGCGCCTGAAAAGCCTGGCGGTAGGGTTCAAACCCGACGCCGCCGTGCATGTACACCTGGAGTTTGGGCCAGACCTCCAGCATGTTGGACTTCCCGGTCTGTTCCAGGATCATCCGAAACAGCACCAGGATCCAGGTGGGCACACCGCCGAACATGACGATGTCGTCGCGCTGGGATGCGATTTGTGCGATGCGGGCAATTTTTTCTTCAAAATTGGACAACAGGGCCGTTTCGAAGTCGGGGAGGTAAAAAAGCCGCCCAATGGCGGGCATGTGGTGCACAAGGAGCGCACTCACGTCGCCCACCTGCGTTTGCGGATTTTCCGGCCAAACCGAAAGGCTGCCCGGCATGATGAGGTTTTTGTACTTGAAAATGTCGAGATCGGCGTGGTGATGGTACAGCAGCGCCAGGGAATCCCAGGAACCGGCCACGTGATTGCCGTGCAGGTTGTCAAACGGCACAGGAATGTACTTCGATTTATCGCTGGTGGTGCCGCTGCTCTTGCTGTACCAGGAGACGACACCCGGCCACAACACATCCCTGCCGCCGTTCATCATCTCGAAGATGTACGGTTTCAGGTCGTCGTACTCCACGATAGGCACTTCGGCGGCGAAGGACTCCCAGGACTGAATGTCGTCGAACCCGTATCGGCGGCCATAAGTGGTGTAGCGGCCATTGTCCAGCAAATATTGGAGCCATCGTTCCTGCGCGCCCCCGGGTTCGCGCATATACCCTTCGATGCGCAGCATACGCAAACGCAGGTATTGCTTCACACAGAGGTTCAGGAATCCGGTCATAGTGATAAAACGAACGGTAAAACTTGTTGCTGCCAAGGTACAAAAGGGCGCGATAATATTCGCTTAAAAATTGAAGCACAGCAGAACCCGGATGTATGGTGCCATGCGGTCATTTTTTCAGATACTGGCGGTGGAAGGCATCGTACCATTTCAGGTAGGCATTTGCATTCCCCTGCCAATCGAAAATGGCCTCCCAGGTGTTGAGCGGTTCCCAGATGCAGGCGCCTTTGCCCCTTTCGCCCGGCACGCCAAAAGCGATGCGGTGCACCTCTTCTTTTTTGGCGGAATACTCCACCACGATGACGTCTTTTTGGTAGCGGTGCGAGAGGTCGGCCAGGTTATGCGTCAAATCATCGAGGGTTCCATGCCATTTGGGGTAATAGGACTGCCCGATCACGTCGAAATGCACCCCTCGTCTGACCATCTGGTCGATGAAATAAACGGACTCGTCCTGTTGGCCGCCCAGGGCGACGTGGAGCATCATGACGATGGACGGGTCTACGGCCTTGACGGCGGCCGTTCCCGCTTTGATGAGCCGGGCCAGGCTGTCGGGGTGGCCCACCTGTCCTTCGGGCCAAACGATCCCATGGTTGATCTCGTTGCCGATCTGCACCATGTCGGGTGTTGTGCCCTGCTCTTTGAGTTGTCTGATCACCTCATAGGTGTAATCGTAGAGTGCTTTTTCGAGGTCGCCAAATGCCAGCCCCTCCCACGCCCGGGGCTTGTATTGCTTGCCCGGATCGGCCCAGGTATCGCTGTAATGGAAGTCCAGCAGCAGTTTCATGCCGGCAGCTTTTACCCTTTTAGCCATAGCTTTGGTGTATTCGAGGTTGCAAAAGCCTTTGCCGGGCGCGTAACCGCCTTCTTGCGCCGGGTCGTTGAAAATGCGCAGGCGCACGTAGTTGAATCCATGTGCTTTGAGCAGTTCAATGGCGTCCCCTTCCACGCCGTTCTCCTTGAATGTCAGCCCTTTTGCCTCCAGTTCGGGCAAAAAGGAGATGTCGGCGCCGATCATACGGTCTACCGGCCTGGGCTTGGCGGCCTCCCCTTTCAGGTCGTACAACGGGTTGTGGGTGAACACGTTTGCACAGGCCGGATCCACAGTGTGTATGTCGGTGGCGCCGCTCCAAAGGTTGGGCGCGCCGGCTTCCAAGTGGATCATATCGGGAGAGGAGCCTGCCTGTACGATCACCTGGCATTTTCCGTTGAACAGCCGGCGTTGCCAGGCGCCGTCGGCGCATTTGTCCGGTTCATGGCTCGACGGATCGCCATTGCCCACGCCAATGATCCTGCCGCCGCCTTTAATCCGGAATGCAATGCGGTTGTCGGCATTGGGCACCTCGCGCCCTTCCTTGTCGAACACCGCCACGTTGATTACCGTGGCATCGCGGCCGTCGGCCAGCAACGTGGTTTTATAAGGCGTAAGCACCACTTCGGTCGGGGCGCCCGTGGTCTCCACTTTCGAACGGAACGTTCGTCCGCCCTTGTAGCCGACCGCCTCCAGCACGCCGGGCTGGTAGGCCACCGTCCATTGCAGGTGCCGGTTGCGGGGCATACTTTTTTTGCCCAGGCTGACGCCGTTGAGGAGCAGTTCGACCTCATCGGCGTTGGAATTCACCCACACGTCTATGGGTTCGCCGCGTTTTTCCAGCCAGTTCCAGTGCGGAGAAATGTGGAGGACGTCCTTGTCGGTCCACCACGACTGGTAGTAGTAGTACAGGTTTTTGGGAAACCCGCACATGTCCATAATGCCAAAGTGGGAATTGATGTTCGGCCAGGCAAAAGGGGTGGGTTCGCCCCGGTAGTCCAGGCCTGTCCATACGAATCCGCCGAGCCAGTAGTCGTTTTCTGCGGCCAGCGGCCACCACATTTCCGCCGTGCTGGCCCACCACGGGTAGGTGATGTCCTGATCCGGCAAGTAGGCGCGCGCGCTGTCGGTGGCGTATTCGCCGCGGGTGGTGACCGTGCTGCCCATTTCGGTGCCGACGATGGGCTGTTCGGGGTGGTCGCGGTGGTAGTCGGCTACGGCAAACTGGCGGTAGTTGAAGCTGCGCACGGGAATCACCTCGTTGATGCCGGCATGCACGTTGCCCAGGTCGGCGGCGTACGTGCAGGTTCGGGTAGGGTCCAGCGCCCGGAGTTTGTGGATGTAGGTCTGTGCAATTTTTTTGCCGATGGGCGTTGTTTGTATCCAGCCTTCTTCGTTTCCGATAGACCACATAAAGACGCAGGTACGGCTGCGGTCGCGACGCACCAGGCGCTCGAACTGATCCATGTGCTCGGCGCCGCTGTTGAGCAGGCGCGTTTCGTCCATGACCAGCATACCGAGGCTGTCGCAGGCGTCCAGCAATTCCGGCGTGGGCGGGTGGTGGCTGGCGCGGTAGGCGTTGACCCCCAGTTTTTTCAGCAGCCCGATGCGGTAATATTGCAGGTAGTCGGGTAAAGCCGCCCCGACACCGGCGTGGTCCTGGTGGCAGTTTACCCCTTTGATCTTGATGTGCTTACCATTGATAAACAGGCCGTTGGGCTTAATGTCGATGGTACGAAAGCCGTGTTTCAGCGTTCTGACGTCCAGCACGCGGCCATCTTTTTTGATTTGCACCCGGATGGTGTACAGGTAGGGGTCGTCGAGATCCCAGCGGCGCGGCCGGTCTACGGCCAGGGTGTGCCGAACCGCCATGCGCGCATGCGGGGCCAGGGTGATCAACTGCGGTTTGGCCTGCGCCATTGCCTGCCCGTTGCGATCCGTCAGATACACTTCGGCGGTGATGGCGGAGGGATCCATGCCGTCGTTTACGACTGCGGTTTCTACGGTCAGCGTAGCTTTTTCACCCGAGAGGGTCGACCAGGCAAAAATTCCGTCGTGGCCCACGTGTATGTCCGGGTAACTGTTCAGCCACACGTGGCGGTAGATGCCGGCCCCTTCGTAAAACCAGCCTTCGTATTGGGTGGCGTCCACACGAACAACGACGACATTTTCGGTGTCAAAACGCAAAAAATCGGTGATGTCATAGGCCACGCCGATGTATCCACTGTGGTTTCGGCCCAGGTAAAAGCCGTTGACCCAGCACTCGGCGTCGCGAAACACGCCGTCGAATTGCAATTGAAAGCGCTTGTTCGATTCGGATGGGGGTACCCTGAAATGTTTGCGGTACCAGCCGATGCTGGTTTCCGGGTAGTTGCGGCCGAGGGGTTTGTACCCGTGCGCCATCACATTAAAGGCGGGATCGAACACAAAGGGCAGCTCCACACCCCAGTCGTGCGGCAGGTCGAGCACCCGCCACAGGCTGTCGTTGAACGTCGGGTCGATGGCTGTTTGTGCGGCGCCACCGGATTTGGCGAATATGGTTTCTACGCCAAAATTGAAATCCCTGGCAGGGTTTTGCGCGTGGCCGAAGTGAAACCGCCAATCCCCGTCGAAGTTCTGGTGGGAATATTGCCCGACAGCCGTTCCTGCCTGAAAAATCAGGAAAAGAAGGGCAAATTTGTCCGCTTTTCTCATAATAGGTGTTATTTTACGCCCCAAGATAAATGGAACTTTGACTTTTACCCCAGATGTATGTCCCTTAATTTAGCCAACAGCCCTCACCGCCGATTCAACATCCTCACGGGTGAATGGGTGCTGGTATCGCCCCATCGCACGCAACGCCCGTGGCAGGGCAAAACGGAACAGGCGCAGGAGGGAGACCGGCCGACTTACGATCCCACCTGTTATCTGTGCCCCGGGAATGCCCGGGCGGGCGGCCAACAGACGCCTGCGTACACCGGAACCTACGTTTTTGACAACGATTTTTCGGCTCTTTTGCCCCAATCAGAAACGGAACGGTATGACCTGGGCTTGCTCTGCGCGGCAGGAGAACGGGGCATTTGCCGGGTGATCTGTTTTTCGCCCAACCACGCGTCTACGCTGGCCGATATGGAAGTGGATGCTGTTGAACAAGTGGTGGGGTTATGGCAGTCGGAATACGCAACGCTGGGCGCCCTGCCGTTTATCAACCACGTGCAGATTTTCGAGAACAAAGGCGCCATAATGGGATGCAGCAATCCACACCCGCACGGGCAGATCTGGGCCCAGGAATCCATTCCGCAGGAGGCAACCAAAAAAAGTGCCCATCAGGCCGCCCATTGGAAGGCGCGCGGCACGAGCCTCCTGGGCGACTATCTGGAACAGGAACTGGCGCTGCAGGAACGGCTGGTGTGTTCAAATGCCGATTTTGTGGTCCTGGTGCCGTTCTGGGCGGTGTGGCCGTTTGAGACCATGATCATTCCCCGCCGACACATGCAACACATCGGGCAGCTGACGCCCGGGGAAAAACGGAACTTTGCCGCCGTCATCAAGGAACTGACCATGCGGTATGATGCGCTTTTTCAGACCTCCTTCCCCTATTCATCGGGCATCCACCAAAGCCCGACCGACGGCGATTTGCACCCGGAATGGCATTTCCACATGTCGTTTTATCCGCCACTGCTGCGTTCGGCCACGGTGAAAAAATTCATGGTGGGCTACGAGATGTTCGCCGACCCACAGCGGGACCTGACGGCAGAAACGGCCGCTGACATGCTTCGGCGAACCTGATCAGGGGCGGAAAGCCTCCAGTACCGGCAGGGCTGTTCGGTCGAACCCCCAGAACGCCTGGTTTTCCCAGGAGGACCCGTCGGAGGCGGTGGCGCCTTTAAAGGCGATCCATTCGCCACCCCAGTAGCAAAAGCCCGCGTATTGCGGCGTGCCCAGCCCGCGCATGGTCAGCATAAAATCCTGCTGCCCTTGCGCGGTGGCCGGGAACCTGGGCAGCAATTGGTCGTTCTGGCCGATGATGTTGTTGGTGTAATCGTTCCAACCCAGCGTGAACGGATGGGCCGTTTCGGCGATCACCACTTTTTTATTGTGGGTGTTGGCTAGGCTGGTCATATTGGTTTTGAGCGCAGTGGTGTCCTTGCCGTGCCAGATCGGGTAGTACGACAGGCCGATCAGGTCGTAGTCCAGCGTTTTCACCTGATCGAAAAACCAGGCGGCCTGCTGGTGCCCGGCGTAGTGGAGCATAATGCGGATGCCGGGGTCATGTTCGCGCACGGCACGGATGCCTTCGGTCAACAGCGCCCGCATCTGAGCGGCGTTTTGAATGCGCCCTTCGGGCCACAATAGCCCGCTGTTGATCTCGTTGCCGATCTGTATGTAATCGGGCTGGATGCAGCCGACAGCTGTCTTGGTGTATTGGTACACGCTGTCTTTCAAGGCTTCCAGTCCGGCATTCTTCCAGGCATCGGGCTTGGTTTGTTTTCCCGGGTCGGCCCAGGAATCGGAATAGTGCACCGTCAGCCACACTTTCAGGCCGGCGTCTCGGATTTCTTTGGAGAAAGCCTCCACTTCCTGCATGCCGGAATGCCCCCCGGCCGGGGTGTGCCAGAGGCGAAGGCGGATGGTGTTGACGCCGGCATTTTTCAGGGTGGCCAGCATGTCTTCGGTCTGGCCGTTGGCATTTTTGACCTTGAAACCGCTCTGGCGGATTTCGGGAATGTAGGACGCGTCGGCGCCCCGGATGTCCACGGCCGGCAATGACGGTGCGGTCGGAGGTGGAGGAGTAGACGGCCCGGGGTCGTCGTCTTGCCCGCAGGCGGAGGCCAGGAGCAGTGCCAGGAGGAGTATTCGGAAAGCCATGGATAAAAAATCAGGGGGAGTTGTAAAACCTGGCAAGGCATTTTGCCTGCAAGGAAAATTTTTTTGCCGCAGTCAGGCATCCTCGCCGACAACGGCAGATACTTGTTTTTTGCTGCGAATTAGCGCGAATTCGCGCTAATTGGCGGCAAAAAGAGGCTGTCTCACAAGTATTTAACGGAATCGGGCAGCAAAGTAAAATTTCGATCGAGCATAGTGTCGGCGTGACTTGAAGTCACGCCGACACCTAGAGCATAGTGTCGGCGTGACTTGAAGTCACGCCGA
>JBGSTG010000050.1:0-25126 GCA_041736625.1 Saprospiraceae bacterium | reverse complement strand
CTGGTCGATGTTTTACAGCAACGACAAGGATAATCCCAACATGTATTCCTTTGATATCGACTATTCCGCCATCAGTTTGGCCGGCCCACTGGGCCCTCCAGGGTCTTTTCAGGCATTTGGTGACAACATGATTTACAAGGTAGAGCCTGGTTTTGTGGACTCCTCCGGAGGCGACTTCCGGCTACTGCCCTGCTCGCCGCTGCGCAATGCAGGCAACAACGATGTCGCCGAAGACCTCGGCATACTGACCGACCTGGATGGCGCCCCTCGCATACGGTTCGATACGGTGGATTTGGGGGCTTTTGAGATACAGGATACGTGTACTATCGTGCACACAAACGATCTGAGCGGGCAGAGCGCGTTCAGATCGCTGGATATATGGAACAACCCATCCGGCACGGGTTACCTGGTTTTCCGGAATCCTGTTGGCCCGTATGAGTCCGCTGTGCTGTCGGTTTATAGCGCGGGCGCCGTGAAGGTACTGGAAACCACCATTCGGTTGGAAGAAACGAATTCCATTTACCTGGGCGAACTGGAAAGCGGGTATTACACAGTCAGGTTGCAATCTGGTGCAGCGGTTTTTACCGGAAAGTTCATCCTTCTGGATTGATGCACTACCCTCACCGCACCAACACCACATCCCCCTTGAACACCTCCCTGACCCCATCCGCATACGCCACCTCCAGCACCCAGATGTACACCCCCGGGTCGCCGGGCCGGCCGCGGAAATAGCCGTCCCAGCCCTGATCGGGGTCGTTCAGGAAAAAATCCCGACCCAGGTACACCTGCTCGCCCCAGCGGTCGTACACCGAAAATTGGAGCACACGGGTGTCGGACTGCCCGTGCACGAGCAGCCGGTCGTTGTTGCCGTCGCCGTCCGGACTGAAGCCGGTGGGGACAAACACTTTTCTGGTTTTTAGCACCTGTATGCGCAACTGGTCTTCGGCCCGGCACCCGGCCGAGTCCACAATGTGTACTTCGAAGTAGCGATCGAACGCCAGACCGGTGACCGACGGGTCCGGACAATCGAGGCAACCCAGCCACTGCGCTTCCGCCGGGCGCCAGGCAAAGGCCACCGGCCCCTGGTTGTTCAGCACCGTGGCGATCAGCTGGGTGTCGGCGCCGTAGGGGATGCTGAAATCCGGGCCCAATGAAACCGCCAGCGGGTCCGGTTCGTCCAGTATCACCGGTGGAAGCGTCAGCAGGCAGCCATTTTTATCCCGAATACTGGGCAGGTAAGTGCCCGCTCCCAGCGAGATTTGCACACTGGAGCCGTTGAAGGCGCCGTCGTTAAGCGCATATCGGTAGGGTGGGGTGCCGCCCGTCGCCTGCAGGATAATTCGTCCCTCGTAGCCGCCGAAGCACTTGGGCGATACCCCTTGGGCGGTTCCTTGCAAGGAATCCCTGGGTTGATCTACGGCGGCGGAATCGATGTGCAGGCAATTTTTACTGTCCGTAACGGTGTAACGGTAGGCGCCGGCGGCGAGTTGCGCCAGTCCGGGTTGCGTACTGCCGTCCTCCCAACGGATGGTGTACGGCCCTGTGCCGCCGGAGGGCGATGCGAACAAAGCCCCGGTGCGCTCACCGAAGCAGGCAACGTGGGTGACGGCCACCTGAACGCTAATGGGCGCCGGCGCTGGCACCACCACCGGCGTCACACCGGTGCAACCCCGGGCGTCGGTGACGCTCACCCGGTAGATACCCGCCGGCAGGCCCGAAGCCAGGGAGTCGACCTGGACGCCGGCGACCGGGCTCCAATCATAGCTGTAGGGCGGTATGCCGCCCTGCCCCTGCATGGCGATCCGCCCGTCGGCGCCGCCTGGACAGGATACGGAATCGATTTCCTGCACGACAACCCCAACCGGGCCGGGTTGGTCTATGAAAACGCTGTCCGTGGTGCTGCAACTCTGGGCGTCGGTCAGCGTGACGCTGTGCCATTGGCCGCCGGGCAGGCCTGCGGCCACCGGGCCGGTTTGGGTGGGCACGGTGCTCCATCGAATTTGAAACAGCGTCAGCGCTGCCGGTTGGTTGCCGTAGCGTGCAGCGTTCACTTCGGCCTGGCCGTCGCGTCTGCCGAAACAGGACGCATCCCGGGCGACGAGGTCAACGTTCAGTTCGCCCTGTTCGATCACCTTCGTTTCGCCGGTCGCGCTGCACCCGTTTGCGTCGGTCAGCGTCAGTCCGTACGTGCCCGGCCCCAGGTTGTTCAATTCGGTCCCGGTGGCGCCGGTGCTCCACAACCAGGAGTACGGCGGCGTTCCCCCGGAGGGTTGGTTAAGGGCCCGGCCGTCGCGCGCACCGAAGCAAAGCGTATCCGAAACGACGGGTAGCCCGATGGCCAGGGGCTGCTCCGGCTGGGGCACCGTCAGCACGGCCGTCACGAAGCAATTGTTGGTGTCGGTGGCGACGTACGTGTAGTCGCCGGCCGGCAGACTGTCCAGCACCAATCCGCTCAGGCTGCCCGTCGGCCCGCTCCACGAAACCGTCACCTCGCCGGCGCCCCCGCCGAGCGTCAGGCTAATGCCGCCAGAAGCCTCGCCATAGCAAGCGACTGGGGTCACCAGCGCCTGCACTTCAATCGTGTCCAACCCGAAGATAAACACCGTAGCGCCAATGGTGCACCCGTTGTTGTCGGTGACGGTCAGCGTGTACGAACCTTCGCCCAGGGAGTCTATTCCCGGGGCGCGGGCGCCGGTGCTCCACAGGTAGGCAAACGGTGGGGTTCCCCCCTGCACGCTCGCCAAGACGGATGCGGTGGAATCGCCCGTGCAGTCCAGCTCCGTGGGGTCCAGTTCGAGCAGCATGGGTGGCGGTTCCACCACCAGCGCCAGCCCGGTGGCGGTGCAGCCTGTGGCGTCGGTAACGGTCACAAAATAGGAGCCGGCGCTCAGCCCTCGGGCAACGGAATCGCGCTGGTTGAGCGCGTCGCTCCACACATAGGCGTAGGGTCCGGTGCCGCCGCTCACCGTTATGGAGGCCGAGCCGTCGGCGCCCAGCGCACAGGTCGCCGGCGTGCCCGTCAGGGCAAGAACCAAGGCCGGTGGACTGCCCACCACCACCGTATCGACGGCCGGGCAGCCGTTGGCGTCGGTGGCCGTCACGGTGTAGGGGCCGGGCAGCAGTTTGTCGATCGTCGGGTCTGTCTTGCCGTTACTCCAGATAAAGGCCACGGCGCCGGTGCCGCCGGTATGCTGGACGGTGGCTGTTCCGCCCGCCGCTCCGGCGCAGGGCGCCGGCGTCGATACGGTGGTCAGCGAGAGGCGAGGCGGTTGGGCGACTGCCAGGCTGTCCGCGGCCCGGCACCCTTTGGCGTCAGACACCTCCAGCCGGTATGTTCCGGCGGGCTGGTCGCCTAAGGCCGGCCCGGTTTGGCCGCCGCTCCACACAAATTGATATCCGCCGTTGCCGCCGACAGCTACGCCGGTCAGGTCGGCCTCCATAGCGCCGTGGCAGCGGATGGTGTCGATCAGTTGAAGGTCCAGCGTCAGCACCGGGGGCTCCGGTACGGTCGTCGCACCTGTTTGCGGGCATCCCAGCGCGTCGGTGACGGTGAACGGATAGGCGCCGCCAGCCAGTCCTGGAAATATGCCGGTGACGCTGGTTTGGCCGTTCAGGGAAAAATCGTACGGCGGCTGGCCACCCATGGCGCCGAGCCGTACCACGCCGGTGGGTTGCCCGAAACAGTCGGCCGAATCCACCGCCACCATCACCGAAGGCGGGGTGCAGTTCACGCACTGCGCAGCGCCCGTGCCGACCGGACAGTTGGCGGGTCCGGACAGGGGGCGGACCTGGATTTCGGTAGATGTGAACGGCACGGCGATGTTTCGAACCACAAAAAAAGTGTCGGCGCCCACGGGCATCCACCCGCCCCCGTTTACGTTCACCTCATACCCCACGGCGCCGCTCACCGGCGGCCAGACAAACGTCACACTGTCGAGCGCAGGATTGAAACACGCAACTTGCGGCGCAGCCAGGGAGTCCACCACGGAAATTTCAATGGAATCGGACGCCGTGCACCCGTAGGAGTCCGTGGCTTGTACGACGTATATAGTTGCGCCGGGAGGGGGCGTGATGGTGGCCACCGGACAGGTTGGGCAATCGACGCCGGCGACCGGCGACCACTGGTAGTTGATCTTGTACACCGGCTCGAAGGTGATTGTCCAGTCCAGCAATGTCCCGGTAAACCCCTTGGAATCGTCGAACAGCCGCAACTGCCACAGCCCGTTTGCCGGGGCGCCCCACAAGTCTCCGAAGGGGCCTTCGGGGAGCCAGTTGCCGGTGAATGGGGCTGCAGCGGCCGGCGCCGCCGGGCCGGGAAAGCTGATGCGGGTGCCGGCGTCCGGCGCAAAACAGGTGTTGGTGTAATTGTTGCCGTCGGCGCCGTTGTCGGTGGTCAGCTCGAGAAACTGTCCGTTGGGCGCGATGAGGTAGATGTCCAGGTCGTCGACCCAGGGATGGGTTACGTTCATGCAAACCGAGCGCAAAACGCCGGGTCCAAGGGTTTTGGGCGCCACGCCGGTGGTGGTGATGTCTGAAAACACCGGTGTTTCTTCGGGTGTGACGGGCAGCGGGGTTTGATTGGTAAACGCCGGCGGGTCGGGCAGGGGCGTCGGGGACGTGCCGTCGAGCGTCAGGGGCGAGGCCGGTGTGCAGAAGGTGGTGTCGGTTGGCAGGGCAGGCGGCAGCAGGGTGTTGTCGCGCAGGAAGATGAGGATCGTATCGCGGTTGCAGGGGTCGCGCTGCACGTCGAAAGCGATGAATTCCTGGCCTTCCGTGAGACCGTCTTCGATTGCCCGGATGGGCACCACGAGTGTTGTTTGCCCGGGCGGAATGACCAGGTTTCGCGGAATGGAGTCGTAATCAACTCCGTTGACGGCGGTGCCAAAAACGGTGAAATCGATGGGGTAGGGCAGGGGTTGGGGGTTGGGCAGGGTAAACGTGATGGCGCCGGTGGCGCAGCCTTCGGCTACCACATCTTCCACGCTGCTGGTGGACAGCTGCACCTGGATGGATCCCACGCCGAAACTTTTGGCTTCAAGAAACACACCGGAGTCATAGGCCTCGTCCGTCACGTCGGCAATGGCCAGCTTGATCGTGTAAACGCCACAGGGCTGCACGACGGCCTCGGCGGTGAACACGTCGGTATAGCCGTCGTAGCAGGGCTGGGTGGTGGTGAAGTTGTTGTCGTTGTAAAACTGCTCGTTTACCGGTGGGCAGTTGAAGCCGGGCTGGCTGTTGTCGGGGTGTAAATTGTTTATGGTCACCGGCAGGGTGGTACCGGGGATGCGGGCGATATTGGTCGGTGTGGGGTATCCCGGGCCCTGGATGAAAAAACCGAACACGTCGTTGAAGGGCGAGCAGGCGAACTCGGGGTATTCCTCCGACCCGAAAACGTAGTTGAAGCGCAGGGTGTCGGCCGTGGGGATAAACGTGATCTCGTATACGGCTACGTTGCGCAGGACGGCGCCCGGAATTTGCGCGGCCAGGTCGGCGTCGAACGCCGTGCTGAGGTTGTCCACCAAAGCCAGATCATCGCCGACGCCATTGGCGCCCACGCCGCCAGGGCCGGAAGACGCGCGCCCGGTGGTCAATACAATGCCGCGTTCGATGCCCACGGCGCCGGCGCCGCCCGTGAAGTAGCCTGCGGCCTGGGGCGCGCCGTTGTAGGTGATGTTGAGCACTTCCACGCCGCTGCCGAGAAAAACGGAGCTGATCAGGTTTTCCGGATCGAATGGCGGCGTGGTGGCATCCACCACATCCAGCGGCTGGGCGGCAGCGTGCAGGCAAACAAAAAGCAGGGCCGGCAGGAGAACAATTGACTTGTGCATATTAAAAGAGAGATCGGCAAAGGGAACATGCAAATATGGGGACAAGACGCCATACTTCCGGCGTTCGATGCCTGCGATATTTGCCGTCCATCTCCCAAAACGTTTCTTTTATCTAAAAAAAGCAAAATACGCTGAGCAAGCGGTTTACTTTGCGTGCTAATAATTTTTTAAGGTTATGAACCAATTCTTCAAATTCGTTTTTGCTTCCTGCCTCGGCACCGCCCTGGCCATTATTCTGGTATCTTTTATCGGTTTCGGCCTGATTGCCGGCATCGCCGGCAGCGCTTCCAAATCGGAAAAGGTAACCGTCAAACCCAACTCTGTGCTCGATCTGAGTTTCGATCAGGCTTCTATCCCGGAAAAGACCAACAACCTGGACATGGACCCGTTCGACGTCAAACAAAAAGACGTCCTGGGCCTGCACGACATGGTCAAGGCCATTCAAACCGCCAAAACCGACGACAACATCAAAGGCATTTACATCAACGCCATGCTGGTACCCGCCGGCAAAGCCTCCTCGTCGGTGTTGCGCGCGGCGCTGATCGACTTCAAGCAAAGCGGCAAGTTCATCATCGCCTACGCGCCGGTGTACACCCAGAACGCCTACTACATGGCTTCGGTGGCCGATTCGGTGCTGCTCAACCCCGTCGGTTCGGTCGATTTCCGCGGGCTATCCAGCACAATTGCCTACTTCAAGGGGTTACTGGAAAAAACGGACATCGACCTGCAAATATTCTACGCCGGCAAATTCAAGAGTGCTACCGAGCCGTTCCGGATGGATAAAATGAGCGAGGAAAACCGCCTTCAGGTGCGCGAGTACCTCACCGCCCTGAACGATATTTTTATGCGCGACATCGCCGCCTCGCGGAATATTCCGGAGGACGAACTGCGGCGCGTCGCCGATGCTTTCGAAGGTCGCCACGCCGAAGGCGCGCTGAAAAGCCGCCTGGTAGATCGCATCTGCTACGAAGACGAGGCGTTCGGCGCCATGAAAAAAATGATCGGGCTCACCGACAAAGACAAGCTGCCCCTGGTTTCGGTCGGCGATTACTTTGCGGCCAAAGGCCCCAAAGGCGATTTTAAAACCAAGGACAAGATCGCCGTCGTGTACGCCGAAGGCAGCATCGACGTCGGCAAAAAAGGTACACCCGGCACAGTCGTCGACGGCGATTACGTAGGGATATTGCGCAAAATCCGCAAGGACGACAAGGTCAAGGCCATCGTCCTGCGCGTCAACTCTCCGGGCGGCAGCGTGCTGGCCAGCGAAAACATCCTGCGCGAGGTGCAGCTCTGCCAGGAGGCCGGCAAACCCGTGGTCGTGAGTATGGGCGACGTGGCGGCCTCCGGCGGCTATTACATCGCCTGCCAGGCCGACAGCATCTTCGCCGAACCCAACACTATTACCGGGTCTATCGGCGTGTTCGGCATGATTCCCATGCTCGACCGCACCATGCGCCAAAACCTCGGCGTCACGTTCGACACCGTGCGCACCGGCAAACACTCCGCATTCGGCACGCCGTTCATTCCCTTCTCTCCGGAAGAAAAAGACATGATCCAGCAGGAGATCGACCGCATTTACGCGGATTTTCTCCAAAAAGTGGCCAAAGGACGGGATATGACCACCGACCAGGTGCACGAAATCGCGCAAGGACGCGTGTGGCCGGGCGCCAAAGCCAAAGAACTGGGGCTGGTGGACGACCTCGGCGGACTCGACCGCGCCCTGGCGTCCGCCGCCAAACTGGCCAACGTCGAAAAATACCGCGTGAGCGAATATCCGCAAACCAAAAAGGGGCTGGAGCGACTGCTCGAAGAGCTCACCGGCGACGACGGGAAGGACGACGTTATGTACGATCGGGTGGCCCGCACCGAACTGGGCGATCTGTACCCGCTCTACCGGCAAGTGCGCGATCTGCAACGCAGTCAGGGTATTCAGGCGCGGCTGCCATACGAGTTGTTTATTCAGTGAAAATAAACACCCTTTTCACCGGGCAATAACCATCCGGCTGGTGGCCCGCCCTTCGCTGTTCAACAGGGCGTACAGGTAGCTCCCGTTGGGTAGATGCCCGGCGTGGAATGTGAACTGGTTGGGCCCTTCCGAGAGGAACACTGTTTGCTCGTGCACCCGTTGCCCCAGCAAATTGGTTACTTCAAAATAGAAATTGCCGCTGACCATTGATTCTACCTCGATCCGGGTCTCCGCGTCGAACGGGTTGGGTGCATTTTTCAGGGAAGCAATCCGGCTTCCGGGATCAAACGTGGACGACATGCAGGAAGAGCCTTCCGGGTTGAGGATCAGGTAGTAGTTTCCGGGCATAAAATCACCGGGGAATTGGACGGGAAACGGCACACCGGGAATCAAAGGCGTAAACAGGACAACGTTCACCACCAGATTAAACGTATCGGGCAGTGTTGGCGTGGGCATATTGGGCGTGCCGTACAGCAGGATGCAGCCCAGCGTGTTGGCGTTGAACACGCAGTTGGGCGGGTCGCAAAGGTAGGTGATGCCGGCGGGCAGGTTGTCTATGGCGCCGGAGGTGGCCAGGTTAAGGCTGGTGAGGGGCGCCGTAATGCCTTGCAAGGTCACCTCCGCCGGAACTTCGAGGGTTACCGACTGGTTGTACGGCTGGTTGATGCAGGCCTCGTTCAGGTTGAAATTGGGGAACTCCTGCGTCCACGGCGGTGGCGCAAGCAGGTTCATGGTATCCGCGAGCACGGATGAGTCGCGTACGCAGGTCTGCGCACGGAGCGAAGCGCCCGCGAACAGCAACAGGCAGGATAAGAAAGCTGTTTTTTTCATGGAAATGTTGAAGGGATGTAAATGAGGATGTTGTGTTTTTGAAATAATTAAATTTTACTCCGTCAAAATTTTCTTTTCAATTTTTGGATACAAGAATTTTTTTCACCCGTCTGCCGTCCATCTCCGCTACTTCCAGGCTCAAGCCTTCCCACTCGAGTTTGTCGCCGACCGCCGGAATTTTTTCCATACGGTGAATAAGGAAGCCGGCGAGGGTGTTGAATTCCTGATTGTCGTCGTTTACTTCCAGTTCCAGTTGGTGCACAAATTCGAAAAAGGGGAATGGCCCATCGAAGAGCCACCGGCCGTCGGCTTCCAGCGTAAACTGGTATTCTTCATCGCTGTCGGCGCTGAGGTCGCCAACCAGGGCATCCAGGATATCGTCTGTGGTGACGAGGCCCTGCACGGAGCCGAACTCGTCGAGTACCAGTGCGTGGTGTTTGCGTTCTTTTTTAAACGCCTCCAATACTTTATAGGCTGGCATGGTGAGGGGGACGTAAAGCGGCTGTTTGAGGCAGCTTTCCAATGAAAAAGTCGGTTCGTCCTGGGCCAGGAATAAATCCCGGACCCGGACGATGCCCAGGATGTCGTCGAGTTCTTCTTTCGCCACCGGGTAAGCGGAAAACATGGCGCCTGCCGCCTTTTGCTTCACGGTTTGCAGGTCGTCGCGTACATCCAGCCACACCAGGTCGCTTCTGTGGGTCATGAGGGCGCCTATTTTTCGATCGCCCATTGAAAACACGCGCTCTACAATATCCTGCTCAATTTCCTGGATCTCTCCGCTCTCGGTGCTATCGTTGATGATGGATTTGATCTCCTCTTCTGAGATGAATCCGCTGCTGTCGACCCGGATGCCGAGCAGCCGAAGCAACAGATCATTGGTGGCGGTCAGCAGCCAAACGAACGGAGCGACCAGCCACGAAAGCAAGGCCATGGGACGGGCAACCAGGGAAGCGATCGTCTCCGGGAAGGTCAGCCCAAGGCGTTTGGGCAAAAGCTCTCCCAAAACGATGGAAAGAAACGTCACGGGAAGGAGCACCGCCGTTACAGCAAGCGAGTTGGCGTACGGTTTGAGCACGGGAATTTGCTCCACCCAAGTCTGTACGTCGTTGGTGATGTTCTCCCCACTGTAGATGCCCAACAAAATGCCGATGAGGGTGATGCCTATTTGTACGGTGGACAAAAAGTTGTTGGGAGAATCGGCCAGTTCGAGGGCCTTGACGGCGCCTTTATGCCCTTTTTTGGCCCCTAACTCCAGCTTGAACCTGCGCGAAGAGACAAGCGCAATTTCCGACATGGAGAAAAACCCGTTGAGCAACGTGAGTAAAAGTATAATAATGAATTCCATATTCGATGTACTGTGTGGGCGAAGTTAGGTAAAGTTGGCTATCTGCGGCTTAACCTTAACTTAATATCCAAGCTGTTTGTACTGTTTACTTTTGCACTTTATCCATTAACCCATTTTAAGGCAATGAAGTTACTTTTTACCCACACCATCGCGCTTTTGACAGGTATTCTCCTGTCGGGCGCCGGCCTGCAGGCCCAGCAGTCCCTTTTTCAGGGCTTCGAAGGTACCGCAAACGATAACTTTTCTTTCACCACCACGCCGGCAAAGTACAACGATTTGCCCAATGAAGACGTATGGGCCGATACGACCGCCACTTCGGGCATTTCGCCCGCTACCGACAGCCGTTTCTGGTTTATGCTCGACCTGGAAAACCCGGGCGCGGGCGGCGCTTTTTTTCACACCCTGGACCTCGAAACGGTCGACGTCAGCGCTTTTGCGTTCAACACCCTGAGCTTCAAATATTACACGGTGGGCTATGAACCGGCCGACTCTCTGGGCTACATCCTGGAAACGGATAACGGAACGACCTACGACTTCGCGAAATACGTCGACCTGAACCGCAACACCCTGGCCTGGGAAACGGTAACCATCACCCTGCCCCCCGGCACTCAATTTGTACGTCTGCGCCTCATGGCCAAGCAAAACGGCGGCTCCGACTTCGCCGGTTTCGACGATATTCAACTCCAATCCAGCAATACGGACATGGTTGCGCCGGTGATCACCGGCATCGCCACCACGGGCAGCACCAGCATCCAGATCGCCTTCAGCGAAGCCATGGGCGCCTCTGCGGACGACATTGCCAACTACACCGGCGTGGCGGGCCTCGTTTCCGCCACCCGCAACGCCACGAACGACACCGTGACCCTCACCTACGGCGCACCGTTTGCCGACGGCGTAACCAACACCCTGACCATCGCCAACGTGACTGATGCGGCCGGAAATGCGATTCCGGCACCGGTCGATTATGTGTTCACCTGGAACGGCTCCACGCCCGCGCTGGTGATCACCGAGATCAACTATAACCCGCCGGGCGGCGATCCGGACGAACTGGAGTTCATCGAAATTTACAACAACGGAACAACAGACGCCCCGATCGGCGGACTTCGCCTTCAGGGTGTGGTGCAAATGGAACTCCCGGCCCTCACCCTCGCCCCCGGCGGCATCGTGCTGGTGGCGCAGGACAAAGCCTCGACCGAGGCGTTTTTCACCGGACAAACTTTTTACCAATGGACCAGCAATGTGCTGACCAACGGCGGCAACACCATCGAGATCGTCAACAGCCTGGGCGCCCAGGTTGATCTGGTGGAGTACGATGATGCGGCCCCCTGGCCCCTCGAGCCCGACGGCAACGGCCCTTCCCTCGAACTGCTTTCGCCCAACCTGGACAACAACAACGGCGCCAACTGGATCGCCAGCATAACCCCGACCAGCGTGGATACCATTTTCGCCTCCCCGGGCGTAGTGGTTGTGCCGCAAAATGCCGTCGTGTCGTTCGAGCGCACCAACACGCTCACTTCGGAAAATGCAGGCGTCATCACCATCAACGTCAAGGCCGACAACGTCGGCATCCTGCCCGTTTCCGCCAAAGTGCGCGCTACCGCCGCCTCCACGGCCTTAGACGGCGTGGACTACCTGCTGGTAGACACCGTGGTGACCTTCTCCACCGGCTCGCCCAACCCGTTCACCCTGGCACTTGCCTTGATCGACGACACCGACCCACGCAACAGCAACTACCTGCTGCTGCGGCTGACCGACCTGGTGAACGCCGACCTGGGCGCCACCGCCGAGCACGCCGTTTTGATCAACGACGACGACGCCACGCCGCCGGCGCCCCAGCCCGACAATAAAGTGCAGCTCCAACACCTGGGCAGCTACTTCATTCAGCAGGGATCCGACGCTACAGCGGAAATCACGACCTTCGACCCGGCCACCAAAAGGCTGTTTGTCACCAACATTGAACAAAATCGCCTAGAGGTGCTCGACTTCAGCAACCCGCTGGCGATTGCCCCGGTTACTTCCATCGACATGTCGGCTTACGGCGGCGGTTTGAACTCGGTAGCTGCTTACAACGGCCTGGTGGCCGTGGCGGTTCAGCCCGACGACGTGGTCACACCCGGCAAGGTGGTGTTTTTCGACGCCGCCGGGGTTTTCCAGAAAGAACTGACGGTGGGCGTGCTGCCCGACCACGTGGTATTTTCCTCGGATGGAAAAAAAGTGTTGACCGCCGACGAAGGCCAGCCCAACGACGATTACAGCATCGACCCCCTGGGCACGGTGAGCATCATCGACATTTCCGGCGGCATCGCCAACACCACTCAGGCCAATGTCAAAACGCTGGACTTCAATGCCTTCAATGCACTGGAGCCGCTGTATGAACTGGCCGGCTTCCGCGTTTTCGGACCCAACGCCACCCTCGCACAGGATGTGGAACCGGAATTTATCGCCATCAGCGACGACAACCTGTTCGCCTACGTGACCCTGCAGGAAAACAACGGCGTAGCGGTGATCGATCTGGCTGCCGATACGATCATCGGCATCGTGCCCTGCGGCTTGAAAGACTGGCAGGCGGAGGGCGTTTCTTTCGACGCTTCCGACAACCTCTCCGGTATTTTCTTCAATAACTGGCCGGTGAAAAGTCTGTTTTTGCCCGATGCCATCGCTTATTACTCGGTGGGCGGCAAGCGCTACCTGGTGACGGCCAACGAAGGCGACGCCCGCGAATACGACACCTATGAAGAGCTCCTGCGCGTGAACAGCAGCAGTTACAACCTGGACCCCGCCGTGTTCCCCGATGCGGCAGCCCTGAAGCGCAGCGACCTGCTGGGCCGCCTGCAGGCAACCACCGCCTCCGGAGACACCGACGGCAACGGTCTCTTCGAAGAAATCCACCTGATCGGCTCCCGCTCGTTCACCATTTGGGACGGCGAGACCGGCGACCGCATCTGGGACAGTGGCGACGACTTCGAGCGCATCACCGCCGCCGATCCGGTGTTCGCGCCCATCTTCAACGCCAGCAATTCGAATAACTCCCGGAAAAACCGCTCCGACGACAAAGGGCCGGAGCCGGAGGGCGCCACCGTAGCCGAAATCGACGGCCGCTTTTACGCGTTCATCGCGCTGGAGCGCATCGGCGGCGTTATGCTGTACGACGTGACGGAGCCCACACAGCCCGAATTTATCCAGTGGATCAACACCCGCGCACTCGGTACATCGGCGGGTGGCGATCTGGGCCCCGAAGGCATCGTTTTTATCCCCAAAAACCAGAGCCCCAACGGCCGCAACCTGCTCGTGGTCTCCAATGAGATCAGCGGCTCCCTGTCCATTTTCCAACTCGACATCAACCGCCTGGCCGACGGCGAATACGCACTCACCAAATACGCGTTTGACAGCCTTCCGGTCATCGGCCAATACAACGGCCTGGAAATCCGCGAGGGCGGCATCTCCGGCATGTACTACCGCGACGGAAATTTCCACTTCGTGAGCGACCGAGGCCCTAACGCGGCGGCCATCAACAATCCGCTGGCCATGGGCAAAACAACCCTCGTGTTCCCCTTCCCGGATTATGCACCCAAGACATACACCGTGACACCCAACGGCACATCGCTTGACGTGCTCGACGTGCAGGAACTGAAGCGCCCGGGCGGACAAGGCATGACCGGCGTGCCGCTGCCAGTCGGTTTCGGCAACACCGGCGAAGTGGCCTGGTCGGACAACAACGGCACCGTGACGCCATACGACATCTGGGGCATCGACTCCGAAGGTTTGTTCCAGGATAAGTTCGGCAACTGGTGGTTCTGCGACGAGTACGGCGCCAGCATTTACAAAATGAACGCCAACTACGAAGTGGTCGACCGCTATACGCCGTTCCCCTCCGAACCCGAAGACAACCAGCTGGACACGGTGTTCGGCAACCGCCGCGCCAACCGGGGCTTCGAAGGCATCGCCTACACGCCCAACGGCAAGGTGTACGCCATGATCCAAAGCGCTATGGACAACCCCAATACCACCACGGGCAACAGCTCGCGCATCCTGCGTATGGTGGAACTTGACCCGTTCACCGGCCAAACCCGGATGTTCGCGTATGTGCTCCAGCCTACACTGGGACAGATTCGCACCCGCGACTGGAAGATCGGCGACATGGTGGCCGTCAACAATCAGGAGTTTCTCGTGATCGAACACGCCGAGCGCAACGGATTCAACTCGAAAAACATCTACAAGATCAGCCTCTCCGGCGCCACGCCCATCACTTCCGATAACTACAACGGCCTCACGCTCGAACAATTGATCGACCAGAACGGTCTGCTGCAAAACGGCATCGTTCCGGTGGGCAAAACGTTTGTCGCCGACCTGCTGGAGCTGGGCTGGGAACTGCAACACGATAAACCCGAGGGCCTGGCTATTATCGACGAAAACACCATCGCGGTGGTGAACGACAACGATTACGGCATCAACTCGCCCGCAGAAGACGGCACCATCGTACTCACCGGTAAAACAACCCGCTTGTACGTGTACAGCCTGCCCGGCAGCCAACGCCTCGACTATGTATCGCCGTATTGCTCCGTCGACGCCGGCGACGCCCCCATTGTGTGCGATCCGCCGGTGACCCAAACGCTTGTCGGCAACCAAACCCCGGCCGGCGGCACGTGGTATGTGAACGCCCCCAACGCAAGTGTTACGCCCGACGGCCAGTTTACCGCCACCGACCTGGGTTTCTTCAACGTGCTGTACAGCGCCGAGGTGAATACCGAAGGTTGCGTCGGTTTCGATACCATGACCATTGAAGTGACGATCTGCATTTCGACCAACGAGCCTGCGCTCGCCGGCGCACAGCTGTTCCCCAACCCGTCGAACGGCCTGCTCACCCTGCGTATGCCGGAATTGCCCGGCGGAGAAACCATCTTCACGGTGCGTAACGCTGCCGGACAGTTGATTGCCGGCGCCCAAACGGTAACCGATCTGGATACCCGCATCGACCTTGGCCACCTGCCCCGCGGCATGTACCTGCTCACCCTGCAAAGCGGCGATGCGACCGCCGTGTACCGCGTAAGCATCCAATAAGTCGTTGAGTAGACTTTTAACCACAACAACGGGGTGACCACCAAAGTCACCCCGTTGCTTTTTACCCGCATTGACCTAACTTTGCCCCTCTTTTAAAACACAAAGACTTTCAATGCTGGATTTGCTAAAGCAATTTTTTGATTTTATCCGCCACCTGGACGTTCACCTCGAGGCCATCATGACCAATTACCAGTGGCAGACCTATTTTATACTTGCCCTGATTATTTTTTGTGAAACGGGATTGGTTATTATGCCATTCTTGCCCGGAGACTCCCTGTTGTTTGCCGCAGGCGCCATTACCGCCAAAACCGGCATCCTGAATATCTGGACGCTCATGCTTATTTTGTTTGTGGCAGCCATTCTCGGCGATCACACCAACTACTTCTTCGGTCGGTATCTGGGCAAACGGGTGTTTACCCGCGACTATTGGTTCCTGAAACGCAAATACATCGATCAAACGCAGACCTTTTACGACAAATACGGAGGGCGAACCCTGGTAATCGCCCGTTTCATACCTATCGTACGGACTTTTGCGCCCTTTGTGGCCGGCGTGGGCAACATGACATACCGCCGTTTTCTTTACTACTGTGTGCTGGGCGGCTTTTTCTGGGTGTTTGGCATCACGATGGCGGGCTACTTATTCGGCCAAATCCCTGTAGTGAAAAACAATTTCGAGTTGGTGGTATTCGGCATCATCGGGGTATCCGTGCTCCCGATAATCTACGGCGTCATTCAGGCGAGGTTCATGCAAAAAGCCGGATAACCATCCAATCAGCCGCTTACAAGCGACTGACGGCGCCGGCTACCTCAAATATCCTGGCCATGCGAGTGATCAGCGCCTTTTCGCCGGCGCGCATCCACCGGGCCGGGTTGGTGAAGTGGTTGTCGATGTCTTCTACATCTCCGGTTTTGTCTGCGTGTTCGGAAACAAAGGTGCCGACGCCTTCCCACAGGGCATCGTGCACGACCTGATCTACGTTCAGCACCACCGCACCGTGCTGAATGGCGCTTTGCACATCCTCCGCATGTGTATCCCGCTGGATGAATGAGGTAAAAAGCAGGGGAAGTGCGTCGGAGAGGTTGAACTTGACCCGGATGTACTCCTGCGCGTTTTTAATGATGGTGGGCAGCAGGGTTAGAATGTGCTGCCGTTGTTCGGGCGACAGTTGGCGGGGCACGGGCGAGAATACAAAATCGGGGCTCACGCTGTGCAACTCCTCGAACCCGCGCGCGAACACGACGGGAGACGGCAGGTCGTCTATTTCGTCAACCGGCTCTTCCGCGCGGCTTTCCATCTGTGCGGCGGTGCCAAGAGAAACGACCAGGTGCATGTGCATGCTGCTGGTTTGGCGCAAAAAGGCCTTGGTTGTGGCCAGGTTTTCCTCAAAGGGCAGATCCGACATGTCTACCCGGTGCCAGGTGAACAGCGGGAATCCGCGCTGGTGATAAAAATCGGCGCCCGCCTGCAACAGCCCGTCCAGCCAGGAACGGGTCTCTGAAGTCACCCCGTCGGTGCCCAGCAGCACAGGGACACCGTAAGCTTTGGCCATGGTGTGTACATACAGGGCGCCAGCGACCGCTCCCACCGTCGATGCGTGGTGGTCGGCATCCGTGAGGCCCGCTCCGGCAAAAAATGCGGCGCCCCCCACGTCGAACTGGAGCGCGATCGGACTGCCCGCCGCCGCCGCCGCTTCCAGCGCGGCGTTGATCGCCGAGGTGGTGTTCACCGTCAGCAGTGGAATGGCGAAGTTGTTTTCGTTGGCGTAGGACAACAGTTCCACGGCTCTTTGGCCATAGATAAAACCGGGAGGAAAGGTGGGCGTTGCGGGCATAAGCGAATGTCGAATGGCGAATACATTTCTGCCGGGGTGGCTGTCGAACTACATCAGCAACTGCGTTTACCGGCGGCGCTAAGTTACAGATTTGCGCAGACTATTGCGCAAAACATCCAGGTGCTGCCCGTATTGCGCTACAATCCCTTGGTCACCAGGTACCGCTCGGCGTCCAGAGCCGCCATGCATCCGGTACCGGCGGCGGTCACGGCCTGTCGGTACACCTTGTCCTGGGCGTCGCCACTGGCAAATACGCCTTCGATGTTCGTGAACGTGGTGCCGGGTTTGGTGATGATGTAGCCGCTCTCATCGAGGTCGAGCCAACCGTTGAACGGGTTGGTGTTGGGTTGGTGGCCGATGGCAACAAAAAACCCGGTGGCGTTGATGACGCTGGTCTCTCCCGTTTTGTTGTTTCGGATGCGCACCCCTTCCACCGCCTGTTCACCCAGCACTTCGTCGGCTTCGGTGTTCCAGTGCACGATGAGGTTGGGGGTGTCGAACACGCGTTGTTGCATGATTTTGGAGGCGCGCATTTCTTCGCGCCGGACCAGGAGGTGAACCGTAGAGCACAGTTTGGCGAGGTAGGTACTTTCCTCGGCCGCCGTGTCGCCGCCGCCAACCACCACCACTTCCTGTTTGCGGAAGAAAAAGCCGTCGCACACCGCGCAGGCCGAAACGCCGTGGTTTTGGAGCCGGTCTTCACCCGGAATGCCCAACCATTTGGCGGTGGCGCCAGTGGCAATGATCACGGCCGGCGCGTGCACCTCGTGGCCGCTTTCGGTCCATACCTTGTGGATGGGGCCGGTAAAGTCCACTTTTTCAATCATTTCATAGCGGATATCGGTCTCGAAGCGCTCCGCCTGTTGTTTAAAATCCTCCATCATCTCCGGTCCGGTGCGGCCGGTGGGATAACCCGGATAGTTTTCCACGTCGTTGGTGGTCATGAGCTGACCGCCGGGCTGTTGGCCGGTGTACATGACCGGTTTCATGCCGGCGCGCGCAGCGTAGATGGCGGCGGTATACCCGGCAGGGCCGGAACCGATGATCAAACATTTAACTTTTTCCATATCGTTGCAAAGGTAAGCGGGATTTTGAACCCGAAAACGGGGCACAAAGTTTTCGTATTCAGGTTTACAAACCAACTGCTTTCAGCAAAAAAAGTAAAATGTACCATACAAAATGAAAAATATGGGTTGGGCCTGCGACGCATCATCGCGATTGACCTATCTTTCCCTCCTGATTTTCGAATAACCGGAACAAACACTACCAAATATTATGGAAGTTTACAAGACGTTACTGACCAATAACCAGAAATGGGCCAAACAGCGGGTGGAGGACGACCCGGATTATTTCACCCGCCTGGTGAACGTTCAAAAACCCCAATACCTGTGGATCGGTTGTTCCGACAGCCGGGTGCCACCCAACGAGATCACCCAAACGGCGCCGGGGGAAATTTTCATACACCGCAACGTGGCCAACCTCGTGGTGCATACCGATCTGAACATGCTCAGCGTGCTGCAATACGCTGTTGAGGTACTGGAAGTAAAACACATCATTGTTTGCGGCCATTACGGCTGTGGGGGCGTTAAGGCGGCCATGACCCGCCACTCCTATGGTTTGATCAACAAATGGTTGCGCCACATCAAGGACATCTACAAGTACCATAGCGCCGAACTGCTGGCCATTGCAGACGATGAGCAGCGCCTCGACCGCCTGATCGAACTCAACATCATCACCCAGGTGCAACACCTGGCGGAGACCTCGATCGTGCAGCGGGCCTGGAAAGCGCGAAATGCGCCCCATATTCACGGGTGGGCGTACAAGCTGAGCGACGGACTCATCAAACCCTTGATCGAAATTGAGGCCAACACCCACCTTGATTTTGAATTGTACGAATACGACGACCTCGACGTGTCGCACTAACCTGGCCGAACCTGAAGACCATGCACCTCCACCTGAGCCCCGACTTCGACGGCGTACTGCATTTGCCCCGGCAGGTGATCGCCGATCGCCTGTATGCCGGGCCGCGGCGCTTGCTGGAATGGCTGGAAGCCCAACTGGGCAGGAGCGGTTTTCCGGAAAAAACGGACTATCTGCGCATCGAATTTTACCGGCAGGCGCTCCAGCAGTACCTGGAATCGGTGGATCCGCAAGCGTTTTACCACCAGTCGTTCGACGCCGACCGCTTCTCGACGGCCCACTTCCTGCTGGACCGGCGGGATGAGCTCCTGCGCGCCGGCTGGTCGTTCTCCAACGCAGAAGCGCTACCCGACCGATTGCGCTGCCTGGCGGCGGTGGAGGTTTTTTTCAGGCAAAAAACACAAACAGCTGAATATGAAATTGCCGCTCTTGGGTCTGCCGACCGTTGGGATGCGGTGTTGCGCGCGCTCCAAACGACGAACTTGCCGATAACCGGCGTACATCTGTATGATCCGGAGGAACTGTTGCCTGCCGAGTGGCGGCGCTTGTTGCGTCTGATCGTCGACCAGTCTATCCCGGTGTGGCACGTGCAGGCGACACCCGGCGCGGCACAGGACACCGACCTGGGGTATTGGCAACGACGGCTAACCGGCGCTGTCATTTCGGGAAAAATACCGGCGCGCGCCGACGGATCGCTGTTGCTCGTGCGCGCAGGGCGCGACGCCGAGGCGGCGGCCTGGATCGCTGCCCTGCTGGCCGCCAACCCGGACCTTCGGCCGCTGGTGCTCCTGCCCGAGATGAACCGCCAGCTGGAACAAGCCATGTTGCAGGAGGGGCTGCCTGCCCTGGGCATCTTGTCGGCTTCCATGGCCCGGCCGGCCCTTCAGGTGCTCAAGCTGGCCCCCGCCTTTCTCTGGGAGCCCGTAGACGCGTACAAGATCATGGAGTTTGTTACGCTGCCCGTCAAGCCCATCGACGAGGGGCTTGCCCAGGTGATCGGCCGGGTGTTGGCGGAAAAGCCGGGATTGTTCAGCGACACGTGGTACGGCGCTGTGCTCGGATACCTGGAACGCCACGACGCTTCGGGCGACCTACGGCGCCAGTACGATTTCTGGTTCGACCGCCGTCGCTATCCTGCCGAAGCCGGCGTGCCCCGTCGCGATGCAATCGGCCTGTACGCCTACCTGCAACAATGGGCCCTGAAGACCGCCGGTGACACCGGCGCCAAAGAAGGCGGGCTGCTCGTGCTGGCCGAACAGGCGCGCCGCATCCGCGAACTGCTGGAGGCCCTGCCCGACGCCCGGCTGGGCTACCTAGAGCTGGAACGCATCGTGCGAACCATTTACGAACCGGCGCCTATGCAGCTGGATCCCGTGGAGGAGGGGCGTTTCGACTTTGTGCATGCCCCCGGCGCCATCGTGTCGCCCGTCGAGCGGCTGATGTGGTGGAATTTCCGGTCGGACGTCGCCCTGTCGGCCTCCGACTTCTGGCGGCCCGGCGAGCGCACCTTTCTCGATTCACTGGGTGTGTGCCTGGAACGCCCGGACCAGGCCGTCCGGAGGGCCCTTCATCGCCAGCGGGAGGCCATCCAACGCACTACCGGGCAATTGATCCTGGTGTGCCCCGAACGGGTAAACGGCGCCGGCGTTTCCCCCCACCTCCTGTTGGGCGACCTCGACGCCGCGTTTAGCGACATGCATCCCCTGTGGTGTGCGGTCGACGACCCCGACCTGGCCCGGCGCATCCATCCGCAAGCCGTTGCCGTTAAGCCGGTCCGGGTAGACCCCGTTCCGCTCCTGCGCCCCAGGCCCCATCTGCACCTGCCCGACACCCGCCGGCTCCTGCCCGTCGAGTACGAAACAGTCACCCAGCTGGAGTCGATGCTGTACTACCCGCACCGCTGGTTTTTTCGGCAGCACCTGCGACTCTATCCGGCCAACCTGCTGCGAATCAGCGCCGATACCCAATTGCTCGGCAACCTCGGGCACCGGTTTTTGGAGATGCTGCTCGTCGAGGATCTGAGCGCAGTGACGCGCAGCGACGTTTATGCCTGGATTGACGGACAGTCGGACGCCCTGCTGGAGCGGGAAGGCGCGCCGTTGTTGTTGTACGGCAGAGAGCCCGAGCGAAAGGCGTTCCAGCGCAAGGTGCAGCAGGCCGCCTGGACCCTGGTGTCTATGCTCCGCCAGAACGGGTGGACGGTGGCGCACACCGAACTGCCTCTGGAGGGCGAGCTGGCCGGGCTGTCCTTGCGCGCCAAAGCCGATCTGGTGCTGCAGCGCGAAGGGGAGTGGGCCATCGTCGACTTCAAATGGGGCGGTGCGCGCCAGCGCCGGGAGATGATCCGCAACAACGAAGACCTGCAACTGATGTTATACGCTTACCTCCTGCCGCCACCGGAAAACTGGCCGCACACGGCGTACTACATCCTCGAAGAAGGACGCATGATTGCCCGCAACCGGCAGGCATTCCGTGAAGCGCAGGAAGTCGGCGGCCGCGACGACCACGCCGCAGTGTGCCGGATGATCCTCGACCGGATCGTACAAACTTACCAATGGCGCCAACAACAGATCATGGAGCAGGGCTTGCTCGAACTGCGCACTGCCCGCACCGCTCCCGAGCTCAGCGCGTTGTACGGCGACGTACTCGACTTGCTGGAAATGAAGGATGAGGACGCCAAATGGGACGACTATCGCTTTTTAATTGCCTGATCGATCATGTATTTTTTTGCCAAATCGCTCCACCTCGTCGGCATGGTATCCTGGATGGCCGGCATGTTCTACCTCGTGCGCCTGATGGTGTACCACGCAGAGGCACTGACCAAACCCGAGCCGGAAAAAGGCATCCTGTGCCGCCAGTACAACCTGATGGAGTGGAAAGTGTACCGCATCATTCTGGTGCCGGCCGTGCTGATCACCTGGAGTTTCGGCACCATGCTGCTGGTGCTACAGCCCGCCTGGTGGCAACAGGGGTGGATGCACGTGAAATTGCTTTTGCTGGTGCTGCTGAGCGCTTACACGCATTACACGAAATCGCATATTCGTTGGCTGGAACAAGGCTCAGTTCGATACAACCATATGTTTTACAGGGTTTTAAACGAAGTGCCTACGCTTTTCCTGGTAGCCATTGTAATGCTGGCTGTGTACAAAAGCGGGATACACTACGGGTACCTGGCGGCCGGCATGGCGGGGTTTACCGGGTTGATCGGGTATGGGCTTTGGCGGGCGAATTCGAAAGGGAAGTGAGGATGGGGCGCCGCCGCAGGCATGGCATGGCAATCCGTTTTAAAGGGCTGCATAACACAATTTTTCAGTATGTTATTTGGCAATAAGCCGTATATTTTCATATAAATTTTTTTATATTTTCTTTGCTATATACATATCACCTGCGTACATTTGCCTTATGAGTCAGCGTTCCATAAGTGCTGAATGATGCCCACTTATGAAGCGCGGAGCGTGTTTGAAATTGAACTGACGAGTAAATGGAGGAGCTGCGAACATTGGCGATTTTCCCGCACCTGAAGGATAAGTAAAACACGAAGTGCGGGATAAGTGCCAAAATCGGGGGTAAAGGCGAAGTTCGTGTTTTGGTTATCCGTTAGGTGCGGGAAAGCGGTAGTTACCGGCAAGGATAAAATACAACTAATAAATAAAATAAATGAAGTACCAAAACATAAGAGAAGAAGAACTTAAAAATAAGGTTGGTGCAGACTGGTTTAAATCATTTGACACGACCGAAATTTTAGGAAACGTAGATTTTACAGTTTTCCCAAAACAGGACAGCATTTTCGGAAGGACACCACTACTATGGGCAGAGGCAAAAAGTGGCAATTTTGACGTTCTTGCAATGTTTGTGCAACTCATTTTGACAATCGGAAAAGCACGAACTTTTGACAAGACTTTACCACCTGCATTTTTGGGTGCGTTTGACTTCAAGAAAATTGCTTTTGTTCCCTACATCAGCGTTCAGGACATTTTTTATCTAAACGACTTTAACTGGAAAGTAACACCAAGCAACCACGACACAAAAGAATTTAAGCTCATTAAGGACAGAATTGAAGCAATACTCAAACAGAACACTTACATCTACGATTATCAGACTGACGAAAAAGACCTAAAGACATTTATTGCAAACAATATCGCAAAAGCAACAGAAGCGAGCAAAATAAAAATTGACAAAAATAATTTCATTCCAATATACTTACGTTGGCTTGACATCGTAAAACCTATAATTGACGTAAACTGGGACGAACTTAAGAAAGCAAGCATTTTAAACAGCGATTTTTACTTGGCTGATTTGTTTGTAGATGATAAAGATACCAATAAAATCGAAGACGACTCCTCAATACGGGATAACTTATTCGTAGTTTTTCAAAATCAAGGCTATAAAATTGCAAAAGAAAACATCAAGCAAATGTTTGATGCTACAATCAATATAAAAAACAAAGAAACCTATCAGCAATTTTGGAAACGATACAAACGTCCACCAATAAAAGAATTTGAAAACTACATTATTGAACGGAGAGATTTAATAGTGCCACAAGACATCAGAGAACGAAAAGGTGCCTTTTTCACACCACGCAAATGGGTAGAACTTTCACAAAAATACCTTGCTGACTATTTGGGCGAAAATTGGCAAGAAGAATATTATATCTGGGACTGTGCCGCTGGAACAGGCAACCTTCTTGCAGGTTTGACCAATAAATACAATATATGGGCAAGTACCTTAGACCAAGCAGACGTGAAAGTAATGCACGACCGTATTGAACACGGTGCAATCCTTTTAGAAAATCACGTTTTTCAATTTGATTTTTTGAATGATGATTTTTCTAAACTACCACAAGGTTTGCAAGATATAATCAATGACGAGGACAAACGCAAGAAACTAATTATTTACATCAATCCACCGTATGCTGAACATGGAAATAGAGCAACTTTTGCAGGAGAAGGAGAACACAAATCTACTGTTGCAAATACAAGCAAAGTTTATGCGAAGTTTAGTAAAACTGTCGGCACGGCAACTCGTGAACTTTTTGCACAATTCTTTTTGCGTGTTCACGAAGAAATTCCAGATTGTCATTTGGCTTCATTCAGCACATTAAAATTTGTAAACTCTCAAAACTTTTTAAAGTTCCGACAATACTTTAAAGGCGAATTTAAAAAGGGATTTATTTGCAAAGCAAATACTTTTGATAACGTAAAAGGTAATTTTCCTATTGGCTTTTTGATTTGGGATTTAAGCACAAAAAACGAAATTAAAAAAGTAGAAACGGATATTGTTAATGAAAATAGCGAGTTTATCGGTTTAAAATCCTTTTATGCTTTTGGCTCAAAAGATTTCATTAGCAGTTGGTTGCGAAAATTCTATGATAAAGAAAATGCAGTAGTTGGTTATTTAATTTTGCCGGGCGTTGATATGCAGCAACAAAATGGTGTTTATTTCACATCTCAACCTACTGAAAGTGATATAAAAGCACATAAAACAGCAACAATTACAAAGAAAAATTTAGTTGAAATGTCAATTTATTTGTCAATTCGCATTGCAATTGAACCAACTTGGCTGAACAATCGAGACCAATTTTTAGTTCCAAACGACAACTGGAAAACAGACAAAGAATTTCAAAATGATTGTTTGGCTTATTCTTTATTTATCGGGCAAAACCGAATAACTTCAAAGGACGGAATAAATCATTGGATACCTTTCACCGAAAGCGAAGTAAACGCCAAAGAAAAGTTTGCAAGCAATTTTATGTCTCAGTTCATAAACGGCAAATTGAAACCAAACACAACCGCCAACTTATTTGATACGCAAAACCACAGGACAACACCACTCGAATTTTCTCCCGAAGCAACTGCCGTACTTAACTCCGCCCGCGAACTCTGGAAATACTACCACCAACAATCAAACTGCAACGTCAACGCTTCACTATACGATATTCGTGAACACTTCCAAGGTAGAAACGATAAAGGAAAAATGAACAACAAAAGCGGAGACGCAACCTATACAAATCTGATCGGAAACCTAAGAGAAATGATAAAGTTGCTTGCCGACAAAATTAAACCAAAAATTTATGAATATGAATTTTTAAAAGAATAAAAGCCGGTAACAATCCACTACCTATCATGCCTCCTAATCGTCGGCACGTCGGCAGTGGTAACGTTAGCACCAATTATAAAACTGCACTTTAACAGACGAAAATAAACAATTAATAGAGTTGTTCTGGTATGATGATCAGTGACTTGTGAGGTTATAATTCCATAATCCTGCGGCAATCCCCGCTATTTTATTGTAGAGCAGAATGGAGTGGCAACGCGCCCGGTCAGACAAAAACCGGTATCGCTTTATT
>JBGSTG010000003.1:0-29490 GCA_041736625.1 Saprospiraceae bacterium | reverse complement strand
TTGAAATTAAAACTAAAGAACTTCAGGAGAAGTTGAAATAACCCGAAACGCTATGCAAAGCATCTTGGCGTTGATTGGTTGTATTCAGATTTCTGTGTCAGAACATTTTTTTGACCTGACACAGAAATCTGAACACACCCGACTTTTCGGGTCTTTTTTCCACGACGCCAGCGCCGAGGCGTTGTACTGCAGCACCAGGTGCCCGTCGGCGAAGGTGAACTGGCGTGGGTCGATATCGTAGGTGTAGCCTTGCGAAACGGCGTAGCCGCAATAGCCGCCGAACAGGGGCGCGTACTTGTCCGGGTCTGACTTGAACGCCTCGCGGTGGGCAGCCGAGGAGAACTGGTACACGTCGCCCCGGTGGGTGTGGGTCAGGTCGGCCGACCCTTTGACGGCTTTTTGCTCGGTAAAATAGGCGACGGGGTCGTAGCCCTTGAGGATGACGCCGTTTTTGTCCACGTTGTGGCGCTCCTGCGCCTGCGCAAAAAGGGCGGAGGCGGCAAACAGGGCGCAGAAGAGAAAAGGCAATGCTTTCATGTTGTTGTTTTAGGTTTGTGAAACGCATGAACCGGCCCAATGGGTGCGCCGGACAGGCAGAGGTGACGTCGACTGTCCGCGCCGGGACGTTCAGAACCGCACCAGGTCGTGCACGATGACCACCATGACGATCGCTGCCGGAATCAGAAATACCTGCATGTGCCATTGCGGAAAGAGGGCCACGCTGAGCATGGCGCCGGCGACGAAACTGACCATGGTCACCAACCGGAGCAAAGCCTCCCTTTTGATGACCCGCCGGGTTTCGCCCCGAGCGTGCAGGATTTCGGCCAGGTCTACCCCCAGCTCGTTCACCACCCCCGTGATCTGGCTGGCCTTGAGCAGCGAAGAGATGCGCAGGCCCACCATGCTGTTGAGCACCCCTACGCTGAAAAACATGCCGGCAGGGGCCAGGGCGCTGTCGCGGGCAATCGACTCCGGTGTGGACAAGCCCGCGTACACAAAAAATCCGACCACAAACAACAGGGGCAGCAAATGAAAATAGCGCCAGTGCCGCTGTTTCTCCTGCTCCACAAAAAAGCCGGAGGCAAACCCGCCCATGAAAAAAGCGAACAAAAGCGCAAAAATAGCCCCGGCGGTGGCCCAGTCGCCCTGATACAGGTCGGTCGCCAGCTCCGGCAACAAACTGGTGATGTTGGTCACCACAATGGAAAAAGTCATCAGACCGGCATAAATGACATTACCCGCCGCCAGGGGCAGCGCCAGCGCGTAGAACAACTTGACCCGAAAAACCTTGCGCCCGATTTTCTGGGGGCGCATGGACAGAGGCAACAAGCGCCCCGGATCCAGCATTTCCCCCCGATGCGTTTTTTTTACATCCATCTTTCTTTTGTCGCTGCTAAATTAGTTTGAAAAAGCTTCCGAACCAAGTGCAAATTTCCGGTGATGGCACGCGGATTTGACGGATCGCTGCGCGAACGCGGATTTTACGGATTTTTCCCTGCTCGCGTGCCATCAAACAAGCAGGGAAATCCCGGAGAAACCGAACATTTATTTGCATTTTTGCGGCATACAACCCCTTCGCTGCGCTCAGGGTAAAATTCCGCATTCCGCATTCCACATTCCACATTCGTATGTCCTGGTTATCCATTCCTTCGCATTCCGATTTCTCCATCCACAACCTGCCGTTTGGGGTTTTTGACCCCGGTGAAGGCCGCCCGCGCGCGGGCATGGCCGTGGGCGACCATGTGCTCGACCTGGCCGCCGCCGCCGAGGCGGGACTGTTCGGCAAGCGCCGTTTTTTCAAGAAAATATTCGAGCAGCCGGTGCTCAACGAATTCATCGCGCTCGGCAAGCCCGTCACCAACCGCATCCGCAAAAAAGTGGCGGACTGGCTCGCCCAGCCCCAGGCGCCCGAAAACGCCGGCCAACTCCTGCACGACCGACTGACGGTGCGCATGCACCTGCCCGTGCGGGTGGGCGACTACACCGATTTCTATTCCAGCATCGAGCATGCGACGAATGTCGGGTCCATGTTTCGTCCCGACAACCCGCTGCTCCCCAACTGGCGCTGGCTGCCCGTAGCCTACCACGGCCGCAGCTCCTCCATTGTGGTCAGCGGCACCGATTTGCGCCGCCCGCACGGACAGCGCGTGCCCAAGGGAGAAGAAAACCCCGTTTACGGTCCCTCCCAGAGCATGGATTTCGAGTTGGAGATGGCGTTCATCATCGGCAAAGACAGTGTGCTCGGCGAGCCCATCCCCATCGAAAAAGCGGAGGAGTACATCTTCGGACTCGTGTTGTTCAACGACTGGAGCGCACGCGACATCCAGCGATGGGAGTACCAGCCCCTGGGCCCTTTTCTGGGCAAGAACTTCGGCTCCTCCATGTCGCCCTGGATCGTACCCCTGGAGGCCCTCAAACCTTTCCGCGTCAAAGGCCCGAAGCAAAACCCCGCACCGCTGGACTACCTCCGGCAAACCAAATCCGGGAATTATGACCTCCAACTGGAGGTAGCCCTACAGCCCGAAGGCCAGTATGAAACCGTCATCTGCCGCTCCAACACCCGATACCTGTACTGGTCGATGGCCCAGCAACTGGCCCATCATACGGTCAACGGCTGCAATGTGCGCGTGGGCGACCTCTTAGCCTCCGGCACCATCAGCGGCCCGGAGCCCGACAGCTACGGCTCCCTGCTGGAACTCACCTGGGGCGGGCAAAAGCCGCTGGCCCTCAAGGGCGGGCAAACGCGCGCCTTCATCCAGAACGGCGACGCCGTGACCATGCGCGCCTGGGCAGAAAAAGACGGCGTGCGCGTAGGTTTTGGCGAGGTGACGGGACATATCGTGGAATAAACCGCCGCTTGGCAATTGCTTACTCCTTTTTGAACAAACAACCGCCCATGTCTTTCCCCCTTCCTGCCGCACTGGAACCCTTCCGCGAACAGATTGCCCGGACGGCCCTGCCTTTTGTGCGCGTTACGCCAATGCCCGCGCGCGCCACTGAACCCTGGGAGAGCAAGGTAGGCGGGCATCCTTACCTGCCGATGGGCGCCCCGCTCCCCGCCGGACCCGACGGGCGCACCCTGTTTTTCCTGGCCCAGATCAATTTCGCCGACATGCCGCCCCTGGCCGGATTTCCGGAAAAAGGCCTGTTGAGCTTTTTCATCAACGACGACGATCTGTACGGCATGAATTTCGACGAGGAGACCAAAGGCGACTTTTTCAGGGTGCTGTTTTTCCCGGAGGTGCTGACCGATCCTGCCCGCCTGCGTCGCGATTTTCCCGTTGATCGCCCCTTCGAGGAGCTGCCCCACCACCCCGGGCAGTCGTTCCCCTTGCGCTTTGCGCCAGCAGAAGAGGTCGTGCCCGTGACGGATTACCAGTTTTGGCAGACCTTCGGGCCCGATTTTTTTCAGCAATTCGGCGCCGACGAATGGGCCGTGCTCGAAGAACACCACAAAACCGTGAGCGCCCAGGGGCACAAGGTGGGCGGTTATGCGTATTTCACCCAGGACGACCCGCGCAGCGCCGACGACCCCATGCTGCTGCTTTTTCAGCTCGACTCCGACCAGCCCATGGACCTGATGTGGGGCGACACCGGCGTCGGCCACTTTTTCATCCGGGAAAAGGACCTCAAACAACGGGATTTTTCCCGGGTATGGTTTGATTGGGACGGGATGTAACCGCCAGTTCATCGCCGAAAGCAACGGCCAACAACGCCATGGCCGACCCCGGGTATCGCGCCAGGCCGGGCGGACCGCCGCTGACCGGGATCCGGTCGGCAGAAACGGCGGTTATCCATTGCACCTCCCGGTGCGTTGACCAGGGCCCGGCGGTCGACCGCAACGGTTCGGACCGCACCACACCCAGCAGAAAGTCATTCGCCGCATGGCGCCTGAGTAGCACAAGATCGTTCTGCCGGAGCCGCAACAGCCACCGGTGAACCCGGCGGAATGTGCTGCCGGAAACGGCATTTTGGCGCTCTTTAGCCCAACTGAGGTAATCTTCTTTACGCCACAGCGGATGGCGATGCCAGTAGTTTTGCAATAAGCCTTCGCTGTCGCATCCGATCCGGCCCTCGCGAAAGAAATCCTCCGAATCGTTTTTCTCGCGCCGCGGCAGTCGAAGCACCCACAGGTTGGCCCCCTGCGCCACCCGTTTGCGCAGGGCCGTTTTTTCCACCTGCACGTCGTCGAACAAAGGAAACCACGATCTCGCTTTCAACCCCGACCATTCGATCGTTTGTATGGGCGGCGTAGTGGCCGCGAGGCGATCCCACGCGCGGGAAAAAGCGGCCACGAGGTCCGGTTGGTCGGTTTGGAAAAGGTGCTCGTGGTTTCGGCCATAAGTCCAGTTCACGCTGCCGGCCAGCAGGGTCATTCCGTCGATCAGCGCAAACTTGTCGTGCATCAGTACAGGCTGCCGGTTCGGTCGCAGCATACCCCCACGGCGGATGAACTCCGGCCACGGCAGGCCTTCCGGCTTGAAATTCATGGCGTCGAACTCCAGCACGACCTCTACCCGTACGCCTGCTGCTAACTTTGCCAGCAACACGTCGAACAAATCGCGGTGCGTAAACCAGCACACCGCCACCCGGATGTCCCGGCAGGCGCCGGACAAGGCCGATTGGATGGCCGGTATAAACCCTGAAAAGCGAACTTCCATTGCCATTATTTTAAAACAAAAAGCAAAACCTGCAAAAATAAAAACTTTTTGTTTTGTATGCAAAGAATACCTGTCGTCAAAAACCCCGCCCATCCTGTCCAATTTTTACGACCTTTGCGGAGCAAATTAAAATTTCATGTCCGACCCATTCGCACAAGTCGAAGAAGCTATTGAGGCCATAGCAGCCGAACACCCGGCCTCGCCGGAAGCGCTGGAGCAGTTTCGCATTCGTTATCTGGGCTCCAAAGGCCTGGTAAAAACCCTGATGGAGGGCATCAAAACGGTGCCCAATGAAGACAAGAAGGCGTACGGCCAGCGCATCAACCGGCTCAAGGAGGACGCCGAGCAAAAGTTCCAGGCGTTGCGCGAGGCATTTGAAGCCCATGCGGAATCCGCTGCCGCCCGCCGCCTGGACCTGACCGCGCCCGGCGAGCCGTTGCCGCTGGGCGCCCGGCATCCGGTAGCCCTCACCATGCAGCGCATTGTGGACATCTTTGCCCGCATGGGTTTTGCCGTGGCCGACGGGCCCGAGCTGGAAACCGACTGGTATAATTTCACGGCCATGAACACGCCGGAGGATCACCCTGCGCGCGACATGCAGGACACCTTCTACATTGTGGATGCACCGGGCATGCTCCTGCGCACCCACACCTCGCCCGTGCAGGCCCGGGTGATGGAAAAACGGCAGCCGCCCATCCGCATCATCGCGCCGGGCCGGGTGTACCGCAACGAGACGATCTCGGCCCGCTCCCACGCGCAATTTCACCAGGTGGAGGGGTTGTACATCGACGAAGGGGTGTCGTTTGCCGATATGAAGCAGGTGCTTTTCCAATTTGCCCAGGATATGTTTGGCGCTCCCCGCATCCGGTTGCGGCCGTCCTTTTTTCCCTTCACCGAGCCCAGTGCCGAAATGGACATCTGGCTGGGCACCGACACACCCGAAAATGAACGCCTCACCAAAGGCACCGGCTGGCTGGAGATACTGGGCTGCGGCATGGTGGATCCACAGGTTTTAGCCAACTGCGGCATCGACCCCGAGCGGTACAGCGGGTACGCTTTTGGCATGGGCATCGAACGGCAGGCATTGCGGTTGTTCGGCATTCCGGATATTCGCCTGTTGTTTGAAAACGATGTTCGTTTTTTGAAACAGTTCACGTCGGTGATCCCCTAAATGAAACGATCTATGGTTTACCCGTTCAATACCCTGCGCTGCGGCCTCCTGTCTGCGTTTACCGTGCTGACCTTGTCCGGCGTATCTGCACAAACGCCCGCTGATTTCCGAAAAACAGCCGATAAGGCGTATGCCGCCGGCCAGTGGGCCGAGGCGGTCACCGCCTACACGCAATATCAGGAAGCGAAACCCGGGGAGCTGGATGTGCTGACTCGCCTGGGTATCTGCCACTTCCACCTGCGGCAGGGCGACAAGGCGCAGCAGTATCTGGAGTATGTGCTGGGCAAAAAAACGGATAGCAAGGACCCCGATCTGTTTTACTACCTCGGCCGAACCTGGCATGGCGCCGGCGCATACACCAGGGCCATCGAAGCCTACAAGGGGTATCTCCGCGTGGCCCCCGAAAAGCATCCTTTTCGCGCCAATGTCACCGACAACATACGCCGCTGCGCTACCGCCGTGTACCTACCCGCCAACGCCGAAGTGGCGCTCGTGGAAGGGTTGGGCGACCGCATCAACAGCACCGGCGACGACTACGCGCCCCTGCTCTCCCCGAGTCGCCCCAACCGCCTGTACTTCGCCGCCGCCAAACCCGGCAGCACCGGCGGGCGCCGCGACGACAAGGGATACGAAAACGAAATTACCGGCAGCTGGTGCTCCGACATTTATTTTGCCGACCAGGGCAGCAGCGGCTGGGACTACGCTTCTCCACTCAACAGCCTGATGAACACCCCGCGGCACGAAGCGCCAATGGGCTTTAGTCCAGACGGCAAAGTACTTTTTTATTTCCGCGGGTTCACCACTTACAGTGGCGATATCTACGCCGATACGGCGGGCGCCAGAGACGAGTACGCGCTCCAGCCGCCGCCCTTCCTTGGGCCGATGAACGCTCCGGAGGGCGAGGTTAGCGCGTGCTTTTTGCCCAATAACGCGGTCATTTTCGCCGGCCGACGGGCGGAAGGGCTCGGAGGGCTCGATCTCTATTACAGTCGCCTGGGCGCCGACGGCAGCTGGCTTCCGCCCCAGAACCTGGGCCCGGGCATCAACTCGCCTTACGACGAGACTACCCCCTTTCTGTCGCGCAATGGGCAGGTACTGTATTTCAGCAGCAACCGGACGGAGGGCTTGGGCGGACTCGACGTTTTTCGCGCCGTTTACAACGCGGAAAGCGGGCGCTTCGGCCCGGTGGAGAATCTGGGTACCCCCGTTAACTCCCCTTTCGACGATGCGTGGTTTCAGCTTTCTGCCGACGGCAACTCGGCATTTCTCGCTTCCGACCGCTTCGGGGGGCTGGGGCAGCGCGACCTGTACGTGGCGTATTTCCTCAGCACGCGCGAAGAGCAGGCAGAGCGGGGGCAACCTTTCTTTGCCACCACAGCGGCGCCGACGGGCGGAGGCAACACGGAAGCGACGATCCCGCAGTTGTTTTACACCGACGACCGCGACATTCTGAAAAAAGAAAACCTGCCGGTTGTCGCCCAAGTCGCCGATCTGGCCGGTAAATACCCGGAAGCCATCGTCCAGGTGCAAGTGCACACACATGAGTCGGGCCCGGCTAAATTTGACCTGTACTACGGCATCAAACGCGCTGAGGTGGTGGGCAAGGCGCTGGTCGATCGCGGCATCCAGCCCGGGCGCATCGAGCTGCTGAGTGGCGGCCCGTTCTACCCGCAGGCGCTTAACGTGCTCAACGGCGAGGTGAACCCCACCGGGCAGGCCTTCAACCGGCGCATCACCTTCCGGCTGTTGTGGAGTACCGACCCTGCGCCGTTGAAAACAGACACCCGGCCGGCTGAAATCCCCGAATACTTGTACGCCGCCGCCGAGAAACAATTTCGCGACAAGAACGAAGGACTGTCGTACAAAGTGGAAGTCGCCGTCAGCCGCCAGCTGCTCAACAACGACGCCCTGGGCATGTTCAACGACCAGCACATCGAGAGCATCGCCGGCAGCGGGGAGTACCGCTACACCGTGGGCTGGGTTCGCGCGTACAGCGAGGCGGTGGCGCTGCGCAATGAATTGCGCGCGCTGGGATTCCCGCAGGCGACGGTGATGCCTTACCGCAACGGACGGCGAATCTCGCGAGCGGAAGCCGTCAAGTACCTGAAATGGTACCCGGATCTGGGGGCGTACCTGAAGGGTTGAGGCCGGCCATCTCGATCACATCCCGGATACTGCCGTACACAGCCTTTTCGGTTTCCAGCCATTCGGACGGATTCACCCAGCGGATCTCCTCGATGTCCTCCTCGGTTTGCGGGATGGTGTCGTTCTGTGCGGTTGTCATGCGATACCACCAGGTTTTTTTGAGGTATTGTTTGCCTTTTTGTTCGTAGGTGTGGTAGGTGTGCATCACGAAGGCGCCGAGGGTGAGGTGTCGCAGACCCGTTTCTTCTTCCACTTCGCGCAGGGCGGCCTGTTCCGGGGTTTCGCCGGGATCTATTTTGCCCTTGGGCATGTCCCAGGAGCCGCGCCGGTAAAAAACCAGCAATTCACCGGACGGGTTTTGGACCACCCCGCCGGCAGCTTCCAATACCGTAAACTGTTTGGCGAACGCTGCCCATTGGTCCGGCGGAATGAGCGCCGGGATGCCGTTCGTGTACACACGACGGGGTTCTTTTTCAGAAAAATGTTCAACGGATTCCTTCATCGGTCATGCACATATTGACCTGCAAAGGTAGGTGAAATGGCTCGGCAACCATTGCACCTGTCTGCTTGTTTGGCAGATAAACACCGCACCATGCCCAGGCGAATTGTCGAAAAAGTGTTGCCGTACGCCTTGGGGCGTTATTACAACGCCTTGTACCGGGTGGCGCCCGAAAAAGCGGCGGAAAAAGCCTTTGCGCTGTTCTGCACCCCGCGCGGGGGCGCCATCCGGGAAAAAGACCGGCCGTTTTTGGAGCGGGCGCGCCAATCGGAAGTCAACACGCGCAGCGGCATACGCATCAACACGTACGTTTGGCCCGGCGCGTCGGACGAAACAGTGCTGCTGCTTCACGGCTGGCAGAGCAATGCCGGAAGATGGCGGCGCCTGGGGCCGTACCTTGAGCACCAGGGGTTTACGGTGGCGGCCATAGACGCCCCGGCGCATGGGCAGTCGGGCGGACGGCTCTTCAACGCTTACCTTTACGCGGAGGCGGTGGATGCTTTTTTAAAGGAGCATCCTGTCCGATACATCGTCGGACACTCGGTGGGGGGCATGACGGTGAGCTACCTGGTCACCCATTTCGATGCACCTACGGTGCAAAAAATTGTCCTGCTGGGGGCGCCTTCCGACCTGACGGACATCACCAATCACTTTAACAAGGTGCTTCGGCTCAACGAAAACACGCAGGAAGGGGTACGCCGGTATTTCGAACGGCGCTTTGGCAACCCGGTATCGTATTTTTCGGTGGCCGCGTTTTGTGAACGGATCGAACTGCCCACGCTGGTGGTGCACGACAAGTACGATCCGCTCGCCAAATTGCAGGATGCTTACCGGTACGAAAAAGCGTTAAGACATGGAAGACTGGTGGTGACCGAACACCTGGGCCACGAATTGCAGGATGAGCGCGTATACAGCGAGATTGCGGCGTTTTTTTAAGGGGAAACAAGGGCTAAACCAGCCCTTTTAACGCCTCCAGGTTCGCCTTTTTGTCGAAAATAGCCGCCACCGGGATGGTAAAACCCGGGATGGCGATGCTGCTGATGTCCTCGCCGGGCGAGAATTTGCCGAAGGGGATGTATTCGGTATCCTTTTCGGTCAGCAGTCCGTATTGTTCCACGCGTTGTTTGACGGGGTCGATCAGCCAGTATTCGCGCACCCCGTGGCGGGCGTAGTCTGAAAATTTTACGGTGCGGTCTGTTTTGGCGGTGCGTTTGGAGAGAATCTCCACCACAAAATCGGGAGCGGGGTGGAGCATGGTTTCGTCGTCAAACAAGTCGGACTTGGCCGCAGACCAAAAACAGATGTCGGGCTCGTAGTCGTTTCGGGTGAGGGAGACCATGGCTTTTTCGTGGCCCGCTTCACCTAAATTTTTGACGGTCACATAGATGTTGAGCAATTGAAACAACAGTTCGGAAGCGAGGCGATGCCGCCGTTTAACCGGCGAGTGCAGCACGACTTCCCCATTGATGAATTCGGCCTTCACCTCTTCACTCACCCAGGCGCGAAACTCCTGCCGGCGGCGGCGTTCTTCGGCCAGCACAGCCGAAGCGGCCTCCACGATGCCGGGGGCGTTGGGGTCGTTCAATACAGCGGCGAGCAGATCGGTGTGCATCAGGGTAGAATGTTGTACAAAGTTAAGCTGTTTTTGCCAAAAATCTACTCCGCCATTTCGCCTGCCGACTGTTTTTCGAACAATTCTGCGTAGTAACCTCCCGCGGTGAGCAACGATTCGTGGGTGCCCATTTCAGCGATCCGGTGGTCGTCGCCGATGACGATGATCTTGTCGAACTCCAGCATGCCGTAGATGCGGTGGGTGATGATGACCGCTGTTTTTGTGGCGAGGGCGTCTTTGAGATAGCCGAGGATGCGGGCTTCGGTGTTGGTGTCGACGGCGGAGAGGCAGTCGTCGAGCAGCAGGATATCGGGTTCTTTAGCGAAGGCGCGGGCGATGCTGATGCGCTGTTTCTGGCCACCGGAAAGTGTGACACCGCGTTCGCCCACCACGGTGTCGTAGCCTTTGGGCAGACCCACAATGTCGTCGTGTACAGAGGCACTGGCCGCGTAAAATTCTGCATCCTGGCGGGTGAGACCGTCGCGGCCAAAGGCGATGTTTCCGTATACGGAGTCGGAGAACAGGAACTGATCCTGCGGCACGTATCCGATGCGGCGGCGCAGGTTGGCCAGGTCGTGTTGGCGGATGTCGCGCCCGTCGATCAGAATGCGGCCTTCAGTAACGTCGTACATGCGCACCAGCAGGTCGGCGATGGTTGTTTTACCGTTGCCTGTTTTGCCGATGATGGCCAGTTTTTCGCCTGGTTTTACTTCGAAGGAGATGCCGGTCAGGGCGCGTATGCCGGTATCCGGGTAGGTGAATCCGACGTTTTCAAAGACGATGTGTCCCTGTAGCGGTTTCGGGTCGATGGTCGGGTTGGCGATGTTCGGTTGGGTAAGGAGAAACTCGTTGATGCGTTTTTGCGAAGCGGCGGCCTGTTGGGTAAGGGAGGCGATCCACCCGATGGCGGTGACCGGCCACGTGAGCATATTGATATAAATGACGAATTCGGCAATATTACCGGCGGTCACATTTCCCGCTATGGCCTGCAAACCGCCCACGTACACGGTGATGATGGTGCTGGCGCCGATCATGAGCAGCATGAGCGGAAAAAAAAAGGCGTCGATGCGCACCAGCCCAAGCGCTTTGAGCCGGTAGGTCTCGCTCTGGTTGGCGAAGTGGTCGCCCATCGCTTGTTCCTGTGCATAGCTTTTTACCACGCGAATGCCGCTGTACACCTCCTGTGCCGTGCTGGTGAGGGTGGCCAGTTGTTGCTGTATTTTTTCGCTTTTGCGGTTGATGAGCGTGCTGATGTAGTAAATTGAAATGCTCAGAAAAGGAAGGGGCAGGAGCGACCACAGGGTGAGCGTGACGCTCACGCGCAGCATGGAGGTGATGGTGAGCGCGAACAGAAAAACCAGATCGAGCCCATACAGGATGGCCGGACCCAGGTACATCCGCACTTTAGAGACGTCTTCGGAAATGCGCGACATCAGGTCGCCGGTGCTGTTGCGCTTGTAAAACGCCATGTCGAGGGTCTCGTAATGGGCAAAAATCTCCTTGCGCAGGTCGTACTCAATCAGCCGGCTCATCACAATGATGCTCTGCCGCATGAAAAACATGAACACCCCCATCAGCAACGCCAGGCCGATGACGGCGGCGCCAAACCACGCAATCTGCCGGCTCAACTCGGAAACGGCCTCCGGATGTTCGACGATGCCGCCGATCTCCCGGTAATGCTTCACCTGATCAACCACCGTGTCCAATGCCTGACGGATCACCTGGGGCTGCCACACCCGAAACCAGTTGGCCAGGGCAACGAATAGTATGCCCAGCGCAAAACGCAGGCGGTATCTCCAGAAAAATTTATTGAGGTAGGACAGGTGTTTCATACAACATGCGTGGTTTTGCGACAAAATTCGTCCTACGAGTATACTCGTAGGACGAATGCGCCCGGCCAACAAACAACTACAGGCAGCAAATGGTTGGTGGAAAAATTCGTCCTACGAGTATACTCGTAGGACGAATGACTTCAGTGCTCCTCCGACACATATAATACGGTATCCACCTTGGGCCGGTAGGTCAGCGAAATTTCTACCGGTAAACTGCCCCAAACATTGTGCGGATAATACAGGCTGTCGTACCCAAACGACACCAGCCAATGCCGCCCTTCCGGTACCGACCGAATGCAGCCGCGCGCATCCTTTCCTGTGTAAAAAACGGCGTCAAAATAGTCCGCCGGCTTGTCATACCCCGGAAAAGTGTCGGCGTTGTACTTAACGTACACCACAGCGTCCGGAATGGGCTGCCCATGATGCTGCGTGCTCACACAAACCTCCGTCGGCAAAGACACAAACTCCGGATCATCGCCCCCACAGGCACTCCAAACCAGCATAACCCAAAAGAAAAACGTTATGTAAAGTGTTCGTTTCATATACATATGCAATTAATTAATCCGAAAGCCGACTACCGAAAGCCGACTACCAACTAAACGCTTTTTCCCCTACTTTTGTGCGGCCTGAAACCATTTTTTTCCTGACCAAATCGGACATTACACCATGGCATCTGCGACCAAAAAGACGGCGGACAACGGCAACGGCCTCCCGCAATTCAACACCATCGGCACCCGCATTGTTACCCTCGATGAGTTCATCATCCGCCAGGAGAAAGACTTCGACTACGCCACCGGTGAGCTCACCGGGCTGCTGCGCGACATCGGCGTGGCCGCCAAAATCGTCAACCGCGAAGTTAATAAGGCCGGCCTCGTCAACATTGTAGGTCTGGCCGACAACCAGAACGCCTCCGGCGACGCCCAGCAAAAACTCGACGTGTACGCCAACGACAAGCTCATCGAGTGCCTGCAAAACTCCGGGGAATGCTGTGCCATCGCCTCCGAAGAGAACGAAGACATCATCCAGATCCCCTCCCGCAGCTCCAAAAAAAGCCACTATGTGGTGATGTTCGATCCGCTCGACGGTTCCTCCAACATCGACGTGAACGTGAGCGTGGGCACCATTTTCGCCATTTACCGCCGACAGTCCGACCCCGCCAACGAGGCCACTATGGAGGACTTTCTCCAGCCCGGCACCAAGCAGGTCGCCGCTGGCTACGTGCTTTACGGCACGTCCACCATCCTCGTGTACACCACCGGCCGCGGGGTTAATGGCTTCACCCTCGACCCCTCCATTGGCGAGTTCTGCCTCAGCCACACCAACATGCGCATCCCGGAAAACGGCGACAACTACTCCGTCAACCAGGGTTACTACTCCAAGTTCGACCTGGAGATGCGCCGCTACATCGACCACTGCTCCGACCAGAACTACGGCTTGCGCTACATCGGCTCCATGGTAAGCGACATCCACCGCATCCTCATCAAAGGCGGCATCTTTATCTATCCGGCGACTCGCAAATATCCCAAAGGCAAATTGCGTTTACTCTACGAATGCAACCCACTGTCCATGATCATCGAACAAGCTGGCGGCAAAGCCATCAATACCCAACTCAAGCGCATCCTCGACATGCACCCCACCGAACTGCACCAGCGCAGCACCATCGCCATGGGCTCGCCGGCTATGGTAGACGAGCTCAAAGCGTTTGTCGAGCGGTACTCAGCACTGCCCTTATGATCCGGGTCGTCGGTCGTCACCTGTCGGCTTTATTCCTTTTGCCGGCCGCCCTTGCTGCACAGCAACCCGTCACCCTTCGTTTTTGCAACGTGCAAAAAGCCCAGGGCAGCGTGTTTGTAGCCGTGTACAACCGTTCCGAAGGATTTCTCGACGAAAAAAAAGCCTTTTACACGGAGATTATTCCGGTTCAACAAGCCGGTTGCCTGGAAAAACAGGTGACCTTGCCGGAGGGTAACTACGCCGTCAGTTGCTTTCACGATGCGAACGCCAACGGGCAAATGGACAAATCCTGGATGGGCATCCCCAAAGAGCCCTACGGCTTTTCCGGAAATTACACCGCCAAAATGCGCCCGCCCAACTGGGAAGAGACACAGGTGCGGCTCAAACCGGGCCAATCGCTCACGGTGCAACTGAAAAACTGGTAACCCACGACCATGATCCGAGCAGAGCAAATTGTCAAAACGTTTGGCGAGCAAACCGTACTCAAAGGCATCGACTTTACCTTCGAGGCGGGCAAAACAAACCTCATCATCGGACGAAGCGGATCGGGCAAAACCGTGCTGATGAAAATCCTCGTCGGTCTGTTTCCACCCACGTCCGGCAAGGTATGGTACAAAGACGTGGAGATGACGGCCCTGGACAAGCGCGCGCTCCGCACCCTGCGCATGAAGGTGGGCATGCTGTTCCAGGGTTCCGCCCTGTTTGACTCCTTGACCGTTGAGCAAAACGTCCGCTTTCCGCTCGATATGTTCACCAACATGACCGCCGGCCAGAAGCTCGAGCGCGTCAATTACTGCCTCGAACGCGTGAACCTGACCGGCAACAACCGCAAGTACCCCTCCGAACTGTCGGGCGGCATGCAAAAACGCGTGGGCATCGCCCGGGCCATTGTGCTGGAACCGGAATACCTGTTCTGCGACGAGCCCAACTCCGGTCTCGACCCGAAAACCGCCATCGTGATCGATGAGCTGATCCTCGACATCACCCAGGAAAACAACATCACCACCGTGATCAACACCCACGATATGAACTCGGTGATGGAGATCGGCAACAACATCTGCTTCCTGCATCAGGGGCAACTGGAATGGAGCGGCAGCAAGGACGAGGTGCTGGCCAGCGACAACGAGAACCTGCAATCGTTCATTTTTGCCTCACCGTTTTTGCAGCGTTTGCGGGTGGCGGCGTTGAAGGGGTGATCATCTCCTCAAGCAACTGATGGGGTACAGCAATTTCCCCTTCCGACTTTTTCCTGTAAAATAGCAGCAAATTCTTTCACCAAGTGAATGGAAAAAGTAATTTTGAGCATCAAAAACGATTGGATACATGATTAAGGAAATTGCAATAAGCCATTTTATGGCCCATACCGAGTTGGTTTGCACAGATATTCCACCCATTAACATCGTCATTGGGCGAAACGATACGGGCAAAACGGGTCTGTTAAAATTGTTGTATGCTACCGCTAAAGCGCTTGAGATTTACAGCCTCAAAAAGAAGTCCAGCGAAGTGTCCGTTTCTTTCAAAAAAGAGCTCGCGGAAAAAATACAGGATACATTTATGCCCCGGCAAAATCGACTGGGTGATTTGGTGCAACGAGGTGGAAAGGACAAGCTGGAGGTCAATATCGTTTTTGACGTACCCGGGAACAGAGGGAGGGAAAAAATCTATTTTTCCTTTGGTGAAAAAACCGAATCAACCATTACCAATTGCATAGAATTGGTAGATACACTTCCCGAAAAGGGAATGAACGCGCTTTTTATTCCGGCAAAAGAGGTGTTGACGGCATTCAACGACATCCGGGCTATTCGAGAGAGCTTTTATGGTCGGGGTTTTGACGATACCTACCTTGATTTGATCAAAGCTTTGAGCCTGGAGTCAACACCTGGTAAAATTTCGACTGAACTGAGCTCCGTTAATAAAGATTTGGCGGAATTATTCGAAGGAAAAATTGAACAAACTGGCCAACAAGACCAGCCATTTATTTTCAAAAAAGGCAATCAGCAGTTTGCCATGCATCAGACAGCTGAAGGCATTAAGAAAATCGGGATTCTGACAACCCTGATTACCAACAGACAACTTAAAAAAGGGACTATTTTGTTCATGGATGAACCTGAAACCGCGTTCCATCCCAACGCGATCAGGCAACTGGTTGAAATGTTGGTGGCCATGAGCCGGGGTGGTGTTCAGATTTTTCTGGCCTCTCACAGTTACTTCGTACTTAAACAGTTGGCCCTTTGTGCAAAAAGAGAAAATTTGAGTGCCTTGTGTTGGAGCCTCGACAGGGAATTCGGGCAACCGGTTTCCAATAGTTTTCACGACATGATCGACGGTACACTGCCCGATAACTCCATAATTCAGGAATCCATGGAAATGTACGAGGAAGACGTTAAACTTCAATTGGGGCTCTGAATCATGCCTGTGCCTATGCCTTTTGAAGAGAATGGGGTTCGGGTGCATTTCCCGGACGATAACACCTTTCGTCTCAGCGATTGCGATGCCTACATAGCCATCAAATCGAAGCGTGTGAAAGAAATGGACATTTGTTGGTTTGATTTGGACAACCATACCTTATGGTTGGTGGAGTTAAAAGCATTTTTCAACCCGGCCAATCCACAATACAAAAACAAAGACATGGCGGAGTCTGGAATCATTGAATCTGTGATGGCGGAATTGTTGGACAAAAGCATCCACACCATTTGCCAGGTAAATTCTGACAGAGCAGGAACAAAATCCTGCATTGGACACCCGGTTGGTGTCCACACATCCATCAAGTTGGTACATTTGGTCAAGACAATGCCGGGCCAGGATACTTATCTTAATCAAGTTCAGGACCAACTTCGAAAAGAGATTAGACCATATTCTGCTATTTTCAACATCGAAAGTGTCGTGGTTTTGAGTTATGAATGGGCAAGGAATAACCAAATTTTGAGCTGGATAGTTTAGGTTAAAGGGTTTTTCGGGCATGTATATCTCTTTTTCACCCATACTCCGGAAACCTATCCAACCACAAAAACCCTCCCAGGCTAAAATCCACCCCGCAACAATACGTCGACACGCCGTTCGTCACCGCCAGATACGGCGCCCGGAGCGACAGGTTGTACCGCGCCGCCTGGTCGGCAACGCCTTGCGTGAGAGCCACCTTGGGCGATTTGCATTCCACCACCAGCCAGGGTTGCAGCGCCCGGTCGAACACCACAATGTCGCAGCGCCGGGGCATGCCGTTCAACACAATGCCGATTTCGGAGCGGATGCGCCCCAGGGGGTAGTTTATTTCCGACAAAAAATACTGCAATACCAACTGACGCACATGCTCCTCCGGCGTGAGCGCTACGTACTTCCGGCGCACGGGGTCGTACACCTGCTGCTGCCCGGCGTCGGTGCGCAGGCGCAGGGTCGGTTGGTACAGCAGGTAGTCGACGCGCACCGGCATGGGTCAGCGGAGGCGATCCATTGATTTCACCAGCGCCTCGTCCTTGCGGATGGCGCGCAGGGCCAGCCAGAAAAGCACTACGGCCAGGGGCGACAAAAAGAGCGAAGCGCCCATTTGCAGGGGCCAGTTGGCTTTTTCCTGTGCGTACACCTGGTACAACGTGAAACCCAACAGCAAGAGAGCGAACAAGGACACCACAGCGCCCGCGCCAGCCATGCGTGCTTGTAAGGGGCGGTTGCTGTACAGGAATACGGCAGCCAGCCCCAGCACGCCACTCAACACGCAGAGTCCCAGCAGCCCCGGGTTGTCGAACGCGTTGAACTGCCCGTCGGCGAACATGGGCAGGGCCGACGGGCCGGTCAGGTAAGGCAGCCACAGCGGCAGGCCGGCGCTCACGGCGGCCAGCAGGAGGAATACGGTCTGGATGCGTTGGATCATCGGTATGTACGTTTTTTATTCATTGGCAGAACCACCGTTCAAATGCTGGCGCAGAAACCCGCCCAGCACCCGCAGGGCGCGCTCAAAATCGTCGTTGTTGTTGATTACCAGATCGGCCTCTTCGCGGTAAGGCAACACATACCGCTCGTAGGCCGGCAGCACATGGTGTTCGTACCGGTACAGTACGTCTTCAATGGGGTAGTTGCGCTCAATCTGGTCGCGGCGGATGCGGCGGATAACCTTCAGGTTTTCCTTGGCGTTCACGAACAACTTGAGATCGAAGTACGGCCTGAGTTTTTTAAAATGAAAAACAAACAGACCCTCCACGATGATCACCGGCGCCGGATGAAAGACCAGTTTGGCAGGCGTGGCCAACGGGTTGTTGAAGGTATATTCGATGCGCTCCACCACGGCGCCGGAGAGCAGGGATTCCAGGTCGTTGCGCAAGGCCTTTTTGTCCACCGCTGCCGGTCGGTCGAAATTGTGAATGCCTTCCGCGTCGATCTGCTGCTCCTGAATGGGCCGGTAGTAGTCGTCCTGAGAAATGATGCACAACTCGGCAGTGGTAAATGCGTCGCGCAGGCTGCGGATAAACGATGTTTTTCCGCTGCCGCTACCGCCGCAAATACCGATAACCAATGGTTTCATGCTGTTGGGTTCAGCCTTTGGGAGCGTGGGGACTTCCTGCCGGCGCGCACGAGTTTTATTTGTAAATTGCAAAGGTAAGCAGCGGGCGAGATACCTGGCGTCTTGGATCGGCAACCCGGATGACGACCCGGAGTGCCCACAGAAAAAAAACCGGCGCAATGGCGCAGTCCCCGTACTTTTCGGGCCAAACACACAAAGACACATGATGGAATGGATTCAAATCGTAGGTAGAGGGCTGCTCGGCTTGGCGGCGCTGATCGGCATTTTGTACCTGTTGAGTGCCAACCGTAAAGCCATCAACTGGCGGCTGGTGGGGGCCGGACTCGCCCTGCAGCTGGTGTTTGCGCTGCTGGTGCTGCGCGTGCCGGCGGTGGGCTGGGCCTTCGATCAGTTTGCCAAAATATTCATCTACGTGATCGAATGGTCGGAATACGGCGCATCCTTTTTGTTTGGCGACATGGCCACCAAAAAGGCGCCCGTCTACATATTCGCTTTCCGGGTATTGCCCACCGTCATGTTCTACTCGGCCCTGTCGGCTGTGCTTTTTCACTTCGGCATCCTGCAAAGAATCGTCTTCGGCATCGCCTGGGTGCTCACCCGCAGCATGGGCCTCAGCGGCCCGGAGAGCCTCGCCGCCGCCGCCAACGTGTTTATCGGACAAACGGAAGCGCCCCTGCTCGTTCGGCCCTATCTCGCCGGCTTGTCGCGCTCCGAGCTCCTTTGCCTCATGACGGGCGGAATGGCCACCATCGCCGGCGGGGTGTTCGCGGCTTACGTGGGCTTCCTGGGCGGCAGCGACCCCGAAAAACAACTGTATTTCGCCCGCCACCTGCTTTCGGCTTCCATGATGGCGGCCCCCGGCGCCATTCTGTGCGCCAAAATTCTGCTGCCGGAAACGGAAAAAATAGACCTGGAAAAACTCAGCCACACCGAGACGCACATCGGCAGCAACCTGCTCGACGCCATCGCGATAGGTACGACCGACGGCCTGCGCCTGGCCGTGAATGTGGGCGCCATGCTCATCGTGTTCACCGCCTTCGTGTATATGCTCAACTGGCTGCTCCAGCACACGGTAGGCCACTGGACGGGCCTCAACGACGTGATCGCCGCCGGCACGAATGGGCGCTTCACCGGCCTCACCTTTACCTACCTGCTCGCCCTGGTGTTCGCACCCCTGGCCTGGCTCATCGGTGTGCCGACGCAGGACATCACCCTCATCGGCCAGCTGCTTGGCATGAAAACCATGATCAACGAATTTGTCGCCTACAGCACCCTGGGCGATATGCAGGCGCAGGGCCTGAACCTGCACCCCCGCTCGGTTGTCATCGCCGTGTACGCCCTGTGCGGATTCGCCAACTTCGCCTCCATCGGCATCCAGATTGGCGGCATTGGCACCCTGGCGCCCAACCAGCGCACCGCCCTCACCGAACTGGGGTACCGGGCGCTCATCGGCGGCTCGTTCGCGGGTTTTCTGAACGCCACGCTCGCGGGCATGATCTCCGGATAAAAACATCCCCCCTGCCCGCATGAGGGGGCAGAGGGGATGAGTCAGTAGGCGCAGAAAAGAACAGATTAGGGCAGCAACACCTTGTCGATGGCGTGCACCACGCCGTTTGCGCCCTGTACGTTGGTCGCAACGATGTTCGAAGTACGGCCTTGGGCGTCCAGAATCTTGGCGCCGCCAGTGAGGTTCACCGTGAACGTTGTGCCCTGGAGCGTGTTCACGATCTGTCCGTTGGTCAGATTTTCGGCGCGTACGTTGCCATTGGCTACGTGGTACTGCAACACGGCGTTCAGCGTAGCGGCCGGAATATCGTTCAGACTGGCGACGCCCAGTTCCGTGAGCAGGGCGGAAAACGCAGCGTTGGTCGGCGCGAACACCGTGTAGGGGCCGGGGCCGCTCAGGATGCTCACATAGTCGATGCCCAGGTCGGGGCGCGTCAAAGCAGCCACCAGCGACGAGAAGTCGGGATTGTTCACCGCATGGTTCACCACCGTGGGAGGCACCATTACCTTGTTGATGATGTGAATTACACCGTTGGAGGCGTCCACATCCGCTGTGGTGACCGTCGCATCATTTACTTTCACGCCGCCGCTCAGGTTCACCAACAGGTTGACATAAATGTCCGTTGTGGCGGCGAAAGTCAGCAGCGTGGGCAGGTAACCAGGCACGAGGCTGCCCGATTTGAATTCGCCGGCCACCACATGGTTCAGCAGAACATCGGTCAGCACATCTACTGGCACTTGGCTCAGGCTGGTGTAGCCCAGGCTGCTCAGCAAGTTGGCAAACGCGGTGTTGTCGGGCGCAAACAGCGTAAGCTGCTGCTGGTTGCCGTTGAACACCTGATCCAGGCCGGCTACCTCCAGAGCGTCAACCAGGGTCGTCAGGTTGGGGTTCTGGTTCAGCTCGGCGAGGATGGTGCCCGGGTTGTCGTTGTCGTCATCGTCGTCATTACAAGCGATGGTGAACAAGGAGGCTACTCCAAACAGGAGCGAAAACAACAATACTTTTTTCATCTTCAGTACTAATTAGTTGGTTAAGTGAATAAAAACTCACACTTGTAACGGCACAAGGCCACTTTTGTTAAGTGTTTTGCCCGATTACTTTTGTAAAAATTAAACAAAACATGCAAAAAACCGGAACCGGTACCCCAGCCTGCCCCGATGCTGCGGCGGAAAAAGGGGGACCTTTTCTTTCCTGCGCACATCTTTTTACCCTGAAGTTTTCGTTAATTAAAACCTAAACCGCCGTTTTTGCAGCTACTTCTGTGGCCATCCTGCGTTTTAACCGGCAAACAAACAGATCATGCAAAAATTGTTCATTACCCTTTCCATTGTTTTTTTCTCGACCGCTTTCGCCCAGGCCCAACTCGACGGCATGCTGAAAAAAGGCCAGCAAATGCTTTCCGGCAGCGCCATCAGCCAGGATGAGGCCGGCCGTGGCCTAAAGGAAGCCCTGAACAAAGGCGTGGATGAAGCGGTAAAGTCCCTCTCCGCTCAGGACGGCTACTTCAAAAGCCCGTACAAAGTACTCATGCCCAAGGAAGCCCAGGCGGTGGCCGACCAGTTAAAAGGCGTTCCCGGGTTCTCCAATGTAGAAGCCGAGCTTACCGAACGCATGAACAGGGCCGCCGAGCTGGCAGCCAAAAAAGCTACGCCTATTTTTGCCTCGGCCATCAAACAGATGACTTTTCAGGACGCCCTCAACATCCTCACCGGTGAGCAAAACGCAGCCACAGAGTACCTGAAAAAAACGACGTCCAAGCAATTGTATAGCGAGTTCAAACCGGTCATCGGCCAGTCGCTGGATGAGGTGAACGCCCGCGAGTACTGGCGCAACGCTGTAAATGCGTACAACAAAATTCCACTGGTGCAGAAAACCAACCCCGAGCTGGATGATCACGTGACCCAAAAGGCACTCGACGGCCTTTTCTCGCTCGTGGAAAAGAAAGAGCGCAGCATCCGCAGCGATGTGGGGCAACGCGACAGCGACCTGTTGCGCAAGGTGTTTGCCAAGCAGGACAAAAAATAATGCCGCGCGCTAATTTAGCGCCATGCTAAAGGCGCGCCGGTAGCCCTGGGTCAGCGGGTGCTGCTCGCCCCAAAGCCGGAACAGGGCCACCGCCGCGCGCCTCGGCAAGTCGTTGGCATAGTGCTTGTCGGCCATCACTGCGGCAATGATGTATGTTATCCCTTCTTCGCGACTACCCCGCTGAAGGGCATGTTTAGCCTGCCACAGTTGTTGCACGACCGGCTCTTTGCCTTCGTTGATGCCGGCGAGCTGAACAAGCGTGCGCACGTCGTCTGCCTGCTCGTGCACTTTACTTCCGGGTGCAGCCTGACCGACGAGGGCCAACGCATCTTCCGGTCTGTTCCACACAAGGCGCAGCGCCAGGGCGAGCGTAACGGCAGGCGCCTCCGGGTGATCTTCGTGCAACCTTTCGAGTTGCTCGATTAGTTCCGGGCTTTCGTCGGGGTAATCGGCCAACAAGGCCTCCAGATCCACGAGCGCCTGGTTAGGCAGGTGGTCTTCCAGAAATTTTTCCACCATGGGGCGGGTGAGCGCTCCGGTAAACTCGCCGGTTACTTCGCCCCGGTAAAAGAGTTTCACGTGCGGGATGCTGCGGATGTTGAACCGCGCCGCTGTTGCCTGATCTTCCTCGGTGTTGATCTTTACCAGCGCCCAACGGCCTTGTTGTTCGGCGGCCAGGCTTTCCAGCACTGGCCCCAGCACCCGGCAGGGGCCGCACCATGGCGCCCAGAAGTCGACCAGAATCGGCAGTTCGTGGCTGCGTTCGATGACATCTTTTTCGAATGACATGAGCAATGATTTTGGCAGCGAACATTTTTAGGAGGGTGTATCACAAGTCCTATGTCTACACGTGCCTCCAAATAAACATTGAGCCAGTCGATATTAACTGGATGGCTTAAAACCCACGGTCGTCAACTTTGCGTCCAAAGATTGCCTTGCCGTTTTTTGCGGTCTCGCCGCCATTTATTTTAATTTTTTTTGCCGCTAATTAGCGCGAATTCGCGCTAATTAGCGGCAAAAAAAATCTCGTTTCGTTGTAAGCAACTTTGAAACACCGCACTTGCGGTAATTTGACGACATCGGGCTGGAGGCCATTCCATCGGATAACTTGGTCTTTCAAAATTTTAATTGGAGGGATGCCTGTTTTTTCGACTTTTGTGGCATCCTCCTAAAATTTCAATTTACAAAGTTACGCTTAAACGCGGAACCGGCCCATATCCTTTTTACCGGTTGTGTTGCAGCATTTCATTAATGTACCACAATGCGTTCCGACTTCAGTTTGCCTTCGGCCTGTACACGTACAATGTAGATACCCTTCGGCAAATCCGCCACCGGAATAGTGCTTAAACCGTTGATCGGCTGCTCGCGTACAAGGCGCCCCTGGTGGTCAAACAGGTGCAGGTAACCCGTTTCCGACTCCAGCAGTTCGATGCGGAACTCCTCGGAAACCAGGGTTGGCGCGATGGAAACCTTCGCTTCCTTTTGTGGGTCGAAAGCGGACACCATGGTCGCGAGGGTCACCGGCCGGTTGTTTACGAGCACATTATCCCCGCTACTGCCGCCGTTACCGTTGGCCGCCAGCGATGAAAAGTAAAAGGTGACTCGGTCTCCCGCGGCCATATTGGGCGCTGTCCAGGTGAACGTCCAGGAAACATTGCCGCCAGTGAGGTCTTTGGGGAAAGACTGGCGCACGTACTGCCGACCGTTGAAGCTGGAGGTCACGTTCGAACCGGTCCCCTGTTGTAAGGTACCGGCCCGCATATTGGCGTTGTCGAGGGCTGTCAATTGAAAACCACCCACTTCTGCATTGCTTGCTTGCGTCAGGGTGATGGGGTAACTCTGCCCGGCAAACACCGTATCCGGTACACCGGTAATATTGACCGTTCCGGTAAAAGCACCGCCCCCATGACAACCGGAGGCTTGGCAGGTGAGCTCGCCCGGACCGCCGGTGCGACCCGTGGGCGGGTTGCTTGGGTTGTAGGCGGAGTTGAACGCAGCAACAACGGCCATTAAAAAGACAAAAAGGAAGTACTGTTTACGTTTCATTGGTAAGCTATAGGTTTGGTGAATGGTTTATAGACATCAACTACGACTTTTGGTTCAATGTGGTTGGTACAAAACAGCGAAAATGATCAAAATGAGCAATTGATCCCGTCCGCCGTCGTCCGGCACAGGCGCTGAATGTCCGGAACCAGCGCGCGCCGGCTTGTGCCATTTTGTCAGTCTGCACCTGTTGGTACGAATTGTGCCATAGGAGTGCTTTTTACCGACCCGGAAAAACCGTACCTTTACGCTTTCGACAGCCGACTACCGACAGCCGACTACCGACTACCGACAGCCGACTACCGACTACCGACAGCCTACAACACACGAACATGTTCGGATTTATAAAAAAAATACTGGGGACCAAACAGGATCGGGACCTGAAGCAATACCAGCAAGTAGTGTTTGAGATAAACGAACACTTCGAGCGTTTCCAATCTTTGTCGAACGACGAACTGCGCAGCCAAACAAACGCTTTCCGCGCACGCATCGCCGATTACCTCAGCGACATCGACGCGGAAATACAGCAAATTGAGCGGCAGGCCATTGACTCCGGGGACTTCAACGAAAAAGACGCCTTGTTCAAAGAGGTGGACGCCCTGCGCAAAAACCGCGACAAAGCGCTGGAAGACATCCTGCTCGACATTCTCCCCGAGGCGTTCGCCGTAGTGAAGGAAACCAGCAGGCGCTTTTCGACCATGACCGAGATACGTACACCGGCCACCGACCACGACCGCGCCCTGGCGGCCCGGCCCGATAAATCGTACGTGCGTCTGGAGGGCGATGAGGCCGTGTGGAGCAACTCCTGGAAAGCCGCAGGCGGCGACATCACCTGGAACATGGTGCACTACGATGTGCAGCTGTTCGGGGGTATGGTGCTGCACGACGGCAAGATCGCCGAGATGACCACCGGTGAGGGCAAAACGCTCGTGGCTACCCTGCCGGCCTACCTCAACGGCGTGGCCGGTCAGGGCGTGCACATCGTGACCGTGAACGACTACCTCGCCCGACGCGACCAGGAGTGGGTGGGCCCCATCTACGAGTTCCTGCTGCTCACCGTAGATTGTGTCGACAAGCACCGCCCCAACTCCCAGGAGCGCCGACAGGCCTACCGCGCCGACATCATCTTCGGCACCAACTCCGAGTTCGGATTCGACTACCTGCGCGACAACATGGTGATCAGCCCCGAAGAACTCGTTCAGCGCAAGCACCACTACGCGATTGTCGATGAGGTCGATTCGGTGCTCATCGACGACGCCCGTACCCCGCTCATCATCTCCGGCCCGGTCACCCGGGGCGCCGACGACCAGGAGTATGTCGACCTCAACCCTACCGTCAAACGGCTCATCGACGAGCAATCCAAGCTGGCTTCGCGCTTTCTCGCCGACGCCAAAAAATTGTTTGCCGCCGGCGAAACGGGTCACGACGAAGGCCAGGCAGGGCTCGCCCTGCTGCGCGCCCACCGCGCCCTGCCCAAAAGCCGCGCCCTCATCAAGTTCCTCAGCGAACCCGGCATGAAGGTGGCCCTTCAGAAAACAGAGGATGTTTACCTGCAGGAAAATGCTAAACGCATGCCCGAAGTGGACCGCGAACTGCTGTTCCACATCGACGAGAAAAACCGGCAGGTGGAACTATCCGAAAAAGGGGTCGAGTACCTGTCCCAGTTCAACAACCAGGAAGCCTTCTTCATCCTGCCCGATATCGGCTCCGAACTGGTCAAAATTGACCAGGACAACACCTTAACCGATATCGAAAAGGCCGAAGCCAAAGAGCATCTATCCCAGGATTACGGCGTCAAAAGCCGACGCATACACGCCGTGCACCAGCTGCTAAAGGCCTACACCCTTTTCGAACGCGACGATGAGTACATCGTGAAAGACGGTGAGGTGAAAATTGTGGACGAACAGACTGGCCGCGTCATGGAAGGCCGGCGCTACTCCGACGGCCTCCACCAGGCCATCGAAGCCAAAGAAAACGTGAAGGTCGGCGAGATCACCCAGACTTACGCCACCGTCACCCTGCAGAACTACTTCCGAATGTACCACAAGCTGGCCGGTATGACCGGTACCGCCGAAACGGAAGCCAAGGAACTCTGGGATATTTACAAGCTTGACGTGGTGGTGATCCCCACCAACCGGCCCATTACCCGGCAGGACAGGGACGACCTGGTGTTCAAAACCGCCCGGGAAAAATACAACGCCGTCATCGACGAGATCGTAAGCCTGCGCGAAGCGGGCCGGCCGGTGCTGGTGGGCACCACCTCGGTCGAAATCTCCGAATTCCTCAGCCGCGTGCTCAAGCAAAGGGGCATAGACCACAACGTACTCAACGCCAAGCAGCACCAGCGCGAGGCAGAAATCGTGGCCGAAGCCGGTCTGTCGGGCAATGTAACCATTGCCACCAACATGGCTGGCCGCGGTACGGACATCAAGCTCGGCCCGGGCGTAAAAGACGCCGGAGGACTGGCCATCATCGGCACCGAGCGCCACGAAAGCCGCCGCGTAGACCGGCAGCTCCGAGGCCGCGCCGGCCGCCAGGGCGACCCCGGTTCATCCCAGTTCTATGTGTCGCTCGAAGACAGCCTCATGCGTCTGTTCCAAAGCGAACGCATCGCCGGACTGATGGACCGCATGGGACACCAGGAAGGCGACGTGATCCAGCATTCCATGGTCACCAAGTCCATAGAGCGTGCCCAGAAAAAAGTCGAAGAAAACAACTTCGGTATCCGCAAACGTCTGCTGGAGTACGACGACGTGATGAACATCCAACGCGAGGCCATCTACCGCAAACGCCGCAACGCCCTGTTCGGCGACCGCCTCGCCGTAGACATCAACAACGCCTTTTTTTCCATCGCCTCCGAACTCGTGCGTGTGCATCGCCACAGCGGCGACTTCGACACGTTCCGCATGGACAGCCTGCGCGCCATCGGCTACGACCCCGTGGGCATGGACGCCCAGGCGTTCCGTTCTGCCCCGGAAGCGTCGGTGATCGACTCCTTTTTCGACCATATTATGGAGGCCTACCACCGCAAACGTCAGCAGGTCGGCGAACGCCTGCTGCCCCTCATCCGCAACGTCAGGGAACGCGAAGGAAACCGCTACCGCCGCATCGTGGTGCCGTTCACCGACGGCGCCTTGGGCCTCAACATCAGCGCCGACATAGAAGAAGCCATTCGCACCGAGGGCAAAAGCATCATGACCGACGTGGAGAAAGTAGCCACCCTCGCCCTCATCGACGACGCGTGGAAGGAACACCTGCGCAACATCGACGACCTGAAAGACTCCGTACAAGGCGCCTCCTTTGAACAAAAAGATCCGCTGGTCATCTACAAAATGGAGGCCTATAACCTCTTCGAAGGGCTCATCGGTCACATCAACGCCAATGTGACCAGCTTTCTCCTCAAAGGCACGCTCGACATTCCTTCGGACGACGACATGCGCCGCGCCCAGCAACGCCAGCAGATGGACGAAGCCCACCGCCGCGCCCAGGCCAACCGCCTGAAGGCCAACAACTCCGGCCAGCAAATGACCGAAAGCCAGGCCGCCGCCCAGCGCGCTGCCCAGGCTGCCGGACAAGCCGCGCAACCGGTACAGAAAGTAGCGCCCATGGTGCGCGAAAAAGTGGTGGGGCGGAATGATCCTTGCCCCTGCGGCAGCGGCAAGAAGTACAAGCATTGCCACGGGAAGTAGTACCGCGCGAATAACGCACATTCAAGGTTTTTGCCAAAGGCATCCACGTGGATCATATCAACGGTCATTTAGACCATGTGCATTGCCTGATCTCCATACATGCGAAGCAGGACATCGCCACCATCGTCCAGGCGCTCAAAGGGGAGAGTTCGTTCTGGGTAAACAATAAAACAGAACTACTGACCTGTCGCCTCCAGTGGTGCGACGGTTACTATGCAGTTTCCGTCGGCGCTTCCGGGTTGGATGCCGTGCGGGCGTACATCAGGAACCAGGAAGCGCACCACAGCAAAAAGACCTTTGCTGAGGAATGCCAGGAGTTTATGCAGGTTTATGGCTTTGAGCGGGTGTTGGAATGAGCAGGGACCAAAGCCCCGTGAGGGTGTGTGCCAGTGCTCCCCCGGCTTTAGCCGGGGGTTAGTGAGCCGAGTCTCTCCTCCGGCTAAAGCCGGAAGTAATGAGTCTGAGTCCAATGTCGTCAACTTAAGGTTTTTTTAGTGGCCTCGGAGAGGCCTTTGCGCTTAAGTTGACGACATTGGAGTCTGAGTCACCTCCCCAGCTAAAGCCAGGATGATCCGGTATACCGTGGCAGCCCCCCCTCTACAACGCCCGGTTCACATCAAACTGCTCCAGATAGTCTCCCACCCGGCGCAGGAATGAGCCGCCGAGCATGCCATCTACCACCCGGTGGTCGTACGACATGGACAGGAACATCATCTGACGCACGGCGATCACGTCGCCGTATTCGGTCTCGAGTACCGCCGGCTTTTTGCGGATGGCTCCGGTGGCCATGATGGCCACCTGCGGCTGGTTGATAATGGGCGTTCCCATCACGTTGCCGAAAGTGCCCACGTTGGTGAGGGTAAATGTGCCGCCCTGGATCTCGTCGGGCTTGAGTGCGTTCTGACGCGCCCGGTTGGCTAGGTCGTTCACCGATTTGGTGAGGCCGATCAGGCTCAGGTGGTCGGCATTTTTGATCACCGGCACAATGAGGTTACCCGACGGCAGCGCGGCCGCCATACCGATGTTGATGTCTTTTTTAACGATCAGTCGCGTACCGTCAACCGAGATGTTGATCATCGGAAACTCGCGAATGGCGCGCGCGACGGCCTCGATAAAAATGGGCGTGAAAGTGATGTTCTCGCCGTATTGTTTTTTAAACTTGTCCTTGATGTTATTACGCCAGTTGACGATATTCGTCATGTCCACCTCCACGAACGAGGTGACGTGTGGACTCGTGTGTTTGCTCATCACCATGTGGTCGGCGATCAGCTTGCGCATGCGGTCCATTTCCACAATCTCTATGTTTCCGGAGAGGCTCACGGCCGGCGGCGCCAGAGAAGCGGCGGGCATGGTGGGCGCAGCGGGGGCGGCAGCAACCACCGTGGTCGCCGGAGCGACGCCGCGGTTGGCTACGTAGGCCAGGATGTCGCGCTTGGTCACCCGGCCTTCCTGGCCGGTGCCGGCAATGCGCTCCAGCTCGGCGGCGCCGATGCCCTCTTCCTTGGCGATTGTGCGCACCAGCGGAGAGTAAAAACGACCGCCCTCGCCCGACTTGGGCAACTCGGCCGGCGCGGGCACAAACGGCACGGGCGCCGGTTGCGGAGACTGCCCGTTGGCGGGCACAGCCGCTGAAGGCGCGGGAACCGAGGCGCCGGCTTCCGTTTCCAGCACCGCAATGGGCGTGTTGATGGGCACCACGTCGTTCTCTTTGAACAAAAGCTCGGTGATCACCCCGGCTACCGGCGAGGGCACCTCGCTGTCCACCTTGTCGGTGGCAATATCCAGCACAGGCTCGTCGAGCGCCACGCTGTCGCCGGGTTGTTTGCGCCATTTCAGAATGGTCGCTTCCATGATGCTTTCGCCCATTTTGGGCATGATGAGTTCGACACGAGCCATATTGATTGCGGAATGCGGAATTTGGAATGCGGAATTCAGTGTGGGTGTGGGTGTGGGTGTGGGTGTGGGTGTGGGTGTGGGTGTGGGTGTGGGTGTGGGTGTGGGTGTGGGTGTGGGTGTGGGTGTGGGTGTGGGTGTGGGTGTGGGTGTGGGTGTGGGTGTG
>JBGSTG010000001.1:0-11985 GCA_041736625.1 Saprospiraceae bacterium | reverse complement strand
AAATTGGAAAAAAATCTTTACTTTTGGGGGTGTTTTGGAAAACGAAGTGCGCGCGCAGATGTTTTTTCAAACCTTAACCCTTTACATCTACATCGTAAGCGGTATGTCACAAGGAGAAATTAAAACGCTGAGCACCCAGCTATCCGAGGCGGAGAACAGTTGGGTAGACGCCATTCCCGAAATTTTCGGCGAAAAGTGGAAACAGGCGGGTTTGCGCAAAGGACGCAGGCAGGGGTTTAAAAAAGGCATCGAGAAAGGCATCGAAAAAGGGCGAGAAGAAGCGATTGAAGAGATCGTCAAAAAAATCATGCTCAAGTTCCCGCAGTGGAGCGACGCAGAGGTGGCGGTGTTTTTGGAGGTGGAGGAGGGGTATGTCAAGCAAGTGCGAAGTGTAGTGGAAGGGGAGCGTTAGCTCCTCCCGTTTCCGTCGGCGAGGACGCCGACCGTGGCACAATGGATGCTTTATCCTACGCTCTTTATGCTGATCATTTTCATCAAAAACCCCCGCCTGGGGCACGTAAAAACCCGCCTGGCGGCCACCCTCGGGGCAGCGACAGCCCTGAAGATATATCGTTATTTGCTGGACAAAACCCGGGAAACGGCGTTGTTGACACCCGTGCGCCGGGTGCTTTTTTACAGCGAAGCGGTTTCTGCCCACGACGACTGGCCCGACGCGTTTTTCGAAAAAAAAGTACAGCATCCCGGCGACCTGGGCGAACGCATGTCCGAAGCTTTCCGCCTGGCCTTTGCCGACGGCGCCGAAAAAGCGGTCATCATCGGCAGCGACTGCCCCGACCTGTCGGCCGACGGCTTGATGTCTGCCTTCGAGGCCCTGGAAAGCAACGATCTGGTTGTCGGCCCGTCCGCCGACGGCGGGTATTACCTCCTGGGTATGAGCCGTTTCGTGCCCGCCCTTTTCGAAGGCGTGGCCTGGAGTACCGACCAGGTGTTGCACCAAACCCTCGCCACGGCCACACAACTGGCACTCCAGGTGCACACGCTGCCCACCCTGCGCGATATAGACGAGGAGGCTGATTGGCAGGACTACCTGCAACGCCACCCCGAAGAGGCCGACAGATTTTTTTGAAAAAAAAGTTGCACCATTGCACAGCAAACAATTAACTTTGCACCCGCTTAAAAAACCTGCCTCATTAGCTCAGTTGGTTAGAGCGGCGGACTGTTAATCCGTAGGTCCAAGGTTCAAGTCCTTGATGAGGCGCTTTACCACAACCACTCCGGTGCTTCCGGGGTGGTTATTTTTTTATCCCGGAAAACCGCATCATCTTTGCGGCGTTTATTCACCTGACAAACATCCCATGAGTTTTACCGCAGTTGGTACTGTTGCTTTTGACGACATTGAGACACCGGCCGGCCGCGCCGAAAAAGTGATTGGCGGCGCGTGTACCTACATTTCGCTTACTGCTTCGTATTTTGTAACGCCCGTTCGCATTGTTTCGGTGGTGGGCGACGATTTTCCGTCCGAAACCCTCGAATACCTGAAGCACCGGGGCGTGGACCTCGACGGCTTGCAGGTCAAAAAGGGCGAAAAATCCTTCTTCTGGGCGGGCCGCTACCACCGCGATCTGAACACACGGGATACCCTGGACACCCAGCTCAATGTGCTGGCCGACTTCGATCCGGTTTTGCCGGAGCACTACCGCCACACCGACTATCTTTTACTCGGCAACCTCACCCCCCGCGTGCAAATGCGCGTGCTCGAGCAGCTCACACGCCGACCCAAAATGATCATGCTGGATACCATGAACTTCTGGATGGACACAGCGTTGGACGACCTGCACGAAGTGATCAAAAAAGTGGACGTCATCACCATCAACGACGAGGAGGCGCGCCAGCTCTCCGGCGAACACGCCCTGCTCAAAGCCGCCAGGGCCATCCTGAAAATGGGGCCCCGCTATGTGGTCGTCAAAAAAGGCGAACACGGCGCACTGCTTTTCCACGAACACGGCATGTTTTACGCGCCGGCCCTGCCGTTGGCCGAGGTGGTAGACCCCACTGGCGCAGGCGACACGTTCGCCGGCGGGTTTGCCGGCTGGATCGCCAAAACAAACGACACCTCCTTCGACAACCTGAAACGCGCGGTGGTCTACGGCTCCGCCATGGCGTCGTTCTGCGTCGAAGCCTTCAGCATCGACAACCTCAAGGGCCTGCAGCCCGCCCAGATCGCCAAACGCGTGCAAGAATTTGCCGATCTGGTGCATATCGACCACTAAAACTCATCCCAAACCCCGGTTTGAACATACTGAACCGGCGTCGCGGGCGTTTAGGAAACAAATTATGTAGCCTTCCCATGCGCATTCATCTCCTCCTGATTGGCTTTCTCCTGTTCACCGGCATTTTCCGACTGCAAGCCCAGAGCAACTCCGACAAGCTCATTGCCTATTTCTCTTTCATCGACTGTAAAGGGAGCGACAACACCGGAAACGGCTCCAACGGCGCTTTTTTCGGCGGACTGGGGTGCACCTGCGGCGTGCGCGACACCGCCATCCAGCTCGATGGCGTGGATGATGCCGTCTTTTTTGTTGGGCCGTTGGGCGACGTGTTTACCACGAGCGACTTCACCGTGAGTTTCTACATTCGTCCGGACGAGAGCGCCCAGACGCTGGCCACCCAGATCGTCATGGCCAAGCAGGAAGACTGCTCGACCGACCGCGCCTTCTGGGTGCGCTATTCCCCGCTCAACAACATCATCTCCTCGGGCATCAGCGAAAACGACACCCTGCTGTCCATCGTGTCGGCCAAACTCGACCAAAACGTGTGCTGGCAATACGTCACCCTCGTGCGCAAGGGCAACACCTACTCCATATACCTGAACAACACCCTGCGGGAAACCAAAACGGCGGCGGCGCGCATCAACATTACCACCGCATCTATCCTCAAAATTTCCGAACCCGTTTGTCCGCTCGACAACCGCTTTCAGGGCGCCATCGACGAACTGCGCATCCACAGCAAGGCCCTCGATGAGGACGAGATGTTGAAATACTACTACTCGCCCAACCGGATTCTCAACAACGATACCCTCATCTACCTCGGCAACAGCTTTCAGGTGCAAACCGCTACGGCCTGCGCCGACATATTTGAGTGGACGCCCGGCACAGGTGTGTCCGACGTCAATATCCCGGAGCCCCTGATTACACCCACGCAAAGTGGCGATTACATCCTGCGGTTCCGGTTTGAAGACGGTTGCTCCGCCACCGACACCGTTTTCGTGAACGTCATCGACCCCGATACACTCGATTGCAACAACATTTTTATCCCCAACGCTTTTACCCCTGGAAGCTCCTTCGGGCGCAACGACCGCTTCCTGATCAGCAATCCCTTTTCGATCGACGAGTTCATTTCCCTGGAAGTGTTCGACCGCTGGGGAGGGCGCGTATTTTCTGCGGCCGACGAGTACGATTCATGGGACGGAAATTTCCAAGGCAAACCCGTCAACCCCGGCATCTTCCTGTACCGGCTCCGGTACCGATGCGAAGGGGAGGAACGCACCCTCAACGGCACCCTGACCGTGATTCGATAGAAAAAACAAGCCCGCGGCACATTTGCCACGGGCTTTTTCACTAAACCGTTTCTATTGTATGAAGCTACAATGTCTTTACCAAACGTGTGCCACAATTTAAAAAGTACATGCATGGCGACATTTTTTTTCTGAAAATGGATATGGTCAAGCAAAAAAGACTTTTCAGGTGTTGTACCCAAAAAGCATCCGCATGAAACAAATTGGATCGAGATCATACCTGCGCCTGTTCGTACCCGCTCTTTTGTTCCTGGCCGTAGCTTGCGCACCCGCCGGAAGCGACAACCCGGCCCGCTCGGCAGTTGCCGGTTTGCACACGCCCCCCGACGGACAGGCCGTCTTCCGGCTCTACTGTGTGACTTGCCACGGCGCCGACGGCCGACTGGGTATGAACGGCGCCAAAGACCTCAGTAAAAGCGCGTTGGCCCTGGAAGAGCGCGTAGCGCTTATCACCAAAGGCAAAGGCCTGATGACCCCCTTCGGCGAGCTGCTCGCTCCCGAAGAGATCAGGGCGGTGGCTGAATATTCCCTGACGTTTAAGTAATGGATCGGATGGACAAGAATAAAATTCTGTTGACTGGCGCCACCGGTTTCCTCGGCGCGTACGTACTGGAACGCCTCTTGCAAAAAGGGTATGCCGTACGGGCCCTGAAGCGCCCCACCAGCCCGATGGACATGTTGGCGGATCTGGCCGACCGCGTGGAATGGGTGGAGGGCGACATCACGGACATCGTGGCGCTCGAAGACGCTTTCGAAGGCGTAACCCACGTCATACACAGCGCAGCACTGGTGTCGCACCACCCGCGCGACCTGAAGCAAATGAACCGGGTAAACATAGAAGGCACGGCCAACATCGTGAACATGAGCCTGGAATTCGGCATCCAAAAACTGGTGCACGTCAGCAGCATTGCCGCGCTGGGGCGCAGCAAAGACCGGCAGTTGCTGAGTGAAGACAGCAAATGGGTGCAAAGCGCCGACAACAGCCGCTACGCCGTGAGCAAATACCTGGCCGAGCAGGAGGTGTGGCGCGGACATGCCGAAGGGCTCACCGTGGCCATCGCCAACCCGGCGGTCATTCTCGGCGCCGGGTTTTGGGACGCCGGTACGTGCCGCCTGTTCCGGCAGGTCGACCAGGGGCTTCGTTTCTGGTCGAGCGGTCGTTCGGGTTTCGTGGACGTGCGCGACGTGGCCGATTTTATCCTGCTCCTGCTGGAAAGCGACATCAACGGCGAGCGGTATGTGCTGAGCGCAGAGACCCGTCCTTTTCGCGACCTCTTTAACCTGGCTGCCCGGGCGCTGGACCGTAAACCGCCGTCCGTCAAGGTAACCGCCCCGCTGGCGGAGGTGGCCTGGCGCGTGGAGTGGCTCAAGGAAAAACTGCTGGGTACCGAGCCAATCGTCACCAAGGAGAGCGCGAGGGCCAGCCTGAACCAGTACGTTTACGACAATGAAAAGTCCCTCGGCGTGCCGGGTTTCCAGTACCGGCCCTTCGAAGATACGGTTCGGCAAACCGCCAAGGCTTACCGGGATTCTGTTCAAAAAGGCTTGAATGCCATTCGATTGACGCCATGAAACGATGGTTATTTGCGGGCGCCGTTGCCCTACTCCTCCTGTTTGTATGGTACCGAAGCCGACAGCCTCGCTTCATCGCCGGCGAGCAGGCGCCCGACTTTGAGGTGACGTTGGCCGACGGAACACCTTTTCACTTATCGGACTTCCGCGGTCGTCACGTGCTGCTCCATTTCTGGGGCAGCTGGTGCGGGCCGTGTCGCGCCGAAAACCCGCATTTGGCCGAATTGTACCAGCGCTACCACCCGGCCGGTCTGGAAATCGTGAGCATTGGCATTGAACGGAACCCGGCTGCCTGGCAGCGCGCTATTGTGGCCGACGGGCTAGTGTGGCCCCATCACATCGCCGACTTTCAGGAGTTCGGCAGTCCGGTGGCCCAGTTGTACAACGTGCATTCCATTCCCACCACTTTTCTCATCAATCCTGGCGGCGATATCATGGGCGTATCCCTTTCGCCTAAGGCCATGGACAAGCTTTTGGCAGAAAAACTGCTGCGAAACTGACAAATTGACCTGAACAGCGGCGGGGCACGGGATTTGTGGATTGGGGTTCCGGACGATCGCATGAACGGTCGGATTCACCCTTACCGTGAAAAAAACACTCAAAAAGATATTTTCCATGACGGAAAAAGAACCCGCCGTGCACAGCGAACAGCCCGAGGTGCGACCTGTGGATAACAACCAGAACCAGAATACCGCCACCGAAAACTTGTTGGATGAGCAACTACGCATCCAGGAACTGGAGCACCAGCTGGAAGAGGCTAAAAACAAGCACCTTTACTTGTTGTCCGATTTTGAAAACCTCAAGCGCAACGCCGCCAGGGAGCGCATAGAGTTGATCATGACCGCCGGTCGCGACATCCTGTCAGCCTTGTTGCCGGTGCTCGACGACTTCGACCGCGCAGCCCAGAACAACGCGCTCAGCGAAGGGGTGGAGCTCATTCATCACAAGTTGGTGCATACCCTGCAAAGCAAGGGGCTGAGTTCCATGAACGTACAAAAAGGCGATCAGTTCGACGCCGACCGGCACGAGGCCGTGGCCGAATTGCCCGCCGGGGAAGAGGCGCTGAAGGGAAAGATCATCGATGTGATCGATCAGGGCTACGTACTCGGCGAACGCATCATCCGATTCGCCAAAGTGGTGGTGGGCCGTTAACTCATTTTTTTTACGCAAACACACATGGCCAAAAGGGATTATTACGAGGTGCTTGGTGTTCCGAAAAACGCCGATGCCGACGACATAAAAAAAGCCTACCGAAAAAAGGCGGTGGAGTGCCACCCCGACAAGAATCCGGACGACAAGCACGCCGAAGAGAAATTCAAGGAGGCCGCTGAAGCGTACGAAATCCTCGGCGACCCGGATAAGCGCGCCCGCTATGACCGGCACGGACACGCGGCTTTTGACGGCGCCTCGGGCGGCGGCGCTTCCTTTCAGGGCATGGATGTGGACGACATCCTCCGCCACTTCGGGTTCGGCGGCGAAGATATTTTCAGCAGTTTCTTCGGCGGTAGTGGCCGCCGGCAGGGCGGCGCCCGGGGCAGGGGAGAGCGTGGCAGCAACTTGCGCATCCGCGTCAAAATGACGCTGGAAGAAATCGCCACCGGTATAAAGAAAAACATCAAGGTGCGCAAACAGACCGCCTGCGCCACTTGCAACGGCACCGGCGCCCGCGACGGGGCGGTAGACACCTGCACCACCTGCCGGGGTTCCGGTATGGTAAACAGGGTGACCAATACGCCGTTCGGCATGATGCAAACGGCCACCACCTGTCCGACCTGCAGCGGCGCGGGGACCACTGCCAAATCGCCGTGCAACGTTTGCAAAGGCGACGGACGCGTGTTCGGCGAAGAAACCATCGAAATTGACATCCCCGCCGGCGTGAGCGACGGCATCCAGCTGTCGCTCTCCGGTAAAGGCAACGCCGGCGCCAAAGGCGGGCCAAACGGCGACCTCATCGTCAATATCGAGGAGACGCCCCACGACGACTTCATTCGCGAAGGCGACAACATCATCCACGAGCTTTACCTCAACATCGCCGACGCCGCACTCGGCACCAAGGTGGAAGTGCCCACGCTCGACGGCCGCGCGCGCATCACCATCCCGCCGGGCACCCAGGCAGGTAAAATCCTGCGCCTGCGCGAAAAGGGAATTCCGCACCTGCAAGCCTATGGAAGGGGCGACCAGTTGATTCACGTGAACATCTGGACGCCCAAAAAGGTCAGCGAGGAAGAACGGCAACTCCTGGAACGCCTCCGCAACATGCCCAACTTCCAACCGAACCCCGGAAAGGATGAAAAAAACTTCTTCGAACGCATCCGCGACGCGTTTAACCCGGAGAAATAAACCGCTGAACACCGCCGCCGGGCGTTTTTTTTATGAATGGTAAAAAATGGACTTGCACATTTGTGCAGGTCGGCGTACATTTGCATCCGTTTTTACAAAAACCTCCCCGGCCACGTGGCGGAATTGGTAGTCGCGCTACTTTGAGGGGGTAGTGTCCTTCGGATGTGCTGGTTCGACTCCAGTCGTGGTCACTTTACATGGGCTTTTCAGGTGTAGCACCTGGCAAGCCCATTTTTCTTGCTCAAGCAGCTATTTAAAAAACGGAAAGGCAAGCGTTAAGCCCGAACCCTCCTAATGACAACCGTAAACTGCTCCCCCTCCTTGTCATGCACAAATTCGATGTGCGGCCAGGCCTTCAGGGAGCGCAAAATACCGCTGCCGATGCCCCGGTAAGGAAGCACATCGGGCGCCAGGGAGGCCAGTATGGTGTTGCGGGAGCGCCGGATCCCGGCCCGGATCTGGGCTTCGGTGAGGTTATTGGGTAGTTTGCCGGGGCTTCGGATTTCGATGCGGTCGTCGAGCACAAAAATTTTGATGCTGTCGCGAATGAAATAGTCGCGGTGGATGAGCGCGTTGACCAGCAACTCTTTGAGCACGACTTCGGGGATTTCGAGGTCTCCCAGTGTGTTGAAGTCTTTTCCGTTTTGCGGTCGGTTCAGGGCGCGTTTCATAAAGTCGAGGCCGCGCTGGTAGAGTTGGGGGAGTGTGCCTCGTATGTCTTCGCTGCCGAGGTATTTTTCCCCGGCGATGTCGGTTCCGGCGAACCAGACGGCGGAGATAAAAAATTGGGAGACAATTTTTTCAGGGTGTTTGGCAAAGAGCAGCGCGCCGGCCACATTGAGGCGTTCGCCGTCGGCCAGGCGGAGGTTGGCGAGCAGGCGGGGCAGTTCGGCTTCTTCAAGTGGTGTTTGATATTTTTCTTCGTAGAACTGGCGGAATTCGCGGGTGTCGAGTTCGTCGGCGATGGAGAATGGCAAAAGTATCTCTTCGGCATACAGATCGCCGGAGGTCTGGAGCAGGCGAGCGAGCTCTTCGTTGCTGGTTACCTTGCGTTTGTCGGGGCCATTTTTTACGAAAATCAGTCCGTCTTTGTCTTTATAGGGTTTGTGGGCGCCCCCGGGAACGGTCACGACCAGCACTTTTTTACCGTCTATTTCTGCACTTTCCGTTTTGATCGTAAGCGGCGGCTTTACGCCTTCCGAGGCGGCATTGACCAACAGACTGCTGATGCGCTGGATGTCTTCATATGACAATCCGGTAATGGCACCGGTTTTATCGGCAACGCCCACGATAATCTGTCCACCCTCGGTATTGGCAAAGGCCACGAGTTCCTGCGCTGCGCTGAGCGGGTTGGTGATGTTCTCTTTAAACTGGACGTGGCTGGTTTCGCCACCGCCAATGAGTTGCAGTATTGCTGATTTTTCCATTTTAAGCCACAAATTTACACCACTCACGAGCACTTCGTATGCCCACAACTCTTGCAGTTCAAACAGCCCTCTTCGTACACGAGCGTTGCTTCCCCGCAATTGGGGCAGGTGGCGTTCACCACTTCGGTACCGGAAGGGATGTACTGTTTGAGGGTGCGGATCACGCCGTTTTTCCAGGTGTTGAGCGAGTCGTCGCTCAGGTGCAGGTTGTTGATCATGTGCACCACGTAGGGCAGGGGCATGCCGTGGCGCATCACCCCGCTGATGAGCTTGGCGTAGTTCCAGTATTCGGGGTCGAAGCAGCGCGACAGACCCTCGACGGTGACGCGATATCCGTCTTTGTCGGCATACTGGAAGTCGTAGCGCGTGTGTCCGGTGTCGTCTTTGCTTTTAATGATGCGGCCTTTTTTGACGAAAGCGGGAAACTGGAAGCTGTCTTCGGCCTTGCCGGTGAAGATCTCGTACGGCTGGCCGTTGAGCAGGCCCACCACGGCGATCCATGGGGTGCTTTCGTTGCGGAAACGCATGACGTCGGCTTCGAGCACGTCGGGGCGTTTGGGGGGCGGCGCGTAATGAATGTGCGGGGCGTCGTCGGGTTCTTTGGCGTCTTTGGTGACCAGCACGCCGGAGCGGGACCCGTCGCGGTACACGGTGATGCCCTTGCACCCGCTCTCCCAGGCGGTGCGGTAAATTTCGGCGATCAGTTCCTCGGTGGCGGCATTCGGCACATTGACGGTCACGCTGATGCTGTGGTCTACCCAGCGCTGGATGCGGCCCTGCATGCGGACTTTGCTCAGCCAGTCGACGTCCTGCGCGGTGGCCAGGTGGTAAGGGGAGCGCTGGATGAGGGCGTTCAGGTCGGCGTCGGGGATTTGCTCGATGCCGTTGGTCTGCAATCCCTGTGCCCGCATCCAGGTGACGAAGTGGTGGTGGAATACGTGGTATTCCTGCCAGTGGTCGCCGGTGTCGTCGGTAAAGTCGATGCGCGCATGCTGGTCGTTGGGGTTCACCTTGCGACGCCGTTTGTAGGCGATCATGAACACCGGCTCGATGCCGGAGGTCGTTTGGGTCATCATGCTCGTGGTGCCGGTCGGGGCGATGGTGAGCAGGGCGATGTTCCGGCGCCCGTGCTGCAGCATATCGGCGTACAGCTGGGGGTCGGCTTCGCGGAGTCGGTTGATGAACGGGTTTTGGGCTTCTCTGGCGGTTTCGTAGATCGGGAAGGCGCCGCGCTCCTTGGCCAGGGATACCGACGAGCGGTAGGCCGACAGGGCGAAGTGGCGGTGCACTTTTTCAGCGAAGTCGATGGCCTCGTCGGAGCCGTAGCGCAGGCCGAGTGCCGCCAGCATGTCGCCCTCGCCGGTTACGCCGGTGCCGGTGCGCCGGCCCTGGGTGCATTTTTCCTGAATCTTGCGCCATAGTTTGTGTTCGTTGGACTTGATGTCGGCATCCTCAGGGTCTGTTTCGATTTTTTTCAGTATGTCTTCGATCTTTTCCAGCTCCAGGTCGATGATGTCGTCGGCCAGGCGTTGCGCCTGCTCGATGCAGCGGTCGAAGGTCTCAAAATCGAACGCCGCCTGGTCGGTGAACGGGTTTGTCACGAAGCTGAACAGGTTGACGGCCAGCAGGCGACAGGAGTCGTAGGGGCAGAGCGGGATTTCCCCGCAAGGGTTGGTGGACACGGTTTCGAAGCCCAGATCGGCGTAGCAGTCGGGGATCGACTCGCGCACGACGGTGTCCCAAAATAATATACCCGGTTCGGCCGATTTCCAGGCGTTGTGCACAATTTTTTGCCACAGGGCGGCGGCGTCGACCGTGTTTTGCACCTTGGGATGGTCGCCGCGGATGGGAAACTGCTGGGTGTAGGGCTGTCCGGCGAGCGCGGCCTGCATGAAGGCGTCGTCGATGCGCACGGAGATGTTGGCCCCGGTCACCTTGGTGCCGTCGAGTTTGGCGTCTATGAACCGCTCCGCGTCGGGGTGTTTGATGCTGAGGCTGAGCATGAGGGCGCCGCGGCGCCCGTCCTGAGCGACCTCGCGTGTAGAGTTGCTGTAGCGCTCCATAAACGGCACGATGCCGGTAGAGGTGAGAGCGCTGTTTTGTACCGGCGTGCCTTTGGGCCGCAGGCCGGAGAGGTCGTGCCCGACGCCGCCCCGGCGTTTCATGAGTTGCACCTGCTCCTCGTCGGTGCGCATGATGGCGCCGTAGGAGTCGGCATCGGCGAGGCCGCCGATCACAAAACAGTTGGACAGCGACACTTTCTGGTAGGGGTTGCCGATGCCAGCCATGGGGCTGCCCTGGGGCACGATGTACCGGAAACGGTCGATGAGGCGAAAAATGTCGGCTTCGCTCATCGGGTTGGGGTACAGCTGCTCGATGCGGGCCAGTTCGGTGGCCATGCGCCGGTGCATGTCGTCGGGCGTGCGCTCGTAGATGTGCCCCCAGGAGTCCTTGAGGGCGTACTTGTTGAGCCATACGCCGGCGGAGAGTTCGTCGCCGTTGAAGTAGCGGGCGGCGTGCTGGAGGGCTTCTTCGTAGGTGAAAACGTCGTGGGAGGAAGGTGCGTTCAGGCGTGTTTTTTCGGGAGGGGCAGTCGTGGTGTCCATATATTGAAGGTTGCGGCGGGTAGTGACAAAGATAGCCTAAAATTCGCCTAAAATTCGTCCTACGATTTAACGCTGTCCATTACACACAAGTTCTTTGAAATTCTGGCATGTCGAGCATTGACGGCGTGATTGGGTAAAGATTTATTATGCTAACCGTAAGGCTTTTGCGCTTAGCTTTTACAAATGTTCGACCTCTCCGAGGTCGTAAAAACGTTGATACTGCACAATTCTACAAAGGTTTGACCTCTCCGAGGTCATTCCGCTGAGGGCGTTTATAATAACCTTTCAGCACCTCGGAGAGGTGCTGCATTTGTAGAATCGTTCGTTCACAACGTTTTTCGACCTCGGAGAGGTCGTGCATTTGTTGCATTCAAGCACCTAATATATTTAATAACAATATAATAACAAACATTGGCCGAAAGATTCTATCAGCCCTTGGCATCTCTACTATTTCAAAGAACTTGTGTGTAATGGACAGCGTTAACTCGTAGGACGAATTCAACTG
>JBGSTG010000134.1:0-3032 GCA_041736625.1 Saprospiraceae bacterium | reverse complement strand
TCGATTCTAGGATCCTTGACCGAACGAAAAGATTCTAAAAGGCCACTGAGTCGATTCTGCGTACTTTCCATGACAAGCTTTTTTTATTGGAAAGGTAGCATTTTTGATCGCTTTTTTGATTATTTTGATGCGTCTGCCCTGCCCCCCCCCCCGAACTTTTACCCGGGCATGCGTATTAAATTTTTGTTAAGTGCTGGGCCATACAATTTAATTATTTGTTAATGAATAATTTGCGATCTTCGGCGCGACTTTGTTCTGCCAAACAATGCCCCTGTACAACAAGCTCACGCAAACACCCGACATCCCTCCGTGCAGTTCGTGCAAATATCAATCTGATCCCGCCCGTTGAGCAGGGCCCTGCGGAACGTCTGGTATGCTTCACCCTGCCACAGTTCGCGGAACGACTGCCGGCGCAGGTCACCCAGGCGGTGCGTGGCGTCCTTATCGAAGCAGCAAGGCACCACCAGGCCGTTCCACGTGATCACGCAGGCGTGCCACAGCTTCCAGCAGTGGTTGTCGAGGGCATTTTTGACCGCCCATGTGCCGTCGGGCCGGCGCCGGTAGCGCGCGTACCGGTCCTGGGTGGGGATGAGCGGGTTGCCGTTGAGGTAATCGTACACCTGGGCCGTCTTGAGTTTCACCTCGTCGACCCCGATCTCGCGGGCCAGGCGGTACACTTCGGGGATCTGGTGCTCATTGGGCCGCACCACGAGAAACTGGAAGATGATGTGGGGCGTACGGCTGCGCAGGCGTCGTTTCCAGGCCACCACGCGCCGGGCGCCGTCGAGCACGGCGTCGAGGTTTCCGCCGATGCGGTATTGTGCATAGGTGTCCTGCGTAGTGCCGTCGACCGAAATAATGAGCCGGTCGAGTCCGCTCTCCACGGTTCGGCGCGCATTGTCGTCGTCGAGAAAATGGCCGTTGGTGCTGGTGATGGTGTACAGGCCCTTGCGGTTGGCGTAGCCCACCATGTCGAGGAAGCCGGGGTTGATGTAGGGCTCTCCCTGGAAGTAAAAAATGAGGAAAAGCAGGTCTTTGTGCAGGGCGTCGATGGTTTGGCGGAAAAAATCCGTCTTGAGGTTGCCGGTTTCGCGGGTGAACGCGCGCAGGCCCGACGGGCACTCCGGGCAGCGCAGGTTGCAGGCGGTGGTGGGCTCGATGCTGACCGTCACGGGCAGGCCCCACTGCACCGGACGGCGCAACCGGCGGGTAAGGTGATACGACAGGAACACCTTTTGCAGGTTCCAGACCCGGCGCAAGGTCAGGTGGCGGAGCAGGTTCGCCGCGTCATTCAGGTGCAGGGCCACGGTCGGGTGGATTTGGGTGGTCAAAAAAAACGATTAAAGATAGTAAGGGTATTGCAGTCGGTTAATTCTTTTTACTTTCGGCCTTGGGAAAAGGAATGTCTATGTCGAACAATGCTGCCTCCTCCACGCCAAAGCCCTGGCTGAACAGGGAGACTATTCTGCTGGCCTTAGTGGCGGTTGTTGGTCTGGTCGGCCTGCTGGTCTTGCAGGTGTCGCGCAAGCGACCCAGCGACCGAGCCGACCAGAAGTCGCTCCTGCAGAGCGCCGCGCCGGCAGGCGAAACGCCCGCTGCCGACCAGCGCGCCATCCAGCGCATCTCCGGTAACCTGTTGAATATCAACGAAGACTCCGAGGCCGGCAAGCCCTATTTTTTTCGCATGACCAACCACGCCCAGGGCGCTGTGTACGAGCTCGACCCCGGCGACGGCGCCGGGCGCATACCGTTCGACGAGCAAGGCCGGGCCAGCCATACCTACCGAAAGGCGGGCAACTACTCCGTGACGCTCTACGCCCGTTTTGAGGGCGAAGAGGCCGTTTTGCAGGTTATCAACCACGGCGTGGGCCAGCCCATTAACGTCGAAAGACAGCCCGTCAACAAGGACAAGAAAAACGTCATCCTAGATTTCTAAACTCATTTTCACAAACAGAATGAAAAAAATCGGCATACTCCACGGCATGGAAGGCACATTCCCGGACGCCTTCATCGAACGCATCAATTCCAAAAAAGTAAAAGGCATCCTCGCCGAAAGAGCCCTCGTCGAAGAGGTCATGCAGGGTGAGCCGACGGCCTACGCCGTGCTGATGGACCGCATCAGCCACGACGTTCCCTTTTACCGCGCCTACCTGAAAAACGCCGCCCTCAACGGAACGGCCGTGCTCAACAACCCGTTCTGGTGGAGTGCCGACGAGAAATTTTTCAACAACTGCCTCGCCACGAAAGTCGGCGTGCCCGTGCCCCGCACCGTCCTGCTGCCCTCCAAGGAAATGCCGCCCGACACCACCGCGCAGAGCTTCCGCAACATGAAATACCCGCTCGACTGGGACAGGATGATCGACTACCTCGGCGGGTTTCCTCTCTTTATGAAGCCCCACGCCGGCGGCGGCTGGAAAAACGTGTATAAGCTGCACAACTTCGAAGAGTTCTTCCAGGCCTACAACGAAACCGGCAACCTGGTCATGCTGCTCCAGGAGGCCATCGAGTTCGACGCCTACTTCCGCTGTTACAGCATCGGCGGCAAGTACGTGCGCATTATGGACTACGAGCCCCGCAATGCACCCCACCTGCGCTATGTGGCCGACCACCCCGTGCCCGCCCCCTTGCGCGCCCAGATGCACGAGTACGTCCTGCGGCTCAACCACGCCCTGGGGTACGACTTCAACACCGTGGAGTTCGCCATCCGCGACGGCATCCCTTACGCCATCGACTTCTGCAACCCGGCGCCCGACGCCGACCTGCGCAGCGTAGGTGAAGAGAATTTCGAATGGGTGGTCGAACACACCGCACTCATGGCCATCGAAAAGGCACAGGCCCACCAGGAAGGCGCCGACAACCTCACCTGGGGCGCCTATGTGCGCCACGCCGCCCAGGGGATCGGCACAGGAGGCGCCTCTGGCAACGGCCCGGTTTCGGCGCCCGTCGCCAAGAAAGCGCCCGCCCGCGGCAAAAAAACTAGCGGCGAATAGGCCGGGCGCCCCGGCATGCAACACGACCTGGTCGTCCTCGCC
>JBGSTG010000097.1:0-6961 GCA_041736625.1 Saprospiraceae bacterium | reverse complement strand
CCGGCTCGACGCGCGCCTCGCAGCCGGCCGGGCGCCCCTGCGCATCGCGCTCGACACCCGCGCCTCCCTGCCCGATACCCACCACCTGCTCGACGACACCCAGCCGACCTGGATACTCGGGCCGGACAGACCGGGTGCATGGACGCACACCCGCTTCCTGCCGCCGCCGGCCACCTGGGCAGACTTCCTGCAAACCCTCCACGATCACCGACTGACCTCCCTGCTCGTGGAGGGCGGCGCTGCTGTGCTGCAACAGTTTATCGACGCCGGGCTGTGGGACGAGGCGTGGGTGTTCGAAAACCCGGCGCTGGTGCTGGGAGCGGGCGTGCCTGCACCGGTGCTGCCGCCGGGTGTGCACAGACTCCGGCGAGTGGCGGTGGGGCAGGACGGACTTTCGGTAGTCGGTAGTCGGCATTCGGGATTCGGTGGTTGGAATTCGGCATTCGTCGGTTTTCTATAGGTCTTTTTTCGATAAAATGCCGCACTTTTGAACGTTTGCCACCCATGCCTTTCTCCGTCTGTTGATCAAACTACCCGACGCATGAAAACCATCATCATCGAGGACGAGAACCTCAGCGCCCTCCGCCTGCAGGACATGCTGCTCAAGTACGACAAAACCATCCAGGTGCTCGCTACCCTGCCCTCGGTGGCCGAGGCCGTGCACTGGCTCCGACAACACGACGCACCCGACCTGGTGTTCATGGACATCCACCTGGAGGACGACCTGTGCTTCCGCATTTTTGAGCTGGCGCCGCTGCACGCCCCCGTCATTTTTACCACCGCCTACGATGAATACATGATCCAGGCGTTCAAAGTCAACAGCATCGATTACCTGCTCAAACCGGTGCACGCCGACGAGCTGGCCGCCGCCATCGACAAGTACCGGGCCCTGAAGTCGCAGTTCTCCCAAACCAACCTCGATACCTTGCTGGACTACATCAACCGGCGCGAACCCGAGTACAAATCGCGGTTCATGATCACTGTGGGCAACAAGATTCGCTCCATCGAAACCACCGAAATCGCCTATTTCTACTCCGACGAAAAGATCACCTTCCTGGTTACGGCCGACGGGCAGCGGCTGCCCATCGACTTCAGCCTCGACAAGCTCACCGGCGTACTCGACCCCAGGCGGTTCTTCCGCGTCAGCCGCCAGTACCTCGTGGCCTTCGACGCCATCGACAACGTCCTGACGCACTACAAGGGCAAACTCAAGCTGGAACTCAAGCCCAAAGCCCGCCACGAAGTGTTTGTCAGCGGGGATCGCATGACAGACTTCAAGGACTGGTTGGGCAAGTAGGCCGACTCGTCCGCCGTTTACCGTCACTCGTCAACTGCTTTTTGGGCGATGGAGGGGCAACCCGCCACCTTTGTGCCGTTCACCAGAACCATCCATTCGCAAACACAAAAACAGTTGCACACACATGAAAAACGTTCTTCTCCTTTTCCTTTCCCTTACCGCATCCGCCCTGTTCGGCCAACCGGCCCTGAGGCTCGACTCCACCATCACCTTTATCGGGTACAACATCTTTAACTTTCCAGGTCAAACGGCGGACACCACCCCCCTCGCCCGCTCCGTGTACGCTTACCCCAATCCGGATACCCAGGTGGAAGTGAACAGCGAGTACCAGATCGGCACCTGGATCACCCAAAACCGCACCACCCTGACCAAAGACGACCAGGGACGCCTTACCGGCGCGTTCGGCGAGCTGTACGACGCCGGCGCCCAGGCATTCATTCCGGATTCCAGGCTGTCCTCCTACCCCAGGGGCAACTCCGCTACGCTGATCGACTCCTTCCTGGTGGAACGCTGGAACGTGGACGTGCAAAGCTGGGAGCCGGTTTTTGAAACGCGCAACGTATTTGATGCGCAAGATTTGCTGAAGGAAGCGTATAGCACTTTTTACGGCTTTGGCGACAACATAGAGATCAAAGAGGTGTACACCTACGATGTCAATGGCGACAACACCCTGATCGAATCCTTCGCCGTCATCGCCGGATTTTCGTTTCCCTCCGGCAAAAGCGAACTCACCTACGTGGACCACAAACCGGTGGAGGTGATCGCCTATGTGTACGATGGGGCCAACTTTGCCCAAACCAGCCGAATCACCTACGCCTACACACCTTTTGACTCGATCCGACGGGTAAGCTCATTTGAGTGGGATATCGAGAATCAATACTGGGCAGAAACGCAAATCGACGAGTACGATTACTACCCCGACCAGTCGCTGCAATCCAGGCACAGCGTTTTTTACGAAGACAATGGGGTGATCACCCGCGAGCGAATCGTATACGAGTACGTGGACAACACCTCCGATCTGCGCGTGGAGAACATTTACCTGATCGACCCGTCGACCGGACAGTTCTACCTCGACGGCCGCAAATACTACTACTACAACGGCATCACCGCGCTGCCCGCCACACCGCGCCGCGTGGAATCGCTTGCCCTGTCGCCCAACCCGAGCGCCGGCGCGGTGCAGACATCCCTGCCCGACGATGCCTGGTTTACGATCTATGGTTCGGGCGGACAACGCCTGTCCACCCAACGCCTGCAACCCGGCGAGACCCTAGACCTCAGCGCGTACCCGGCCGGATTGTACCGGGTGGTGGCCCAGGACGGGGACAAGGTGTTTGTTGGGAGTGTGGTGAAGGAGTGATGGCCGGAGGAGAAAACAGCCATTCCCGCTTTGACCGGCATTGACATAAAGCCTGTGTTTCAAAGCGGGAATGGCCGTTCGTATATTTATGTGGTAATGGTAAGATTCCTAATTCCCCCGGATCAACTTCCTCGTTACCATAACCCCCTTTCCCTCCAGGACCAAATAGTACATTCCAGGCGTCATATCATGCGGGAGGAGCAGGATTTCGTCTGTTTGTTGTATGTTTTGCGATAGTATGATCCTGCCCTGGGCGTCGGTTATCCTAACTGCGGTGAATACGTCGGTATCGATGTTGCCAACACATACTTTTTCCAAAGCGGGGTTGGGATAAACAGCGATAGACGCATGCACAAAAGGGTCGGTAGATGAAGTCGAAACAACCGGCATCCGAAACCTCCCGGTGTGCAATTGCACATCCAGATCCTGATCCCTGCTATGCGACTGACCCTGGTAAACAAAACCGCCTACGCTCTTTTTTATTTTTCTACCAAAATAAACGAGATTGTTTTGATCTTTCAGGTTAATAACAAATTCTTCTTCGCCGGAAAAACGATCATAAACAATGATGGTTAACGATGCATCGCGGTTCTGGTTATAAGACGAGCCAATAACGTATACATGGAAATCATCAAAAATAATACTTTGGCCGCCATCGTACGCGTTCTCCGGATGAAGGTCATAAATATTTTCCCAAATGAGTTGACCATCCGGCGATAGTTTGGTGGTAATCATTCCCATTCCGGTGGAGGGCTGTCCCCAGGCGCCCGTCGCGTAAACATACGCAGAATCGTCTTCCGTAATGCCTAGCGTCCTGCCTGCCATCCCTTCCGGAGATATCCATCCATTTGGCTTTTCGTATCGCCAAAGCGTATCACCCTGAATATTTATTTTGGTGACGCTATGACCCAGGTTTTTGTTTCCAATGAGCAGGTTGTTGTCGCCGGCAAAGGCGTTAAAATCTATCGGTTCTCCTGTGTAAGGCTTGGTTGCCTTTTCGATTAATTTTCCACGATCATCCAACTGGAAAACATGGTAGTACAGATTGCCGTCAGAACCATATTCGGTTGCAAAAAACACCGATTTGTTTCCGTCGGTGGTTAAATTCGCGGGCTGGTAGCTACCCGGAAGGATTCCCGGCACAGTCACTTGCCCGGGTTCAGGCAACTTGGCGCTCCAAATCTGATTGGAATTGGCGGTATCCAGACAAGTCACCAACATGAAATTGTTAAAAACGTCGAACTCAAGCCCGTCATCCCCATAATTGAACACAATGAGCCTGCCCAAATCGTCCACAGCGAGGTATTCCGGAACAATGTTACCATCGGAGCCCGGCAGGGCGCTGATGTTTCTGCTCCACTGTAAATGACCATCGGGGGAGTACTTTAAAATGACGGCATCGTACTCCAGGGCCGGAATCGGCACACCCAGGCCCTGCGAAAGACCCAGATAAATATTGCCTGCGCCGTCCACGGTGGCACACTCCCAGGTCAGCGGTAAATGGGAATAATAGGTTCGCCACCACAATTGGTTACCCAGCGAATCGTATTTAATCATGACAAAACCTCCATTCACATTTATGCTGTCGCGAACATGAGATGAAATGGAATACGTATTTTCATTCTGATCAACAAAAAGAACAGGTGTTGTACTCGAGGAGTTGGCAATAAAAAAAGTAGATTCCCAAAGCTGAACCGGTTGATCCTGCGCGAGAAGCCAATTGAAGGTCAACGCGATGAAAATCAGGGTAAATATGAGTTTTCTCATTGGAGAATGGCAGTTACAGTTGATTCGTGGCAAACGGCGAAATTGCGCCCCAGGGAGCGTAGGTTAGTTTGAGCAACATTTGTACCATCTTTCGGCGTCCAGTCCCCCTAAAGAGAATCCATGCAAATCCTACAGACTCACATCACCCCGGATCCACCGCCACAATTCGCCCTCCCCCCGACACCTCCTGCTTTACCGAAGGAGAACCCTTGTACTCCACGCGGCCGCCGCCGCTGATGTTGACATCCAGTTCATCGGTCACGTTGCATTCCAGGTGCGCCCCACCGGAGGCGACGGCCCGGCATCTCCGGGCGACCAGGTTGAAGCCCTGCATGCGGGTACCGCCACTCAGGTTCGCATCCAGGGCTTCGACCTGCCCGCCCACTTCGGCGAAAGTGCCGCCGGAGAGGTTCAGCTTGGCCGTGCCGTAGAACATCTGCGGAAAATTCAGCCGGCAGCCGCCCGACAGGTCTACCTCGGCCTGTTCGCCTTCAAAAGGGGTTTTTACGGCTCCATTCACGCCGCCGCTCAGGCTCAGGGACCGGAGCTCGGGCATCTCCACCCGGTATTGAATGCTGGCGTTGACCACGCGACCATCCACCCAAATGTGCAGCACGCCGTCGCGCACTTCCGTTTTGATGCGATCCAGTATGTTTTGCTGGGCTTCGATGGCGATCTGCGACACCTCGCCGCGGACAATGGTCAACTCGCCGCCCCCGCTCACGGAAACACCCTTGATGGGCTCTAACGGGCGGGTTTCCCCGACCACGATCCCCTGACCGGTGACCCCGGCGAGGCAGCCCAGATAACGCCAGCCAAAAACAAAAAGGCCGACTGCGGCCATAAACAGCAATAAGTTGCGCATGGAAGTGGAGTTGAAAAGTTGGTGAATGATTGCGCTTTCCGACACCAAATATCCGCAAAAGGTTACAACTTCGTGCTTCGAAATGGCTGCACAATGACCTTTTTTTCCAAAAACATGCTGTTCGCAACGGATGGCGCCCGAAACCTTCGGAAACACCCCACCCCTGCCTTTTGGACCTTTACATCTTTCCTCCTGCTTTGTTGGATGGGCACGGTCACCTCCCCGGTCGTGCAGTGGGAAACCCCCACCGAGCACGATTTTGGCGATGTGTACATGAATAAGCCTGCCCGCTATGCGTTTGTTTTCCGAAATACCACCGACCAGCCCATAGTGCTGCAAACGGTGCGCACCACCTGCGGATGCACCGCCGCCGAATGGCCCGAAACGCCCGTCGCGCCGGGTGAAACGGGTGAGGTAAAGATCGACTTTGAGGGATACCAGAAGGGCGCCTTCCGAAAAAAAATCCGCGTGTTTTTCGACAAACAAAAAGGGCCGGAGATCCTGTGGGTCAGCGGCGTGGTGCGTTAAGAACGATTTCCAAACCGATACATAAAATTGATTATGAAACCTTTGCCCTTTGTTTTGCTTTTGCTGTCGGCATCTGCTGCCAGCGCCCAAACCTGCCGGGAGGCTGCCGCATTTTTCAAGGAAGGCGTCCTGATTGAATACACCAACTTCGACGGAAAAGGAAAGACGGAAAGTGTCATGCAGGAGCGGGTCGTCGGCGTAGCAGAGAAAAACGACACGCTGATCGTTCAGCTGGATGTGCGGTCGTTTGACGACAAGGGAAAGGAGATGTTCCACAACACCGTGCCGGTAAAATGCTACCAGGATGCCTTCCTGATGGATATGCGCTCTATGGTGCCCGCAGCCAATATGGGCGCAACGGACGCGAGCATTCAAATGGAAATTTCCGGAACCGATCTGGTGTACCCGGCCAACATGCAACCCGGACAATCGCTGCCCGACAGCGAGATGCAACTAAAAACCACGGTCAATGGACTGCCGGTGATGACCAACAACTTCCGGATGTACAACCGCAAGGTGGCTGCCCGCGAAACGGTAACCACCCCGGCCGGCGCCTTCGACTGCCTGAAAGTAACCTATACCCTGGAAATCAAGATGCTCGGCACGCGCACCTCCAACGCGGAGTACTGGTTTTCGCCCGGCGTGGGCACCGTCAGGTCCGTCAGCTACGACAAAAAGGGCAACCGGAGTGGCAGCATGGAACTGACGAAGGTGGAGCGTTGAGGCAAGTAGCGTACCGAGGCGATGGCGGTGAGCCCAATATCGTCAACTTAGCGTAAAAGATTGTTTTGGGGTTGTTTGCGGCCTTACTACGTATTTTTTTTTGCCGCGAATTAGCGCGAATTCGCGCTAATTCGCGGCAAAAAAATGAGGCGATACCGATAGGATGGCTTGAAGCCCAATGTCGTCAACTTAAGCGAAAAGGCCTCGGAGAGGCTCAACATTTGTAGAATACGTTGCATAAATTTTGGGGCCTCGGAGAGGCCTAACGTTTGTTTATGGGTCAGAATGTCGAAATCGGGTAGGAGGCGGCTTTCGCCGCCGTCCCCCCACACCACCGGGCATACTCTTCGTACCACGGCGGTTTCCGTCAGTTTCTCCGGCGGGTCATTTCCGTGTAAATAGATCGAAGTCCTAGCTCTCGGAA
>JBGSTG010000038.1:0-53277 GCA_041736625.1 Saprospiraceae bacterium | reverse complement strand
GGCTCCAGCACCACGGCGCCGGCCATGGCGCCCACCCCGTACCGGACGCCGGAGGCGCCCTTCACCACCCGGATCTGCGCGGCGGCAAACGGGTCGACCTCGGGGGCGTGCTCGCTACCCCACTGCTGCCCTTCGATCGGCAGGTTGTTTTGCACCACCGCTATCCGGTTGGAGTGCAGCCCCTGGATTACCGGCTTGGAAATGGTGGCGCCGGTGTTCAGGGTGCTCACCCCAGGCAGGCGCCGCAGGGTTTCCCCCAGATTGAGCCCCTGGGTGGCGGACAGGTCTTCCCGGCGTACCACCGATTCTGCCTGAATGGGCGGCGGCGTGTACGCCTTTTCCGCCACGAGGATCTCCTGCAGCATGGCGGCGTCGTGCACCAGCTGGAAGTGAAGCAGGGTCGTTTCGTTTAGCTTCACCACCTGCGTCTGGTGCACGCAGCCGATGTGGCTCACCTCGACGGTGTACAGGCTGTCGTCGCACAATTCCGGAATGGCGAAGGCCCCCGACTCGTCCGTCTGTGTACCTCTGCCGGCCTGCAGCAACCGGACGGTCGCATAGGGAAGCGGTTCTTTGGTTTCAGCGTCGAATACGTACCCTCTGAGCGGGGTGTGGCAGTGTTGCGCGGGCAGGCTGAGGGCCGGTCCACACCACAAAATGCCGAAAGCCCACGCCACGCGGTGGGTTCGAGTCATACCTTAATGGTTGGTCAGAAAGAAAAGATGTGTCAGGCAGTGCGGATAAACACATCCGTCGGGGGCGCCCTGCCCCGGTTGGACGACAATTCTTTTCCAGCCCAACACACTGCTGCGAACGGCAACAGCATAAAAGGGTAATCCCTCGCCGGCAAGCGCAGGGTTATGCGCTCGGGTAAAACCGACGCAGAGAGAAAAAATGCGCACAACTGACAGTGATCCGGCTTGTACCGGTCGTCGTGAATGTGTTTCTGCCGGCCATTGTGGTCCGCATCGCAGACCTCATGCAGGTGTTCATCTGCATGGGACAGCCATCCGTGCGCGGAACGCAGCCCGAAAGACAAGAGAAAAACCCCCATGAACAACACGCCCGCCACCCGGACGTGCATTGCAGACCGAAACATGGTTACAAAGGTACAAAAAACCAGCCTGCCGCTTGTACATTCCGGAAATAAAGACACCGGAATGACAAGCGCGGGCAAAAATGCTTATTTCAGGCTGGTATTACGCCCTTTCCAATCTTTTTTCCTTCACCCTTTTGAGTTGGCGTTTCAGGGTGTCGACGCTCATATCCACGGCGGCCTCAAACGACTCGGCGGTTTTTTTATCCAGTACATAACCGCCGGGAATCATCAGGCGAATCTCTGCAATTTTCTCATGTATGCGCCCTCCTTTTTCCTGCAGTTTAAAAAAGACATCCACGGCGGTGATGCGGTCGAAAAAGCGCTCCAGGCGAGACAATTTTTGCGTAGCGTAGCTTACCAGCTTTTCATCGGCGTGGAAATGCAAGGATTGAACTCTGATTTCCATAAACACAACTATTTAAATGAACGAATAAAGGTTTCCAGTTAAGATTACGTTTTTGGGGCTTCGTGTATTGTTACGAAGTTCAATTTTAGGAGTTATTTTTTTTCCGCACAAATCCATATGCGACTTTTTTGACATTTTAACTAAATTCGCCAATCTTCCCGATAATAAACACAGTAAAAATCAAAATAAAAAAATATTATTTTGAAAAACGAACACGTTGAATCTGTTTTTAGCCGGCAATTTGAACACCAATGGGTCGTGGCGCGCACCACGCCGGCCGAACGCATCCGCAAACTTCGCCGATTGCACGACGCCATATTGCGCCATCAGCACGACATACGGGAGGCCGTATGGGCCGACTTGCGCAAAGGCCCGACAGAGGCCGACATCACCGAGATCGGCACGGTGAACACCGAAATCCGCCACGTGATCCGCCACCTCCGGTCCTGGATGGCGCCCCGCCACACTGCCGCCCCGATGGTTTTGTTCGGCACCCGTTCGGAGGTCCGGTACGAGCCCAAGGGCGTGTGCCTGATCATTTCACCGTGGAACTTCCCGATCAACCTGACGCTCATCCCGCTGGTGTCGGCCATTGCGGCGGGCAACTGTGTGGTGATCAAGCCCTCGGAGCACGCGCCGGCCAGCTCGGCGCTTTTGGGACGTGTGGTGGCGGAATTGTTTCCGCCGGAAGAGGTATGCCTGGTGGAGGGCGACGCCGACGTCGCCCAACAACTGCTGGAGCTGCCCTTCAACCACATTTTTTTCACCGGCAGCCCCCACATCGGCAAAAAAGTGATGGAAGCCGCCGCCCGTCACCTCACTTCGGTCACGCTTGAGCTGGGCGGCAAAAACCCGGTGATCGTCGACGAGACGGCCGACCTTGACCACGCCGCGGCGCAACTCGCCTGGATTAACGCCATGAACGCGGGGCAAAGCTGCGTGGAGTGCGACTACGTGCTCGTACACCACAGCGTACACGACACGCTGGTGGAAAAAACCGCGCGGGCCATCGAAAAGCAATACGGCGCTTCGCCGGAAGCCCGTAAGGCGTCGCCCGACTTGTGCCGGCTCATACACGACCGACACTTCGAACGGACCCGACAGTTCCTCGACGATGCGGTTAGCAAGGGCGGAAAAGTCGCCTTCGGGGGCCACACCGACGCGACAGAACGGTACCTCGAACCTACCCTGCTGACCGGGGTACCCGACGACGCCCTGCTGTGGACCGACGAAATATTCGCTTCCCTGCTGCCTTTCCGCCCGTACGACACCCTCGATGAAGCCATCGCATTTGTGCGCCAAATACCGCAACCCCTGGCTTTTTATGTGTTCAGCCGAAACAAGGCAAACATCCGCACCCTGATCCGCGAAAGCCGGGCGGGCACCACCGCCATCAACGACCTGGCATTGCAGTTTTACAACCCCCACTTGCCTTTTGGCGGCGTCAACTTTAGCGGCATCGGGAAAGGCCACGGGCACTTTGCCTTTCTGGAGTTTAGCAACGCCCGTTCCATCGTGCGCCAAAACCGCCTGTTTCCCCTGACGCGCTTGTTCCGGCCGCCGTACGAAAAACACCCGTTGGCGGTGAAGTGGCTGGTGCAGGCACTTACGCGGTGGTTGTAGGGAATTCAACAATAGCGCCCTAACTTCGCCCTATGTTCACCATCCAGAAACTACCCTTTGGGCCATACGGGCAATACCGCCTGGAATCGGCCGATGGCCAAACGGCGTTGCACCTGGCCCCGGCCGCAGGCGCCAACGTCCTGCAGATCATCCTGAACAACCACCCCATCCTCGACGGGTACGAAACGCCGGAAGCGCTCGCGGAGGCCAGGGGCGGCAAAAGCGCAGTACTGTTCCCGTTCCCCAACCGGCTGGATGGCGGGCGGTATTCCTTTTTCGGACAGGAATACCATTTTCCCATCAACAACGCCGCCACCGGGAACGCCATTCACGGATTTGTGCGCAAGGAGGCGTTTGCGGTCGACCGAGTGGTGCTCACCAACCACTACGCATCCATCACCTGCTCTTATCATTACAGCGGCAAATTCGATTTTTTCCCTTTTCCGTTTCAGCTCGACCTCGAATTTTCGGTGTACACGCGTGGCGTTTTCCGCATGCAGGTACAGGTGCGCAACCTCAACCACTTCGACATGCCCGTGGGCTTCGGCTGGCACCCCTACTTCCGGTTGGCTGAAAACACAGATGCCCATGCGCTCACCCTGCCGCCCTGCGAACGGGTGGAGGTCGACAACCGGCTGCTGCCCACCGGCGTGCGTACTGCATACAGCGAGTTTGCCGCCGCAACCCCGGTCGCCGGTACGCAATTGGACAACTGCTTCGCCTGCACCGGACACGAAAACCCATACCGGCTGTCGCTCCAAGGCCCCCAGGGCAAACTCCACCTGAACCTGGAAAGCGAGGCGTTTCCGTTCTTTCAGGTCTTTACGCCCGAAGAACGCAACAGCATCGCCCTTGAGCCTATGTCCTGCAACGTGAACGCCTTTCAAAATGGGGAAGGACTTGTGGAACTGGCGCCCAACGGCATCTGGAACGGACTCATCGAACTCTCCCTGGACTAAGCGCATATTCCAAAATGGTGCGATCCAAACGTTCCAGGGCAACCAAGCGCTACTCCATTCCACATTCCACATTCCGCATTCCACATTCCCCATGGCTCTTCGTCGCTCCCTAACCCTCTCCGCCCTGACCATGATTGCCATCGGCAGCACCATTGGCAGTGGCATTTTTCGCACACCCGGGCGCATCGCCGAGGCGGTTCACCTGCCCGAATACGTCCTTCTCATTTGGGTGCTGGGGGGCCTGGCGGCGCTGGCCGGGGCGCTTACCTACGCCGAAATGGGCAGCATGTACCCCAAGGCGGGTGGCTTGTACGTGTATTTACGGGAGGCGTATGGCGACACCGTGGCGTTCCTGTACGGCTGGTATATCTTGTTTATCAGCACCTCGGGCAGCATCGCGGCTGTAGCGGTAGTGTGTGCGGAGCACCTGCTGTTGTTGTTTGGCATCGACGGTGGCGGCGCCTGGGTGGTGCCGCTGGCCGCATTGATCACCATCGGTCTGACTGTGGTGAACCTTTTCGGTGTGAACGTAGGGGGCTGGATGGCCCAATTGTTCACCAGCGCGAAGCTCCTGGGTTTGGCGGTGCTCATCCTGGCCGGACTGGCGTGGGCTTTGCCGGAGGTGGCGGCGGCCAACCGGGAAAGTGTATTTGCCAATACCCCCCCTGTGTATCTCTGGAGTGCTATCGGCACCGCATTCGTAGGTGTGTTGTGGTCGTATGGGGGTTGGCAGCACGCTTCATTTATGGCCGGGGAGACCCGGGATCCGCAGCGAACCGTCCCGCTGGCCATGATTCTGGGCGCCTCGGTGGTCACGCTGATGTATGTGCTGGCCAATGTGTCGTACATGCGCCTGTTGCCGGTCGAGCAAATCGCCCAGTCCAAAACGGTAGCCGCCGACGCGCTGGGCATGCTCTCGCCCTGGGGTCGCAAGTTTATGGCGCTGGTCATCGCCCTGTCGACTTTCGGCACCACAGCCATTTATTGCATGACCGCGCCGCGCATCTACTACGCCATGGCCGCCGACGGTCTTTTTTTCCAACAACTTGCCCGGGTGCATCCGCGCTGGCAAACGCCGGTAAACGCCATGCTCATACAGGGTGTGTGGGCGGTGGTGTTGCTGTTGTTCTGGGGAACCTTCGAAAGTCTGATCGACTACGTGACCTTCATGGACTGGATCGGGCTGGCCCTGGCCGGGGCTGCTATTTTCGTGTTCCGGCGCCGGCTGCCCGACGCGCCACGCAGTTACCGCACATGGGGGTACCCGGTAACGCCTTTGGTGTTTATCGGCATCGCTACATGGTTTGTTACGGCCACCCTGGTGGAGAAACCGGGCAAGGCCTTGGCCGGGTTTGCAGTGGTGCTGGTGGGGTGGATGGCGTACTACTGGCTATTTCGTCCGGGCAACGCCACAGCGTCAGATGACGAACAACCATAAACAGGAGTCATCCCGAATTTTGAGTTTCTGTTTGGCCCCTCACCCTGGCAGAAACTCAAAATTCGGGATGACTCCTGTTTGAAAAGAACTTAACCGATATGCTTCTCGTACGACGATGCGTCCATCAGCCCGTTCAGATCGGCCGGGTCGGCCACTTCGATTTTCACGATCCAGCCTTTGTCGTAAGGGTCATCGTTGATGATGCTGGGGTTTCCGTTGCGGTTGTCGTCCAGCTCGGGGTTAAACTCCAGGATTTTACCGGTGATGGGCATGAACAGGTCGGAGGTTGTTTTGACGGCCTCCACGGTGCCGAAGACCTCATTCGCCTTGACCGTTTCGCCTACGGTGTTGACTTCGATGTAGACCAGGTCGCCCAGTTCGCTTTGGGCAAAATCGGTGATGCCCACATAGGCTGTGTTGCCTTCGGCGCGGCGGACCCATTCGTGTTCTTTGGTGTATTTGAGTTCGGCAGGAAATACCATGAAATCTGAATTGAGAAGTTTGGTTAGAAAATGCGCCCTCAGGCGGGTCAAAAATAAGGCTTTTGTCTTTCTAACCAACCCTCTGTTGTAAAATGAACCGCGGGAAAGGCGGAAACGGTCATTTTCCTAAAAACGCCCGCTCATTTGGCCGGGTACCAAAAAAAACAGCCATTTTTGTGCGGCGCCCGGCGCCCGTTATCCCATCGTCATCCTTGAACTTTTTTTACTATGAAATACAATCCTTTGAATCCCGAGCTGTTTACGCTCAACCGCAAACGCTTCACCCGCGAGATGAAGCCCAATACGCTGGCCATTTTCAACGCCAACGACCTCATGCCGCGCTCGGGCGACCAGTTTTTCCCGTTTCGCCAAAACGCGCACCTGTTTTACCTCTGCGGCATCGACCAGGAGGAGACCCAGCTGCTGTTGTTCCCCGACTGCCCGCGCGAAGGATTTCAGGAGGTGCTGCTCATCAAGCGCACCAACGAACTGATCGCCACCTGGGAAGGACACAAGTACACCAAAGAAGAAGCCGCCGCAGCCTCCGGGATTGAAAAGGTGTTGTTCCTCGACGAAGCGGAGACCATTCTGAACGAGCTCATCCTGCTCGCCGAAGGGGTGTACCTCAACCTCAACGAAAACGACCGCTTCCTCACCGACGTCGAAACGCGCGACCTGCGCTACGCCCGTCACCTGCAGCAGCGCTATCCGGCGCACACCTTTCACCGTGCCCAGCCGATCATGAAGAAACTCGTGATGATCAAGAGCCAGCACGAGATTGAGCCTATTCAGTACAGCATCGATGTTACCGGCAAGGCGTTCCGGCGGGTCATGGAGTTTGTCAAGCCGGGCGTGTGGGAGTACGAGATAGAGGCCGAGATCATCCATGAGTTTATCCGCAACCGCTGCAACGGGCATGCCTACACCCCCATCATCGCCTCAGGCAAAAACGCCTGCGTGCTGCACTACAACGACAACAACCAGCAGTGCCGCGAAGGCGAGGTGATCCTGATGGACTTCGGCAGCGAATACGCCAACTACGCCGCCGACCTGACGCGCTGCATCCCCGTGAGCGGCGCCTTCACCGAGCGCCAGCGGGCGGTGTACAACGCCGTGCTGCACGTGCTCAAAGAAGCCCGCGCCATGCTCGTGCCCGGCAACACCCTCGAGGAGTACAACAAAGAGGTCGGTAAAATTATGGAAAGCGAACTGCTGAGCCTGGGCCTTATCAGCCAAACGGACGTAGAAAACCAGGACAAAGACAAGCCCGCCTACAAAAAATACTTCATGCACGGCACCAGCCACCACCTCGGACTGGACGTGCACGACCTGTGCCTGCGCTACGAACCCTTCCGCGCCGGTATGCTGTTTACTTGCGAACCCGGGATCTATATTCCGGAAGAAGGACTCGGTATCCGACTGGAAAACAACATCCTGATCACCGACAATGGCCCAATAGATCTGTTCCAAAACATCCCGATCGAAGCGGAAGAGGTGGAGGAGTTGATGAATGCGGTCGTCGGGTATCGGTAGTCGGTAGTCGGTAGTCGGTAGTCGGTAGTCGGTAGTCGGTAGTCGGTAGTCGGCTATCGGTTGTCGGTTCACAACCGCGTAGCGGTTGAACTTGAATAACCCCGGATTAAATTCGGGGAGGGCCGATAGCCGACTACCGACAGCCGACTACCGATAGCCGACTACCGATAGCCGACTACCGATAGCCGACTACCGATAGCCGATAGCCCAAAATATTTATCTTATACAATCAATTCAATACCAATATTTTAACATAAATTTTCTTCCAATTAAGGTTAAAACTACCGGGCGATACAAGCCTGCCAACTGTCCATTACGCGCAATAGAAAAGCTGTGACCTTTGTACCAGTTGAAATGATCAACGGTTTTCACCATAATCCCGAAACAAAAACGCCCCCGTATGCTCATGGTTACAAAAATCTACTGCCCAACCCCCCGGGCGACAGTATCGTGCCCCCACTGCGCAAGCAGTATCCTTGATTTGATTGGGGCCTAGTGCCCCAATCATTTTCACCGATTTATTTTCATGAGATTATAACCGATACAAAGCGGCGACACAACAGGCTTTGAGACGAGGGCCTGTGCCGCATGGATTTGAAACTGAAAGCAGATTCGGATCTCTGGCTTCCGCTTCTTCGACCAACGCCGCCATCCAAAGGGAGGGTGGCGTTTTTTTATTGCACGAGTTTCAGGCTGAGGTCCAACGGAAGTGCAGAATGCGTGATGGCGCCCACCGAAATATAGTCCACGCCGGTGAGGGCAAAGCGGCGCACATTGTTCAGGGTAATGCCTCCGGATGCTTCCGTTTCGAACCGGTCGCCGACCACGGCCACAGCCTCGGCGAGGATGGGCAGCTCGAAATTGTCGAACATGATGCGGGTGATTCCGCCGGCGTACAGCACTTCGTGGGCTTCCACGAGGTTGCGGACTTCCACGGTCACCTTCAGGTCCAGCTGCTGCGCCTTCAGGTAGGCATGCACACGTTCGATCGCCGGGAGGATGCCGCCGGCGGCGTCAATGTGGTTGTCCTTGATCATGATCCAGTCGTACAGACCCCAGCGGTAGTTTTCGCAGCCGCCGATGTGCACGGCCCATTTTTCCAGAAAACGGATGGTGGGCGTGGTCTTGCGGGTGTCGAGGATTTTGACGGGCAGGTCGCCCACCTCGAACGCGAAGCGTCCGGCCAGGGTGGCGATTCCGCTCATGCGCTGCAGGGTGTTGAGCGCGGCGCGTTCGCCCATGAGCAGGGCGCGGGTGTTGGCCTCCACCTCGAAGGCGATGTCGCCGTACAGGACGTCGGCGCCGTCCGGTTTGTGTACGGAGAATGCGGCGGTGGGGTCCAGATGGGTGAAGATGCGGCGGGCTATGTCCACGCCGGCGAGGGTGCCGTAGTCCTTGACTTTCAGCACGGCCTTGCTCCTGGAATCGGCCGGTATGGTGGCCAAGGCGGTGTGGTCGCCCTCCCGGATGTCCTCTGCCAGTGCGTTTGCGATGAATTGGTTGATCTGTTCGTCGGTGATTTCCGATGGTCGCATGCGAGTGGTATCGATTAGTTGGTTTTCCATTTAATGTTGCAGCCGCCGGAAGGTCTTTGGCGCTCCGGTGCGGGGCGGCCTTCCAGTACGGCGTCCAGCGCGGTGCGCAGGTCGGCGCCGGTTACCGGCAAGTCGTTGCGGCGCGGTCGACTGTCGTCGAACTGTCCGCGGTACACCAGCCTGAGTCCGGCGTCGAACACGTAAAAATCGGGCGTGCAAGCAGCATCGTACGCACGAGCGACCGACTGCGATTCGTCGTAAAGGTACGGAAAAGGGTAGCCAACCTGTTTGGCGTGCTCGGTCATTTGCCCGGGCCCGTCTTCCGGGTAAGCGACGGCGTCGTTGCTGCTGATGCCGACAAACGACACGCCTTCGGCCTGGTACTCCTGCGCGAGCTGCACCAGCGACTCATTGACATGCAAGACATAAGGGCAGTGGTTGCACAGGAACATGACCACCGTGGCCTTGTCCGAGGCAACATCGGCCAACGAAACCGTGCGCCCGCTAACCGTATCCGGCAGGGCAAAGTCGGGCGCCACCGTGCCCAGAGGCAACATAACAGATTCAGTATAAGCCATAAACGTTCAAATTAGCCCACGGCTTCAGCCGTGGGAAAATGGACAAAAGGTAAAAATTCACCGGCAACCCGGGTCAATACCCAGCACATAATTTTTCACAACGCCAATTTCAGCCGCCATCTCCATGCCTTTAAAACCCGTAAAATCAGCGTCGGTGATGTTTTTCCGAAACTGCTCCAGCAAAGGGCCGGCCACCGGCATGTACGACCAGTGCCAGCGTTCTTCGTTGTACCCGTTTGGCCGGTTGGGGCCAACCGCGGTATAGGGGCGGCAGAAACCGTATTTGTGCGCGTTATTGGCCAGCCATTCGTACACCCTGGCTTGTGCGCCGCCGGGCATAAAGGCGTCATTGTTCAGGTCGTTCAGGTCAATGTCGGTACCCCAATGGTGACGCGAGGAGCCGGGCATGGCCGAATATTGCAGAATTTTCAGGGCTCGGGTGCGGGGGTCGGGGTGTGGGCCGGCGTTTTTGGCCCATTTGCCCTCCCAGATGGCTTTTTGCTGGGTAAAATTCCGGGCGCCCGACAGGATTTTCAGCGACACGCCTTCTTTCAGCGCAGCGTTGTACATGTTCCGGAATGCGGCAAAGGCGTCTTTGTGCAGGTACACAAACGGGCGATCGGTGTAGGGTTTTTCGACCACAACAAAATCGGGGTGCCTGGCCGGATCGAACTGACCCAGCAGGTAGTTGCGCTGCTCCGGCGACAGCGAGTCGGCCGATACGGGCTGCTGCGGCTCCCGGGTTTGTTCGCTGGACACGCTGTTCCGGCAACCGAATACCAGCACGAATCCCAGAACAGTGAGGAGCAGGTTGTGGCGTATGCGCATGGGTTCAACCGTGTTTGTGAATGGCGTCGAGAAGCTGGGCGCGGGTCAGTGTACCGGCCTGCCGCCAGACCTCTATACCGTTTTTGTACAAGGCAAAGGTAGGAACTCCCATGACCTTTTGTTGCACTGCGAAGTCAATGTTATGGTCGACGTCGATTTTATGGATGTCCACAACATCGCCCAACTCCGTTTGCAGGGCATCCAGCATCGGCATCATGGCCATACAAGGGCCGCACCAGGTGGCGTAAAACTCAACCAGCAACGGCTTCTCCGACTGAAGGCGATGCGCAAACCAGTCTTCCATCGTTTTTGTGAAAAAGAACGGCTAATCCGGTTTTTGGTTCAACAAATCGGTTTACCTTAACCGCCCGAACGCAAAATCCCCCTGCTTATGAACAACATCGTCCTCTGGATCCTGCGCATCGTTGCGGCAGGCATTCTACTGCAAACCTTGTACTTCAAATTTACCGGCGCGCCGGAGAGCGTGCACATTTTCACCACCCTGGGCGCCGAACCCTGGGGACGCATCGGCTCGGGTGTGGTTGAGCTCATCGCCGCCGTGCTCATCCTGTACCCCGCCACCACGGGCATCGGCGCCGTGCTGGGCCTGGGCGTGATGAGCGGCGCCATTCTGTCGCACCTGACCGTGCTGGGCATTGAGAGCCAGGGCGACGGCGGTACGCTGTTCTACCTGGCCGTTCTCGTTTTCGTGTGCTGCCTGGTACTCGCGTTGTATCACCGTAAAACACTGCCGGTGGTCGGCGCCTGGTTTTAACCTGAAAAAACATTTAACATGCATACGATTCTGGGCATCAACGGCGTCAGCGGCACCACGCTGGCCGCTGCTTTGGAAAAACAACACCTCCGCGTTCGGGGCGTCGGCCGTTCGCCGGGCAAGGGTTCCCGGGAGCACGTGCAAGCCGACGTGACGGACACGGCCGAGGTGCTGCGCGCCACCGCAGGCTCGGAGGTCATCTACCTCACCGTAGGCCTGGCGTACGACATCAAGGTCTGGCGCCGCGACTGGCCCCGGATCATGGAAAACGCCATCGAGGCCGCGCTGGCACACGGCAGCAAGCTGGTTTTTATGGACAATGTGTACGCCTACGGCGCGGTGAAAGGCATCATGCACGAAGCGCTGCCGTTGCGTCCCTGTTCCCGCAAAGGCGAGGTGCGGGCGCAGCTGCTCACCCAACTGCGTTCGGCCATCGACAAACGCGGTTTGCGCGCGACGGTGGGCCGCGCCGCCGATTTTTACGGCCCGTACTGCAACACCAGCGTACCCAACAACATCGTTTTTGAGCGCCACGCCAAAGGGCAAAAAGCCATCTGGATGGGCAACCCCAAAAAAGTGCACACGTTCACCTACACTGAGGACCTGGGGCCCGCGCTCGCCATACTCGGCACGGATGCCCGCGCCGACGGTCAGGAGTGGCACCTGCCCACGTCGGGCGTTCGCAGGACGGGCGAGGAGTGGATCCGGCGCAGCGCCGAAGCGTTCGGGGTGAAAGAGGGCCAGCAAGTGGTTTCCACGTTTATGGCCCGGATGCTGGGACTATTCAACCCGCTGATGCACGAACTGGCCGAAATGAACTACCAGTTTGAACAGGACTACGTGTTTTCTTCCGAAAAATTTGAAAAAACCTTTGGGATGCGCCCGACGGATCCGGAAACGGGGCTGGCGCGAACGGTGGTGTGGTTAAAGAAGCGGTAGGCCGAGACGCCATGCCATCTGGGACCTTATGTACGGAATTGATCAGAAGCCAACCCGGCCAGAGCCAGTTTGTGTTGCTTTGTCTCAGTCTTTCACCTGATCGGGGAAGTATTTTTTCATCAGCGCCTTCCATTGCTCGGGTCGTGCCCGAAGCGGAGCGAGTTCGGGGTCAGCTTCCATGTAATCGAAATAAGCAGCTTCCATTTTGAGTGATTTTTCAAGAGACTCAAAAGATTTATCTACTTGGTTCATATTACTTTGTATGAGGGCTAAATAGTAGTAGGAATCGGGTGAAGGGGCCATTTGGATACCTTTTTGGGCAGTATATTCTGCATCAACCGCGCGGTTTGTTTTAATATACGTAACCGCTAAGAGGTAATAAGATCTAGCTTGCGTTGAATCCAGTCGAATGGTTTGTTTAGCGGTGCGTTCTGCTTCTAAATATCGATTGGTAGCATTGAAAACCTCTATCAGGTTGATGTAGGCGTTGACAAATGTCGAATCCATTTTGATGGCCGTTTTTAATGGCTGCTCTGCTTCGAGGTAGCGCTGTGATTGCAAATAGAGTACTCCCAGGCTGTTCTGAATATTGGCAACGGTTGAATCTAATTGAATGGCTTGTTTGAATGCCTGCTCCGCCTCTGCAATACGATTGTTGTATAAATAAGTATATCCTAACTCGTTGTGGGCACAAGGAAAACAAATGCCATCCGCTGCACTGGATATTACTTTCTTGAACCATTGTTCGGAGGCTTCAAATTTACCTTGCCTTTGGCAAAACCTGGCTTTTTCATACCAAAGTATTACAGCGTTTGAATCAACCAGGAAGGCTTGATTCAACAGGGAATCCGCCTTTTGTATTTGTCCTAGTTGAAATTCATAAAACGAGGCAAGCCTTATGTAAGGCAATACCCAACCAGGAGCTGCGGTTATTGCTTTATTGGCGTAAAAAAATGCTGAATCCGCTTGTTCAGCTGAATAAGTGTGAATTAATTCCACAAAAGCATGGGGCAATTCTGCCTGCCATTGCAGTGCTTGAAAAAATGCATTTTTTTTATCTTGGTTTTTTCGTTTAATTTTTCCTTCAAAGAAACATTTTCGTGCTTGCAAAGTGGCGTACATATAATGCTGATTACCCAATAACGCGGCGGATTTTTCGAGATAGGCCGGGTAATTTTGATAAATCTTTCCTGCTCTTGCAGACTTAAGGACCTCTGGCGTCAGACCTGTTTTTAGCATGGTATTCATCACTTGTTGGGCATCGTCTTGCAGACAGGCAGCGTAGTTTCGCCGCATAGTGGAGTGTAATCGGGCTAGCCCAGGCTCGGCGGCGAGTTTTTCGTAATAATAGTTTGCACACCTATTTGGAGGCTCCAGGAATTGTTTACTTTGCAGGGTTTGTTGAAAAAGTCGATATAATTCGCGTATAGAGGTGTCAACACCTGCGAGCACCTCGTCTTCCAATCCCTTTGAATCAATGGACGATAGATTGGCCATTTGAAGGAGCATTCCAGAGCGCAAATCCATAAGGATCTTAGCGTCAACTTCTGCCAGCTTTTCTGCCCGATTACCCATTATCAGGGGCATTTGACCTATCGGGGCGACCTCGGTACTTACCCGATCTTCCAGGTGACGGCCCATTTCCATAAGTGTTATGGCTCGATCACCATTACCATCAGCCAGTCCGTAAAGTCCGTCCACAAAATGGTAACTAAAAACGCCGCGTCCACCACCCCATTGTTCGCCTTCAATGCTGAACTCATTGGGCTGGCAGCTCAGGATTTTGATTTCGTTGGCATACTGCTTGGCAAGATTGGCGGAGGTAGCCTGTGCGCCCCCGATTTGACTGCCCGCCAGTTTCCCAGCGTGACAGGCATCAGCAATAAACCAAACCTTGGCCTTGTTTTGTATGGAAAGGGTTGTGAGGATTTCCTGCAAGAAAGCCAGCGAATACGTTCCACCACCCATGTACACCTGAGCAGGTGCATCCCAGCAAAGCAAAAAGCCCGGTTGAGAAACGGTCTTTCGCTCCACATCGCCGTGCCCGGAGAAGTAAATGATGACTTTGTCACCCTCCCGAGCCTGCTCCACCAAGGCATCAAGTGCTTCGGCGATGTGCCCGGCGGTGGCCTGATCGTTGGTCAATACCTTAAGCAGGTCTGTATTGAGCGCGCCACCCGCAGGTGAGCGCAGGAAATTGGCAAACGCCTCGGCGTCGCGGTGCGCATAGCGCAGGTCAGGGATGGCAGCGTCCTGATAGTCGGAGATGCCGATGACGACGGCACGGGTGACGCCAGCTTTCGGAATTCGCCTTCCGGCCTCCGTATTTGCTATTGGGGTAACGCCGCGGTCGGATTGTGCTAAACCCGGTTGGGCAAAGGTTAGAATACAAAAGAGCAGAATGCAGAGCGGTTTCATTAGTCAAAATTATATTTGGGAAAAATATTAAACAATATAATAAATTAACTGCAAATCTAAGCTTTGTTTTGCGAATGTTTTCATTGCATTGTTATTTTTTTATGTTCTTTTTGCTACCCTTTTGAGAATTGCTGATTGCCGCACCGCCATCTCCTTCAGCAGCCGTTCCTGCTGAGGCTGGTTCTGCGCGGTCATCTCCCGCGTTTGCCGGTAGTGGGGCCAGCCATCGGCGTCGCAGCCCTGAAACTCGAAAAAGCCCTCGTAGGCGAGCAGAAAGTATCCCGCGATGTGGATAAGGCATACGTCCAGTTAAAGTGAGGAATAAATCTTTCATAGCAAGACATTTTTCAGTATTTTTGCACAAACTACACCTTAGTTTTTCATGAAAAAACGCGATAAAATCCTGCAAGCCGCTAAACAGCGCCTCACGGCCAGGTTCGGCGACAAGATCAAGGACGTCATCCTGTTCGGCTCCCGGGCCTGGGGCAAGCCGACGCGGTGGTCGGACTGGGATTTTGTGGTGGTGGTACGAGGGGATTATGACTGGCGATTTGAACGTGCTGTATGTGATGTTATGGCCGACATTGATCTGGATTACGAAATCATCACTCAACCGCTGGTTATTTCGGAAGAAGAGTTGCGTTATTCACTCCGGGGAAGGCAACCTATTTTTCAAACGGCAACACAAAAAGGAATATACGCATGATTACATCGGAGGATCGCAATCAGCTGGTTTTTATCCGTTTGCAACAGGCTGAGCTTGCCATCCAAAGGGTTGAATCCTGTTTGAGCAGCCATGAACCTGAAATCGCCGCTAATAGGATTTATTACGGAATGTTTTACGCGATGCTTGCCTTGGCGTTGTTGCATGGCTTTGAATCTTCCAAACATCAACAAATGGCAGGCTGGTTCAATAAAAACTTCGTTCACACCGGCATTTTCCCCAATTCGTTCTCGGGCTTGGTCAAAAAAGCGTTTAAGGCCCGTTCTGATGCGGATTATGAAGTAAATAAGATTCCTGCTCAGGCTGATCTTGAAGCTATGTTTGCCGACATGAAGCTCTTCATCTCCACCATCAAAGCCTGGATCGAGGCCAATCCGGCCTGAGCCTTATTGTGTTGTGTTGTCTTAGTCCTTTGCGTTATCAGAGCAGCCTTTCACCTCACTCCTCCCGCTCCCACTCCGCAAAATACCGCACCGCCATCTCCTTCAGCAGCCGTTCTTGCTGGGGCAGGTTCTGCGTCGTCATCTCCCGCGTCTGCCGGTAGTGGGGCCAGCCGTCGGCGTCGCGGCCCTGAAACTCGAAAAAGCCCTCGTAGGCGAGCAGGCGGCACACGGCGATGTGCATGAGGTCCTGTTTTTCCTCTTTGGCAAATTTGGCCTTCCAGCGGCCCAGTTCCTGAATCCCGATCAGGAACAGCACGGTGTTGAGGTCGGGCAGCGTTTCCCGGCCCATAGCGTCCTTGACGATGTGCTGCACGCGCAAAAATTGAAAATCCAGCTCCCAGTCTTCCATGGGGACAAAATTAACGTGCGTTCGGGTTTTTTCATAGTACATCGAAAATACCGCTCCTTGCGTGATGGCACGCGGATGCCACGGATCGCTTCGCGAACGCGGATAATCGCGGATTATCCCACAAAAATTAAAAAAATCCGTGGCTATCCGCGTTCGCGAAGCGATCCGTTTGATCCGCGTGCCATTACGCCGAAGGAGAAAACACCCCAACACTACCTCCTTTCCAAAATCACCCGAAGCCGCTCGCGCTCCATATCCCGCCGCGCCAACCGGTCCGACAGCGTGTACGTCACCGGATGATCGGGCAACACTCCGCGGCCGAAGGTGCCCTTCGCCACGTCGTATTCCAGCAGGTAAAGGGGGAAGCGCACCTTGATACCGGTGTTGGGCAGCACCAGCGACGGAAAGCTGCCGCCGCAGTTCCGCTCGGCCGAGCCGCCGGACTCCTGCCCGATCACCTGCGCGCCTCGGCGATCGCGCAAAAACGAAGCGCTCATGCTCGCCGCCGAAAAGGTGAACCCATTGGTCAGCACCCATAGCGTGCCGTCGAAAACCTGTTTGCGGGGTTTAACGCGCCGGGTCCGGACTTTCACGTCGCCCTCCCGGCTGCGTTTGAACCCGGGCAGCACGTCGTACCGAAAGGCGGCCATGGCTTGTTGCACATCGGCCCTGGTGCGAAAATACCGGCCCATGCCCGCGCCTTTTTTACGCAGGTAGCGGTAGCTGTACGGCGCGTCGATCAGGGACGACAACAGGAAATTCATGTTGAGCAATGTGCCGCCGGTGTTGTAGCGCAGGTCGACCGCCAGGTGCCGAATGCCATTGTCGCGCATCCACTGGAAGCTTTTCCGGTAAAATTTTTTGTACCCCCGTTTGGGGAATCCGCGCAGGGTCAACACCGCCAGGTCGGTTCGCACGGTGTCGCGGTACACCGACATGGTCTTGTGCCGAAAAACCGGCTCCGGACCCTTGGGCAGCGTCTTCAGGTGGGCCGCAGTGAGCCGCTCCAGTGCCGCCCGGTCTATGGATGCCACCCGCGATGTCCGTGCGCCGCCGCCCGGCGCCAACACGGTAACCGTGAGGGAATCGCGATCGCCGAACAGCAGGGTGTGCAGCCGGGCGTACAGCACCTCGGCATACGCCTGTTGGAACGGGGCGCTGTACCCGTCGGCGGTGGCCATGAGCCGGCCGACGCGCAGGACGTCGGCGGGTGGAACGCCGTCCACCGCAGTGATTTCCGTGCCGCGCGCCTGGGTGGTGTCGGCTGAATGGTTCGCCGCAACGAACAGGGCGTCGCCCACCGCAAACGTGCTGAGCGGGAGCACACGCGTGGTTTCGTCGTAAAACGGCGTTTGGACGGAAGTGTGCCCGTCGCGCACAGCCGCCACCGCCAGCCGGATCACCAACTGGGCCTGCGCCCAGGGGATGGAGTCGCCACGCAGCTGGTCGCTGAGCCGGCGGAACACGGCGCGCAGGCTATCCTCCGGCGCGTACAAACCGGCGCCGGGGTGGCCGTGCAGGAGCGCCTCCTGCAAAAAGGCGAGGTCTTCGCGGACCTGTTGGAGGGTAAAGGAGCGCTGGGCGCACAAAGGAGCGCCCCCGAAACACAGGAAAAGCGCCACCATCAGGCATATTCGAAGAAAGATCATGTCGTGAAATGCCGGTTTTGGGCAAATCTACGCGGAAAAAAGACGACAAGTCCAAATCCGACATTTGGCGCTACACGCAACTTTTATATTTGTTTCCAGAATTCGAACTAAAACCTTTTTCCAATGAAATCACCCACCACCCTACTGATTGCGCTGCTCCTGTGCGGCGCCCTTGACGCCCAGCGCCTGCACAACGACCGGTTCCAGGACTTCGAAACCGTGCCCTGCCCGTATGATTCCACTGCGTCCATCACCCGCCCTGTCGGCTGGATCGTCTACCAGACCCTGGACGGGAACTGGGACGGCCCGGTGGACTCCAGCCGCTGCATCAGCGGCTTCAAAGCCGCGAGCCCGCAGGCAGGCTGCAACATACCGCTGGACCAGATCGATCTGGCCCGGCCGGTGTTTATCCGTGCCGACCTGGACGCCTATCCGCCGGACTGGATGTTCCAGCCCGATGCCCTCTACAACGCATTTTTTTGTTCGAACATCATGCCCTATGACGTAGACTGGACATCAGGCACGAATTGCGCCCAGGGCCTGTGCAGCGGATTGTTCATCGGCATTGCCGTTCCCGACACCAACGGGGTTCCCGGCGGAAACACCCGCCTGCACACCGGCGTGGCCGACCTGACCGGTAACTGGCCTTCCTTCTGCAACGGCACCAGTACCTGTTTCCCCACCGAGCGTTTCCAGGAGCAAAGCCTGGCCTTTCTGGTGGCCAAGTACACGTTTCCAGACACCCTGGATGCACAGGGCATTTCCCTCCGGGTGTACAGTGCTGATATTTTTCCTGCCGACGACTTCGGAACCTTTACCGAAGTGGAGGCGTACCCCTTTCACCTGCAAAACGGGGTATACGTGGTGCCGGTATCGGACGCAAGCGGCAACTTCGGTCCCGCCCATCTGGCCCTGTACAACAGCCCCGGCTACCCTTCCGCGGCCAACCCATCGTACGTGGAAGCCGCGCCGGTACCCAACACGACACAGCAAAAGGTCGTGATACTCCGGGTCGGCACGTACGAGACACTCGAGGTGCAGCCATTCACCTACTTCCGGGGCGCGTTTGTCGCCGGCAGCGACTCCGTGCGCCACCAGTTTGTGCTCATGAACGACGGCGGGGATTTTTGTGTGAATTTTATCGACCTGGTGTTTGACGAGGGCACGGAGTTCCGGCACCGTTCCGGCCAGGTGACCATGAACAATCCGTTTTCCTGCATGCAGTTTCGCGAGGGCAGCGCGTTGCGCGTGGCCGAAAACGGCGCCTTGCACTACGGCAACGGAGGCGTAGGCATGCTGGCCCTCTGCGCCGACGCCAGGGTGGTGCTGGAGCCCGGCAGCGCGCTTGTGGTCGACGCGGTGGTCAACATCGCCGAGTGCGACGACAACCGGCCGCCGGAACCGTTTATGGACGTGGAACTGCACCCCGGCGCCCAATTGCGCTTTACCGAAAATGCCCGGATCACAAACCAGTTCAGCCAGGGCCAGGCGATGAAATTGCGCGTATGGATGCTGGGCGGAACGCTCGACGACAGCCGCCTGCCGCCCGAACAGCAGGCCCTGATCGTGCGGGCCTGGCCGGAACCCGCGACGCATTTGGCCGACAACGCAACCCTGCTGGGCAACGACGGCTCGGGCGCACAACTCGTGTTGCGCTACCTCAGCGACGGTACAGAAACGCTGGACATCAAATGGTACGACACCCAGGGGCGGTTCGTGGCGGTACAGCGGGAAATCGTACAGAAGGGATACAACGACATACGCCTGACGGGCGTACCTGAAGCAGGTTTTTACCTGCTCTCCGTGGAAAACGGCGCGGAAAAAGCCGTGTTTAAAGTGGCGAAGTCGAACTAATTCACCGAAAAGGCCGGCGCAAAGGCCGTGGAGGAGTTGAACACCGTCAACTGGTTGATGCGCACCTTCATAAAGGGCGTAAGGGGCAGTTCATGCACCAACTCCAGCAGCTCGGCTTCCGAGTGCACGGAAAAAACGGCCCAGAGCTTGGCATTTTCCAGTGAGAGTGCGTAATTAAGAAGCTTGCCTTCCGCGATCAGCCGGTTGACCATGGCGCGTTGGCGGGGAATGATAGCGATAAACGTGTCCGTCAGTTGGTTGGGCAGGGTAAAATCTACCATGAATTGCTGTAAGCCGGTATCCATTAATTGCGGGATGAGGTTAAGATTGGAGGGTTATCCACACATAACGATTTGAATCATAAAGCGTGCCAAGCTGAAAAAATATGCGTTGAAGCCGTTTGCTTCACTGCAAATTTTCAGAAAAACATTTGGTAAATACAAGTGGTTCGGAATAATTAACATTCGTTTTCCACATAATGTGTGGATAACTGCTTCACCATAGAAAAAGCCCGACACTTCAGACAAGGCGTTTGAAGTGTCGGGCTTTTGCTTAGAGCTTGTTCGGATTAATAGGACACGCCGAGCGACTTCAGTGTCTCCATGTCCATGTTGCCTACCGGCAGGCCTTTGTCTTTCTGGTATTTGGTGAGGGCTGCGCGGGTGAGGGGGCCGATGATGTTATCGATGGGTCCGGGGTCGTAGCCGGCATTTTTGAGGGCCACCTGTACCTGGCGGACGAGGTCGCCGGTCACTTTTTCGCCGCAGAGCACTTCTTTCCATTCGGTGAAGCCGCCGGCCTGCACGAGGCGGCGTTTCGTGACGGTCGTGTATTCAGCTGGCACTTCTTCTTCGCGCACACCTGCACCGCGTTCGCTGGGCACCCGTACGGTGACGGTGTTGTAAACGGCAGGCACCACTTCTTCGCGCACGGTAGCCGGCGTTTTCACTACGCGTTTCGTCACCGTTTTGTATTCGGCGGGGATTACTTCCTCGCGGGTGGTGGCGGCTGTTTTGAGCACGCGTTTGGTGATGGTTTTGTACTCGGCGGGGATTACCGTTTCTTTCACGGTTGCCGGCGTTTTTTCCACCTTTTTGGTGATGGTCTGGTATTCGGCCGCGACATCCTGCTCGCGCGTTGCGGCGGGGGATTTCACCACCTGCACTTTACGGGTGGCGTATTTAGCGGGCACTTCCACGGTGCGCACGCAACCTGCGTCGGGCTTACCGGAACCGTCGCAACCGCGGTTTTCGCGGCGGGTAATGGTCTGATATTCGGCGGGTACTTCCACGAGGCACCACACGAGACAGTCGTCGGGGTTGGCGCTCAGGCAGTTGCGGTCGCCTCTTTTTTTCACCCATTTGGTGCGGGCGGGGGCGATCTCTACGCGTTCGGTTACGGTTTCATAACGAGGCGTCAGTACCTCTGTTTTGGTGTAAGCCGGTTCGATCACGTATTTTTCTTCGATGGTTTCGTACACGGCGGGCACGGCAACCACTTTTTTGGATGCCGGTTTTACTTCTACGCGCTCGGTGACGGTTTCGTACACCGCAGGCACCGTGGTGTAGGAGCGGGATTCGGGCTTGACCAGCACTTGCTCGGTTACCGTTTCGTATTCAGCCGGTATGGGGGTGATGCGCTTGGATTCCGGTTTTACCAGCATCTGCTCGGTTACCGTTTCGTACTCGGCGGGTACGGGGATCAGTCGACGCGATTCGGCCTTGACCAGCACTTGCTCGGTGCGGGTTTCAAAGGCGCTTTTGGAGTCGGTGATGATTTTCTTGCTGGCTGCCTTGACGACCACCTGCTCGGTCACGGTTTCGTACCGGTCGGGGATGTGGCATTTTGCGTAGCATTTACCGGGTTGGGCGTTGGGCGGGACGTCTCCGTCCTGCGCGATGGCGGTAGCGGAAAGGGCAAGGGAAAGCGAAAGCAGCAAATAAAATTTTTGCATAGGTTTCATTTTGTTGATGAATGAGTCTTCTTTTGAAGGAGTTATTTGCAAAGGTAGCTATGCAACCCGACTTATTGCGCACCGGGCGCCTGTTTTTAATTAAAAGTTTACCTGAAGATTGGCTTCTTTCGGATAGCAGATGAAAAATTTGGTGACGATCTGGGTGTGCAGGGGCACGTCGGAGCAAGCAGAAAGCGGCTTGATCGCGTTGTTTTTAAACAAAATAAATATCGGGTCATTGTCTTCGTCGTAGGCGCGTATGCTGGTGCTGCCGCGATAGAGCAAATAAGGAAGGTAGGCCTCGCCGTACAGATCCGAAAGGTTGCGGGTCAGGCGCTCCACCATCTCGGGTTCGATGGCTTCGCGGCGCCACTCCAGGCGGAAAAGCTTGCGGTTGAGCAGGCCGTTGGAAAGGAAGGAGAGCACAAAGTCGTCGGCATCGACCCAGTACTTGACGGCGGCAGTGATGTCGGTATCGTCGAGCCGGACGTAATGGCGGAGCATTTCTGCGGGCTCCACCGCTTCATCCGGCTTGCGGTACAGAAACCAGCGCAGGTCGCGGGGCGCGTCCAGGTCGAGGCCCTGGAGGGCCATTTCACGCGCGCGCCGAAGGAGGTGGATGAGCATTTGTTCGGCGGCCACGCCCGTTTTGTGGAGGTAAACCTGCCAGTACATGAGGCGGCGGGCGGTCAGAAACTTCTCGAGGCTATAGATGCCTTTTTCCTCCACCACCAGTCGGTCGTCGCGCACAGCCAGCATTTTGATGATTCGGTCGTACCCGATGACGCCCTCGCTGACCCCGGTGAAGAAGCTGTCGCGGTTCAGGTAGTCCATCCGGTCCATATCCAGCTGCCCGGAGACCAGCTGTTGCAGAAACGGCTTTTCGTATTGTTTGGTGAAAATGCGAATGGCGGTGTTGAGCCGGCCTTCAAAATGCCGGTTGAGTTCGTGCATGATCATCAGCGACAGCTCCTCGTGGTGCAGGTCGATCAGCGTGTGCTCCAGGGCGTGGGAGTAGGGGCCGTGCCCGATGTCGTGCAGCAGGATCGCAATGCACACGCCCTCGGCTTCTTCTTCGGTGATCGCCACCCCTTTGCCCCGCAGCACCTCTATGGCCTCCTGCATGAGGTGCAAAGCCCCCAGTGCGTGGTGAAAGCGGGTGTGCAGGGCGCCCGGGTACACGTAGGGCGACAAGCCCACCTGGCGGATGCGGCGCAGGCGCTGAAAGTACGGATGGTCGATCAGGCTGAGCAGTATCCCGTAAGGCACCGACACAAATCCGTAAACAGGATCGTTGAATATTTTGTATCGCTGTAGATGCATGCCTGCTGTTCGTCGTTACCCTGCAAAGGTAGGGGGTAGGGTCAAGAGCCCGGCAAGAATAATTTGCCGGGGACGGCGTTGATAGTTTACCTTTGGGCATACCCATATTTTACAGTTACTGAAACACCGTTATGGATAAAATTAAAATTCTCTGGGCCGACGACGAGATCGATCTGTTAAAACCCCACCTGCTCTTCCTGGCGCAAAAGGGATACGAGGTGATCACCGCCACCAATGGGCACGACGCGGTGGAGACTTTTCTGGACAACACCAACGACATCGACGTGGTGTTTCTGGATGAATCGATGCCCGGGCTCACCGGGCTGGAAACCTTGCCGCGCATCAAAGAGGTGAACCCCGCCATTCCGGTGGTGATGATCACCAAAAACGAGGCGGAGCACGTGATGGAAGAGGCCATCGGCTCTCAGATTTCCGATTACCTGATCAAGCCGGTCAATCCCAACCAGATTCTCCTTACCCTGAAAAAGATTATCGACAATAAACGCCTGATACGCGAAAAAACCACCCAGGAGTACCAACAGGATTTCAGGCAACTGTTCATGCAGATCACCGGAGGGCTCAACTTTGAAGAATGGTTCGACGTGTACCGCAAGATTGTTCTCTGGGAGCTTCGCCTCGACGACAACCGCGCGGAAGTCGGCGAGATCCTCGCCCAGCAAAAAGAACAGGCCAACACCGAGTTCAGCAAGTACGTGATCAAAAATTACTTTGATTGGGTGGACAAAAGGGTAGACAAGCCCGGACCCGTCATGTCGCACGAAGTCCTGCGCCGCTTCGTGTTCCCGCACATCGCTAACGGGATGCCCACCATCGTCCTGCTGCTCGACAACCTGCGCTACGACCAGTGGAAGATCATCGAACCATTTCTCAATGAACTGTTCCGCACCGAGCAGGAGGACTACTTTTACAGCATCCTGCCCACCGCAACCCAGTACAGCCGGAACGCCATCTTCGCCGGCATGATGCCCGCCGACATCGAACAGGCTTTCCCGGACAAGTGGAAAAACGACTCCGAAGAGGGTGGAAAAAACCTGTTTGAAGACTTCTTCCTCGGCAAACACGTCGAAAGGGTGTTCCGAAAAGGCATCAAATGGGACTACATCAAGGTCACCAACGTCAACCATGCCAAAGAACTGCAGGACAACATCCTGAATTACCTGAACAACGACCTCACGGTCGTCGTATACAACTTCATCGACATGCTGTCGCACGCCCGCACCGAAATGGAGGTGCTCAAAGAGCTGGCCGGCGACGAGCGTGCGTACCGCTCGCTCACCCGGTCGTGGTTCCTGCACAGCCCGCTGTGGACGGCGCTGCGCCGACTCGAGGGCCGGCCCGTGCAGGTGTTCGTCACCACCGATCACGGCACCATCCGGGTGAAAAGACCCAGCAGGGTGGTCGGCGACCGGGAGACCACCACCAACTTGCGCTATAAACTGGGCCGCAACCTGCAATTTGAGCCCAAGGACGTGCTGGCCCTCAAAGACCCCAAGCAGGCCGGACTCCCCCGCCCGAATGTGAGTTCTGCCTATATTTTTGCCAAGGAAGACTACTTTTTCCTCTACCCCAACAACTACAACCACTACCACAACTACTACAAAAACACGTTCCAGCACGGCGGCATCAGCCTGGAGGAGATGCTCTGCCCGATCGTGCGTCTGCGGAGCAAGTAACGCTTACGGGCGGTTACGCAGTTGCTTGAGTGCGGCGAGTTCTCTGAATTTGTCGCGCATCTCTTCTGCCGGAGAGCCGAAATAGATTTTTCCGCCTTCCAGCGATTTGGCGACGCCCGATTGCGCGTACACCACGGCGCCCTTGCCGATGTGGAGGTTCTGGGTGACGCCCACCTGACCGTACAGCACTACGTTGTCTTCGATCACCGTCTTGCCGCCGATGCCCACCTGGGCGGCGAACAGGCAGTTTTTGCCGATCACCACGCCATGGCCAATGTGTATGTGGCAGTCGAGCTTCGAGCCTTCTCCGATGATGGTGTCGCCGCTCACGCCCTTGTTGATGGTGCACACCGCGCCGATGTCGACGTGATCCTCAATGAGCACCCGACCGCCCGAGCGCCACTTCTGATAGCGTCCGTCCGGGTGTTTTTTGTAGTAAAACGCATCGGAGCCGATGACACACCCCGGGCCGATGGTCACATGCGCTCCGATGGTGGTGTATTCGCCGATGTAGGTATTGGCCTGGATGTAGGAATGGGCGCCGATGCGCACGTTGCCGGCGATGATCACCCCGGGTTCGATGATGGCGGTGGGATGGATGTCGGCTGCGTGGCTGACCGGATGGCGCAGGGGCTCGAAGGGCCGGTACTCGCGGATCAGCGCGTCGTACACGTCGAACGGCTTTTCCACCACCAGGATCGCTTTCCCGGGCGGACACTCGGCCTCGGCGTTGAGCAGAATGATCGTAGCGGCGCTTTTCAGCGTTTTGTCGAAGTATTTGGGCGCGTCGGAAAAGGCGATGTCGCCGGGTTCTACCTTGTGTATCTCGTTGATGCCGGTGGCCAGGAGCGTATCGTCGCCGATAAGCCGGGCCCCGAAACGATCGGCCAGGGCGCGTACAGAAATGGGTGTCGGAAAAGTCATGAACATTAATTTAAGGGCAAAAAAAAGTGAAAATTTCTATATATGCCTATTTTTACCGCAAATACAATCGCCAATGCTCGCCTGTTTTCGTTTTTGGCTGTTTCTGACGGCCTTTATCCCCTGCCTTCACACCCTTTCGGCCCAGCAGGCCCCGCTGGCTGAAATGCGCGGCTGCTGGATCGTTACCCTAAACAACATCGACTGGCCCTCCCGGCCCGGCCTCCCGCCCGACCGGCAGCGCGTGGAGTTCGACAGCCTCCTGGACGCCCTCAAAGCTACCGGCATCAACGCCGTGTTTGTGCAGATACGGCCCGCCGGCGACGCCTTTTACCCCACACCCTCGGCGCCCTGGAGCCGTTTCCTCAGCGGTCAGGAGGGCATTCCGCCCCTGCCGGAATACGATCCGGTGGAATACATGGTGCAGTCCGCACACAAAAGAAATATGGAATTTCACGCCTGGATGAACCCCTTCCGGGCGACACCCAGCCTCGACACCGCATCCCTGGCGGCCTCCCACCCCATGAAAATGCTTCCCGAACAACGGGTGCGCGAGTGGTTTTTCCCCTACGGCACGCGCTACTATTTCAACCCGGGTAGCCCCTTCGTCAAACAATACATCGTCGGGCTGGTGCGCGAAGTGGTGACGCGGTACGACGTGGATGGTATTCACTTCGACGACTATTTTTACCCGTACAAAGAACAAGGGTGGGAGCTAAACGACTTCGACGCCTTTGCCGCCGACCCCAGGGGGTTTCAGTACATCGACGACTGGCGCCGCGACAACATCAACCGCATTGTGGAGGCCGTCTCCAAAGAGATCCGACAGCTCAAGCCGTATGTGCAATTCGGCATCAGCCCCTTCGGCGTTTGGCGCAACCGCGACAGAGACCCGAACGGCTCGGAGACGAACACCGGCATGACTTCTTACGATGATCTCTACGCCGATGTGCGCCTGTGGCTGGAAAAAGGCTGGATCGACTACATATCGCCGCAACTCTACTGGAGCATCGGCTTCCCCGCGGCCGACTACGCTAAGTTGTCCGACTGGTGGGGGCGCAACTCCTTTGGCCGCAAGGTGTACACCGGACATGCCGCCTACAAGATCGGCAGCAATGCCGTAGGGGATCCCGCCTGGAACGACCCTGCGCAGATCCGCAACCAGGTGATGGTCAACCGCGCCGTCCCCGGTGTGCAAGGCAGCATCTATTTTTCGGCCAACGCGCTCCTGCGCAATCCATTGGGTGTTCGCGACAGCCTGCGGAACAACCTGTATGCGCAACCCGCCGTTGTGCCGCCTGCTGCCGGCGCACACATGGCAGCATCTGCCACGCCGCGCATCTGCGGAGTAAAGGGCGAAAAAAACAGCATCAAAGTGGCCTGGCAGGTGTGCAACATTTCCGCCAAAGGCGAAATGCCCTACTACTTCAGCCTGCACCGTTTTCCGGGTTCAGGGGTTGGCGACATCAACGACCGCCGGTATGCGTTGCACATCACCGAATACAACGAGCATACCTGGACGTTTGAGGACAAGGACGTGGCACCCAAGGAAATCTACACCTATGTGCTGGTCGGCTACAACCGCGCAAACACCCCCGGATACCCGAGTGAGCCGGTGGTGGTGAAAAAAACAAAGAAGTCGGCCAAGCGGAAAAAATAGGCTACCTGCCCGGTAGCAGACGGGGGTCCTTTTCCCGGATGGGGATGATTTCTATCTGCTGAACGTTTTGTTCAAACCAGCGAACCGGCGCCTGCGTTTTGTCGCCGGTCTGGGTGTCGCATTTAAAAAACAGGTAATAGGTTTGCAGGCAATGCCCCATGCGTTGCACGAGCCCGTCCAGGGTGCGTAGCGGGTGGGCGGAGGAGGCAAACCCGGCATCGAGGCGCGACGCCAGCCAGGCGTAAAAAGCGTCGTCGTGGGTTTCCAGAATCTCCAATACAACCGCATCATCGGTGTAGCGGCTCATAAAGTCACGCGCCAGCATCGCATGGTGCTTCATCCAGTTTCGGGGCTTGCTGCGATCCTCGGCGTACTTGAAGGTATCATGGGCGAAGGCAATGAGTCGCAGGCGGATGCGATCGGTTTCGCTCAGTACCGGAATGCGGTTGATGTTTTCCAGCACCTCGCGAACGTGAAAGGCGACCCTGCCCTCCGGATGGCCGAACCGCGGCTTGCCCCACATCAATCCCTCCTGAAAATCGGGTAAAGCCAGCAGATGATGCTCCAGCGACGTTTCGGGATGAAGCAAGGAGACCAGCATCTGCGTTTGGGTGAAAACAGGGTCCATTCGGAGCATTGGTCGTTCAGTCGCATACGTTGGTCGATCATTGGAGGGAAGTGCATGCATACTGGTGTGGTTAGGGCGTTGAAACGGAAAAAAAGACGCGACGGCGTAGCAGCACCGGAGCAAAATAAAATGTGTTAAAACAACGTTAACCGGCATCAGGTGATGAGCAAAAACCGGCTTCGGTCGTTTTTCACTAAAACTGCTGCTGACAAAGATAGCAATGAAATTTAAATCGAACAACAGCAATATGAATAAATTCTGGTCCTCTCTGCTGGCAGGTGTTTTAGGCGGCCTGGTTACTTTTGCCGGCATCCGCCTGACACAGACCAACAGCGTTGTGCAAATTGCGCCCAATCAAGCGGTTCCGACAAGACAGGTGAGCTACAACCCGCCGGTTGCTCCGTTTGATTTTACCCGGGCTGCCGAAAAATCCATGCCCGCAGTCGTGCACATCAAGGCCACGGAAAGCCGCGAATCGGCCATCCAGCGCCAGCGAAACACCAATCCGTTTTACTATTTCTTCGGCGAACCCTACGGCGACAACTTTAGTCGACCGCGCACCGGAACGGGTTCCGGTGTGATCATTACGGCCGACGGCTACATCATGACCAACAACCACGTGGTGGAATATGCCGACCAATTTGAAGTCACGCTACACGACAAACGCGAATTTGCCGCGCGTTTGGTGGGGCGAGACCCCAGCTCGGACATGGCCGTGATCAAAATCGACGCCGACAAGCTGGTTCCCATCGAATACGGCAACTCCGACGATGTGCGCGTCGGCGAATGGGTGCTCGCCGTCGGCAACCCCTTCGACCTCACCTCCACCGTCACGGCGGGCATCGTGAGCGCCAAAGGACGCGACATCAACATTATTCGCGACCGCTCCGCCATCGAATCGTTCATCCAGACCGACGCCGCCGTCAACCCCGGCAACTCCGGCGGCGCACTCGTCGACACCGAAGGACGCCTCATCGGCATCAACTCCGCCATCGCTTCCCCGACGGGCACGTTCGCCGGCTACTCCTTCGCTATACCCGTCAACCTGGCCAAAAACATCGCCGAAGACCTGATCAAATACGGCGTCTTCAGACGACCTTATCTGGGCGTGGACATTGCAGACATGGACTCCAAACTGGCCGAGGAACGCCAAATCGCTTATCATCAGGGCGTTATAGTGCTTGGATTGGATGAAAAAGGCTCCGCCGCGCGTGCCGGCATTCAGGAAAATGACATAATTGTAGCGCTAAACGGCAAAAACATCGGGAATAATTCCGAACTTCGCGAACTCATAGCGCGTCAAAAAGTCGGCGACGACATTTCCGTCCGGGTAATCCGCAACGGAAACGACAAAAACTTTTCCGTCCGGCTACGCAGCCGCGACAACAATTAACCCGCATTCCATTCGGCCTGGCCGATGCTGAATAAAAATTGGTTTTTCGTTTTGTTTTGATGTGCCTGCTCTGCGCAATGCAGAGTAGGCTTTTTTATGCTTTAAACACAAATGCTATGAAGCGCACCCTGTTACTTGCCCTCCTTTTCGTCGTGCTCGGCATCGGCGCCTGGCTCGCCATCCGAAGCAACGCCCGTAAAAACACTACACGCACTTCCTGGGATATGGATTTTGCCGTCCAGGACGTCTCCGCCATTCATAAGGTTTTCCTGGCCGACAAAAACGGCAACCAGATCACCCTGAAACGCAACGGAGACAACTGGGTTTGCAACGATAAATACCCCGTGAGGCCCACTGCCATGCGAAACCTGATGGAAACGTTGCAGAACATCGTCGTCTGGTACATGCCCGCAAAAGCCGCCGAACCGGAGATGATCCGAAGCCTCGCCACCCACGGCATCAAGGTCGAATTGTTCAACAAAGACGACACCCGCATCAAAGCCTACTACGTCGGCGGCGTAACCAACGACGAGCGCGGGACGTTCATGATGATGGACGGCGCCGAACAACCCTACGTGGTGCACCTGCCCTATTTTGTCGGACAGGTGCGCGTCCGGTACATGGTCGGAGAAGAGGACTGGCGCGACCGCGCCGTTTTTGCAGAAAAACCGGAAAGTATCGCCTCCATCAGCGTTGAATACCCGCAGATGAAGAGCAAATCCTTCAAGGTAGAAAAAACCGGTGAGGCGGAATACACCGTTTCTCCGTTTTACAGCACCACGCCGGTGAGCAAAACCCCTGTGCGCAAGGGGTTTGCCGAGGGCTACCTCCTGCAGTACGAAAGCCTGATCGCCGAAGCCTTTGAGAACAACAACCCGGTCCGCGACTCGGTGAGGGCCCTGGTTCCCTTCGCCGTGATCACGGTAAAGACAACCGACGGAAAAGAAAAACAGGCCCGTTTCTGGCCGGTAGAAGTGATTTATAACACCCTGATCAACGACTACATGGTGGAGCGGTACTTCACCGAAACCAACCAGCCGTCGTTCATGCTCACCCAGCAAAGGGTGTTCGGACCGGTATTCCGGGAGTACGCCTACTTTTTTGAAAAACCGGTGACCCGGTAATGCCTGCATGGCATCCTGCGCCCGCAGTCGCGAGCGCCTGATTACTCCTCGCGCAAGTACGACGGTACCTGCACCGCCCGGGCTGCGGGCAACAGGGAGGCCAGCAAGCCGATGACCCCCACCGTGAGCATTACCGGCAAAAAATCGGCAATACGCATGGTGATGGGGTAGCTGTGCACGAGAAAACCCTGGGGGATGGTAACCAGGTCGAATTTCTTTTGCAGCACGTACAGCACAACTGCCAGCGCGAGCCCCAGCACCATACCCAGGCTGGTGAGCAACAGCCCTTCCAACAGGAAAATACGCCGGATAAGCCGGTCGTCGGCCCCCAGGCTTTTCAGGATGGAAATGTCCTTTTTTTTGTCCAGCACGATCATCCACAGCGCGCCGATGAGGTTAAAAGCCATCAGGCTCAACATGAGGCTGGTGATGGCAAACCCCATCCATTTTTCCAGTTTCATCACCTTGAAAAAGGCTTCGTTCTGCTCGTATTGGTCGCGTATGGTGAATTCGGGGCCCATAATTTCCCGGATGGCCGCTTTCACCGTTTTGGTGCGGTAGCCGGGCCTGATTTTGATCTCGAGGGCGGAAACGGTGTTGGGCGAAACATCCAGCAGCTCGCGCAGAAAGCCGATGTTGCTGATGATGTACTCGTTGTCGAATTCCTGTTGGATGGCGAACGTGCCGGTCGGATAGGCAAACCGGGTCTTGAACGGCTTGTCGAGGGCGCCGCTGCTCTCCCGGAGGGGCATGTACACGGTGAGCGTGGCGATGGGGTTGTTCACATCCACGCTGAGTTTATTGCGCATACCGGCGCCCAATACGGCCCCGTTGCGTTCGCCCATCTGCAGTTGGAAGCTGCCTTCCCGCAAGGTGGAGTCGATGCCGTTGATGGCGGTAAAATGCTCGTCGACGCCCTTGAGCACCCCGAAGTCCTGAGACCCCTCGTACTCAAAAAAGGCAATTTCTTCCAGCGTTTCACTCAGGTGCAATACGCCCGGCAAGGCTTTGAGCCTGGACAGCACCAGGGTGTCGGCCTCAAACGTTTTTCCTTTTTCAGCCGTAACCTTCACCTCCGGGTTAAAATGACCAAACAGGCCAGTGAGCAGGTCTTCAAAGCCGTTGAACACGCTCAATACGAGCAGCAAGGCAGCGGTGCCGATGGCCACGGCAAAGACCGAAATGCCGGTAATCAGGTTGATGGCGTTGGTGCTGCGCTTGGCAAACAGGTAACGGCGGGCGATGAAAAAGGAAAAGTTCAACTCAGACGGCATGTTCAAAAAAGCAAAGGTAGTGGGTATGGGGCAACATACCGCGCTAAAAGGGGGGCCGGCAAAATGGTTTTTGCCATATTTTACAAGAATATGAACAAAAAATGGGCAGTTGTAACGCTTTGGAATTTACCTTTGCTCTTATTGATTTGATTTTTGTTTGCACACACCTAATAACACTAAGAACATGCGCTATCCATTGCTACTTGCCATTGCCATACCCTTACTGGTTACGGCGCTATCGTGCAATCGCTACGAAGACGATGTCGTGAACAGCGATACCGACATTGTGGCCACAGTCCGGAACCCGGACGTCGAGTTTTCCACCCTCGGCAACCGGTACACGATCGTCGACAAGATCAACCTCGTATACGACAAAAAAGATCCAATCGACTCGGTTGCCTTCTGGAATCTGTACAATCAGCAGCTCAAGGACCAGGTCATCGCCAACATGACCAAACTGGGCTACACGCTTGTCGACCAGGCGGACAACCCCGACCATTTTGTCAACATGACCGCCATCTACACGGTGTCTACCACTGCGGTCTACTATCCCGGCTGGTGGTGGGGGTACCCCGGCTATCCCTGTAACCCCTACTATTCCTGGTGGTGCGGCGGCGGTGGTTATTATCCCGGGTATACTGCTGTTTATGAGTACTCCCAAGGCAGTATGGTCATAGAGCTGATCGACATTCCTGCGTCGGAAGAAGTGGGCATTCCGGTGATCAACTGGCTTGCGGGCCTCACCCGGGTGCTTGCCACCGATAAAAGCGTCAACCTGAACAACACCCTGAAGAACATCGACCAGGCGTTCAAACAATCTCCTTACCTCAGCCAAAACCAATAAACAAAAGATGAAAAAGATACTCTTCTCCATAGCTACCGCCCTGCTGCTCTCCACCACGGCTTATTCGCAATATGAAGTGCAATACGGCTTTGCCTACAGCATGGGCTTCGCCGGCAGCACGGAATTCAAGGATTTTGTGGACAAGCCCAGCTTTGCCGGCTTCAACTTCAGCGTCATCAACTACCGGACTTCCCAACTGGGCCTGGGGTTCTCGATCGGCTGGAATGACTTTTACCAGGAAGACAAGTACACCACTGTAGAATACAGCGACGCTACAACGGTCACCGGAACGTTCCGGCACAACATCTACTTCACGACGATTCTTTTCAACAGCCGCTACCGCTTTCTTGCCCCCGAGCGCCTGGACGCCAAAGGCTTCGAAGCGTCGGTTGGACTTGACCCCGGTCTGTACTTCATGACCCAACGGAGCCAGGTTTCCGTCTATTACGATGAAGAAACCCGCACCCTGTTTGGCCTGAACCCCAGCATCGGCGGCATATACCGGATGGACAACATTGGCATCCAGTTGCGCGCCCGCTACCACATTATGATCGACGGCGGCAGCAGCCAGTTTGTTACGGTGCCGAACTACTTCAGCGTGGATCTTGGCCTTGTGTTCCTGGAGTTTTGATGGACATTTCGCGGTATAACTATTTTTACCACGTTGGCAGGTACATTGAACTGCTCGCCGGATCGTTCCGGCGTCCGGAAAAGTTTTCCATGTACTGGAAGGAGACCATGCGCCAGATGAACGACATTGGGGTCGGCTCGCTCATTATTGTGTGCTTGATCTCCATCTTCATCGGCGCGGTGGCGGCAGTTCAATTTGCCTACCAACTCGACGGACAGCTTATCCCGATGTACTACATCGGTTACATCGTGCGCGACCTGGCGCTCATCGAGCTTTCGCCGACGATCACCTGTCTGGTGCTGGCCGGCAAAGTCGGCTCCAACATAGCGGCAGAAATCGGCGGTATGCGCCAAAAGGAGCACATTGACGCCATGGAAGTCATGGGCGTAAACACCGCTGCTTACCTGATCGCGCCCAAAATCATCGCCGCCCTGGTGGTTATCCCCCTGCTGGTCACCTTTTCTGCCTTTGTTTCCATTATTGGCGGTTACCTGTCCAGTGTTCCGGCCGGACTGATCACCGACGATGAGTACATCCGCGGTCTGCGGTCCTTTTTCTTGCCGTACAATGTGTTCATGATGTACGTGAAGTCCACCGTTTTTGCGTTCATCCTGACCAGCGTTTCCTGCTACCAGGGTTACTACGTTACCGGCGGCAGCATTGAGCTCGGCAAGGCCAGTACGCAGGCTGTGGTGTATTCCGACATCCTGATCCTGCTGGCCGACTACATCATCGCCGTGGTAATGACGAACTGAAAACCATGAAAAACACCATCGAAGCTGCCTGGAACGACCGGGCGCTCCTCCAGGATCCGGGCGTGCAAACCGTCATCCGCGACGTCGTCGCCCAACTCGACGCCGGGGTCTTGCGCGTGGCGGAACCCGACGCAGAGGGCGAATGGATCACGCATGAGTGGATCAAAAAAGCGGTCATACTGTATTTTCCCATTCAGGCGATGCAGACCATCGAGGTCGGGCCGTTCGAGTTTTACGACAAGATTCCCCTCAAAAGCGGCTTCGCCGAAAAGGGGGTTCGCGTGGTGCCCCACGCCATTGCCCGGTTCGGCGCTTTCATTGAAAAAGGGGCCATTTTGATGCCCTCCTACGTCAATATCGGCGCCTGGGTGGGCAGCGGCGCCATGGTCGATACGTGGGCCACGGTCGGCTCCTGCGCACAGATCGGCCGCAACGTTCACCTGGCCGGCGGCGTGGGCATCGGCGGCGTGCTGGAGCCCCCCCAGGCTACACCCACGATCATCGAAGACGAATGTTTCATCGGCTCGCGCTGCATCGTGGTGGAAGGGGTGCACATAGAACGCGAGGTGGTACTCGGCGCCAACGTGGTACTCACGCAAAGCACCCGGATCATCGATGTCAGCGGCCCGGAGCCCGTAATCCTCAAGGGGCGCGTGCCGGCCCGCTCGGTCGTCATACCCGGCACGTACACCAAAACGTTTCCTGCGGGCGACTTTCAGGTGGCCTGCGCCCTCATCATCGGCAAACGCCAGGAAAGCACCGATAAAAAGGTGTCGCTGAACGCAGCCCTCCGCGATTTTCAGGTGGCCGTTTAACGCGTCGTTTTCCGGTTTACATCAACCCTGCGCTGCGCTATGCCCTCCATCGAGATCACCACCACCCAGAACGTCACCATCGACTATGAGCTGGCGCCGCTGCGCCTTCGGATGTTGGCGTTTGTACTCGATTTGATCATTCTGCTGGTCGCCTATGTCCTGTTTGTGCAGTTGGTGCTCGTGTTGTTTGGCGATACTTTTTTTGAAAATATGGGGCTCGCCATGGTGGTTTTTCTCATGCCCTTCCTGCTTTTTTTTGCCTACCACATTTTTTTTGAGATCCGCAACATCGGGCAGTCCCCCGGAAAAATGGCCCTGGGCATCAAAGTGGTCCGGCTCGACGGGAAAGACCCGGAGTGGAGCGACGTCGTGCTGCGCGCCCTGATGCACATCGTCGATTCGCTGTTTACTTCCGGCGTGATCGGCGCAGTGCTGATCAAGACCACGGCCAAGTCCCAACGACTGGGCGATGTGGCCGCCAATACGACGGTGATCAAGATTGCCGGTACGGGCGCTCAGTTTCGTTTGCAGGACATCCTCAACATCTCGTCCCTGGAAAATTATACGCCGGTGTACCCACAAGTGCGCGTGTTATCAGAGCAGGATATGATTTTCATCAAAAACGTCCTGAACCGGATTCAAAAATACCCCAATTCGGCGCACCACGATGTGGTGGAAGACCTTGTCACCCACCTGATGCCAATTTTGGACATCAGCAAACGCCCCATGAACCGGGTCGAGTTTTTGCGTACGCTGCTGCGGGACTATATTGTGCTGACTCGGTAGTGGGCGCTCGGTTGTCGGCGGTCGGTAGTCGGTAGTCGGCGGTCGGTAGTCGGCGGTCGGTAGTCGGCGGTCGGTAGTCGGTAGTCGGCGGCGTCTATTTCAGCAGCCAGTCTCCGTAGCTCATGCGGACTTTTACGAGACTTTTAGCGTTGGCGCTGCCCAGGTAACCTTCGAGGTGGCGTTTGCTGCCGTCCTCCAAGTGGTGTTGGATGGAAACGCCTTTGGGATAGTTCATGCCGGTGTAGCTGCCTTCCGCATCGATCCGGAATGCGGCGCCGGGTTCCACCATAAGATACACATCGGTGTATTTGCCGACCACGTTAAACGTCTGGAAATTTTTGCTCAGGAACTCAACCTTGAGGTTGCCGTAGGTGAGGTTTGCATCGACGACCTCCATAGCCTCCTTCAGGCGAATATCGGTGTACGAAGCCGTGACAAACAGGGCGCGGGCGCGCTGCACTTTCACGTCGGTATATTTGGTCTGGAGGCGCATGTCGTCCACTGTGCCGACTTCAAAGTCGTCGTACTTGGAGGTGATGCGCATGGCATTGGCCCGATCGCAGCGGATCTGGGAGTATTTGGTGTCCATCTGCAGGTCGTTGCAGGCGCCCACCGTCAGTTCGCCGTAGCCGATTTGTCCGTACAGGTTTTGCACCTGAATGAACCCGGCTTTGCCGTATCCGAGGTAGAGATCGGCGTCGTTCCGGATGGTTTCGGCCCTCAGGTCGCCGTATTTGATCTCGGCCATCAGTTTTCCGTTGAGGTCGGCGATGTACGAATTGCCGTATTTGTTTTTCAGGTCGAGCTGATTGCCAACGGGCATCCAGATCTCGTAATTGATTTTGAAGTCGTTGCCGTCGCTGACCCACCAGCCGGACTGTTCTTCGATGACCGTTTCTGCTTTTACGTAGCCGGCGGTGTGGGTAAAGTTCACCTTGATTCGGTCGAATACTTTGTCGGCGCTGCGTTGGTCTGTGGCATTGACGAGAATGGTGATGTCGATTTTTACCTTGTTTTCACTCCAGGTTCTGATATTCACCTTGCCATACCGGTTGTAGATGGCGGTCATGCCGTTTGCGGTGGTGCCGTACTCCCGGTTGATGGTGCGGGTGAACTCCTGGTCGGGGCAGGAGGGGGCCAGAGCGGCTGCGGCGTTGGGCAACAGAAATGCCGATATGAGTATCCAGGCCCAGGTCACATTAAATGCGGTCCCTTTCATAATCCTTGCTGTTCGGGTTTTCGTTCTTGTTTTCCAGTCGGTCGATGACGCGTTCCAGGATGGCGGCTTTTGCCTTGTAATTGTCGATGAGTGCGCGGATTACTTTTTCCCGGCTTGCCGGGGGCACATTTTGCAATTCGGCGCGCAGTTCCAGCATCATGTTATCCAGTTGGTCCAGATCCTGTTCTACTGCGGCATTTTCAAAACCGGTAAATTGTTGGAGTTTTTGTTCCTTTTGGTTGATGTCTCGAATGTAGTATTGCTCCATTTCGGCGTATTCCGGCGCGATTTGTTGCAGGGCGATGCCGGTGCCCGGGCCGACCGGCCGGCCGGCATACCAGGTGCCGATGCCGATTCCGCTGAGCAACAGCGCCAGGGAAGCGGCGATGCGCAGCAGGCGCCGCGCGAAGGTCAACTGAAGGGTCGGCGGGCCCGGGGGTTGGAGGGTAAGGGGCGCGGGTTGCAGGGGTGGGCCGGAAAGGGGGTGTGTGGATGACGGAGAAAGATGTTTTTCCAGCGATTCCCACACGCTGCCGGTGGGCTCGGCGGCGTCGAGCTGTCGGCGATTTTGCCGAATGAAGTGTTCCAGCGGATCGTTGGGGGTGGTTGCGGTATCGAGTTGGCGCTGTATATGGTCCCAAATGGCGGGTGGTACAACCTGGTCGTCCAGCAGCGGCCGGTCGGCGAGCAGTTTCCGTTCCAGGGCATCGGCGCCGGGGAGCCGGTCCAGCAGGCGCTCCAGCGTACCCCAACCGAGGTGGTCGGGCGAGGCGGAGTCGAGCGCCTGGCGGTGCCGTTGGATGAAATCTGTTATGTTATCCTGTTGTTTGTTCATGACTGTTGTTAAAAAAAGCGTGGTTATGATTGCAGGGTGCTGCGCAATTTCGCTTTGGCGCGGCTGTATTGGGATTTGGAGGTGGCCTCCGATATTTGGAGGATATGGGCGATCTCCTCGTGGTCGTACCCTTCGAGTGCGTACAGGGAAAAAACCACCCGATAACCATCCGGCAAAGCGGCGATGGCGCGGTTGACGCTTTCCACGCTGTAGGCAGGCTCATATTCGCTTTCCCGCTCGGGCTCCTCGCGGTCGAAACCGGCGGTGAGCTCCTTTACGTTCAGCCGACGCGCCTTCAGGAAGTTGATGCACTTGTTGATGGTGATGCGCTTGATCCAGGAACCCAGGGTGCTTTCAAAGCGAAAGGAGTCGATTTTTGAAAAAACCTCCATAAATACGCTCTGCAGCACGTCCTCGGCATCGTGGGCGTTTTGCAACATACGCAGCGCCGTGTTGTACATAGCCCTCGAGTAAAGCTGGTACAACTCGAACTGCGCATCACGCCGCCCTTCCCGGCAACGCGCCACCAGATCAAAATGAGTTGGTGTTTCCTCCATGCACAGATTTGTATACAGTGACAAAGGTAATGGCTGGAGGTTGCACGGCGGCTTCCGGCCTCCGGCCTCCCCGGATTTTATCCGGGGTTATTCAAGTTTAACCGCTACGCGGTTATGAGCCGACGACCGATAGCCGATAGCCGACAACCGATAGCCGACCGCCGACAACCGATAGCCGACCGCCGACAACCGATAGCCGACGACCGACAACCGATAGCCGATAGCCATTTATCTCCTATCTTTGCCCAAAATAAACGCCATGTTGCTGCGCCTACTTTTTAGCTTTGGAATTGCCCTGTTTGCCTGTACCAACGCCAGCGCCCAGTTGGACGAAGAACCCCGCAAAATCTTCAAGGAACTGCGCGCCCTCGAAGGCGCCTGGTTCTATGCCACCGACCGCGGCGATCGCCTGGAGGAATGGACGCAGGAAAACGACAGCACCCTCACAGGCCTGCGCTACCGCATCCGCGAAAACAGCACCGACACCATTATCCTGGAAAACCTACGCCTCGAACTGCGCGACACCAGCATCCTGTATTCCAGTGTGGCCCGCAACCAAAACAACAATGAACCGGTGATCTACCGGCTCGTCCGGGCCGATTATGACGGCTATCTGTTTGAAACCACCATGATTGAAAACCCGCAAAAAATCAATTACCAGCTTTTCGGCAACCGCGAAATACAGATCAACACCGAAGGAAAAAAGGGCACCCGCACGGTAACCGACGAATACATATACGAACGCGAATTCGCCAAAAGTTCGACAGAGTTTCGCCTGCGTGCGGGCCTGAACACGAACACCATGACCCAAACCGGTACCTTCAACACGACCAGCGGTCCCGATTACGGTTGGCGCCTGGGCTGGGATGCCGGCGCAGGCATGCTGTTCAAAGGGCAGGGCGGCTTTTTCGCCCTGAACGTCGAGATCAATATGGCCGGTAAAAACACCGATGTGTCTTCCGCCTTTGAAGTGATCAATGCCAACCCGCCCAGTGTCGACACCTTTGTGCGCGACGGCCACTACCGCAGCACGTGGATACAAGCCGCTTTTATCCCCGAATTTTTCCCCGTGCGCGAAGGCCCGTTCTCCATCCTGGCCGGCCCCTACATCAGTCGACTCATCGGTCTGCGCGCCATCGGCACTGTAAAACCCGAAGCCGACAGCGGCCTGTTCGAAGCCAACGATGATTGGAACAAGACCGACATCGGCATCGCCGGCGGCTTTCACTACCGCTTCAAAACGGGCGAAAAAGACCTGGGCAGCCTGGTCGGCCTGCGCGCCAGCATCGGCTTTAGCGACCTGGACAACCTCTACGACCGGGGTTGCGACAACGCGGCCTTTTGCAACGGCCAGCTCTTCCTCCGCGGCATTTCGCTGTACTACTCCATGAACCTGCTCAAACTCTGAACGGTGGCCAAACCCAAATTTTACACGGTCTGGGAAGGCCACACACCGGGCGTGTACGACAACTGGACCGACGCCAACCGGCAAGTGAAAGGGTTCCCGCAAGCCAAATACAAAGGCTTCGGTTCCCGTGCGGAGGCAGAGGCAGCCTTGCGCGGGAATTATTGGGAATTTGTAGAAAAAAAAGGCCCGGCTCTAAAGCCGAAAACACCACCCGCAGCAGCCGTCACCGTGCCCAGCGTATGCGTAGACGCCGCCTGCAGCGGCAACCCGGGCAACCTGGAATACCGGGGCGTGGACACCGAAACCCATACGCAGCTATTCCATCAGGGCCCCTTCCCCGAAGGCACCAACAACGTGGGTGAGTTCCTGGCCATCGTGCACGCCCTGGCCATGCTGGCCAAAGAGGGCAAGCCGCAGCTGCCCATTTACACCGACTCCCGAAACGCCATGGGCTGGATCAAAGCCAAAACGTGCCGCACCAAGCTCGACCGCACCCCCCGCAACGAAAAACTGTTCGAGCTGATCGGCCGGGCCGAACGCTGGCTGGCCTCAAACCCTGTAACGAACCCCATTCTGAAATGGGAGACGAGCGCGTGGGGAGAAATCCCGGCGGATTTTGGTCGCAAGTAACCGCTTTTTTACCTTTGTAAAACAAAACGATATTCGTCATGGTCAAATACCTCATTCGCATCGGCCTGGTGTTGGTCGTCGCCATTCTGGTGTACAATTACTTTTTCGGCACCAGCGCGGAAAAGGCCCAGTCCCGCAAGATTTTCGGCGAGGTCCAAACGCTCGTCGGCTCCGTAGCCGGCGCCCTGAAGGCTGAAAAAGGCAAATTCGACGCCGGCAAATACGATGGCGTGCTGGATAAGCTCGGCAGCGCCTTCGGCAGCCTGCGCAACAACGCCGACCAGCTGAGCCCCGCCATGATCAGCGAACTGGACCGGCTGGAAATGCGGAAGACCGCCCTGGAACAGGAGCTCGGCGACATCCAAAATGGCGATGCCGAACTGGCCCGGATGAGCGCCTCTCCCCCACCCTCCGGCAAACGCGGACTGGCCAAAAGCAACCAACCGGCCGAGCAGGCCAAAGCCCAAAAAACGGCGGACCAGACGCGCCGCAAGGAAGATCTGGAGCAGGAGTTGGAACGGCTCATCCAGGATACCGACCAGCTGTTGCAAAAAGCCATCGAATAATACCGGCGCGCTCCGTGCCCGTCATCCCGCAAATCCTGTATTTTTATTATATTTGTGCCTTTTTACCACCATCCATGATCGAAGCACTGGAGGCGTTGCTGGGAACCGACTGGCAGAATGCGCTGATTGTCGTACTGAATTTAATCCTTATTGAGAGCCTGCTGTCGGTTGACAACGCGGCCGTGCTGGCCACCATGGTCATGGATCTGCCCGATCACCAGCGCGCACGTGCACTTCGGTACGGAATCATTGGCGCATATGTTTTTCGCGGACTGAGCCTGATGTTTGCCGCCTACCTGATCCAAATCTGGTGGTTGAAACCCCTGGGCGGGCTTTATCTGCTGTACCTGGCTTACGATTACTTCCACAGCTGGCAAACGCCGAAAACGGACGACGACACCCTCAACAAAGAAGAAAAATGGTTCTACCGGTACACACTGGGGTGGATGGGCACCTTCTGGTCCACGGTGGTGGCGGTGGAAATAATGGACATGGCGTTTTCGCTCGACAACGTTTTTGCCGCCGTGGCTTTTACCGACAGCATCGTACTCATTTGCACCGGCGTATTCATCGGCATTCTGGCCATGCGCTTCGTGGCGCAGTGGTTCGTGCAGCTCATCGAGCGGTATCCCTTTCTGGAGGTCAGCGCTTTTTTGGTCATTGCCCTGCTGGGTTTTAAACTTTTACTGGCGCTTCCCGTTCACTTTTATCCCCGGTTGGCGTGGCTGGAAAACGAAAAATCCGACTTGGTCATCAGCCTCATCACCGCTGCCTTCTTTTTTCTGCCGGTGTTGTTTGACCGGTATATAAAACCTAAACAAGCCTGAAACATGTTGACAATTGAACGGCGTATGCTCGACAACGGTATGCGGGTGGTGGTCCACGAAGACCCGGTTACCCCGCTGGTAGCCGTGAATGTGCTGTACGAGGTGGGCTCGCGCGATGAATCGCCCGACCGTACCGGCTTCGCGCACCTGTTCGAACACCTCATGTTCACCGGCAGCCGCTCTGCGCCCGATTTCGACGACCCCCTGCAGCGCGCCGGCGGAGAGAACAATGCGTACACCACAAACGACTACACCACCTATTACGAATTCCTGCCCGCCGCCAACCTGGAAACCGCCCTGTGGCTGGAAAGCGACCGGATGCTCGCCCTCAAGATCGCGAAAAAGTCCTTCCTCACCCAACGCAAGGTCGTTTTGGAGGAGTTCAAGGAAACCTGCCTGAACGAGCCTTATGGCGACAGCTGGCACCATTTGTCCGACATGATGTACCAAGTGCATCCTTACCGCTGGCCGGTCATCGGGTTCAACATGGATCACCTGAAAGCCGCCACCCACGAAGAGGTGCGCGCCTTTTACGAGCAGTGGTACCGCCCGAACAACGCCGTGCTGGCCATTGCCGGCCGCGTAAAGGCCGACGAGGCTTTCCGCCTGGCCGACAAATGGTTCGGCGGCATACCCGCCGGCCCCAGGCCGCTGCGCCACCTGCCCGCAGAGCCCGAACAGACAGAAGCCCGCCGCAAGGTGGTGGTTGCCGACGTGCCGCTTCCTCTGGTCTTCCTGGCCTTCCGCATGCCGGCCCGCCTGGAGCCCGAATTTTACGCGTGCGACCTGTTGGCCGACTTGCTCAGCGAAGGGCCCTCGTCGCGGCTGTACCGACATCTGCTCAAGGAGCAACAGCTGTTTTCGTCCATCGACGCCTACGTGACCGGCAACCACGACCCCGGGCTCTTCATCGTCGAAGGGCGGCCCTCCGCCGGCGTATCGCCGGAAAAAGCCCTGACGGCCATCTGGTCGGAGCTGGACGCCCTGTGCGAACAGCCGGTTGCCGAACGCGAACTCGAAAAAGTGAAACACCGCTACGAAAGCACCGTCGTGTACGCCGAAACCAGCGTGCTGAACAACGTCCAGCACCTGGCCTACTACGAAAGTCTCTGCGACGCCGAATGGCTGAACGAGGAAGTGAACGTGTACCTCAATATGCAGGCCGATACCCTGCAGCAGGCAGCCCGCAAGCTGTTCAGCCGAAACCGGTCCGGCGAACTGATCTATTTGCCGAAAAATGACTGAATCGGCTATTTGCCCCATCGCGCAGGACCCGCAGTCGAATGTCACGCAACCGGTATTTGTTTTTTTTGTCTACTTTTGTCGGCCTTTCGAAAACTGAGGGGCCTGATCGATCAATTTTCAACAACTTTTCTACAATGACCATCAAACATTTTGCACTTGGACTGATGCTCCTCGGCGCTACCCTGGCGCTGCAGGCACAACCTGCGCAGGCGCCTGAAAACTGGTTTACCCTGGACAACAGCAAAGACGGCGTTCAGGGCACCGGCGCCGATGAAGCCCTCCAACGCCTGAAAGCAAAAAACAAAAAAGGCCAAACCATCATCGTCGCCGTGCTCGACTCCGGCATCGAAGTGGATCATGAAGACCTGAAAGACATCATGTGGGTCAACCCGGGTGAGATTCCCGGAAACGGCAAAGACGACGACGGCAACGGATACATCGACGACATCCACGGCTGGAACTTCATCGGCGGTAAAGACGGCCGCAATGTGGATCACGACACCTACGAACTCACCCGCGAATACAAAAGGCTGACCAGCCGCTACGAGGGGGCCGACCCCAAAAAGCTGAGCAAAACGGCCCGCAAAGAGTACGACTACTACCAGAAAATCAAAGCCGCTTACGAAGAAAAACGCGGCGAACTGGAAGCCCAAAAAGCACAGGTGGACGCCATGTTCGGGAAATTGGACGATGCCTTCCTGAAAGTGCAAAAGGCCTCCGGAAAATCGGTGGTCACGGCCGATGACGTGAAAACCTTGAAAACCAACGGCAACGCCGAACTGGAAGAGGCTGTAAAAACCCTGGAGAAAGTATTCGCACAGGGCATGACCCAGGAAGAATTCGCCGAACAAAAAAAGGAAGCCAGCAAATACTTCGCCGGCGGACTGGATTACGGCTACAACACCGAGTTTGAACCCCGCAACATTGTGGGCGACGTTTACGCCGACCTCGCCAACCGCTCCTACGGCAACAACGACTACGAAGGCCCCGACGCCTTCCACGGCACCCACGTGGCCGGCATCATCGCCGCTTCCCGCAGCAACGACAAAGGCGTACGCGGCGTGGCCGACAACGTGCGCATCATGACCGTGCGCTGCGTGCCCGACGGCGACGAACGCGACAAAGACGTGGCCAACGCCATCCGGTACGCCGTAGACAACGGCGCCAGCATCATCAACATGTCTTTCGGCAAAGGGTACAGCCCCCAGAAAGACTACGTGGACGAAGCCGTAAAATACGCCGCCAAAAAAGACGTATTGCTCGTGCACGCCGCCGGCAACGACTCGGAAAACAATGACACCGACCCCAACTTCCCCAATGATAACTTCCAGAAAACCGGATTTCTGAAGCCCAAAAAGGCCGAAAACTGGATGGAAGTGGGCGCACTGAGCTGGCGCAAGGGCGAACGCTGTGTGGCCAACTTTTCCAACTTCGGCAAAAAGAACGTCGACCTGTTCTCACCCGGCGTGGCCATCTACTCCACCGTGCCCGACAACGGCTACGGAAACGCTCAGGGTACCTCCATGGCGTCGCCCGCAGCCGCCGGTGTAGCCGCCATCATCCGCTCGCACTACCCTGACCTTTCCGCCGCTCAGGTGCGCGAACTCCTCATTGCCTCCGCCGAAAAATCGGATGAGATGGTCTACAAACCCGGTACCACGGAAAAGGTCAAATTCAGCGACCTCAGCGTCAGCGGCGGCGCCATCAGCGCAACCAACGCCGTAGAACTGGCCGAAAAAACCAAGGCCAAAAAGAATAAAAAGGCCGTTTGGCGGGACGCCGGCGCGAAAGTGAAATCCGCTACCCCCTGACGAGGACTTTTGATTTTCGATTGTGCCGTTGTTTGCGTCCTCGCCGACAACGGCACATTGTTTTTTACAACGAAATTTGATGCTTTTTTTGCCGCGAATTAGCGCGAATTCGCGCTAATTCGCGGCAAAAAAGCTCGTGCTAATTCGCGGTAAAAAGCATGCGTTATCCCGAATTTTACGACTCCTCCAAGGTGAGATACCCCTCACTTTTTTTAACAAGCGATTGTCATTCCGAGTCCGTCAGGGCGAGGAAACTTCGCACAAACCGAGTTTCCTCGCCCTGACGGGCTCGGAATGACAGGGTCGTTTTTAGAGATAGCAAGGGAGTAAGTTTGGCCCCTCACCCAGGCAGAAGTTTAAAATTCAGGATGACTTATGCTTTTTTTGCCGTTGTAGGCGTCCTCGCCAACAACCGACCGCCGACAACCGACTACCGACAGCCGACTACCGACAGCCGACAACCGACCGCCGACAACCGACCGCCGACAACCGACAACCGACAGCCGACAGCCCCTTTCTTCTTGTATTTTTTACACTTATTTTTTTTCGACCGACATTGCAAAACCGATTTTTTACATCTTTGCCGTCGGCAAAGGGATACAATGTTTCAACGTACCCCCATGTGCCCAATGTTATTTTGAAAAAGACTTGTAAATTCGTTTTATGTCCATAATCGACACCATATTATCCGGGGAAGAGCATCCGCATGCAGCCAAGCCGCGCCTGTCGGCCAAGGATATCTGGAACATGAGCTTCGGCTTTTTGGGGATTCAGGCCGGTTTCGCCCTGCAAAACGGCAATGCCAGCGGTATCCTGCAACGCTATGGCGCCGACGTCCACGAGCTGCCGAACTTCTGGCTCGTAGCACCCATCGTCGGTATGATCGTACAACCCATCATCGGGTACTACTCCGACCGCACCTGGATGCGGCTGGGGCGACGCAAGCCCTTTTTCCTCGCCGGCACCATCGCCGCCTGTTTCGGCATGATGCTCATGCCCAATGCCGGCGCACTCAGCAGCGCGCTGCCGCCGGTGCTGCTCGGCGCCGGCATGCTCATGCTGATGGACGCGTCGTTCAACGTGGCCATGGAACCCTTCCGGGCGCTGGTGGCCGACAAACTGCCTTCCGAACAACGCACCGCCGGCTTTTCCGTGCAAACGGCCCTGATCGGCATCGGCGCCGTCGTGGGCTCCTGGCTGCCCTGGGTGATGGCCAACTGGTTCCGGGTGGAGGACACCGCGGCCCAGGGCATTGTGCCCGACCACATCAAATGGTCGTTCTACGTGGGCGCCGGCGTGTTCTTCTTCGCCATCCTCTGGACTTTGCTCACCACCAAGGAGTACCCGCCCGAAGTGCACTCGCGTTTTGCCGGCATGGAAGGCGGGCCGGAGAAGGGCGGCATCGGGTTGATTTTCAAAGACATGGCCAGCATGCCCGCCACCATGCGCCAGCTGGGTCTCGTGCAGTTTTTTTCCTGGTTTGCCCTGTTCTCCATGTGGGTGTTCACGCACCCGGCTATTGCGCACCATGTGTACGGTTGCGCCATAGACGACACCACCTCGCAGGCGTACAACGACGCCGGCAACTGGACCGGCATCATCTTCGGGGTGTACAACCTTGTTTCCGCCGTTTTTGCCCTGTTTCTGCCCCTCATCGCGCGGCGCCTCAGCCGCAAACGCACGCACGCCCTGGCGTTGGTGTGCGGCGGCCTGGGACTCATGAGCATGTACCTGTTCCGCTCTCCGGAGTGGCTGATCCTGTCGATGGTGGGCGTGGGCATCGCCTGGGCAAGCATACTCGCCATGCCCTACGCCATGCTCGCCGGCGCCCTGCCCGCCCACAAAATGGGCGTATACATGGGAATTTTCAACTTTTTCATCACCATACCGCAGATATTCAGCGGACTAGTGAACCGGCCCATCGTGCACTACGCATTCGGCAACAACGCCATATACGCCATACTCATGGCCGGCGTGCTGCTGATCGTGGCGGCCATAGCGTGTTTTTGGGTGGAGGATAAGGACGATACCCACGGATAAAAACGGTTCCCACGGTTCCCGCACGTTCCCACGGCTAAAACCGCGGAGTAATTATTTGAATTTTAAATGTTTGATATGCGCAACTTTCTTTTTCTTCTTTTTCTGCTGAGCATGCAGGGAACGGCTTGTGCCAATTATTTTGGGAATCCGCACAAAAAACCCGTTCCGGAGCGCATTGTGCCGGGCGCCGGCAACCCCATACGTGTGGAGCCGGGCAACTGGTGGACGGGCATGGTGCACAATCGCGTGGAGCTGCTGGTACAATACGAAGGCGTGCGCGACATGCAGGTCAGCCTCGGAAAAGCCCAGGGCGTGACGCTCGAAAAGGTGGAAAAAGGCGACAGCCCAAACTACCTGTTCGTTACCCTGAACATCGCCCCCGGGGCGCCAGAGCAAATGGTGGATCTGCGTTTTTCGGGCGGAACGCGGGGCGCCGCCTATACGTTCCCCATCCGGGCGCGCAGCACCGCCAAACGCGGGCAAGGCATCAGCCCCAAAGACGTGCTTTACCTCATCATGCCCGACCGGTTCGCCAACGGCGACCCCTCCAACGACAACGTACCCGGCATGCTTGAAGGGCTCGCCCGCGACTCGCTGGTGGGCCGGCATGGCGGCGACCTGAAGGGCATCATCGATCACCTCGACTACCTGCAGGACCTCGGCGTGACGGCGCTGTGGCTCAACCCCGAACTGGAGAACGACCAGGACCGCGAGTCGTACCACGGATATGCCGTCACCGACCACTACCGCGTCGACCGCCGGTTCGGCAACAACGAGCTGCTGCGCGAGCTGGTCACCCTCTGCCACGCCCGCGACATGAAGGTGGTGCGCGACATCGTGTTCAACCACATCGGCAACAACCACTACTGGATGAAGGACCTGCCCACCAAAGACTGGCTTAACCAGTGGCCGGCGTTCACCCGCACCTCCTACCGGGCGCCCACGCTCGTGGATCCCTACCGCTCCGAATACGACCTCAAACTGTTCAGCGACGGCTGGTTCGACAACCGCATGCCCGACCTCAACCAGCGCAACCCCCACGTGGCCAACTACCTCATCCAGCAGGCCATTTGGTGGGTGGAATACGCCGGCATCGACGACTTCCGCATCGACACCTATACCTACTCCGACCAGGCGTTCACCAGCCGCTGGTGCGCCGAAATGCTGAAGGAATACCCCGACATGAACATGGTCGGCGAAATCTGGGAGCACGGCGTGGTGGTGCAGGGCTTCTTCGCCGACGACCAGCCCATGGCCCGTGCCGGCTTCGACGCCAACCTGCCGGGGGTGATCGACTTCCAGGTTATGTTCGCCATTCAGGAGGCCCTCACCAAGCCCCAGGGCTGGACCGAAGGGGTGGGCCGCCTGTATTACACGCTGGCCAAGGATTATTTTTACAAAGACCCCTACCGCAACCTCACCATGCTGGACAACCACGACACCGACCGGTTTTTCAGCATTGTAAAAGAAGACCTGGGTAAGTACAAAACCGGCATGGCCTTCCTGCTCACCACGCGCGGCATCCCGCAGATCTACTACGCCACCGAAATCCTGGGCACCGGACTCGCCTCCCCCTCGCACGGCAACATCCGCAAGGACTTCCCCGGCGGCTGGCCCGGCGACCCGGTGAACAAATTCCTGCCCGCGGGCCGTACCGAACGCGAAAACGAGGCGTTCAACTTCACCCGCACGCTCATACGCTACCGCAACCGCACCCCAGCCCTGCAAACCGGCAAGCTCATGCAGTTTGTGCCCTACGACGGCGTGTACGTGTACTTCCGGTACGATGAGCAGTCCACCGTGATGATCGTGCTCAACACCGCCAACGAGCCCCGGATGCTGGAAACCGCCCGCTTCGCCGAGCGCATGATGGGTTTCACGCGGGCGACCAATGTGATCACCGGAGAGCCGGTGACGGCCCTGGATCGCTTGGTGGCGCCGGCGAATATGCCGCTGGTGCTGGCGTTGGAACGGTAAAGAGTGAGGTAAAAAATGCACAACATAACAAAAACTTTCATCCAAAGACTGTCATCCTTCGAGTACGATTTTGACGGGAATCCCCGCTGGGAGCTTGTTTTCAGCAACGGCAAGCGCAAGTGGTTTTACGTAGTCGTTTCGTATTACGCGGGTATTTATTATATAGCCGAACACATTGGCAAGCCCGCCTCCATTGAGGTTAACAAGCATGGCGAAATGGCCAAAAATTTGCACCATGCCGCCCCCAACTCAGGTGAAACAACGTGGCCAACACTATTTTCCCTGGCATTGCAGTATTTAGACCGGGTGGAAAAAGACTGGGTCAACGAATACCGTCAATTGGTCATGAAATTTCCATACAAGTACCGCCAAGGCGTGATCCACAGCAAATTGGTGCGGCACTATGGTGGGGGCATCCGACGAATTGACCAGGAACTTGGCGAAGAAAACTTGCGCAAATTTGTATCCATGGTCGAAAACGGGAAGATAAACTCTTTCCAGGACGGGCGGGTTAAAGACCTTACCGCAGCGAGGTATTTCGAGTATTGCAAAGTGGCATACCTGAACAGCCATTTGGATTTAGATGAGCAAACAAAACAACTATCCGGCATCGAACTCTACCAATTATTTGCCGACGGACGGCACGAAGGGCTAACTGAAATCGAACAGGACTCGGTCACCGAATTCAGGGACTGGATGGAAGGTAAGCATCCGAAAAAGCGGCCGGGAGGGCATCCCTGGGAAATATTGCGCGGCGGAAACACCACCCATATCTCTTTGTACGTTTCCAAGGACCGCTTCGGACAGGACAATCAGTACGAGATCAGCCTTCAGGGCAATTCAATTGCCCGGATAGCGGAAACGCTGAAAATTTATCTCGGCCTGATGGACAACCAACTCACCGTGGCCATTGACGAACCAGAAAAAATCCGGAAACGGCTGCTCGGACAGGATAGCATCGGCATTGTACCGGAATTCGGCAGCCTTCACCGGGCGCAGCATCTGTTCGACGGGCACGTAGATGACGTTATCCACCTTTGCTTCCTTGGGAAAAAGGCCCAAAAGGAGATTTGCCGACTGGCTTCCTGGAAGGAGTTGCCCTGCCTTCGGCCGGCGCTGGATTAAAACCAGAGGATTGGATTTACCTGCCAGAATAAGTCTATCTTTGTACATCACAACAAATACTGCTCCCATGGATCATTTTCGCAATGAAGAATATTTTTAATCCTGATTTCCAGGACTTCATTCTTGCTTTGAACCAATCCCCCCCCTCACTCCTCCCCCTTCTCCTTTTCCCGCAACCCCTTCCATCCCTGGTTTTCCGATGCCATGATGGACTCCGCATTGCGCACAAACAGTTTGAACGGCTCCCCGGCGGTATCGTAGGGATCCGCACCCGTCTGGTACATCAATTTTTCCCGTTGCAGCGTTTCGGCCGTGGTACGGTAGGTGAGCCAGTTGTCTTTGTATTTTTTGAGCGACATCAGCCCCTGAAAAACCACGATCACCCCACCCAGGGTTCCGGTGATGTATTGGAGCCACGCCACATCGTCCATGTAGCCCGTCAGCAGCGGTATGAGCGCGCCGGCGATGAGCACGATGATTTGGCAAGTGTAGTACCAGCGCTTGTTGTGCGCACTTTTGGCATTGTACCAGGTGATCTGGTCGTCGATGCGGGATTGTAGGTAGTCTTCAGGTTGCATGGATTTAGGCTTTAGGCTTTCGGTAGTCGGTAGTCGGTAGTCGGCTGTCGGTGGTTGGCTGTCGGTGGTTGGTGGTTGGTGTTTTTAATGTTCAGGCGGGCACATAGGTTTCAGCAAATTCCTGGCGGGCGATTCGGTACACCTCTTCTTTACCGTCGGGGCAGGCCAGAAAATCACCGGCTTTGGCGACCATGGGGTCTGCCCAGGGGGCTATGAAGTGAAACTCATCGGGCAGGCCCAGGGCAGCGAGCACTTCGGCCGTGAGTTCGAGTGCGCGTATGGCGCCGGTGGGGCGAAACTGCCCATCGCCGGCGGGTTCGTATTTTTCCTGGAAAGTTTCGGAAGAGAGCACGTACGATTCGCCGGCTTTGGTGGGGTTGGTCACGATGTAATCGCCCGGATCGGCGATATTGACGGTCTCCAGCCCGTCGGCGGTGTGCGTTTCGACGCGTTCCTCGAGGATGGCCACGCGGGCTTTGACCATGCCCGTTTTTCGGTAGGGCCGACCGTACCGGTCGAGCAGCGGCAGCACCTTTTGGAGGAGTTCGGATTGTGGGATGGGTTCCGGCATATGGCTATTTTAGGAGCGAAGATAATGTCGAATGCGGAATGCGGAGTGCGGAATGCGGAATAAAGTTGCTCTTGGTTACCCGGTGGGCCATATCAAAAAAGCCGGCAAACCGCTGGCCCGGAGCATGTTTATTCCGCATTTCGTTTAACATGAGGCCCTTCGCCCTGCGGGCTCAGGGTGACAAATCGTTTTATAAAAAGGGGAGGGGAAAGCCGGGGCCCTCGGTCAACCGGGTGATGGGCTGCGCTTTGCCGATGGTTTAAGCCGTGATGCAGGAGGGTGTCTCATAAGTCCTATGTCTACATGCGCCTCCAAATAAAATATTGAGCCAGTCGATATTGACTGGATGGCTTAATGCCCACGGTCGTCAAATTTGCATCCAAAGATTGCCTTGCCGTTTTGGGCGGTCTTGCCGCCATTTATTTTAATTTTTTGCCGCGAATTAGCGCGAATTCGCGCTAATTCGCGGCAAAAAAATCTCGTTTCGTTGTAAACAGCTTAGATACATCGCACTTTCGGTCATTTGACGACATCGGGCTTGAGGCCATTCTATCGGTTAACTTGGTCTTCCAAAATTTTGATTGGCGGAATACCGGTATTTTCGACTTATAAGACATCCTCCTGCCGTATTGTCCCGTCTAAAAAAATCCTGTCCAAAACAAACACCTTCAACCAAATACAGGGCAAATTCCGCATTCCGCTTATTCCGCATCCCCTACCTTTTCCGCCACCCAGCCCTCAATATTCTTCGTTTCGCTCGAAAAATTCACCCCCACGCCCACCACCGGCTTGCCGGCGGCCCAGGCGCTGCGGTAGTATTTCTTTTGTTTGATCTGCTCCAGCGCTGCGGCCGGGCTTTGGTCTAATTTGTACTCCAGGATGTAAACGTGTGTGGGTGTTTCCACGAGGCTGTCCACCCGCCCGTCAGACGTACACACCTCACTGCGGATGCGGATGCCCATGTAGGTGAACAGCAGGTGGATGGCCGCATGGAAGAATTTTTCAGGGTGTTTTTCGTACAAAGCGTAGGGGATGTCGGCAAATACCGACTGCAGGATGCGGATCACCTGTTCCAGGTCATTGGCGATGAATGCGTTGCGCAGGCGGATCGCCAGCGAGGCCGAGCGCTCCACATGCACCCCGGTGAAACCCTCGATGAGGTGTTCGAGCATGGCGTCGCGCACCTCCTTGTTGGGGTAGTCGAGCTGGATCAGCCCGTCGGCGTCGCGGTGCTGTATGGTCAGGTAGCCCGTCTGGAACAATATGGCCTCGATTTTCAGGCGATCCAGCTCAAAGGTTTCAAATCCACCGGGATTGATGGGCGGGAAACGGAGCTCGTAAATGCCTTCTTTTTTCAATAAATTAATGAGAAATGTGGGCGTGCCGGTGGCGAACCAGAAGTTCTCGAACTCCTTGCGGTCGAAAAACAGGTTTACAGATACCGGATTGTACACTTTTTCGGACAGATAATGGAACCGGTAGCCGTTGTACCACGTTCGCATCTGTTCCAGCAGCGCCTCCCGCGACAATTGCATGGCCCCGGCGGTCGCACCGATTTCTTCGCTGAAATTCGACTCCAATTCCGCCTGCGTGTACCCCAGCATGGTGGCGTACTCGGGGTGCATGGTCAGGTCGGTGAGGTTGTTCAAACCCGAAAAGATGCCCGTTTTGCTGAACTTGCTCACGCCGGTGAGGAAGACGAATTCCACCACCGGGTCGCTGTCTTTCAGCACCGTGTACATTTCGCGCAGCACCTCGCGGTTTTCTTTGGCCTTTTCAACGTCGGTACCGAGGTGGTGGATGATGGGCGCGTCGTACTCATCCACCAGTACCACCACCTTGCCGGCGGCGGACATCCGGTAGATGAGCTCGCGAAACTGTGCGCCGACGCCCTGCGTTTCCAGCGAGAAGCCTTGCCGGGAGGCCATTAACCGGAACTCTTGCTCGATGGCCGGGCGCAGGCCCAGGCTTTGAAAGGAAATGGCGGTAAAAGAAAGGCGCAGCACCGGGTGTTTGCGGCTCCAGTCCCACTTGTCCTGTATCCACAACCCATCGAACAACTCCCGGCTCCCGCTGAACAGCTCGTGCAGGGTGGCGATGGTGATGGATTTGCCGAAACGCCGCGGGCGGGAGAGGAAGTAGTACTTGCCACTCGACGCCATTTGGTACAGGTACCGCGTTTTGTCGATGTACTTGTATCCGCCTTCGATGATGCCGCGGAAATCCTGTAGCCCGAGTGGAAGCTTTTTTGGCATGCGCAATGTGTTTACCAAGCGAAGATACTGCGGAATGGCGAATTTCGAGTGTCGAATGTCGAATTGTGTGTTCCTAAAATAGGTTGACAAGAATTAGTGAATTGTTAATTGAAGTCGAGTTTTAATTGGAGATCATTTTCAACATTTTGTTTGTATGAAAATATCTCCAACACGCCTCTCTTGTCTTCAGAAAGTTCAT
>JBGSTG010000011.1:0-8539 GCA_041736625.1 Saprospiraceae bacterium | reverse complement strand
TTGGCGTAATCCCCAACTCCGCTTCTAGCGTGTAACCACCACAATTCGGAGCATCACAAGGCAAAATATAGCCGCTTGCATCCAAACGCTTGGATTGAATCCAGCCCAATCGGGAAATCCTGCATAATTCAGATAGTAGTACATTCTTATTGTTAGCAATAGCAGGCAACTCAATAATACTGAAAACGCCATGTTCAGTTGTTAGATTCAGCACCTCAAACTCACGCGCAATATCAGAATCAGGGCCTGCAACATATCCAAGAACCTGACCTGTCTTGGCAATTGCAAAAAACAAAAGTCTTCCGGGTAGTCTTTGCGTCATCAGGTCAGACGGTGGTCGCTCGCAACCAGCCAAAAAACCGGAAAACCGGACCTCTGGATATTTTGGATACAGAACCAACTGTGATTTTGGTGCCGGAAAAAGTCCGCCGTCATCAGATAACCAGGCAAAATCAATCGAAGCCTTGAACCGCTCACGATTCCAATCTCCGGCAGATTCATTTCTGATCTCCGTTATCGGCAGGATGTTCAAAATCTCGAAACTGCCACCAAAATAGACTTGATTTTTTGAATTGTCATTGGCCGATAAAGTTTTGATATACAGTTTATTGCATCCATAATCCGCAAATAGTCGCTTTAGATTGCTCAGATTCATTCTTGATCTGTTATAACCTTTACGATATTTTGTCCTACTGCCTGAATCAATGGCATAACTACGGAATTTCCAAACTGTCTATATGCCTGATTGTCTGAAACAGGTATCTTAAAATTGTCCGGGTAGCCCTGTAATCGTGCGCACTCTCTTGGTGTCAGTCGTCGAGGGTTCTTGCCTTCCTGGGGTATCAAAATCTCTGAGCCGTCCTTGTAGTATCGTGCGCTTATTGTGCGCGTAACTCCTTCAAAATCAGCCAATCCAAAGCCAAATCCATTGCCTTTTTCTTTGTGCTTGGCAGCATAGTTTTGTAGATACCCCCAAAGTTTGTCAGTCAGTGTATATTTATCCGGTACGTCCTGTTCTAAAATATACTTTATCTTCTGTTCTGTATTGGGCTTCTCAGGGAATTTGAACTGTTCTTTCCCGCCAAATACCTCTTTATTAAAGCCAACGACTATAATCCTTTCTCTATGTTGCGGCACATAATGTTTTCCATCAAGTACGTGATAATGAATTGAATATCCAATCTCTTCTAAAGCGCCTCTTATAACTCTAAATGTATTACCTTTATCGTGCGATACAAGGTTTTTGACATTTTCCAGCATGAAAGCCTTTGGCCTTTTTGATTCTAATATTCTTACAATATCAAAAAATAAAGTCCCCTGTGCTTCATCTTTAAAACCATGTTCACGGCCTAAACTCTTTTTCTTACTTACCCCTGCAATAGAAAAAGGCTGACACGGAAAACCTGCCAGTAAAATATCGTGATTCGGTATGTTATTTTCGTATATTTGAGTGATGTCTCCGAACGGAACCTCCCCAAAATTTGCTTCGTATGTCTTTTGTGAAAACGGATTCCATTCTGATGTGAATACGCACTTCCCACCAAGATTTTGAAATGCTAGGCGAAAACCTCCAATCCCTGCAAAAAGGTCAATAAACTTAAACTTAGGATCTTTTACAGGTGGAAAGGGTACGTCCCAGTCGATTGGCAACTCATACTGTATATTATGGTCTTCCGCCACCAAACGAAGTTGCTCGATATACTCAAGTGCGTAGGGCTTGAAATGATATGACACACCATTATCTTTATTTTGCAGATAATGGGTCACATTTGCTAATTCAGCATTAAATTTGGTTTTACCCTCTCCGATCTTTAATTTTTTCCGAAGGTCAGAGTATTTAACGGACTGTTGCTCCATAATAACTTTGTTGATTTTTAAAACACAAAGTTCGGTATTTTTTTTGATTTCATCGCCCCAAAATCGAAGAACGATCCAACCTTCCTGTCTAAGTTGCTCGTTTACCTCATTATCGCGCCTTATATTACCTTCTATCTTCTTATGCCAAAACTCCTGATTGCTTTTTATCCTGTTTTTTGCTATCTCCCAATCTTTTCCGTGAAAGTACTCGCTATCGCAAAAAATGGCGATTTTATACTTAGAAAATACAATGTCAGGCCGTCCAAATACTTTATTGTTGTTTTTAGTATATCTAAAGCCTCTACTCCATAACGCCTTTGCAAGGATGACCTCAATCTTGGTATCCTTACTTTTGATCGCTTGCATGTTTTTCCGGCGCTGCTCTTTTGTTAAAACATCCATGCAGCTAAATTATCTCATGTTTTTGATATTTTTTGTTTTAGTCGTGGCGAACTACCGCTTTCCCGCACCCAACGGATAACCAAAACACGAACTTCGTCATTACCCCCAATTTTACCACTTATCCCGCACTTCGTGTTTTACTTATCCTTCAGGTGCGGGAAAATAGCCAATGCAGGCAAACCAAAGTCTCACCCGGCCTCGTTTACAAGCAACTTTCCTCCCCAACACAGCACGCATTCAGAAAGCAAATATACACGTAATTGAACATTCCACCAACCACCAATCAGAAAAAGGAAAGCGCCATTTCAATTCACCCGCCTCCAAACACCATCTCCGCCCCCAACGCATTCAGGCACCCCTCCCGCGTCAGCCCCGCCTTGCGCGCCACCAGCACGCCGTAGCGCACGTCGCGCAGGCCATCGGTGCTGTGCGCGTCGGGGTTGATGGCGATGCGGATGCCGCGGCGGCGGGCTTCGGGGATGCGCGTGTAGTCGAGGTCGAGCCTGTAGGGATTGGCGTTGAGCTCGATGGCTACGCCGTGGCGCGCGCAGGCATCCATGACGGCGTCCCAGTCCAGCGGATACCCTTCGCGGCTGAGCAGGAGGCGGCCGGTGGGGTGGCCGAGGATGGTGGTGTGCGGGTTTTCTATGGCGCGCAGGATGCGCTCGGTGGCTTTGGCCTTGTCCATGCGCAGGTTGCTGTGCACGGAGGCGATCACGAAGTCGAAGCGGGCGAGCAGGTCGTCGTCGTAGTCCAGGCGACCGTCGTTCAGGATGTCGCTTTCAATGCCTTTGAAGACGCGGAATGGCGCCATTTCGACGTTCAGCGCGTCAATTTCGGCCATTTGTTCAAGCACGCGTTCGGGCTTGAGGCCGTTGGCGTAGAAGGCACTCTGGCTGTGGTCGGTGATGCCGATATAGGCATAGCCCATGTCGCGGGCGGTCTCGCACATCTCGCGCAGGGTGTGCAGGCCGTCGCTGTACGTGGTGTGCACGTGCAGCACGCCGATAAGGTCGGCTTCGGTGATCAGTTCGGGCAGGGCGCCGGCGCGGGCCTGCTCGAGCACATCGGCCGACTCGCGCAGCTCGGGCGCCACGTAGGGTAGTCCGGCCTTTTCGAACACCTCCTGTTCGGTGCGCAGGCTTTTGAACGACCGGCCCGGGAACATGTCGGCAAACCCCTGCACAAACGCCGCCGGGCCGGTGTGTTGAAACAGTTTGGAGCCAAATTCTTCGGCCAGGCAGCGGTGAATGAGCGCCGGAGTCTGGTTTTCCATGCGCACGTGGTAGCGGCCGCCGGGCTCCTCCTTGTCGAGGCGGAGCACCTCGCCGTCGAATGCGGTCGTCAGCTCGCCGTTGTAGCCCACCAACACCTCGATGGTGCGCACCACCGGGCAACGTCGCCGCACCTCGCCCACGGGCGCCACAAAGGCGCCGGGCAGCTTGCCGGTGAGCCAGGCGCAGAGGAAATCGGCCTCCTCCTCGGCGGCGTCCATGTGCAGCTGGTCGCGGCTTTTGAGGAAGTATTCGAGTTTTTGGCGCAGGTCCTCCTGGGTTTTGAGGCCGAAGCCTTTGTACGCCACCAGCCGGTTTTCGTTGCAGGCGTACCACAACTCACCGATGGTTTCTATACCCATGTCCTGCCACACGGTGCGCACCTTTTTGGGTCCGAAGCCGTTCACTTCGAGCATTTCAACCACGCCGGGCGGCGTTTTTTGACGGTAGCGCTCCAGGGTTTCCATGACGCCCCCGTTGAGCAACTCGCGTATTTTGCCGGCGATCGCTGGACCGATACCCTTGATGCTTTTGATCTCCGCGTCACTCATGTCGGCCAGCGGCCGATCCAGCTTGCGCAGCGCCAGATAGGCGTTTTGGTAGGAGCGTATGCGGAAGCCGTCCTCTTCGTGTAATTCCATGAGGTTGGCGAGCTCATCGAATGCGTTGGCGATGGATTTGTTGGTCATACGGCAAAAGTAAGGCGGATCAGGGAATTCGAGGGTCGCTGCACCGATGGATACACGGCATGGTTGATGATGCGGCCAAACTCGTCGTTTATTTTTGTTCAAATTTTACAAAACGAATTTTTTTGGTTGAACCATTGCTCACAATCAAAGGTTTATTGCGATATTACACCGTAATTGTAAATTAGTCCATTGCAACCCAACGTGCCATGAAAAAAGTATTACTTTTCCGTTTGATTTCCCTTTCGGCGCTTGCGCTGACTTTGTCCAGCCAACAATTGAACGCTCAGGCCTGCCCGGGTCTTTCCTCGGTGAGCATCAACGTCGTGGCGGCGCCTGTGCCGGACATCAACGGACCCGCCGGGGTTTGCGCGGGCCAAAGCGGCGTGCTCACCGTCAACGGCGGGCCATTTATCGACTACAACTGGAGCACCGGAGAGACAACCCCAAGCATTACCGTCAACACCCCGGGCGCCTACTCGGTCACGGTCTCCAATGCTGCCGGCTGCACGGGCACCGACGTAGTTGACTTTCAGATAAACCCCGCCCCGGAAGCCTCCATCTCCCTTACCGGCTCCACCGCCTGTGGCGGACAGGTCACGCTAACCGGTGCATCGGGCTTTTCCACATACGCCTGGTCGACCGGCGAATCCACGCCGTCCATCACCTTTTCTACTTCGGGAACGTACACCCTCACCGTCACCGATGCCAACGGATGCACGGACGACGTGGGTGCGACCGTCTTTTTTGAAACCTCGCTCAACGTCTCTGTTTCCGGCGACAACCAGTTTTGCGAAGGCGCCTCTGCCACGCTCACCGCCGCCCCCTCCGGACTGGGCACGTACACCTGGTCGAACGGCCAGACCGGGGAGAGCATCACGGTAACCACACCAGGCACCTACGGCGTCACGGTTTCCGGCGCTGCGGGCTGCACGGGCGAGGCCTCTATCGGCGTCGTCGAACTGCCCAACCCGGCGCCGGTCATCACCGGCCCCGCGCTCATTTGCTCCAATGAAAACGCCAACCTGGCGGTCAGCGGCAATTTTTCGACCTACCTGTGGTCTACGGGCGACACCGGACCGTCCATCAACACCAGCGCCCCGGGCGTCTACTCGGTAACCGTCACTTCCGGCAACGGCTGCACCAATACCGGCTCGTTCACCCTGGGCGTCAACCCGGCGCCCAATCCGCAGATCACCGCTGCGCCCTACCTGTGCAACGGACAACTGGAGCTCAACGCCGGCAGCGGGTTTGCCGGCTACACGTGGTCCGACGGCCAGACCGGCAACCCCATCACCGTCACCACCAGCGGCGACTACCTCGTCACGGTCACGGACGCCAACGGCTGCACCAATTTTACCTCCTTTTTTGCCAACGTGCCGGCTATTCCGGAGGTGAGCATCACCGGCGACGACCAGTTCTGTGAGAACGGGAACGCCTCCCTGTTCGCCACTCCGGGCTTTAACAGCTATGTGTGGTCCAATGGCCAGAGCAGCCAGGACATCACCGTGCAGACACCCGGCACCTACTCCGTCACCGCAACCGACGCACTCGGCTGCACCGACACCGATGACTTCACCGTAAACCAGTTGCCCGCGCCTGTGCCCACGATCGACGGCCCGGGTAGTTTCTGCGAGTTCGGCTCCGCCACCCTGACCGTGCCCGGCAGTTTTTCCAGCTACGCCTGGTCGTCGGGCCAAAACGGCTCCAGCATATCGGTCAACGCCCCCGGCAGTTACACGGTCACCGTGACCGACAACAACGGCTGCACGGGCACAGACACGGAATCGTTGGACGAGTTGCCGGCGCCCCAACCCGCCATCGCGGCCGCTCCTTACCTGTGCAACGGCGTGCTGACGCTCAATGCCGGCGCTGGCTTCAGCAGCTATGCCTGGTCGACCGGCCAAAACAGCAATCCCGTCACCGTGAACACCTCCGGTAACTACCTGGTGACGGTCACCGGCGCCAACGGCTGCACAGGCACCGACGTGTTCTTCGCCGACATCCCGGCTGCACCCGTGGTGGCCATCACCGGCGACAACCAGTTTTGCGAGGGCAGCGGCGGCGACATCCAGGCGACTCCGGGCTTCAACAGCTACGTGTGGTCTACGGGCCAAACCAGTCAGGGCATCACGGTGAACATCGGCGGCACCTACTCGGTCACCGCCACCGACGGTTTTGGCTGTACGGCCACCGACGATTACCCCGTCACCGAATTCCCCGCACCGGCGCCCGTTGTTGTCGGACCCGCCAGTGTTTGTCAGGGCCAAACAGCCGTCTACGCCGCGCAAACAGGCTTCGGCAGTTACGTCTGGTCGACCGGCGAAACCACACCCGCCATCACCGTTTCCGCCGCCGGCACATACACCGTAACCGTGACCGACCTGAACGGCTGCACCGGAACGGACGACGCTACGCTCGCCCTGCTGCCCGCTCCCCAACCCGCCATTCAGGCCAATCCGTACGCCTGCGACGGCCAGATAACCCTGAACGCCGGCAGCGGTTTCAGCGTGTACGCCTGGTCGACCGGCCAGAACACGCCGACCATACTCACCACCGCCAGCGACGACTACGCCGTGACGGTCACCGGCGCCAACGGCTGCACCGGTACGGACATTTTCACAGTGGATATCCCCGTTGACCCGGTGGTCGACATCTCCGGATCGCCCACGTTCTGCCAGGGCGCGGGCAGCCTGCTCACCGCCTCTGCCGGGCTAAACGCCTACGTATGGTCGACCGGCGAAACAACGACGTCCATTACCGTTGACCAAACGGGCAACTACGGCGTCACGGCCACAGACGGTTTTGGTTGCACCGCCACCGACGTTTTCTCCGTGCAGGCGGTGAACAACCCCGCGCCGGTCATCACCGGCCCCACGAGCATCTGCGCCGGCGGATCGGCTGTGTTCACGGTAACGGGCGCCTTCAACAACTACAGCTGGTCGAACGGCCAAAACGGTCCCAGCATCACCGTAAGTACACCCGGAACCTATTCGGTGACCGTAACCGACACCAACGGTTGCGTGGGCACCGACGACCAGTCGCTGACCCTGAGCGCCACCCTTTCGCCGGTGATTACCGCGCAGCCCTACACCTGCAACGGACAGATCACCCTTGACGCCGGCGCCGGCTTCGCCACCTACGACTGGTCGGGCGGCCAAAACACCCAGACAATAGCGGTCTCGGTCGCCGGCGATTACACCGTGACCGTAACCGACGGCACCGGATGCTCGGGTACCGACCTGATCAGCGTGACCATTCCCGCCAACCCGGCGGTATCGGTCTCCGGCGCGCCGGCCATCTGCCCGAACACCACCACCGTGCTGGATGCTACGCCGGGCTTCGGCAGCTACGCCTGGTCGAACGGCCAGGTGGGCGCCTCCATCACGGTCGGTGCAGCGGGCACCTACACCGTGACGGCCACCGACAACTTCGGCTGTACGGCCACCGGCAACTTCTCGCTGGCCGTCAACCCGCTTCCCGGCGCGGCCGTCTCCGGCCCTGCCATCATTTGCGTTAACAGCAGCGGCACCCTGAGCGCGCCGGCGGGCCTGAGCGCCTACCTGTGGTCGACTGCCGAAAGCACTCCGGCCATCGTTGTAAACGCAGCGGGCACCTACACCGTGACCGTGACCGACGCCAACGGCTGCACCAACACGGGCAACGCCACGGTGACGGTCGCCAGCCAGCTTGATCCACAAATTACCGCCCAGCCCTATGATTGCGATGGACAAATTGCCATCGACGCGGGCACAGGCTTCGCCACCTACACCTGGAGCAGCGGGCAGAACACGCAGGCCATCAGCGCGACCAGTTCGGGCGCTTACACGGTGACGGTGACCGATGCAAACGGCTGCACGGGTACCGACAGCATCGCAGTGACCGTTCCGGCATTGCCCACCGTGCTGATTTCAGGAAATACCGTTTTTTGTGCCGGCGCTTCCACCACGCTGAACGCCACCCCCGGGTTCGCCGATTACGCTTGGAGCACAGGGGGCAACACGCCATCGGTGAGCGTTGGCGCCGGTGGCCCGGTGACGGTCACCGTCACCGACGCGCAGGGCTGCACCGCTACCGCCAACACAAAACTGACCGCCCAACCGCTGCCCAGCCCACAAATCAGTGGGCCGGCAGCCGTTTGCGCGGGCAACAGCGCGACCCTGTCGGTCTCCGGAACTTTCAACGGTATTGTCTGGTCGACAGGGGCAAATACGCCATCCATCAGCGTCTCTGCGCCCGGATCGTATTCTGCTACCGTGACCGACGCCAACGGCTGCACGGGCACGGCCTCCGCCAATCTGGTGGTGAACACCAACCCCG
>JBGSTG010000114.1:0-47848 GCA_041736625.1 Saprospiraceae bacterium | reverse complement strand
AAATGTGGATCGAGAGAGACCTAACTCTGTGGCAAACTCCTGTTTTGTTTTGTATCTTCTAAGCTTTTCCATTGATTATTAAGTGATTTGGTGGGTAACTTGTAGTTAATACATTAATGCTACACGTAAGTTCGGGGCTGCTCGGGCATTGGGCGTGAATCGCAACAGGCGGATGGCCGCAGCAGAGCATGACCGCAATCACAAAATGAATTAACAAAAATTTACATGTGGGGGGGGGGGGGTAAGAAACTAAACAACTTTTTCATCTGTAAAACAGTTTTTGGTGAAACAATGTCCAAATATATCGGAACTGTCCACCACCATTTTGGACACTTTTTTGCATAAATCAGGCTTTTAATATCCTAAACAGGATCGGCTAACACATGCTGAAAGCGCGTAATTAATTTGTTGGCCGACGGTTTGGGCGCTGCCGGTGCGACAACGGCAGCGCCTAAAATCAGGTTTCAGGAGGCAGTATTAAGTTTTGATTAACCCGGTCGCGCCAAAACTCGTCCTAGGAGTATTTTAAGCTCAAAATTCCACCCCTAACGTCAAAAAAACGCCCCGTCCATCCGCTGGAATAATGCCCGGTCCGGGATAGCTGTCGGCCCGGCGCGTGAAATAGCGGGCGTCGAGCAGGTTGTTGCAGCTGGCCTCGGCGATGAGCCATTTATGGCGCCAGCGCATGGAGAGATCGGCCACGCCGTAGGCTGGAATGATGCCTTCGACCGCCGAGGAGGTGCGTTCGGCGTTGCTGGCGTCGGAGTAATGTTTAGCGGTGTAGGCATACTGGAAAGAAGCGCGCCAGGGGCCGCGCTCCACAGACGTGCCGCCGCGCAGCAGCAGGGGCGGCGCCATTTCTACGAATTTGCCGTCGATAGACGTGTCGTCTGTGCGTACGTACCGGGCGTCCACCACGGCGGCATTCACGAATAAGGTCCAGCGCCAGGGCGACCGGCCGGCGCCGAACAGGACGCGCAACACGTCCGTTTCGGCAAACGCCTCGAGGCCAATGTTGCGCGCGTCGGCGATGTTGCTGCGAAAACGGTAGTCGTTGTACAACGGCGGGCGGTCCGCGCGGAGCACCTGGCCGATTCGGCCGTTGTAGGCGATGTAAAACGCCGTGACTTCCGCCACAAAAAGGCCGTTTTTGTTTAGTTTCAGTCCCAAATCGGCCGAGAAGCCGCGTTCATCCCGGATGTTGGTGTCCACCACAATGTTCGGATTGTCGATGCGCAGGTCGCTGAAGTTGATGGCGCGATAATTCTGCGAGACGTTGGCGTACCACTCCATGCCGGAAGCCGGCTTCCAGGCGGCGCCGATGCCGCCGATGAGGAAGGCGCGGTCGCGGCGGGTGCGCTCTTCGATGCGGTTTTCCACGATCACATTGCCTGCGGCGTCGGTTACGCGTTGTTTGTAATAGCCTTCGGCTTCGGTGACGATGCGTTCGAGCCGCACCCCCGGCGTGAGGCTCCATTGGGGCGACAACTGGAACAAATGTTCGGCAAAAAGGGCCTGGTTGTTGCTCGGGTAGTCGTAATCCGAATTTTCCAGGTCGTCCGGGTGGAGAAAGGCGAAGTCGGGCCCCGAGCCGTCGGAGGCGTCGCCCTGGCGCGAGCCGGTGTCGCCCCGGTACAGGCGGTAGCCCACCAGAAGGGTCTGGGGCAGGCCTTTGCGGTTGTACTGGTGCACGACGCGAGCCTCCTGGCCGATGTTGCGAAACTGGCCGTCGATCATGGTGCGCGGGCCCCCGAAGTCCACCACGTTGATGCGTTCGAGGTTGCCGAGGGACTGGCGCTGGGCGAGCAGCCCGAACGTGCGCACATTGAGCCGGGTGTGGTCCGAAAAATCGTAGTTGAACTGCACAGCCGCCAGGTTCCAGTTGACGCGGAACCAGTTGCGCTCGCGCACCGACTGGCGGGCGTCTGTCTCAAACATTTTATCGGTGAGGCCGCCGGGTTGCTGGGCATCGTAATCCATGCGGGTGAGCTCCAGTTCGATCATCATCTTCCGGGTGGCGTGCCAGTGCACATCGGCGTAGGCAAAGCGGTAATCGAAGCCCGAATTGGGCCTCCAGCCGTCGCCGCGCTTGTACTGGAAACAGGCGTAATAGCTGAGGTTTTGTTTTTTCAAATGGCCGCCCACGCTGTTGAACGAGCCGAAGTACCCCCACGAGCCGACGGTCTGGCGGGAGGTGACTCCGAATTTTTTCGCGTCGGAGGGCTGCTTGAACCGGAAATTGAGCAGTCCGCCAAACTGGGTGCCGTACTGCAGCGATGCCGCACCACGCACGATCTCAATGCGGTCAAGCGCCTCGGTGGGTGGCGTGTAGTAGCTTTCGGGGTAGCCCAGCGCGTCGGCGCTGATGTCGTACCCGTTCTGGCGGGTGTTGAAGTTGGCGGTCCGGTTGGGGTTGAGGCCGCGGCCACCGATCCCGAGTTGCAGGCCGGCGCCGTCGCTCTCCCAGATGTTCAGTCCGGTCACCCGGCCGAACACCTGCCGGGGGTTGTTGGTGGAGGCGTTGGCGGTGATCTTATCCAGTTCGACGACCTCCGTTTTTTTGCCGGCATAGATGCCAAAATTCTCCACGTTGCGCATGCGCGAAGCGCCAAATGCGTCGGCATCGGCTTCAATAGTGACCTCCTTCAGGGTTTGAAGGGTATCCTGGGCGAAGGCATATTGCGGCCCCGGGAAGACGCACGCCACCAACACGACGCGAGATAAACGGCCAATCATACGGCTAAATCCATTCTTTTCCCAAAACACTGCTTTAAAACCGCAAAGATACGCCGCTGTTCAGAGGCCGCTCCGAATACCGGGCGCATCCTGACGCATTTGTGACGGGCTTAACCATAATTTAATGCCGCCGGCTCAGTCCAACACCATCAGTTTCGCATATTTGAGCACGATCCTGCGCTCGTTGTCCGGCTCCTGATCGAAGCGGATGGAAGCCACCTTGTTGTCTTTGGGGCCTTCCACGCTGGTCACGGCGCCGTCGCCAAACTTCAGGTGCCGCACCCGGACGCCGGGCACGATGGCATCCGGCGTTGCGGGGCTGAACCCGGTCGCGTCGACCACCGGAGCGGCGGACGCCATGCGGCGCGGCGCCGCGAAATGACCACTCACGCCCGACCGCTGCAGGGGCGCCGCTTCCGGGGCCTGATTGCGTGCGGAGCCGATTCCGCCGCCGACATCCATGTGCTCGGCGCCGATCTCATCGAGAAAACGGGAGGGTGCGCCCTGCCTGATTTGTCCGTACCGGTAGCGGTTTTGGGCATAAGTGACCGTGAGTAACTCCTTGGCGCGGGTGATGGCTACGTAAAAAAGACGCCGCTCTTCGTCCAGCCCGTTGGGATCTTCCCGCGACATGAAAGATGGGAAAAGGTCTTCTTCCAAACCGGTGACGAACACGCTTCTGTATTCCAGCCCTTTGGCCGCGTGTACGCTCATGAGGGTGACGTAGTCACTTTCGGCCGTTTTTTCATCGGCGTCGGTCAACAGGCTGATCGTTTGCAAATAGGCCGCGAGGGAGTGATCGCCCTCGCCGTCGGTCTGCTGGTCGGTGAATTCGGCGATGGCGTCTATGACGGACTGTACGTTGTTCCAGCGGTCGAGCCCTTCGTTGCTGGTGTCGCCCTTGAGCAGTTCCTGCAGGCCGCTTTGCCGCAGAATGACGCCCGCCAGATCGGCGGCCTTGCCCGTGTGGGCGCGCTGCATCCAGCCTTCTACGAGGGTGCGGAATGACGCCAGCGCCTTGCGGGCGCGGTCCGGCACGTCGAGGCCGGCGTCCATCATGGCGTCCCAGGGCGTGAGGTTGCGGCGGGAGGCGAGCTCGCCGAGTTTGTCCACCGTGGCCTGGCTGATGCCGCGCGCGGGGTAGTTGATGGCGCGTTTGAGGGCTTCCTCGTCGCTGGGGTTGACGGCCAGGCGCAGGTAAGCGACAAAATCCTTGACCTCCTTGCGCTGGTAAAAGGAGAGACCGCCGAACACGCGGTAGGTCAGGTTGAGCCGGCGCAGGTTTTCTTCGAACTTCCGACTCTGGGCGTTGGTGCGGTACAGGATGGCGAATTCGCTGTTGGGCAGGTGGTGGCGGTGTTTTTGCTCCAGGATGAGGTCGACCACGCGGCGCGCCTCCTCGTCGTCGGTCATGCAGCGCAACACCTTTATTTTGTGGCGATCTTCTTTATCGGTCCAGATGGTTTTGTGCAATTGGCGGCGGTTGTAGGAAATGACCTCGTTGGCCGCCTGCACGATGTGGTGGGTGGAGCGGTAGTTTTGTTCGAGTTTGTAGGTGCGCAGGTTGGGAAAATCCTTTTCGAAATCGAGTATGTTGTCGATGGTGGCGCCGCGAAAGGCATAGATGCTCTGGGCATCGTCGCCCACCGCAAAAATATTTTCGGGGCTGCCCTCGTATTTGAGCAGGCGACGGAGAATGGCGTACTGAAGAAAGTTGGTGTCCTGAAATTCGTCGACATGCAGGTATCGAAACTTGCGCTGGTACTTTTCGGCCACTCCGTCGGGGTTTTCGCGCAGGAGCCGGTACAGCTGGTACAGCAGGTCGTCGAAGTCCATGGCGCCAGCGCGTTTGCAGCGCTCGGTGTATTTTTGGTAGATGTCGGCCAGGTAGGGTCGCCGGCTCTGGCGATCCTGTTCCATCATTTCGGCATTTTCCCGGTAGGCAACCGGCGACACGAGGTTGCTCTTCGCCAGCGATATGCGCGACCGGATGGCGGAAGCGTTGTAGGCATTCGGGTCGAGCTGCATCTCCTTGATGATGGAGCGCAGGAGGCTGGAGGTGTCGTCGGTGTCGTACACGGAAAAACTGGACGGGTACCCGATTTTGGCGGCTTCGGCGCGCAGGATGCGGGCGAAAATGCTGTGAAACGTGCCAGCCCACACGTTTTGGGCACGAGCGCCCACCACTTGTTCGATGCGCTCCTTCATTTCGCGCGCAGACTTGTTGGTGAACGTGAGGGTCAGTATTTCCCAGGGGGCTACCCCCTGTTCGATGAGCCAGGCAATGCGGTAGGTGAGCACCCGTGTTTTGCCCGATCCGGGGCCGGCGATCACCAGCATGGGGCCATCGGGGGCGGTAACGGCGGCGCGCTGCCGGTCGTTCAGCTCATTGAGATAATTCGGCATGTCTGACACAAAATGTTGGAGACAAAGGTAGGCTATTGCGTGCGTTTTTGCACGGTAAATTCCACGGCGAAAATGCCCGGAATCGAGTCCCGGCGCATGAACTGCTCAACGGTGAACACATATTCGCCGGGCTGGTTGAAGCGAGTGTTCTCCTGCAGTACCGTTTGCACGGTGCAACGGCGACCCGAGCACGAGCCGTTGGATTCACCCCGTGTATTAAACAGGTCGAAGGCCACCGGCTTACTCAGCCTTTTGCCATCGGGAAAGCGGGTGTGCAGCCGCGTGTATAGATTTTGCCAGGCGAAGGTATCGATGTGTGTTACATCAAAATACAGGCTGTAGCGGGCGGCGGTATCGGTGATGGTGAACCGGAAGTCGAGCGTATCGGCATAAGCCCAGGCTGCGGGGTTCACCTCCAGGCGCCGGTTGAATTCGGATGGTTCGCTGCAAGCGAAAAGGGTTAGGGCGATAAATGCGGCAAGTAGGGTATTTTTATGGTGTCTTTCTTTCATTCGTTGCACTTAAAGCAACAAATGTAAGCCTATTTGTCGGCAAAACTCCGCACCTTTGCCCCTAGTTTTCTATCATCCGTCTACGCTTTTTGTTTCCGACGACCCGCATGATCCCAACGCAAGATCCGATATCGGCAAAAGTGGCCAGGCACCTCCTGGCCATCCAAGCCGTCAAACTCAGTCCGCAGGCGCCCTTCACCTGGGCGTCGGGGCTGTTATCACCCATTTACTGCGACAACCGGGTAGCGCTTTCTCACCCCAAGGTGCGCGATTTTTTGGTGCAGGCCCTGGTTGAACGCGCCGAGGTTTTCCCGGCCTTCGACGTGGTGGCGGGTGTAGCCACCGCAGGCATCCCCCACGGGGTTTTGCTGGCCGACCGCCTGCGCCTGCCCTTCGTATATGTACGCAGCAGCGCCAAGGACCACGGCCGGCGCAACCTCATAGAGGGCGAATTGCCAGCCGTTGCGCGCGTTTTGGTGGTCGAAGACCTCATCAGCACCGGAGGCAGCTGCCTGGCAGCGGTGGATGCCCTGCGCGATGCCGGCGCAACCGTGACCGGAGTGCTCGCCCTTTTTCAGTACGGATTTGACAAGGCCATGCGCGCTTTTTCCGAAAAAAAGGTAACCTTTGCCACGCTTAGCCACTACGATGTTCTGGTGGACGAAGCACTGAACACGGGATATATATCAAAAAACGACTACGACACCCTGCTCCGCTGGCGCGAAAATCCGGACGGTTGGGGTGCTTTGTATGCCGCCGGATAAACCCTGAACCAAATCACACTACATTCATATCGAACCGCTTAATCCAATGCAGGTTTTGAACGACGCGGCTGAAGATTTCCTTCGCCGATACCTCAATAACGCCAGCCCGACAGGCTTCGAAGCGCCCGGGCAGAAAATCTGGCTCGAATACCTCAAGCCATACATAGACGACTGGAAACTCGACACCTACGGCACCGCTTACGGCATTATCAATCCGGGCATGGACTACCGCGTGGTCATCGAAGGCCACGCTGACGAGATCTCCTGGTTTGTCAATTACATCACCGACGACGGTTTTATTCACGTCATCCGGAACGGCGGCAGCGACCACATGATCGCCCCTGCCAAGCGCGTGTTCATCCACAAACGCCACGGCGGGGTGATCGAAGGCGTTTTCGGGTGGCCGGCCATCCACACCCGAATCGATAAAGATTCGAACATCACCCCGGCGCTCGACAACATCACCATTGACATTGGCGCCAAAGACCGCGACGAAGTACTCTCCATGGGCGTACACGTGGGTTGTGTGGTGACCTACCAGGATGAATTCGCCATCCTCAACGAGCGCTACTACATCGGTCGCGCGCTCGACAACCGCATCGGCGGGTTCAGCGTGGCCCAGGTGGCGCGGTTGCTGCGCGAAAACAGCATCACCCTGCCCTTCACGCTGTACGTCGTGAACTCGGTGCAGGAAGAAGTGGGGCTGCACGGCGCCCAGATGATCGCCGAAACCATCCGCCCCCACCTGGCTATCGTAACCGACGTGACGCACGACACCCACACGCCGATGATCAGCATGAAAAAATTCGGCGACGTGCGCTGCGGCCTGGGGCCCACCGTCACCTATGCGCCAGCCGTGCACAACCGCCTGCTCGATCTCATCATCGACGCAGCTGAAAAACAAAACATCCCCTTCCAGCGCGAAGCCGCCTCCCGGTACACCGGCACCGACACCGACGCCTTCGCCTATTCCAACGGCGGAGTCGCCTCGGCGCTCATCTCCCTGCCCCTGCGCTACATGCACACTACGGTGGAAATGGTGCACAAGGACGATGTGAGCAACCTCATCCGCCTCATCTACGAGTCGCTGCTGAAAATTCAGCCGGGTATGGATTTCCGGTATTTCTGAAAACGGGACCACCGCTTTATAAAATCTATATCCCGCATCGCTTGCTAATGTTGCAGGCATCTCATTACCTTTGAAGCAGCCATTTACTGCTTATGAAATTCGTCGCCTGCCAGGTCAGCCTCGCCCCACTCCGGGCCGATCCCTCGCACAAAAGTGAGATGACCTCCCAGCTCCTGTTCGGCGAAACGGCCGAAGTGCAGGACGCGCGCGGCCACTGGCTTTTGATCGCATGCGCGTGGGACGGTTACACCGGGTGGATACACGATCAGCAAGTCAAACCGCTTACGCCCAGTGAATACGACGACTATCAGGATCATCAGGCCGTCAACCTGTCGCTGGTGGAAGGGCTGATGGCGGCAGATCATTTCATCCCCCTGACCATGGGCGCCGTGCTCCCCCGGTTTGATGGTTTGCGCTGCCAACTGGGCGACCAATCGTACCAGTTCTCCGGCTCGGTCGTTGGCCAGGGTCAGATCGCGCCCAACGGCGATTGGATCATCAAACTGGCCCGCCGGTACCTGAACGCGCCTTACATGTGGGGTGGCCGCTCACCCTTCGGCATCGACTGTTCGGGCCTGACCCAGATGGTGTACAAAATTGCCGGTGTGCGCCTCCTGCGCGACGCCTACCAACAGGTAACCCAGGGCCGGGCGGTAGATTTTACCCAGCAGTGCCAGGCCGGCGATCTCGCTTTTTTCGACAACGGAAGGGGAAACATCGGCCACGTAGGCATTGTATTGCCCGACTGCCACGTGATCCACGCCAACGGGAAGGTGCGCATCGACAAGTTTGACCACTTCGGCATCTTCAGCCAGGAACAAAAGCGGTACACCCACCAGCTCCGCATCATCAAACGCATACTGCCCGACGACCCCGAAGCCGATGCCGGCCTTTCGGAAAAAGAGGCATCGGCCGACCCTTCCGCCAATCAGTTCGCTCTTTTCAACGAAAACCGGTAAGCGCCCGTGCTCCTCAAACTTGCCCGACTCCACGGCGAGCCCGAAATTTTCTACACCATCCAGGGCGAAGGGCGAAACATGGGCCGCCCTTCCGTGTTCGTGCGCACCAGCCTGTGCAACCTGCACTGCGTGTGGTGCGATACCGATTACACCTGGAACTGGGCCGGCACGCCCTTTTCGCATGTCAATGACGCCGACCCGGAATACCAAAAATTCGACAAAAAGGATTGGATTGCCCGCTGCGCTGTTGAGGAAATCGCCGGCCGGATTGCCGCATTTCCCTGTAAAAACGTGGTGCTTACCGGCGGAGAACCCATGATGCAACAAGCGGCACTTGCCGCCCTGATGGGGTTGTTAAAGGCCAAAGACGGGGCTTTCCGTTTCGAGGTGGAAACCAACGCTACGTACATGCCCACGCCGGACTTCGACGCCCGGGTCGACCAGTACAACGCCTCTCCCAAACTGGAAAACAGCGGAAATGCACGTCGCCTCCGCGAGCGACCCGCTGCGCTGCACTTTTTTGCCGCCAGCCCCAAAGCCGGATTCAAGTTTGTGATCGCCGATCCGGCGGATATGGCAGAAGTGCTCCAGCTCGTCGCCCGCTATGCCATCTCCCCGGATAAAGTGTGGCTCATGCCGGAGGGCATTACCCGCGAGGCACTGGCCATGCGCCGGGAATGGCTGGTGGAGGTGTGCAAGTTGCACGGCTTTAATTATACCGACCGGTTGCATGTGCAAATTTGGGAAACCCAAAAAGGCGTGTAGGCGCTTGTTCGGAGCTCTGATCTTTTTCGCATCTTTACAGCACAAAACAAAACCGTATGAACGAGACACTGGAAAAAATCAAAACAACTACAGGCAGGATCCTGCGCCGCGTCCTGTGGATCGGTCTGACCGTGCTCATCCTGAGCCTTATCGGCTACTTCCTTTGGAGCAACTACAACGTGAGCGAAGGCTCGCGCTCCGGAACATTGTTCAAAATTTCCCGGGTGGGCATTGTGTTCAAAACCTACGAGGGTCAGCTGCACCTGTCCGGCAGTTCGATGATGACCTCCCAGAGCACCTGGGATTTTTCAGTGGTCGACTCTAAAACCTTCTTTGAACTCCAACAGTGCGAAGGCAAGCAGGTAAAGTGCTACTACCGCGAGAAAATCAATTCCATGCCCTGGCAGGGCAAAACCGATTACCTGGTGTATAAAGTCGAGATACTGCAATGAATTATCGCCTTTTCGGACGCTCCGGCCTCCGCGTATCAGAATTGTGCCTGGGCACCATGACCTTCGGAACCGAATGGAACTGGGGGTCGGACCGGACGGAGAGCCTACGGGTTTTCGAAGCATTCGCCAACGCCGGCGGTAATTTTCTGGACACCGCCAACCGGTACACCGAAGGAACCAGCGAACGATGGCTGGGCGAGTTCATCGCACAAGACCGGCACCACTTTGTCCTGGCGACCAAATTCAGCCTGCGCGACCGCCTGGGAGACCTCAACTTCGTCGGAAACCACCGCAAAAACATGATGCGTTCGGTGGAAGACAGCCTGCGCCGCCTGCAAACCGAATTCATCGACCTGCTGTGGGTGCACGCCTGGGATAGCTTCACCCCGGTGGACGAAGTGATGCGCGGGCTCGACGACCTCATCCGCAGCGGCAAGGTGCTCTACATCGGCGTCTCGGATACCCCTGCCTGGATCGTCAGCCGGGCCAATACCATGGCCGACCTGCGCGGGTGGACCGCCTACGCCGGGTTGCAGATCGAATACTCCCTCCTCCAGCGCACCCCCGAGCGCGACCTGTTGCCCATGGCCGCCGCCATGGGCCTGGCCGTAACCCCCTGGGGCGCCCTCGGCGGCGGTGTACTCACCGGGAAATACCTCAAAGGCGAAGCGGGACGCGTGAAAGAAAACAGCGCGCGTCGCAGCGACCGCGCCAACGACATTGCCCAGGTCGTCCAGACAGTGGCGGACGAGCTCGGCAAACCGCCCGCCCAGGTGGCGATCAACTGGAGCCGCCAACGCGACCCGGGCCTCACCGTCTTGCCCATCATCGGCGCCCGCACCGCCGAACAAATAGAACAAACGCTCGGCTGCCTCGATTGGGCCATGCCGCAGGATGCCCTGGAGAAACTCGACGCCGTGAGCGCCGTCGAGATGGGTTTCCCTCACGATTTCCTGCGTTCGGATGGTGTTAAGGACGCACTGTTTGGCGGAATGGACGAGAAAATGATCCGGTAATCCGGTTCCGGATGAAAGCGGCCTGACAAACGGCATCGATCACAATATCATTTGTTCAACCTATGAAAATCAGAACAATTACCGCCGCCCTGGCGATTTTGGCCGCCTCGGTCGTATCCGCACAGCAGACCATCGTGGACACCCTTTTACACAACGGGCTGCAGCGCAATTTCCGGTTGTACGTACCCGCCGGATACAACCCGGCCAAAGCAGCGCCACTGGTATTCAACCTGCACGGCTTCACCTCCAACGCCCTGGAACAGGAGTTCTACTCCGGCATGAACGCCGTGGCCGATTCCGCCGGTTTCCTGGTATGTTATCCCAACGGGATCGACAACTCCTGGAATGTCGGCTGGTTTTTCGGCAGTATGGCCGACGATGTGGGGTTCCTGGGCGCTTTGATCGACGAGTTGTCGGCCCGCTACACCCTCGACACCAATCGCGTGTACGCCTGCGGCATGTCGAACGGCGGTTTCATGAGCTACCGCCTGGCCTGTGAACTGAATGACCGCATAGCTGCAGTAGCTTCCGTTACCGGCAGCATGGTGCCCGCTTACAGGCCCCAGTGCAACCCGGGCAGGTCGGTGGCCGTCATGGAGATTCACGGTACTGCCGACCCTGTCGTGCCATACAACGGCCTGGCGCTCATCAGCCTGCCCATCGACACGGTCGTCCGGTTCTGGGTGGGCAACAACCAGTGTGCGTTGATCGCCGACACCACCGTAGTGCCGGATGTGGCGCCAAACGACGGTTGCACCGCCATCCGCATTGACTATCGGAACTGCGACGACAACACAGAAGTGGCCCTCTACCGCGTAGAAAACGGTGGACACACGTGGCCGGGCGCGGATACGACCATCGGGGTGACCATCCAGGATTTCAACGCCAGCGTGGAGATATGGCGATTTTTCAACCGTTTTCGTTTGAATATGCCGGTAGGAACGGAACAGACGCCCACGCCAACACAGGTGCAGGTGTTTCCCAACCCGGTGACCGATCGTTTGTATGTTCGTCTACCGGAACATACCGGTTTGACGCGTTACGCCATATTCAACAGCACGGGAGCGCTCGTATTGCAAGGCGCCTGGACGGGCGATACCGCCACCATTGCCGTGGGGGATCTGGCCGATGGGCTTTACTGGCTGCTTGTCGATGGGGAGCAGGGACGCGTTGGGAAGCCGTTCGTCAAACAATAAACAAAAGCGCGTTTATACAAAAATCTTGAAGCGCTCGTGGCAGGACTGGTGCAGCACCGCCCGGTCGTCGGGGTGCGCAATATCGATGAGGCTTTTGGCCCGTTGGCGCAGGTTTCGGCCAAACATGGGCGCTACGCCGTATTCGGTGACGATGTAGTGCACGTGCCCGCGCGTGGTCACCACACCGGCACCCGGTTTCAGGTAGGGGGTGATGCGGGACAGGCCTTTTTTGGTGCGGCTGGTGAGGGCCAGGATGGGTTTCCCGCCCTCGCTGAGGGCAGCTCCGCGCATGAAGTCCATTTGCCCGCCGATGCCGCTGTACTGGATGGTGCCGATGCTGTCGGCGCACACCTGTCCGGTGAGATCCACTTCGATGGCGCTGTTGATGGCCACCACCTTCGGGTTCCGGCGGATGACGGAAGGTTCGTTCACGTAGTCGATGTCGAGAAACACGAAAGCCGGGTTGTCGTGCACATAGTCATACAGCTTGCGGGAGCCGAGAGCGAAGCCGGTGACCGTTTTGTTGGGGTGAACGGCTTTGTACTTGTTGGTGATGACCCCTTTTTCGCACAGGTCAATGATGCCGTCTGAAAACATTTCGGTGTGGACGCCCAGATCCTTGTGGTTGCCCAGCTTGCGCAACACGGCGTCGGGAATAGAGCCTATGCCCATCTGAAGAGTACTGCGGTCGTCGATCATTTCGGCGATGATGGCGCCGATCTGCAGTTCTGCCTCGCCCATTTCAGCGCCAAAGCTGGCTTCGTGCAGCGGCTCGTCCACGTAGCACATAGCCGTGAACTGGCTGACGTGCATAAAACTGTCGCCGTGGGTGCGGGGCACCTGGGGATTGATCTGGGCAATGACGTATCGGGCGGTGTTGACGGCAGAGCGGGCTACGTCGACAGATGGACCCAGCGAGCAATAGCCGTTGCTGTCGGGTGGCGACACCTGCACAATGGCGCCGTCGAGCGGCAGTATCCGGCGTTTGAACAGTTCGGGGATCTCGCTGAGAAAGACGGGGATGAAATCCGCCCGTCCACTGTTGACTGCCTCGCGCACGGAGGCACTCACGAACATCGTATTCATGCGAAAATGATCCTCCATACCCGGTTGGTCCACAAACATGGGGCCGTAAACGCTGATGAAGACCAGCTCAACATCGCGCAGTCGGTCTTTTTGGCCAGCGAGCGATCGCATCATCGTAGTGGGCGTCACGGCGCTGCCGTGCACAAATACCCGGTGTCCGGACTGGACGTGTTGCAGGGCTTCGTCGGGAGAAACGTAGTGTTTGTGGTTGTTCATTGGGCGCGTTTTTTTAAGCCGCGCAAAGGTATCAGTTTCTCTTTCTTCCTTGACGAACCCGGTCGATAAAAGCATTGGCCAAAGACGGGTTGGCGGGTACTACTTCGTACAACTCACCGTCAGACATTTTAAATTGGGTGTCTTTGACCTTCATACCGGCCAGGGCGTCCATGAACTGGGTGCTGCTGGAAGCAACGTTCATCACACCTGCCTGGTAGCCCAGGAAATACCACACGCTGCCCGCTTTGAGGTAAACGTAAAAACGGTCGTCGTCGTTGGTTTGCATTTTGTATTCGACGAACCCGGTGATGTTTTTGCTGATGTAGTCGCCGTTGATGGAAATCAGCGGAAGGCGATCGTCGGTGGTGATGAACGACTGGTATTCCTCGTTCCACAACACGTCGTGTTTGCCCAGGAAAAGAGTGTACGTGTTTTCTTTTTTGGGCAGGGTGACGAAGTTGTTCCGCAGGTTGGCAAGTGCTTCCTGGAGGTCGCTTTCATTGGCGATCAGGTTGTGCAAGGCTGGCTGGTAAAAAGCCAGCTGGGTATTCACGGGTGGTGGCGGCGCATCGAAACTGGATCCTTTGAGGTCGTTGAGCATGATCTCCGTGAGCCCTTTGGGCAAGGTGATGTTGATGCCCGTCATAAACTCGCCGCGCACCTCGAAAATGCCGGTGGTGTCTTCCTCTGGAGGAAAGGTCGTCTGTAAGGTTCCTGTGCCGGTCACTTTCATGTACTTCAGACCGGATCCGAGGTTGAGCGGCCCTTCAGCCTGGATTTTACGTGTTTTGTTGTCAAATACCATGCGGGAGCCCCGAAGGGACTGGTCGAGCACCCGGAGGGAGTCGCCCAAAACGAACTTGTCCGTTTTTTCGTCGTAACGGATAAACCCTTCGGCATCGATCAGCACCCGGTCGACCCGCTGCCAGGCAGGCAGCAACACACGCGGGTACACGTACCCAAACTCCTTGGAGAGCAGGAAACCGGTTTGCAGGGGTTCGTCGTCGATGTTTTTGGTGTTCCGTATTTCGATCAGCGGATCATTCTTGTCGATATCGGAACGCACGGTGAACCACTGGTTGTTGGGCAATCCCGACGCGTCGAGTTGGGCGTACCCTTCGAAGCGCAGGTTTTGCTGGTTGGCCTTGAGCACGATATCGCCCTGAAAAAACGTTTTGACGTCCATACGGAAACTGTCGGCCACCGCGATGGCCCCACTGGCAGTGGTACGGGTGGCTTTGGTGGCCGGGGTGCCCGGGCCGAATCGCTGTCCGACAATGTCCTGAAAAAAGATCTCCTGTTCATAACCCGGAATGTCGTACTTGTAATAACCGGAGGCCTTGTACAGCTTTTTGCCTTCCACCTGCACTTTGGCGCGTTTGATGGTGTGGTATTGGTTGGAAAGGTCGGCCACGATGGTGGCGGAGTCGAGTTCGGCCATACGTCCGCCGGGCAGGATCTCGATGTTGCCGTCGGAAGGATACACAAACGCGTCGGCAGTTTGCACGACTTGCACACCGCCGATTTTCAGCTGGCTGGACTTCAGGTCATAAAACGCCGTTTTTCCCTCAAAGGAAAGAGAATCGCGTTCCGGATCGGTAGAGATAAAAAAGCCGGGTTTGTTCACATCGGATTTGAACGTAATGGTCTGGGCGCGCATGTCCCAGGTAAATTCGTTCATCGAAGTCCGGTACTGGTTGAGGGGCAATGAGGTAGACGCCTCTGCGGAGTTGGCTTTGAACTTGCCTTGCTGCGCGTCGAAATCCAGTTCACCGTCAACGTTCCGGGAGTCGAACACAATGCCTTCGCCCGTGAGCGCCTTGATCTGCAGATCGGCGGTATCCGAACTGGCCTGAAAAGGTCCGTATTCAATGATGCGGGCGGAGAGGCGTCCACCGGACCAGTCGAACACCCCGTCGCCCTTCAAACCGGAAGGTGTGAGGATGAACACGCCTTTGTGGGTATAGCCGGGGGCTTTGAACAGTTCAAAGTCTTTGACCTTGCTGATCACGTACATGGAGTCTCGGTAAGGCAGCCAGTTCACGGCCACCTCCTGGCCTTGTGCTTGCGGCACCTTTACTGCATTTTTCCGGTCTTCTTCCATAAAAAATTTGCGGGCGGTGCAAGTCAACTGGCGCGGCTTGAACACGATGTCTTCCGATTCGATATCAGCAGTCAGGTACTCCACTTTGCCCCTGCCGAGAAAACCTTTGTTGCTCAGGTCGATCTCACCGGTGTAGTTTCCTTTGGCCAGATACGTTTTGTAACCGGCAGCCGGGGTGCGGTGCACAAAACCGAAGGATTTATCCTCGTCGCGCACAACGATGGTCTCCCGGAAGTTGGGAAAAATGGCGGCGGGCGACATATCCCCTTTGAAACGCAGGTCTTCCTTTTGGTAAGCATCGAGGTTGTTGAAGGAAAAGGGGTCGAGTTTGAAAAAGAAAGAATCGCGCTTGTACGCCCCTCCCTGGATTTCGGGGCGTTCGTAATACACAAAGGAGTGTTTTTTGGATTGCAGCGAAGGGAATATGCTCAAATCCGCCTTGCCCGATTTGTTGTCCGGAGCGTCTACCAGAAGGATGCCGCTCACGTATTCGATGCTCGAATTCATGGCTTCCGCTACGGGTCGGTTGCGTGTGTCCACCTTGTCGGTGGGCAGGTAAAAATCGAGTGTTTGCACGGAGTCGAAGGCCACCTCAAATTTGTCGTAGGTGAAGGCCATATCCCTGCCATGAAAGAGTGCATAGCCGGCAAAAAGCCGCCCGTCGAACCGCATATCGCGGTTTTCCAGCAGCACGATGGCGTTTCCGTCGGGTTTAACGCCCACCCTTTGCCGGGCGCTGAGCTCCACATTTTCTACATCGCGAATGTCGGTTATTTTGGTTTGCAGGTTCAGGGTGGCGTTGGCATCTGTGCTGGTGGACTCGATCTTGATCGCGTCAAAATCGCGTTTGCCCTGGCTGGCCAAGGCGTAAAGGGTCAGTTTATCCCTGATCTCGATCTCGTGGCGATCGAAATAGTAGTTGATGTAGCCGGCCGACACCATTTCGGCCAGCAGGGTTTGAATGCTGGAGTAGTCGAACTTGGGGTTGAGTTCCTGGGCAAAAGCATTGTCGGAAACGGTGTTGCTCCCCGTTTTCAGGGTGAGGTTGTAGAGCGACGCGATCGGGTTTTTGGAGCCAATGTTCTGGATGCGTATGTATTCTGCGGGATCGAAGCGATTGGTGCTTTCAAAGGACACCGCCTGTTGCGCGCCCTTCATGGTGCCGGTCCGGGAGCCGATGTCCAGGGAGTCCTGAAGCACGTACAGGGACACCTTTTCGGCGTCGAGGTTCATGTTGTAGAACGAGGAGTAAAAGGGGTTGCGTTCGTTGGCCTTGGCGCCGCGCGTGAAGTGTATGCTCAGGTTGGGGATGTCGACTCGAAGCCCTACCGCCGGGTGGAACAGACTGTCTCCGGACATGAACAGTTTGGCGTACACACCCTCGCCGATAATGGTCTGTTCCCGTTTGATGATGAACAGGTCGTCCGTCCCGTAAAAACTCTTCTCCCGTTTTTTGTTGTACACGGTCAATTGAGCCGGCTCATCGGCCGAACCATACCCGTACACGGAGGCGCCCCAAAGGCGAAAGCCGCCGACGTATTCAATGCCTTCGCCGAAGCGGGTTATCTTCAAATCTTTTCTAAAGGATTCAAAGCGCGGATACTGCAGCGCCGCTCCCTTGTTTTCTACCAGGATATGCCCCTCAAAACGCCCGTCAATGGGGCCGTTTGGAAAAAAAAGTGGATAGTACAATTTGGCGGTGTCGCAGGTAAACAAGGGTTTTTGGGCCGAAATGACGTATTCGGTCAGCACGGCGTACACCGATTCGTCGAGACCGGCCATTTCCCATCCGATCTTTCCCTGCGTGCCACGCCACTCGCGCTGGTAAATGCTGTACACTCCGGAGGTCTCCCGAATAAGCAGCGAATCCGTTTTGCGCACGCCTACAAGGTCAACCATGTCCAGCCGAAGGAGCGGCTCGCCGTCGCGGTACTCAAATTGCCGTTGTCCACCAATAACCATCCAGGTAACGGAGCCACCTTCGCCGGATTTGAGTGCCTGTTTCTCCATATAGTCGGCCGAAAACTCCATGAACACGCTGATGGGCTTTGTTTTGCCGGCAGGCACGGCCGCCATGGCTTCTTCCGTGAGCAAATGCCAGCGGTGGAAGGTGGTGGTATCGGGGTTGCTCAACGCCGCCGATACGGCATTGATATAATCGCGGTAATACGGGAAAGGGGTCAGGCGCTGTGCACCCAGCACATTGGCTACGCCGATGATGCGCTGCATTTTATCCTCGGAAATGCGGCCTGCTTTCTGCATTTTTTTAAACACGGCGAACGACTCTTCCAGGTCAGGCCGTTTGCTGGCCGTCATAAAAGCCCCCAGTTCATCCACAAATTCGTTGGAATTTTGGGAAAATTTGGAACCGCTCTGGGCCAGACACAGGAATGGCCAGGCACAGGTGAGGAGCAACAGAAGAGCGTATTTTGTTTGATTTTTTTTCATATGTATATATGATTGAATTATTGGCAAATGAACTCGTCCTACGAGTATAGTCGTAGGACGAGTAGAAAAATAACGCATTTTATCCCTGTTTCTTGCCTTCGGCAGGCATCTGTTCCCACACGGCAGCCAGCCAGCGACCGCGTTGCTCGTGGCTTACCCAACGCAGGTTGTTTTCCACTACGGCATGGCGGAGCACGGGCTCATCGGTTTCCAGGAAACCGGAAGCCAGTATGCGGCCGCCGGGCCGCAGTAGGGCGCTCAACGCGGGCAGGGACTCGAGGATCACATTCCGGTTGATGTTGGCCAATATGCGGTCGAAAGGTCCTGATTGTACCGCTTCAAGCGTGCCACAACGCGCCGTGATGCGGTCCGCCACGCCGTTTACGGACGCATTCTCCAACGTGTTTTGGTACGATTCCTCCTCAATATCGACAGCTTCCACGTGGGATGCCCCCAGCCTGGCGGCCAGGATGGCTAGAATGCCCGTCCCGCAACCATAGTCCAGTACATGCGCTCCTTTTACAGCAAGGTGTTCGAGCGCGGACAGGCAAAGCCAGGTGGTTTCGTGGTGGCCGGTGCCGAAGGCCATTTTGGGGTGAATGACGAGCTCGTGCGCCACATCGGTGAATGGCGGATGAAATTGCGCGCGTACGCCACAGAAACGCCCCACCTGTACGGGCTGAAAATTGCGCTCCCAGAGGGCATTCCAATTTTGCCCGGGAATGAGCGTTCGGCTCCAGGTGAAGGCCAGTTGTTCGGCCAACTCCGCCAACAGGGCATCGGGGTGCACCGCCTGGGCGGGCATGTAGGCATCCAGCCCGTAATCCGTTTCTTCAAACGTATCGAAAGGCCCCTCGCTGAGCAGCGCCAGCAGGATTTCCCGCCATTCAGGGTCGGTATCAAAAACGTATTTCCAGTAGTCCACCGAATAATTGTTCAAACAGGCGCCAAAGGTAAAAAGTCATCCGGTTGCACATCGCGTCATTTTTTCACCGGGAAAGAAACCGGGTTGGAAAAAAGTAGGTCTTGGTCAAAAGATTAGTGACCTTTGTAGGCGAAATTGTTCTGAAAGCCTTTTTTGGCGCTCTTTTGGCAGCGTGCATTTTAATCTCAACCGCATCTCCGTATCAATCAGCACGATGTTACCCACTTTTTTGTGGCGGCTTGCAAGGGCATGGATCATCGTTGGGTGCTCTTTTACCTGCGCTTCCGCTCAAACCTGCCTGCTTTCAGGGCGCCTGACCGACGCCGACTCCAGGGAACCGCTTGTCGGCGCTTCCGTGTATTGTCCTGCCGACAACACGCGTGCCCTGACTGATGAGCAGGGGCGGTTCACGATAGCGCTAAAGACCCAGTTCGACTCTTTTCCCGTAATCCTTTACCAGCCGGGATACCATAGTCTGCAACGCTCCGTCAAGGCAGATTCCCAGGCCATTTACCTCGAACTGGCAATGGAATATGCCGGTAATGCCATCCAGGAAGTGGTGGTTCAGGCCAACAACCCGCTGCGCGACAAACTCGGCAGCGCCCAGACCTCCCTGTCCACGCTCACCGCCGAAGAAGCCAAGGCCCTGCCTGCATTACTGGGCGAGGTAGACATCATCAAGGCGCTGCAACTCAAGCCCGGCATCATTCCAGGGCCGGAGGGCACCACCGGGTTGTTTGTTCGCGGGGGCTCAAGCGACCAGAACCTGGTATTACTGGACGGCGCCACGGTGTACAACGCCAATCACCTGTTCGGGTTTTTCAGCACCTTCAACGCCGACGCGATCGACCAGGTGTCCATTTACAAAGGCGGATTTCCGGCCCGCTACGGCGGGCGTTTGTCCGCCGTGCTGGATGTGGGCTCCCGTACGGGCGATCTGGAAGACTTCAGTGTGTCCGGCGGGTTGGGTCTCATTTCCAGCCGGCTCACCCTGGAAGGCCCCTTGCAAAAAGGCAAACACAGCTTCCTGATCAGCGGGCGCCGCACCTACGCGGATGTGATCACCCGAACCATCAACCACCTGAACCGGAATGCAGCGGATTATAATCCCATTCCGGATTACTATTTCTACGACCTGAACGCCGGATTGCATTTTACCCTTTCTCCTAAGGACCGGCTCACCGTGAGCGGCTACCGGGGTAAAGACGATTTCCATTTTGTCGACGACGATTTCGACTTTGATTTTGACTGGGGGAACATCGCCTCTACGGCGCGCTGGCGACATCTGTTCAACGATCAATGGTCGGCCGACCTGAGCCTGGTGTACACGCAATACCAATATAACATTGAAAACCGGGTGGACGGCTTTTTCTTTCGCGCCAGCTCGAACGTTCAGGATATTGGCGCCCGCGCGGCCTTCCTGTATCTGCCCAGCGCGCGTCGACGGGTTCGTTTCGGCCTGGACGCTACCGGCCGCCGGTTCGACGTGGCCCGCCTCAATGCCGGCAGTAACGACGGACAGGTGCGGTTTTCGTCCGGGCAGCGCTTCGGCGGCACGGAAGTGGCGCTGCACGCCACCGAGGAGCGCGAAATAGGCGCCCGATGGCGCCTGTCTGCCGGAATGCGGGTTTCCGCCTGGTTCTTCGAAAACCAGACCTTCGCCGGGGTGGAACCCCGCCTGTCGGTAGGCTACGCGTTGCACCCGGAATGGACGCTCAAAGGATCCTACGTCCGCATGTACCAGTACGCCCACCTCCTGGCCGGCTCCGGGCTCTCGCTACCCACCGACCTGTGGTACCCGAGCACATCCGGCCTTCGCCCCCAGATCAGCGACCAGATCACCGCCGGGGTTGTGCATGTGTTCCGGGATCGCTACCTCCTGACCTGGGAAGCCTGGTACAAAAAAATGCAAAATCAGATCGACTTTATCGACGGTGCCGATTTGTACAGAACGCCCGATCTGGAAAGCCAACTGACCGTTGGCGACGGGTACGCCTACAGCCCACTGGAGCTCGAATTCGAGAAAAAGGACGGGCGGTTGACCGGCTGGGTGGGCTACACCCTGGCCTGGGTGCAACGCGGCGGTTTTCCAGCGATCAATGGAGGACGTTATTATGCGCCCCGGTACGACGCACGCCACAACGCGAGCATCGTGGCGATGTTCCGCCAGGGGAAGCGATGGCAGTTCACCACAACGTTTGTGTACACATCCGGCTATGCAGCCTGGCTTCCGGAAGGACGTTTTTCCTTTTCCGATATCCCCGGTACGCCCGCGCAACCGGTGTTGCCCGTGTATGGCGACCGCAACACATTCCGCTATCCGGCATACTGGCGCATCGATCTGGGGGCGATCCGGAAATTCAAAACCCGCAAAGGCGCTGCCCACGATCTCACCTTCAACCTGTACAACGCTACCGGGCGCCGGAACCCGTACTTCATTTACCTCGACCCCGAGTATGAAACAGTACAAATAGCCGAGCAAACTGTCAAAGTGCCCACGTCCATTCAGGCCAAACAGGTCTCTCTGTTTCCGGCACTACCCTCCGTAACGTGGAACTTTAAATTTTAAAACGATGCGAACGACCACCGGACTTGTCCTCCTGTTCACCGCTGCACTCACGGCCTGCGACCTCACCCAGGAAGTAGAGATTGACCTGCCGGAATACACACCCCAACCGGTGGTAGAGTGTTACCTGGAACCCGGACAACCCTTCCGCCTGCTGCTCACCCGGAGTTTCGCTTTTTTTGACCCTTTTGGCCTCGACACCGCCTTTCTGGAAACTACTTTGTTGCAGGGCGCCGAGGTGTCCATTCGGTACAACGGCACGTCGACCACCCTGACCAATACACTCGCCGGCGCCTACGCAGACGGGAAAGCGTACAACTACGTTTCGCCGGACACGGTGCCTGAAACACCCGGAATAACTTTCGAGCTGGATATTGTACTGGCAGACGGAAAACAAATATCAGGCACCACAACCATGTTGTCCAAAGTGCGGTGGGACAGTGTCGTGGTACAACGAAACCCCGACGACACCTTGTTCTTTCGCGTGCTGGCCTACATGACGGATGACCTGGCCACTACTGATTTTTACCGCCTTGTGATGAGCATCAACCGAACGGATACGGTTCCGGAACTGAGTTTTCTCGTTAATGACGAGCTGAATGAAACCGGCGTTTTCGTCTTCGGAACGGGCTACCAACTGAAAAAATACTACCGGGCGTACAACACTATTGTACACTTGCCCAAGGAATACCACGACTTCCTGGAGAGCGTCCAGCTGGCACTGGCGGGCAGCGAAAACCCCTTTCAACAGCCTTCGCCGATCAAGAGCAACGTGGGCGGCTCGGCCAATCCGTTGGGGATTTTTACCTGCCTCGCCGTTGATAGGGATACCACGCAGGTGAAATAGGTTACCAGATATTTTCCTCCAGCAGGTACTCCTTCACGTATTCGTTTATCCCCTCTTCCAGGCTGTAAAACGGTTGGATATACCCGGCCACCTCCCGCATTTTCCGCATATCCGCCTCCGTAAAGTACTGATAGGTGTCGCGGATGTCTGCCGGGGTATCGATAAATTCGATGTCCGGTTCCAGTCCCATGGCAAAAAAGGTGGAAGCAGCCAGATCGTAAAAAGTGCGTGCCTTGCCGGTACCCAGGTTGTAAATGCCGTTGGGCGGGCGTTTTTCAAAAAAATACAGGAGCACGTCAACTACGTCTTTCACATAAATAAAATCCCGCATCTGCTCACCGTCTCTGACATCGGGCCGGTGGGAGCGAAACAGTTTCATCTTTCCGGTGGCCTTGATCTGGCGCGCGGTGTGAAAAATCACGGAAGCCATGCGGCCCTTGTGGTACTCATTGGGGCCGTAAACGTTGAAAAATTTAAATCCCGCCCAATCCAGTGTGGGTGTGGGTGTGGGTGTGGGTGTGGGTGTGCGCTCGAGCAGCCACACATCGAAGTCCTGCTTGCTTTGTCCGTAGGGGTTGAGTGGTTTGAGGCGCGGGATGAGGGCATGATCATCCGCATAACCCAGCTCCCCGAGACCGTAAGTGGCTGCGCTGGAGGCGTAGTAAAACGGAATATTGAACCGGACGCACAGGTTCCACAGGGACTTTGAATATTCCAGGTTGAGTTCGTCGAAAATGGCGGTATTCATTTCCGTGGTATCTGTGCGGGCGCCGATGTGAAAAATGGCGTCCGCGCTGTCAGGGTGTTGTGCCAGCCAGGCGATGAATTCCCGGCGGTGCATTTTGGCCCGGAACTGCTTTCCGTCGAGGTTCCGCACTTTTTGTCCCTTTTCAAATTCGTCTACGACCATCAGGTCGGTGTATCCGGCGTCGTTCAGGCGTCGAACGAGGCAGGAACCTACAAATCCGGCGGCTCCGGTGATGATGAGCATGGTTGAAATTTTGGGACAAAAGTAGGGAAAGGTGTGTTTAGAATTCAATGGAATTCAGGTCGGGCAAGTACCCCATGGGATCACATTATAGTTCCGGGTGCTACATTTGCTGCCGCATGCGCAAGACCTACTTCGCCTCCGATTTCCACCTCGGCATCGACGCCCGAACAACCTCCCGCGAACGCGAACACCAACTCGTGCGCTGGCTGGACTTCGCCGCCCAAGACGCCGAGGCCATCTACCTCGTAGGCGACCTGTTCGAGTTCTGGTTCGAGTACCGATCCGTGGTGCCCAAAGGTTTTACCCGCTTCCTGGGTAAACTGGCCGAACTGAGCGACGCAGGCCTGCCCATCCACGTGTTCACCGGCAACCACGATCTGTGGATGTTCGGGTATTTCCAGGACGAACTGGGCATCCCGGTGTACCATCAGCCCATCCAAACCGTCATCGGCGGCAAACACTTTTTCATCGGCCATGGCGATGGCCTGGGCCCCAATGACTACGGGTACAAACGAATGAAAAAAGTGTTCGCCCACCCGGTGGCCCAGTGGCTGTTCCGCCGCATCCATCCCGACTGGGGCGCCGCCCTGGCCAACCTGGCCTCGCAGACCAGCCGCGCCGCCGCCCCTGCCGCTGAACGCTCCTGGATGGGCGACGACCGCGAATGGCTGGTGCAGTACTGCCTGCGTAAGGTGGAACAAGGGGTGCCGGCAGACTACTTCGTTTTCGGGCATCGACACCTGCCGATCGACTACCTCCTGCCCAACGGGGCTCGATATATCAACCTGGGGGAATGGTTGAACGCTTGTACGTATGGGGTTTGGGACGGGGAGGATATGGGGCTGTGGGAATGGACGGGGAACGGGGGGCCGCGGGCGATTGGGGGCCATGGCACCCACGGCACCCATGGCACCCATGGCACCCACGGCACCCACGGCTGAAGCCGTGGGCTAATGGGTTGCGGTTATTCTTTGACGACTGCGCCTGCTTTCATAACCCATGCCACCTTGCGCAAGACTGTTATGTCGATCAGGGGCTCGCCTTCCACCGCAATGAGGTCTGCCCGTTTGCCAGCTTCTATGCTGCCAGCCTGGTCGGTTATGCGCAGCATTTCGGCGGCGTCAATGGTGGCGGAACGGAGGATGGCCTCGTTGGGAAAGCCTGCGCGGGCCATAAACCCGAACTCAAGCGCGTTTAAACCGTGCGGAAAAACGCCGGCGTCGGTGCCGAAGGCGATGCGTACGCCTTTGCGATATGCCCTTTCGGTGGTTTCCTGTATCTGGGGGCCGATGCCGAGGGCCTTGGTGCGCACCATTTCCGGAAAGAAACCTTTGGCGAACTGGGCGCTGTCGCTCACCGCCCATCCGGCCGTGAGTGTCGGCACGTACCAGGTGCCGTTTTTGACCATGATGGTTATGGTTTCATCGCTCATAAACGTACCATGCTCAATAGAGCGCACACCGGCTTCGGAGGCGCGCCGGATGCCCTCGTCTCCGTGGGCGTGTGCCGCTACGTCTACGCCAAGGTCGCGCGCGGTGCGCACGATGGTTTGCAACTCATCTTCGGCATAGTGGGGCAGCCGCCCGTCGCGCGCGAGGCTGAGGACGCCACCGGTAGCGCACACCTTGATGCAGTCGGCCCCGCGCTGCACCTGCTCGCGCACGGCCTTCCGGCAGTCGTCGGGGCCGTCGGCCACGCCCAATTCGGGCGTCGGCGGATCGTACAGATCCCAATGGGCGCCGTTGGTGGGGTCGCCATGGCCGCCCGTTACGCTCAGCGCGCGCCCGGCGGTCACGATGTGCGGCCCCTCGGTCAGGCCCGCATTCACGGCGTTGCGCAGGGCAATGTTTACACCCGTTCCGCCCAGGTCGCGCACGGTGGTAAAGCCGGCATGCAGGGTGCGCCGGGCGTACAGGGCGGCGCGAAAAGCAATGTCGGCCTGGTTCAATACGTATTTTTCCGTGTAGGAATTTCGACTTTGCTCCCACTCCAAATGCACGTGGCAATCGATGAGTCCCGGCAATACGGTCTTGTCCTTGAGGTCGACCGCCCGAACACCCACGGGCGCCGTGAGAAAGCCCTTTTCAACCCGGAGGATGCGCCCGTTCTCCACTATTATTGTGGCCTGCTCTACCGGTGCGTCGGCGGTCATGGTGAGCAGACGGCCACAATGGAGGTAAGTTGGCTGAGCCGATAAAAGATGCGCACAGGCGAGCAGGAGGAAGGTGAGCTGTTTCATACCCAAATATCCGGAAAAGTTATCCGGCAAAAGTAAAGTCCTTTTTTTCAAAAAGACCGATTTGCGTAGCCGGTACGACAATTCTAAAGACTTAATTTAAACAAAATCTATTACCATTTGGCTTGATATTTGTATATTCCTACTGTCTTTTTTTTATCCAAAATCGCCTCGACCTTATGAAAAAGGTAATCGTCTTTTCCTTTTTTGTCACTTTCAGCCTGTTTATGGCTTGCAAGCACGACGCTTTGATCACCGATCTGGATGTTGCGCTCCGCCAGGCTGTAAGCGCACGCGCTAAATCCGGCTCGCTGGATTATTATATTTTGCCGGATAGCAAAGACTACGCGCATATTCCGCAGTCGCCCGTTAACCCCATCACCGAAGCCAAGGTTGAGTTGGGGAAATTGCTTTATCACGAGCCTTGTTTCAGCGTGGAGGCCAAAAAAGCGAGCAGTGTCGCCACCTTCACCTGCGCTTCATGTCACATTGCGGAGGCCGGATTTCGCCCAAACCGCGTACAGGGCATCGCCGACGGCGCCCTCGGCTTCGGCATCACCGGAGAAGGGCGCGTGAAAAACGCCTTGTACCTCGATCAGGAAATCGACGCCCAGGGCGCACGTCCGCTCAGTATGCTCAACGTAGCCTTTGTTACCAATTCGATGTGGAACGGCTCCTTTGGCCACGACGGTGTGAACGCCGGCACCGAAGACCTGTGGGGCGTGCACGATCCCGCCACCGCCATCAACCACCAACGCCTGGGCGCCCTGGAAGGCCAGAACATCGAAGGCCTGATAACCCACCGGATCAATTACAACCAAGAAACCGTGACCTTTTACGGTTACAAGCCCCTGTTCGACGCAGCGTTCCCCGACGTGCCGGAGGAAGAGCGTTACACCCGCAAAACCGCCAGCTTTGCCATCTCGGCTTACCTGCGCACCCTCATGTGCAATGAGGCGCCCTTCCAGCAATGGCTGAAAGGCAACATGGAGGCCCTAGCGGAGGAAGAAAAACGCGGCGCCCTGTTGTTTTTCGGCAAAGCGGGCTGCTACCGCTGTCACCACGAACCCAACCTGGGCTCCATGGAGTTTCATGCACTTGGCGTGAGCGACCTGTTTGAAAACGGTGGCTTAAAGACCGACGTCAACGACCGGCGCAACATGGGCCGCGGCGGATTCACCGGGCGCGCCGAAGATATGTTCCGTTTCCGCGTACCGCAACTGTATAACATGGCCGATTCCGGCCCCTATTTCCACGGAAGCAGCAAAAAAAACCTGCGCGAAGTGCTCCATTATTTCAACAATGGCGTCAAGGAAAACCCGCGCGTACCGCAAAGCCAACTCTCCCAGTATTTCCACCCGCTGAACCTCAGCGAAGCGGAACTTGACGAACTGGAAGCGTTCCTGCGCAATGGCTTGCGAGACCCCAATCTGCTCCGCTACAAGCCGGAGAAGGTGTTGTCGGGCTTCTGTTTCCCCAACAACGACCCCGTTTCCAGAGGCGATATGGGCTGTCAGTAAATCAAACACAACAAGGCTGTTGGGTATTTTTGATCGGGTGCGTACTTTTACACGATCCACCGTTTGAATTTCTCAGGTTCAAACGAACGTATGCGCTCAACCCGACTCATGCACCTGCTTTACCACCCTGCGGTGCTTGCCCACGACACCGGCAAACACCCTGAAAACGCCCATCGGCTCGCGGTATTCGGCGACATTGAGCCGGTACCCCTCCTGCTCGACGGAGAACCCTTCCTGGGTCTTGTGCACCCGCGGTCGTACGTGGAGACGGTGCGCCGGCACTGCCTGCTGAGTGAGCCGCTGGACGGCGACACCTATGCCTCCCCCGGCAGTTTTGGCGCTGCCACTGCTGCGGTAGGGCTGGCGTTCATGGCCATGGAACAGCGGGCCTTCGCCCTGGTTCGCCCGCCGGGCCATCACGCATTTCGGGAGGCCGCACACGGGTTCTGCCTGTTCAACAACGTCGCCATCGCCGTTCAGCACGCCGTGCAGGAGGGTAAGCGGGTGTTGGTACTCGACATTGACGGGCACCTGGGCGACGGCACCATGGATACGTTTTACCACACCGACCAGGTGCTCTTCTGGTCGCTGCACCAGTACCCCACCTATCCCGGAAACGGTGCGCCCGACGAAATCGGTGAAGGGGTCGGCAAAGGGTTCACCATCAACGTACCCTTGCCCGCCGGTAGCGCCGACGACATCATGTGGCACGCTTTTGAATACATGCTGCCCGCCGCGCTGGCTTTCGAACCCGATCTGGTGGCTGTCTCTGCCGGGTTCGATGCCCACCAGTTCGACCCCATGCTTCAGCTCAAAGCGAGCGGGCATTTTTACTACAAAGTAGCCGCCGCCCTCGCACGCCATTTTCCCGATAAGGTGTTCGCCGTGCTCGAAGGCGGGTACAACATCGAGGAACTGCCGAAATGCGTGGCTAACTTTCTTGCCGGCTTCAACGGCCAACCCATGCCTTTCGAGGAAAAAACCACCTGCTCGGGGCCGCGTACCTGGGAAACCTACGAGCTGCACCTGTACATGGCCGCCGGCCTGCTGAGCCGCTACTGGAAATTCTGACCCCATGAAAGACATCCTCGACCGTTTTTTCGCGCCCAGGGCCATTGCCGTATTCGGCGCCACCATCCGACCCGAAAAAGTGGGGTTCGCGCTGATGCAAAACCTGAAAACGTACGAGGGTAAGCTGTATCCGGTAAACCCGAAATACACCAAAATCGACGGGCTGAAGTGCTACGCCAGGGCCCGGGACCTTCCCAAAGGTGTCGACCTGGCCGTAATCACCACCCCGCCCGATACCGTTGCCGCTATTGTGGAAGCCTGCGGAAAAAACGGCATTACCTGCGCCATGGTGCTCACTGCGGGCTTCAAAGAAGCCGGCGACGCGGGGCAACAGCGGTACCGCATGCTCCGGCAAGCCGCCCAAAACGCCGGGGTACGCCTCATCGGGCCCAACTGCCTGGGTCTGCAGTCGCCCGCCCTCCACCTGAACGCCTCCTTCGCCTCCGCCATGCCACCCGCCGGTCGACTGGCCTTCATCTCCCAAAGCGGGGCCATGGGCTCGGCTATTCTGGACTGGGCATGCGACAAAAAGGTGGGATTCAGCCACTTTGTTTCTCTGGGTAGCATGGCCGACATTGCTTTCGACCACCTGATCGACTATTTCGGCACCGACAGCCACACGGCCTGCATCCTCATGTACATGGAAAACATGACGCATGCGCGACGGTTTATGAGCGCTGCCCGCGCGTTCGCCCGCTCCAAGCCCATCGTGGTGCTCAAGGCCGGCGCCACCCGCGAAGGCGCCCGCGCTGCCTTCCTGCACACCGGCTCGGCGGCAGGCGACGACGCCGTGTACGACGCCGCCTTTCGCCGCGCAGGCATCATTCGGGTGCAAACCATCCAGCAACTCTTCGACTGCGCCCAGGCGCTGGCCTACCAACCCCTGCCGGCGGGAAACCGCCTGGCCATCGTCACCAACGCCGGCGGACCCGCCATACTGGCCGCCGACGCCCTCGCTCAACAAGGTGGCCTGCTGGCGTCGCTTCAGGCGGACACCATCCAACACTTGCAATCCGCCCTGCCGGAAGCAGCGAGCACCCAGAATCCGGTGGACATGCTGGGCGACGGCACGGCAGACCAGTTTCGGCAAGCCGTGCATGCCTGCCTGTTCGACCCCAATGTAGACGGCCTCTTGGCCATTCTCACCGCCCAGTTCATGACCGACGCCAAAGCCCTGGCCGATGTCGTGGTGCGCGAATCCAAAACCGTGTTCGCCAAACCCGTCTATGCGGCCTGGATGGGACAAAAGCACGTCGCCGACGGACGCCAAACACTCGACGCCGGCAAAATACCCTGGTACCCATTCCCCGAACGGGCGGTTACCGTATTCATGCACATGGTGCGTTACCGCGAGACCCTCGAGCTGCTGCACGAAACGCCCGCCGACTTGCCCCTCGAACTGAAGGACATCCACCGGAAAAAAGCCGCTGCGCTGATCGGACAGGCCCACAAACAAGGGCATACCCTGCTGAACAAGACCGAAAGCAAACAATTGCTCGCCGCCTACGGCATCCCGGTGCACATCGGCCTGCCAGCCAAAAACGAAGAGGAAGCCGTCCAAAACGCCCTGCAAACGGGCTTTCCCATTGCCATGAAGATCGATTCGCCCGACATCTGGCGCAAATCGGAGGTGCATGGCGTTCGGCTCGGCATCGAGACCGAAGCCGGCGTCCGGCAAGTGTATCGTTTCCTGATGGAGAACGTGCGCCGGATACGTCCCGACGCCCGTCTCCTCGGCGTGACCGTTGAGCACATGTGCCCATCGGACTACACCCTGTTTATCGGCGCCCACCGCGATCCCGTTTTCGGGCCAGTCATCGCCTTTGGCGCCGGCGGGCCGGGCAGCGAAATCTGGATGGACCGCACCGTCGGGCTACCACCCCTCAACATGGCCCTCGCCAAGCACCTCATCCGGGAAACGCGCATCGGCGCTGTACTCGATGCATACGCCCATAAACCAGGCGCCCCGCTCGAACAGCTGCAACGCGTGTTGTGCCGGTTCGCTTACCTGTTGATGGACTTCCCCGACATCGCGGAGATATCCATCGAACCCTATGCCATGAACGATCAGGGCGGATCCGCGCTCGACGCACAAGTGCGCATTGAACGGACGCCCAGCGCCCAGCGCGAACCCTATGCCCACCTTAGTATACTCCCTTACCCCACCCAATGGATCCGACCCGCCAAACTAAAAGACGGCGCCGCCGTGCTGCTGCGCCCCATCCGACCGGAAGACGAGCCCTTAGAGGCCGAACTGGTCAAACAAAGTTCGCGTGAAAGCCTTTACTTCCGGTTTTTTGGCTTTGTGCCCGGGCTCGGCCATGCCCAACTGGCCCGGTTCACCCACATCGACTACGACCGGGAAATGGCCATTGTGGCCATCGTCGAAAACAAGGGCAAAGAACAGATCATCGGCGTGGTGCGCATCGTCGGCGACGCCTGGCGCGAGAACGCAGAGTACGCCATACTCGTCGCCGATGCCTGGCACGGCCACGGCGTGGGCAGCATGCTCACCGACTACATCATCGAGATCGCCCGTGCGCAGGGATACAAAGTGATCACCGCGTCCTTTCTTAAGACAAATGGGGCCATGCGCCGGCTGTTCGAGCGGAAAAAGTTCCGGATCAGCGCCGGACAAGATGAAGCGGATGAGGCGGCGCTTGAGTTGCAAAGCGATTCCTGATTACGCGAAACCTCTGCGCCCCTCCGCGAAACCTCTGTGCTCCTCTGTGGTTCATTTTTTAATAAACCACGGAGGGGCACGGAGGTTTCGCGGAGGAGCACAGAGGTTTCGCAGAGGGGCAAGGAGGTTTTGCAGATGAGTATCTTTAAGTTCTATCATTATTCAAGACGCAGCACCAGTATGCCGGATTGGTCGGCATTCCCCCCTACATACTCCGCCAGCGGCCGGTCCGACACCACCACTTTACCCGCTCGGGAAGAGGCGTGCAGCAGATAAGCCCGTCCGTTTTTTTTCACAACAAAGCCCTGATGTGTCACATCCAGCATGGAATGTACTGCTGTGGTAGCCACGATGTCTCCGTCTGCCAGCCGGGCTTCCATTTCGGCGATGTATGGCTTTGGAATGTAGAACCACCTCCGACTGTTGATCCTGTTTTCGGCTTCCCGGACGGCCTCCAGCGCGCCTCTTTCGGCCAGGTGAGGGTGTTTTTCGGGGTAACGGGTCATGTAAGATACCTTTTTTATGTAAGGGACACCCCCGAATTCCCGGGTCATATCTTTTACGTATCCGTTCGATTCGGCCTGGATGACCCATTCCAAAAAGTAGTGAATGCGCGAGCCGTACCCATCGATGCGCCCACAACGGTAGCGCAGGGCTTGCAGGTGCCCTGTCCAGGGCAGGCCGGAGGATTGAGACAGCGCAAGGGCCATGCTTTGCTCCACAAAGGTCCAGCAGTCCATGGCTTCGAGGTTGGTTACGAGCTGCTCCGGGCCGGGTTGCTCCAGGGTTGCCGCCCGATAGGGAACGTTCAAAAAGGATTGAGCTATTTTAAGGGTATTCGTGGCGTTTTGCGCGTAGCCAGACAGGGCGTGCAGGGCCAAAAGACTGGTGAAAACCTGTTTTTTCATAATGATATTCAAACGCCGAAAGACATAACAAAAATACATGGTTAATTTGTAACCCGAAATTAACCCTGTTTTTTTAGTGAAATTTAAAACGAAACCATGCATTCGCACGGTTGTTGCCGTTTTTTTATTTAATTTAAACAAATATGAAACATCTGTCCCGCATCCATTTGGCCATTATTTTCAGTGCTTTTGTCTTCCTCCCGGCCGCGCCTGCGTTTGCCCAGGTTGAAAGCGGCGTCTCAGTCGACGAACCCTTCACCGTGGTCATTGAGCCGTTGAAAATGAACGTTTTGTACATTGGAGTGGATAACCCGCTGGCTATTCTGGCAGAGGGTCTTTCTTCGGGCGATCTGCAAGTGCGGTTCACAGACAAAGGCACTGTAGAGTACTTGGGCGACAACCGGTACGTGGCCCGCATGACGGCGCCCGGCACCACCTATCTGGAGGTTTACCACCGCGACATGCTCATCGGAAAACGCACCTACCGCGTCAAGCGCATTCCCGACGCCACGCCAGTGGTGGGCAACGCCCAGGGGGGGCGCATCACCCACGCCGACCTTCTCCGGTCGCCCAGCCTGGCGGCTGCACTCCCAGGCTATGAGGGGCCGGGCGAATGCATCGTGAAGGGCTACAAAGCCACCGTCATTCCCCAAATGGCCGACCCCATCGTATTGGCGGTCCAGGGGGCCACCTTTACCCAAGACCTGATCAACCTGATTAACGACAACACGGCCGGTACGTCGCTGGTCTTTTCAGACATCAAGGTGCAGTGCCCGGGCGACACGGCAGCGCGCATCATAGACAGCGTCAATTTTATATTGATTGACTGACGACATTTGTCGCGCATCTTTGCCCCAAACAGGGTATCTTTGCTTTTTAATTTAATCCGACTGACCGCCGGTTTCCCGTAGGTACACTAAACCGCGTCTGAACCCCCATGTTGCACAAATTGATTTTCGTTCTTGCCATTGCCCTCCCGGCTTCGCTTTCGCTGCTTGCCCAGGATTTTCGCGTACAGGCCGCCGCCTTTTTTGAACCTGTTCCCAAGTCTTACTTCGAAGACCGCGGCGTGTTTAATGCCGTGCTGAACACCGACCAGATGGGCATGAACCGGTATTTTGTCGGCTCCTTCCACACCCGCGAAGAGGCAGAAAAACTGCAGCAACAACTCGTTGAAAAAGGGTTCCCCTTTGCCACCATCGTGGACTTGCAGGTGCAGCGCCTGCTCTGCGGCGATAATTGTCCCTACTTCAAGGGCGACGGGGCCATATTCATGCAGCCAGACCGAAAAACCCAGCAGAACAGCGTGTATTTCGACGCCGGCAAGATCAGCCTGAACGACGACGCCAAAACCCTCCTCACCGGCATTGCCGAGGAGATGAAAACCAACCCGACCGCCCGCCTCAACATCCTGGGCCACTCCGACGGCAACGGCGACGCCCAGGCCAATCTGGAACTCTCCGCCACCCGCTCGCGCGTGGTACGCAACTACCTGATCGGCAAAGGTGTAAAAGCCGACAGGATGTACATCAAAGTATTCGGCGAATCCAAGCCCGTAGCGCCCAACACCGATCCCTTCACCGGCAAGGAAATCAAGGAAAACCAGGCCTGGAACCGGCGCGTGGAACTTATGATGGTAGACGAGGGCATGGCTACGCCTTTGGCGGACATGAAGTGATGTTACAAATTACCACTTCCGCCGCCCCAGTGACAACACCGTAGCCGCCAGAAACACCCCGATGACAGACAGGAAGTACACCACGTCGCGTGTGTCGATCACCCCGCGGCTCAGGGAGTCGTAGTGGTATTGCATGCCGATGGATTGCACGAGGCCGTCTGTTTTCCCGAAAAAAATGGGCAGGCGACTCAGGAAATCGAAGGCGATGTACACCGTAAAACACAAAAAGGTGGCCATAAGGAAGGCCACGATCTGGTTGTTGGTGAGCGAAGAGGAAAACAAACCGATGGCGGCAAAGGCGCCGGCCAGGAATAGCAGGCCGATGTACGAGCCCAGGATGCCGCCAGAGTCGAGGTTGCCGGCTGGCGCGCCCAACACGTACACCGTAATGTAGTATAGCACGGTGGGCAGCAAGGCAAACACGACCAGCACCAGCGCTGCCAGGTACTTGCCGGTCACGATCTGCCAGTCGCTCAAAGGGCGGGTCACCAACAGCTCCAGCGTACCCGTCTGGTTCTCTTCCGAAAAGCTGCGCATGGTCACCGCCGGGATAAGGAACAGGAACACCATGGGCGCGATGTCAAACAGCACGTCCAGGTTGGCGTAGTTGTTGTCCAGCACGCTGAAATCGGGAAAAAACCAGGTGAGTAAACCCATGAGCACCAGAAAAGCGCCGATCACAATGTACCCGATGAGGGAGGAGAAAAACGCGTTGATCTCTTTCAGGAAAATGGCAAACATCGGCTGCGTTTATTTGGTGAGCTGCTGAAAAACATCTTCTACGGAATACACGTCCTGATGCAGTTCGAGTAAAACCAGTTTTTGGGCGACAGCGTGTGCGAACACGGCCGGCCGAACGTCCTCCTGCTGGGGCGAAAGCAGGAGGAAGCGATTGTCGCCCAACGGTTCCACCGAGCTTACGCCGCTGATCTTTTTCAGGTCGGTGGCCGGTACCGGGCGGTCAAAACCGACAGTTACCCGGTTTTGGGGGCTGAAGCGGCTTTGCAGCTCGCTGATAGGCGAGTCGGCCACCAGGCGGCCTTTGTTGATGATTACGGCACGGTCGCACACCGCTTCCACTTCGCGCAGAATGTGGGTGGAGAGGATGACCGTTTTCTCTTGCCCCAAGGCCTTGATCAGGGCGCGGATCTCAACGATCTGGTTGGGGTCCAGGCCCGAGGTGGGCTCGTCGAGGATAAGCACCTCCGGGTCGTGCAGCATGGCCTGCGCCAGGCCCACGCGCTGGCGGTAGCCTTTGGACAGGGCGCCGATGTGCTTGTGCCGGTGGCTGCCCAGCCCGGTGCGCTCGATCATGGTGTCGATGCGTCGGGGCAGCTCCCGCAGCCCGTGCACGCGACCGGTGAATTGGAGGTACTCCTGCACGTACATGTCGCGGTACAGCGGATTGTTCTCGGGCAGGTAGCCGATGCGGGCGCGGGCTTCCATGCTGTTGTCCCGGACGTCGAACCCGCAAACCATCACCCGTCCCTCCGACTGAGGCAGGTAGCCGGTAATGATCTTCATGGTGGTGGACTTCCCTGCGCCGTTGGGGCCCAGAAAACCCAGCACTTCGCCCTTGGAGGCGGAGAAACTGAGATTGTCCACGGCGCGTTGCTCGCCGTATATTTTGGTAAGTTGCTGAACAGTAACCGACATAAGCGTTTCGAAAGGCAGGCAAAGATACGCAGCTGTGTCGGCTTTGGAACATTTGGCTCTTCTTAACACCATTTCGTAAACCGAAACCGGCCGTTTGATCGTTTATCTGTCAAATCTATGCTTATGAAAACGCTCAAAACCATCCTCTTTGCCCTGCTGTTACCCCTGGCCACGCTGGCCCAGCCCAGTCACGACGACTGGAATGACATGTTGCAAAAATATGTGACTGTTTCCGGTAAGGTTAATTACAAAATGTTTAAGGCCGACAAGTCCGCCCTGGAGGCATACCTGAAAACGCTGGCGGCCGAAACGCCCCGCGATGCCTGGACGCGCGCCGATAGATTGGCATACTGGATCAACGCATACAACGCGTTCACCGTCAAGCTCATCATCGACAACTACCCGCTATCCAGCATCACTGCGCTCGACGGCGGGAAACCTTGGGACGTCCGCCGCTTCGAACTCGGTGGCAAGAAATACAGCCTCAACCAGATCGAAAACGAGATCATTCGCCCCCAGTTCAAAGACCCCCGCATCCACTTTGCCCTGAACTGCGCCGCCAAATCGTGCCCACCCCTGTACAACCGCGCCTTCACCGCTGCCAACCTCGATAAAGCCCTCACCGAACGCACGCGCCGATTCCTGAACGACCCCAACGCCAACACCCTGAGCGCCGAGCGCGTGCAGGTGAGTAAAATATTCGAGTGGTACGCTGAGGACTTCGGAAGCCTGCCCGCTTTTCTGGCTAAATATTCGGGAAAAACCGTCAACACCAACGCGGCGGTGGACTACCTGGACTACGACTGGCGGCTGAACGAGTGACCGCTGCATCCTGCATTCACCTCCATTGATCGAGAAAAAAGGGCCCTACCTCTAAAACTATACCTCGTCTGGGCGACTGTGTCCTATATTTGTCAGTAACAGACCGGTCGCCCTACATGCCTTTTACCGAAATTCTCGCCCAAGCCTTTCAGAACATCCGCGCCAACCTGCTCCGCGCGGTGCTTACCTTGCTCATCATCGCCTTCGGCATCATGGCGCTGGTGGGTATCCTGACGGCTATCGACGCCATTGCCTACTCACTGACCGACAACCTGTCCGGCCTTGGCGCCAATACCTTCACCATCGAACGCAAATGGGGAGCGGTGCAAAGCAACAGGCACGGGCGCCGGGAGAAGGCCGGCGATCCCATCAGTTTTGACCAGGCCGTGGACTTCAAGGAGCGGTTCAACTTTCCGGCGGTCGTCACCATCTCGTTTACGGGCAACAGCCTGGCCACCGTTAAGCACAACAACGAAAAAAGCAACCCCAATGTGGTGCTCGTAGGCGTAGACGAGCATTACCTCGACGTTAAAAAACTGGATCTGGAAACCGGCCGGAACTTCACCAAAATGGAAGTGGAAGACGGTCAGCCTAAGGCCATCATCGGGCGCGAAATGGCCAAAATCCTCTTCAACGACAAGCCCGAAAAAGCGCTCGACCAAATGATCTCGGTGAACAACACCCGCTACCGCGTCATTGGCGTACTCAAAAGCAAAGGTTCTACCATGGGCAGTTCGGAAGACCGCGCGGTGTATGCCCCTCTCCTCAACGTGAAAGCCCTTTACGGCACTGAAAACACCAATTTTGAGATGATCGTGGCCGTGAACGACCCTCTGGACATGGACGCCGCCCAATCGGAAGCCACAGGCCTGTTTCGCGTGGTCCGCCGCTTGCGTCCCGGCCAGGACAACGATTTTGAAATGATGACCTCCAACAGCCTGGTCACCCTTCTCAAGGATAACACCACCAACCTGCGCCTGGCCACCATCGCCATCGGACTCATGACCCTCTTGGGCGCCGCTATCGGCCTGATGAACATCATGTTGGTGAGCGTCACGGAGCGCACACGCGAGATCGGCATCTACAAAGCCCTGGGCGCCACCCGCCGCAACATCCTCATCCAGTTTCTGGCCGAAGCGGTGATCATTTGCCTGATGGGGGGCGCGCTGGGCATTGTACTGGGCATTCTGGTGGGCAACATCGTTACTCCTTTGCTCGGCGGCAGCTTTCTGGTGCCCTGGGGGTGGATGTTCCTGGGCCTTACCCTGTGCGTGCTGGTAGGCGTGGTTTCGGGCTTCTACCCGGCGATGAAAGCGGCTCAACTGGACCCGATCGAGGCGCTTCGGTACGAATAAACCGTCTGCCGTTACAACAGATCCCGAAGCACAATCTCCTTTTTCAGTTCTTCGCCGTTGCGACGCAACAGCAGCGGTACGCGCTTTCCAGGTTTTTGCTGGAAGAGCCTGTTGATCGCTGTCAGGTTTTCGGAGGTTGCTTTCCGGTTGCCCGCCTTCAGCAGGACGTCGCCCCGCACAATGCCGGCTTCAGCGCCTGGAGAACCCGGCACTACAAACTGTACCCACTGGCCGTTGTCGGCGTCGCCGATGGCCACCAGATACAAACCGCTGCGGTCAAACCGGTAGGGCTCGTCGTAACTACGCGAAGGTTTGAGCCAAAGTGTTTTACCTTGGTAATCGAAAATCACGTGGAAGTGCCGGAAAACGAGGTTGCCGATTAGTCCATTCCGGTCGTTTAGGTGTTCCCGCCAAAAAGACGTGTCAATTTGCTGAAAGTAAGTGATCACTGCCTGCTGCTCGAAGGGCCCTACAGAGAGCCGGGTGATCCGTCCGGTGTACCCCTCCAGATAACCGCCAATGCCCATGGCAATGCGGCTCGGAACCGTTTGCGCCGGGGGCGCCAGCAAAGGGTGGGTGTTGTAAAAAAGTAACAACGGGAGCGCAGCGCCGGTGTCGAGCAACAGCTTGACCGTCACGGTGGAATCGGGCACCACGGAAATGCGCGCCTGCACATAGGGCTTGTTGCGCTCCACCGTCATGGGCACAGCGGTGTAGCCATGGCGGGCAGGATCGTAGTGGCCCGGCCGGTGTAGCCGGATGCGCAGGCGGGCGTAATCAATCTCTACCAGATAATCGGACATGGTATTCGCCGACAGGATCCCGTAAACCGGAACACCCGTGTAGGTGTCGAACCGGAAGTAATCTTCCTCCAACACCAGCACGTCTTGATTGGCAGAGACCAGGGACTCGCCGGCATCCAACCGGATGTTTCGCGCCAGATGCGCCACCAGCGTGTCACTGAGGTCTGAGCCCTGCAAACGAAGGCGTCGCGAATACTGGACATTCAAAAAGTCGCTCAACTCCCTCCGCGTCAGCACGGTACTTTCCGCCCCGGTGTCAAACAGGAAAGTTACCGGCAAGGTGTGGTTCAGCCGGAGCCGCACCAGCACGAAATGGTTGATGTATTCAAAGGGGAGCTCGGCGTATTGTGCCTTTTCTGAAAATACAAATCCGTTTTGGGCCTGAATGGGCAGACCGATCACACCGGATAGGGCCAGCAAAACGATCTTGACGAAAAATACCCTGGAATACATGGAATTATTTTGCAAAAAGGCGCGAGTACGCTGCAAAATAGCGCTAATTTTTAACCCATGCCTCCTCTACCGTCAGGCGATCCAAAAATTGATTCAAGGGCGTGAGCACCTTGTCGGGTTTCGTCCAAAGAAAAAAATGGTCGCCTTCGGGGTACACCCAGGCGGTCACGCAGTTGGAGTCGGGCAGCATACGCCGCACAAATTCCACGTTGCCGACCGGTACCAGACGATCATTCACGGCGTGCAGGAGGAGTACTGGACAGCGCACACCGGACCACAAAGGCTGCATGGCTTCCAACTCGTCTTCCAACGCCCGTATCTCGTCGTTGCTGGCGGTAAAGGCCCGGGGCAGCATCCAGCGGAAGGGCGGTGCGGCGAGAACCGGCTCCCACCAGGCGTTCGGCTCCAGCGTCGGATCGACGGAGCCGCCGATGAGCACCAGCCCGGCAGCACACCCCGGATAGTCCATTGCAAAACGGGCAATGACCGGTGCGCCAAGCGAGTGGCCGAACAGCACCACCGGCTGTTCGGGCGCCAGCGAGTCCACCACAGCCTTAACCGCAGCAGCCTGTGCCTGTATCGATCGCTCGGCCTTGCCGAAACCTTCGGTGTAGCCAAAGCCCGGGCGGTCGATGGACACCATGCGTGCGCGCCTGCTGAGGTTGGTATCGGCCAGATAAGTCCAGAAGTTGTCGGCCGAACCCGGCGACCCATGTACGAACACCAAGAGGGGCAGGTTGTGGTCGGCCGACACGTACGCTGCGTGGATGCGCCGCCCGTCCGGCGCCACTGCATCCAGGAAGCGCGGGGGTAGCGCCTGCCCTCTGGTTGCAAAACGAGCATCCCAGTCCGCATCCGGCGTGCGGAAACTGAAACACCCGAGTTGAGAAAAACCCATGGCAACAAACAAAAGAAAACAGACCGAATAGCCCAGTCGGCGGCATAGGCGCAAAAGATGGAGGTGGGAAAAGGACATGGACAGGAGGATTTGGATGAGGGTATAACTCCGGTTTCCACGCTTGGGTTCAGACCTGTCAGGTTGAAATGAATCCCTTCCCCCTGATTTGTCCCAAAGGACAAATCAGGGGGAAGGGATTCATTTCAACCTGACAGGTCCGCCCAAAACTCCGTTTCTTCGCCTCCATGTTCAATTTCAACGGCCGGCCCACCACCCATCTCCCCGACGAGCTCCTGCTCGCGCAGCGCACACTCTACTACGCCGACGCCCTGTTCGAGACCATCCGCGCCTTCGATGGCCACCTCCCCTTCATCGACCGCCACTGGGCGCGGCTCTCCGGCGGCATGAAGTCCCTGAACATGGCGATTCCCGCGCATTGGGATACCGGTTTTTTCAAAGAGGAGATCGAAAAAACAGACGCACAAAACGCCCGCATCCGGCTGACCGTGTGGCGCAAACCCGGCGGACGACTGGCGCCGGAAAACAACGCGGTATCCTTCCTGATCGAAGCCGAACCGCTCCCCGATAATACTTTCACCTGGAATGATCGGGGCCTGCGCGTAGGCATTTGCAAGTCCATACGACTAACGGCCGACGACCTCTCTTGCTGGAAAACCCTGAACATCGCCCGGTACGCACACGCAGCCCAAAAAGCCCTCGCCAATGGATGGGACGACGCGCTGCTGCTTAACGCCCAGGACCGTATCGTAGAAAGCAGTATTTGCAACCTCTTTTGGGTGAAAAACAACCAGGTGTTAACCCCACCGCTAAGCGAAGGCTGTGTAGCTGGCGTTTTGCGCGGGTATTTGTTAGACAAACTGCCCGAATGGGGATTTTCAGTAGCTGAAAAAGCAGCTTTGCCCATTGAATTAGCCCTAGCCGATGAAGTGTTCCTGACCAATGCCGTACGGGGCGTGCAATGGGTGGCCGGCTACCCGGGGGATGGCAACCTGGGGAAAGAAATATTCTTGCGTTTAAAGGAAGCGTTGAGACGCTAATTCGTCCTACGACTTTACTCGTAGGACGAGTTTGCGCGCCCAAATCGCTCCTCCAGCACCCGGAAACGGTAATCAAAAATGCCCTCCAGCTGCCGGCGTACAAAAAGCCCATGGGCGATGTTCCCCAGAATCCACAACGGCAGCTTGTAGTGCACCACATCCGTCATTTCCACCCCTCCATCCACCGGCTTGAAAAAATGCTGGTGGTGCCAGAGCCGGTACGGCCCAAAGCGTTGCTCGTCCACAAAATATTCGCCCTCGCGTACGTGGGTAATCTCGGTCATCCAGGTCAGCGGGATACCCAACAAGGGTTTTACCTTGTAGGTGATGACCTGGCCGGCGTACATGCGACCGTGTGATTCGGGCGCTTCAGCGGTGACCAGAAAACCCATATACGACGGCGTAATGTCTTTCAGGTTCGACGGTGACGAAAAAAAATCCCAGGCCAGTTCAAGGCTGATCGGGAGGCGCTGCACACGGCGCAACATCCATGCGCCCGAGGGTGGGGTGAAAAACGGTGACATGCAGTAGTTTTGGAGCACAAAACACTGACCCGCGCAAATGGTTGATCCGAAAGCCGAAACGGCGTCCTTCCTGCTCTACAAACCCTATGGCATGCTCTCGCAATTTACCCGCGAGGCGCCCGGCCACATCACCCTGGCTGATGTGGATTTCCATTTTCCCAAAGACGTCTACCCGGTAGGCCGCCTGGACGCCGACAGCGAAGGGCTCCTCCTGCTAACCAACGATAAATCGTTGAACAAGCGGCTGCTCAACCCCACAAACAAACACCCACGCACATATTGGGTGCAGGTGGAAGGCATTCCCGACGAGATCGCCATCGAGCGACTGCGCAACGGTGTGGACATCCACGTAGACGGCAAACAACACCGCACCCTGCCCGCTGAAGTCCGGCCGTTGTCGGCGCCACCCGAACTCCCGGCGCGCGTCCCGCCCATCCGCGTACGCAAATCCATCCCCGACTCCTGGATAGAGATCATCCTGATCGAGGGCAAAAACCGGCAAGTACGACGCATGTGCGCCGCAGTGGGTTTTCCGGTGCTTCGGCTGGTGCGGGTGCAAATAGGCGGGCTGGGGTTGATTGACCCAACATTGAACAACATGCAGCCGGGAGAGGTGCGCGTTTTGAACGAAATTTTTTTAAAACTTTTGTGGCAATAAAATACAACAAATGTTTTAAATTTGCCGTCGAACTAAACCCACCTAGTCATGAACCCTGTTATTCGCAACATTCTTGCTGTCGTAGCTGGCGTGGTGATCGGCAGCATCGTCAACATGGCGCTGGTGATGGTCGGCGGCCAACTGGTACCGCCGCCTGCAGGCGCCGACGTCTCGAGCATGGAAAACCTGAAAGCTACCATGCACTTGTTCGAACCGAAACATTTCATTTTCCCCTTTCTGGCGCACGCCCTGGGCACCGTTGTCGGCGCCTACGTGGCTGTGTGGATCTCCGCTTCCCGGCATATGATGTTTGCCATCGGCGTCGGATTGTTCTTTCTAATGGGCGGGATCTCCAACGTGGCGATGCTGGGCGGGCCCCTGTGGTTTACCCTGCTCGATCTGATCTTGGCCTATATCCCGGCGGCATGGCTGGGCGGAATGCTGGCGGGTGGGGTTTGGAAAAAAGGATAAACCTGAAAAAAAACTTTTTCCAGCCCAACCATTTTAATTACCCATCCGATATTGTGGTAAACGTCGTAGACAACAATGGTTTACCACCTGCAAAGTACCGATGATGAATTGCGGACGGGATGCATCCAACAGCATCGCCTGGCGCAGCAGTATCTGTACCAGCGGTACTTCGGTCAGCTCCTGAGCACGGCCTGGCGCTACACCCATGACCGGGCAGAAGCCGTGGAAGTCACCAACGCGGCATTTCTAAAGATTTTCAACAGCCTGGAAAAATACCAGAATTCCGGCTCTTTCGGTGGGTGGATGGCTAAAATCGTCATCCATACGGCCATTGACCATGTGCGTCATCAAACCGTCTATCGGCGGAACATAAACGCAGCTGTGGATGCCGACCTTCCGGTGCCCAACGACAGCCTGTCCAGACTGGAAACCGAAGACTTACTCCTGCTTATTCAGCAATTGCCGCCCGCCTCGCGCAGCGTGTTCAGCCTGTACGTCATTGACGGGTACAAACACCGTGAAATAGCCGATCTGTTGGGCATCGACGAAGGCACTTCCAAGTGGCACCTGTCCACAGCCCGAAAAGAATTGCAACAACTGGTCAAAAAATACTACCAAACGAGTCTGTAAGCCATGGATCCTCAACTCAGCAACGACGAACAAAAACTGCGGGACAAAATCTTGCAGCATGCGTTCCCCTTCGACGAGAAGGCCTGGGAGGCTATGCAACGACTCCTGGACAACGACCGGCGACCGGCGCCCCCCATACCCCCTCCCTCAGAAACGGAAACCCGACCCGGCCCGGCTGGCGTTCGAAAGTGGTGGCCGTTGCTGCTCTTGCTGCTCTTGGCAGTATGCATCCTGGCCCTTTGGCAGAATAATCGCCGGGAAAATTTTTCCGATCAGGGCGCAACTTCATACAACGCAGAAAACAGGCATGCACAAAGCGACTCCGTCCGCATGGCCGGTCCTTTGCTTGCCGTAACACATCAGGCATCGTTGGAAAACCAGCAACCGCTCCCCGGGAAGACGCATGCCACAGGCGCACACGAACAAATGCAGCGCCGGCACAACCTTCCAACAGGCACAAGCAGATCGCCAATGGTTTCGGCAGACTATGCACATTCGCACTCAACCGCAATCGTGCCGGCAGCCAAAGGAATATCAGACCCAACGCCCGCATTTGACCCCTTGGCCGACGCATCCCGAGTGGACCCCGGGGCTGCCGTGCCCATGCACGATAGCAGCAGCCTGTTGTCGCAAACGGGGGAACCGGACTCCACCCAGGCGTGGATCATTTCGCCGCTGGATACCCTGCCGTTGGTCGACATCCGCCTCGCTGCCGAATCCCTGCTACCCGACTCTATCATCCGCCCGGCGCCTTTGTACACAAACCCCCATCCGGGATGGGAGCACGCGTGGATTTTCGGCGTCAACGCCAATGCCGTTGACCACGATCCGCTGCGCATCAGCGTACTGCCTCATATTGGGTATCTCTGGCGATATCGACTTACCCCGCGCACAGCCGCCCAGGGAGAGATCATACTCAAGTACGTCACCGGTTACGATTGGAGGGCCGAGTTTTACGACGCCGTGCCCGGCGGCAGCGCCCAGCTCATACTGGAAAACAACAACCTGCTCTTCATTGAACTGCCGTTAACGATTCAACGGCAGGTATCGGCCGGACACACGTGGATGGCAGGGCTGAAACCCGCACTCGTCTTTCCCATGTTTCCCTCCGGCTCCAATTCCTCGTCGAATTTTGGGGCGCCGCGCCGCAATTACACCATGCGCGACGGCGTGCGCTACTTCGACCTGGGCTTAGTCCTGGGCTGGGAATACCGCTTTGGGCGCCGCTGGGCACTCGATGTGCGCTACAACCAGGGTATCTTCGACCTCACCATCGACAACTTCTTCCGGAGCACGGAAACCCACTTGAACTCCGACCTCCAGGTTTCGCTGCGCCACTTCGTTTTTAAAAAGGATAAACCGAAAAAGAAATGAGCCACATTCGAAATTCCCTGCTGCCAATCGCCGCCCTGTGCCTGCTGGCGTCGTGCAAAAAAGAGGGCGTTTTTCCGGAGGATATCCGCCCTGCCGACTTCTATACCCAATTTGCCATAGAAGATGCTACCGGTCGCGACACCCTATTTTCACTTCGGGGCGAAGACTCCGTCCCACTCATACCTGGCTACAACCTGACAATCGAGTACCTCAGCAACGCTTACGTCCGCGACAGCATCCGGTACATCTGGGGTGGCCTGGGTGTTTCATTCCTCCCCATACCGTTTTTTATACAGCTCAGCAACCCCCAACCCCAAACCGACCCCTTCGTGCCGGTGGAGTGGCAGGCCGAAGAACTGGAGCAACTGCTTTACCCCGGCAAGACATGGCAGTTCGGCAATGCACCCGGCGAAGCGGTGATCGGCATAGCGGACTTTCCCGACGGATTGTGGTCATTCAACTCTGCCAGCGCCGACAACACACAAGGATATTTACGGGTGCTGGACGTTTCCGATTACGGCGCGCCAGACCTGGGCACCCCTTATTTTGGAAAAAAAGTCCGCTTCCAATTCGCCTGCTCCGTCATCAATGCCGACGGTGAAACGTGGACGCTGCGCGACGGCGAAGCCGTCATGTTCTTTCGATACTATACTTTTTAAAACCCGACCGTTATGAAAAAATCTGCGCTGTATCCGTTCCTGACGGCCTTACTCCTCACGGTACTGGCTTGCGAAGACAACTACGTCTCATCAGACCCCTGCGTCTTCTGTCCGAACAACACCGAGTGCATGGGCGACGAATGCGGCTGCCCGCCCGACAATCACGATATGGGCAGCTGGTGCCTGTCGAAAGGCGACAACCTCTTCGTATCGGCCAGTCTGGATTGCTATTGCCTCGACGTGGTAGGGCTGTACCTCATCAACATCCAGCCCATTACACAAACGCCCGGGGGCGGCGCTTACGTGCCGACGTCCTCCTACTGGCTTTCCGGTCGCGAAAATGCCTCGGCGGGCGGCATCTCCAACTTTACGTACCTATCGCGTCCCGACGGCGACAGCATCGTCATCTACGCCGTTAACCTCCCCGGTTCGAGCCAGTGTCAGATCGACGACAACCTGTATTGCCAAGCCGATCTGTTCGGCAAGTTCCGGGGTTCCGACACCATTCAGGCCGAGGTCATCTGGCGCCGTTGCGTGGACAATGCCAACCAGTGGGTGAATTTTGCCGACACCGTGCCGCTTACGTTCATTCGCTGGCGGTAGTGCCGGAAATCTCCAGCCCCTCCGCCCGCAGCCGATCCACCAAAGGCATTCCAAATGCTTCCACCGGCGTTAGCACGCCCGCTTTTGCCGTGCCCGTGCGCAAGTGTTCCAGCAGGCAAAATGCTGCCTGGGAGAACATCTTCGCCGTCTCGTCATAGCCCGGGTCTCCGCCGGCAAAACGGGTTTGGGCTGTTGCAGATGCCGATTCTCCAATGCAGATCACCTCAAAACGCGCCTGGGCCCGTTGTTCAGCGCCGGGGCCGTCGCCGGGCGGGAAACGCCGCTCCATCCATTCGCGGAACCAGCGGAACCGCACCAGCAGCCAGGCCACGGCAATCGGCCAAAGGGTTTTGAACACTTTCCAGCGCGACGAGCGCAGGAAAAACTGTCCGTACGCGACGGCCGCTCCGTAATCCGCCGGCAACCGGTGGGCGCTGCGCCGCACGATGTGCGGGTCGACCACAGGCATGGGAATTCCCCAGCCTCCGACCCGGTCGTTGTAATGAACGGCCAGTGGAATGCGGGGCGCTTCGGCATGGCGGGGGATACGCGTTTTCACCGATTTTTTCTGCCTGTGCAGGTGCATCGCGTGGATGGCCGTGTTCAACGTGCCACCGGAGAAAGAAGCGTTGGTGCGCAGGTAGGTGACAAGCTTTTTGGGCTCCGCCGCCGGCAGCGCACGCGCCGTGAGCCAGGCCGCATAATCGGCCGGAATGCTGTCGAACCCGCAGCAGTTCACAATGCACACACCCCGTTGGCGGGCGCTTTCGAACAGTTCGTTGTAGATTTCAGCGACAAAAGAAGGCTCTCCGGTGATGTCCAGATAGTGCGTACCCTCGGCAATACAGGCCTCCACCACTCCACGCCCATAGCGGTTGAACGGGCCGACGGCATTCATCAGCACCCGCGTTTGGCCAGCCATTCGGCGCAGGCTGTGTGGGTCGTTCACATCCGCGACCACCACTTCCGGTTTGGAACCAGGCATGTCGGCGCACACGGCCCGCAGCTTGTCGGCGTTGCGCCCGGCAATGGCCCAAGTGATCTGCTCCGCATCGGCGTGCTCAGACAGGTAACGCGCGATGAGGTGACCGGTGAAACCGGTGGCGCCGAAGAGGAGGAGGTCGAAAGGATGGTCTTTGTTTTCCAGATTGTCGGTCTTCTCCAAAATAATATCCACGCTCATGGCATAAAGTTCGCTGTTTTTCTCAAGAATCAAAACAGCCATAAATTTGCAAAGGCACTATGCTCCAATGCCCGACAGGAGCCAATCCCAATCTAAAACCTTCCATTCGCCGAAAAAATCCCGTCCTTCGCCGTAAAAACCGGTCTGCATTGACTTCCGGGAAACAGATTTGCAGCGTACAAACCAAGTCAGATGATCCTTTCCATCCAAAATGTAGTTAAAAGATACGAACACCATACGGCGGTGGACCACGTCACTTTCGACGTGCCGCGCGGCAGCGTGTTCGGGCTGCTGGGCCCCAACGGCGCGGGCAAGACCTCGCTGATCCGCATGATCACCACCATCACGGCGCCCGACGAGGGTGCGATCCTGTTCGATGGTAAAAAGATCAACGCCGAAACACCCCGTAGAATCGGGTACATGCCCGAGGAGCGCGGCCTGTACAAAAAAATGAAGGTGGGCGAACAACTGTTGTACCTCGCCCGGCTCAAAGGACTCAGCGCCGTTGAGGCCCGGCAGGCCCTCGACTATTGGCTCAACAAGTTTGAGATCGCCGACTGGTGGAACAAAAAAGTGGAAGAGCTCTCCAAGGGCATGCAGCAGAAGATACAGTTCATCGCCACTGTCGTGCACCGCCCCCCGCTGCTCATCCTCGACGAGCCGTTCAGCGGCCTCGACCCCATCAACACTGCCCTCATCAAAGACGAGATACGGCAGCTGAACGAGCAAGGCGCCAGCATCATCTTCAGCACCCACCGCATGGAGCAGGTGGAGGAACTCTGCGAGTACATTGTATTGATGAACCACGGGGCCAAAATTTTGGAAGGCCGGGTGCAAGACATCCGCCGGCAGTTTCGGGAAAACCGTTTTCACCTGCTGTACGAGGGCGAATTGCCCTCCAGCATCGGGCAGCTGTACCCATTGACGTCCACCAAGGCCCAGACGGCCGAAATTCAGCTTACTGCGGAGGAGGACAGCAACGCCTTGCTCCGTTTCCTGCTGGATGCGGGGGTCCGCATCCAGGCCTTTCACGAGATCATGCCGAGCTTAAACGACGTCTTCATCCGCCAAGTGACCACGGGCGGCGGGGTTCCGCCCGTAGGCTTCGAAAATACCGAACATTCAGAGTAAAAGTTAAGCTTTCACCTGCGCGAGCCATAAGAAAAATCGCGCGGCCTACTGCCTCCAACCCTAACTCCCCATTTTATCACACCGCTGCATCTATTTAAATTATGAACAACCTTTGGCTCGTCATCCAACGCGAATACATCACCCGAGTACGCACCCGCGCCTTTATTCTGGGCACTCTGCTGACCCCGATCGGTTTGGCCCTGTTTTTTGTAGTGGTACAGTTTATTTTTACCTACGAAAATGATGAAGTGCAACGCATCGCCGTCGTTGACGAAGGAAATCTCTTTGGTGGAACCTTGGCCGATGACCAGGGCATTTATTACAAACTGTCAGACGAGCCGCTCGAAAAGTTGCGG
>JBGSTG010000108.1:0-3346 GCA_041736625.1 Saprospiraceae bacterium | reverse complement strand
GGCCGGCGTCCAGCGCCGGTCGGCAATGCCGGCGCCGGCGAGGTTGATGAGGTAATCGACCCCTTCGAGCGCCGCAGCGTCGCAACGGCCGGTGGCGGGGTCCCAGGCGTACTGGCCGGCTCCTTTGGGTTGGCGCGACAGCACGCGCACCGTGTGGCCGGCGTTGTTTAGCAGGGTGGTTAGCCGGGCGCCGATCAGGCCGGTGCCTCCGGCAATAAGAAAAACAGACATAAGCGAGTTGTATGAATCGGTCACTGCCCCAACAGCTCCCGCAGCAATTCCGGTTGGGTACCGAGGTCCGGGCAGCGTGTGGCTACATAATTCAGAACGGTTTTTTGCTCCGCTGTGTTCAGTTTGCCGTAACGCCCGATGAGGGTAGACGCACAGGACTGCGCATTGAGAAACTCCGATTCGATGGCTTGCAGGTTGAGCACGGCGGAGGAATCGCTCGCCTGAACGGCCACCATTCTGTTCATTTCCGCCAGCTTTGCGGTGCACCCGCAGTATGCGTCGGCTATGAGCACGTACTTGTCTGTTGGTTTGTCGGGGGTGCAAGCAGGCCAGGCAAGCACAAAAGCGGCGGCAAACAGGGGATACTTTTTGATCATGTTGTTCATGATTTGGGTTTTAGACCGTATTTTCTTGACAATCTTCATGTCCTCTACACTTCCATCAGTTTCCATCGCCCCCTGCTGAACACCCAGGTGGCGGCGACGGCGAGGCCCGACTCCGCCAAAACGATGCTCCAATATACGCCGGTTTCGCCCCAACCCCAGTGCAGCGCGAGCAGCCAGCCCAGCGGCATCTCGATGAGCCAGAAAAAAATAAAATTCAGCAGGGTGGGCGTGCGCGTATCGCCGGCGCCGTTCAGCGCCTGGGCCATGATCATGCCCCACCCATAAAACACGTACCCGCCGGCCACGATGCGCAGGGCCAGCGCTCCGGACGCGACCACCCCCGGCTCCTCGGTAAACAGGCGCATGAAAAAGGGCGCTGCAATCAGGTAGGTGACACTCACCAGGAGCATAAACACGACGTTGAAGTAGCCCGCCCGCCAGGCGGACTGCTCGGCGCGTGCGGGCTGGGCGGCGCCCAGGTTCTGCCCTACCAGGGTGGAGGCGGCGTTGGCCATGCCCCAGGCTGGCAGGATGGTGAACAGCATGATGCGGATGGCGATGGTGTAGCCGGCGGTGACGTCCTTGCCCAGTTGCCCCAGGATGGAGATCATGAATATCCAGCTGGCGGAGGCGATCAGGTACTGGCCGGCGCCGCCGGCTGCGATGCGCGACAGCCGGTTCATCAGCCGGGGACTCGGCAGAAAATGAACGGGCCGAAGCTTGATGATTCGACCCACGCCGAAAAGGTGCCACAGCTGGTAAGCCACGCCCACGCTCCGGCCAATGGTGGTGGCCACGCCGGCGCCCAGCAGGCCCATCTCCGGAAACGGGCCCCATCCGAAAATCAGCAGCGGATCGAGCACGATGTTGATGCCGTTGGCCAGCCACAACGCGCGCATGGCGGTGGCCGCATCGCCCGCGCCCCGAAAAATGCCGTTCAGCATCCACAGCAGGAGAATGGGCAGGTTGGCGCCGAACATCAAACGGGTGTACGGCGCGCCCTCGGCCACCACTCTCGCATCGGTGGTCATCAGGCCCAGGAGATCTTCGGCAAACAGGTAACCGGGCACCGCCAGCAACAGCGAGAGCGCCAGTGCAAGCAGGATCGTCTGGGCGCCGGCACGGGCGGCGGCGTCGGCCTTGCCCTCGCCGATGCGCCTCGATACCATGGCCGAGGCCGCCGAGCTCAGCCCGATGGCCAGCGAGTACACGACCGTGAGCATCGACTCGGTAAGCCCCACCGTGGCCACCGCCTCGGTGCCCACCCGGGCTACATAAAAGGCGTCGACCACGGCGAACATGGACTCCATGGCCATTTCCAGGATCATCGGCACCGACAGCAGCACGATGGCCCGGTCGATGCTGCCGGTGGTAAAATCCTGCTCGTCGCCCCGAATGGCCCGGCGCAGCAGGCTCACCCAGGAGCGGGTTCTTTGGGCTGTTGTTGACTTGTTCATGAAGAAGTATTAAAACTTTGATGCGTCCCGATTTGTTGTTTCGGAAAAATATCGACTCAGCGGATGTCTCCAACTCATACCACCACGGCGGATGTCGCCGATCTGTTGCACCGGGCGCTGCGCCGCGAATGGCTCAGCCCCGAAGAGGGCGTTTTTTTGCTGGAAAATGCGCCTACGGCCGACCTGATGTACGCAGGAAACGCTTTGCGGCAGCAACACGTTCCCGGCAACGTCGTAACCTGGATCATCGACCGGAATTCCAACACCACCAATGTCTGCATCGCCAACTGCAAATTCTGCAATTTTTACCGCAGGCCGGGGCATGAGGAGGCGTACATCACCACCATCGACGAGTACAAGGAGAAAATCGAGGAAATGTTTGCCCTCGGCGGAGAGCAACTGCTGCTCCAGGGCGGGCACCACCCCGACCTCGGGCTGGCCTTTTACGCCGACCTGTTCCGCGCGCTCAAAAACCTGTACCCCAACCTGAAGCTGCACGCGCTGGGCCCGCCGGAAATAGCCCACATCAGCAAGCTGGAGCGCATGAGCCACTACGACGTGCTCAAGGCCCTGCAGGAGGCCGGGCTGGACTCCCTGCCCGGGGCGGGCGCCGAAATCCTCAGCGACCGGGTGCGCAGGCTCATCTCCAAAGGAAAATGCGGCGGGGAGGAGTGGCTCGACGTGATGCGCGCCGCCCACCGGCTCGGCCTCACCACCTCGGCCACCATGATGTTCGGGCACATCGAAACCAACCTGGAGCGCATGGAGCACTTTGCCGCCATCCGCCAGGTGCAAAGCGAAAAACCGGCCGAGACCAACGGGTTTCTGGCCTTTATCCCCTGGCCGTTTCAGGACGAGGACACCATCCTCAAAAAAATCAAACGCGCCCGCAACGCCGTCACGGGCGACGAGTACGTGCGCATGATCGCCCTGAGCCGCATCATGTTGCCCAACGTCGTCAACATCCAGGCATCCTGGCTGACCGTGGGCAAGCAGGTGGCCCAGGTGTGCCTACACGCCGGCGCCAACGACTTCGGCAGCATCATGATCGAGGAAAACGTGGTGTCGGCCGCCGGCGCCCGCTTCCGCTTCACGTCCGACGGCATCCAGCAGGCCATCCGCGAGGCCGGGTTTGTGTCGCAATTGCGCGATCAGCAGTACCGGTTCCGGGAGCTGCCCGTACATATGCGCCAGCAGGTGCTGGAAACGGCGGGGTTGATTGTGGATTGAAAATTCGTCCTACGAGTATATTCTATCCATTACACTCAAGTT
>JBGSTG010000015.1:0-15848 GCA_041736625.1 Saprospiraceae bacterium | reverse complement strand
AATAAAGCGATACCGGTTTTTGTCTGACCGGGCGCGTTGCCACTCCATTCTGCTCTACAATAAAATAGCGGGGATTGCCGCAGGATTATGGAATTATAACCTCACAAGTCACTGATCATCATACCAGAACAACTCTATTAAATATTAATGTTGTCTCTTCTTTTTGGCCCTCCACGGTATTTTTTCCATGCATGGCGGTATTGCGGAGTTTAATCACAGATTTTCTTTCATTCTCATTGATGGTGACTTTGAACTCACATTTATTGGTAAAATTCAAAAGATCATCTAAATAAGATAATTGAAATTCATGAAATTGATGCATATCGTTTTTGTATTTTATTGCTCTACTACTCTTATTATCTTCTAAATATCTAAGCATATCTTCATTCCGCTTGCCCATGAATATCAGGTACCTTCTCAAATCCCGCTCAAAATCCAAAACATCAGACTGGATGGCATCCAGAACAATATTTCTGTTGTAATCCGATACGTGGACTACACCCCTTAATATTTGGCAGTCCGGATTGCCTTTGCCGGTGAAAACAAAAAGTACCTCGCCATGGTCCTTAAACAACTCCAACAACTTTTCATTGTAGGCGGGCGACTCGCTGCAATAGATTGGCGCAAGTTCATCCAGTTGGCGGCTTGAGCTAATTTCAACCACTGTGGCGTTGGCAATGCCATCCCCAGTAAACTGGAGCAGATTTTTGCCATCTGCCATGGGCAAATAATTGATTTTTAAATGCCGGACGATTTTTTCAACAATTTCCTTGTTAGCCGGGTCGTAAAACAATACATTTTTTTCCATTATATCCCGGAATCGAAGAGACGCGAACCGTTTTTGCATGTCATCAAGGTTTTATTAAAGGTAAGACGAACGGTGAAACACACGCTACAAAGCTAGTGCTGAAACGGCTCAAAAGACAAGTTGTACCCCTAAAAAAACCATACCGGCCCCCAAAACCGCTATATCCACCACCTCCTATCGTCATAGACACGACCCTGCGCAATCACGAACAGCAAATAGCCGCCATCAAAAAAAAGGCCTTTTCTGCTGGTCAATCATCAAAAATAGCGTATATTTGCATGAAACTAACCTTATATTCATGCACATAGCAAGGCTGCATCAAAAAAACATCGCACAAGACCTGACGCAATCCAACAAGGTGTTGGTCATTTATGGCGCCCGTCAGGTAGGAAAAACGACCCTGGTACGCGAGCTGATGCGCAACTATTCGGGCAAAGTGTTGGAAATCAATGCCGATAACCTGCCGTTTCTGGAGGCGCTCTCCAGCCGTAATCTGGAACAACTCAAGGGGCTGGTGCAGGGCTACGACCTGCTTTTTATCGATGAAGCCCAGCGCGTGCCGGATATCGGCATCAACCTCAAACTGCTGCACGACCAGCTGCCGGAACTGAAAATATTGGTTACCGGCTCCTCCACACTCGACCTGGCCAACCGGGTCAAAGAGCCACTCACCGGACGAACCTGGACTTTCCAGCTTTACCCCATCAGCGCCGAAGAATGGGCGGCACATCAGGGTGCCAACGACGCTGAGGTGGCGCTCCGATTGGAAGAGTGGCTGGTGTACGGACTGTATCCGGAGGTGCTCAATATCGGTAACCACCAAAAGAAGCAGCGCTACCTGCAAGAACTGACCCAATCCTATTTGTACAAGGATATCCTGACCCTGGCCAATATCCGCTATCCGGAGAAACTACGGCAATTGCTCAAGCTATTGGCCTGGCAAACCGGCAATCTCGTTTCGATCAACGAATTGGCCAATACCCTGCAAATCAACCGGGATGCGGTACAACACTACCTGGATTTACTGGAAAAATCCTTTGTGATCTTCCGGCTCGGCGGCTTTAGCCGCAACCTGCGCAAGGAGATGACCAAAATGGGCAAGATCTATTTCTACGACCTCGGCGTACGCAATGCATTGATCGAAAACTTCAGCAGCTTGTCTACCCGCACGGATACCGGCCAACTGTGGGAAAATTTCCTGATCACCGAACGCCTGAAAACCTCCGCTTACCATTTTCACTACGCCAACCGATACTTTTGGCGCACACAGACCGGCGCTGAACTGGACTATGTAGAGGATTTCGGCGGCCAGCTGCACGGATATGAGTTTAAGTGGGGCACTAAACCGGCAAGTGCCCCACCTACCTGGACGGAAACCTATCCACAGGCGGCTTTCAAGTGCATCAACCGGAACAATTTTATGGCGTTTGTGCGGCTGGATCAGGTGTAGCGCCTGTACTAAAAGTGGAATGAACAAACAAGACCGATACAACGCCCAAGCCGTGACCAGGTTTTGGATAAGTATTACCCCATAGACCTTTGTGCATGCCTTGTCTGAAAAATAACAACACAGCAATTTTTCCATAGCGTTCAAACGGTTGCAAAACGCCACTGCATCTGAGCAGCGCGTGGCGCTGCTGGTGGCGGGGTGGTATATCGCAGAACTGATAACGCCGTATGGAACGGTCACCCCGTCGATTAAAACGGACACCATTTCATGCGTAAAGGGTACGGCTGTGGATGCATGGCCGTGCCCTTTTTTTTATGGATGTTAGCTTGTTCAGTCTGCATCCGTTTACTTTGCAGCACCAACCGCCATTTGGCATCGGTATGCCTGTACGCGTATTTTCGGCGCTTTTTTATGTAAACAAGGTTTTCAGTCACTCCGTACGGACGGGGTGTCTGGTTTTGCTAACGGGGTACCTGCTTGGCCAGAATGCTTATCGCTTTACCTCCTTTACGACAAGCGACGGACTGCCTTCCAGCTACACGCACGCCCTGGCCTGCGATCCGACAGGCTTTGTCTGGGTAAGTACCCAGGATGGTCTTGCGCGCTTCGATGGACACCGCTTTGTGGCTTTTGATGAGCTGCGCCCGAAAACACCCATCGCCGGAAAGCTCACGCGAAGCATGGTGATAGATCAGGCGGGCTACCTCTGGGCAAGTGCAGACGGAAGCTTGTACCGCATCGCGCTCTCCACCTATGACGTTGTGGCATTCTCCTCGCCTTTGACACCCGAATGCGTGGGTCCGAACGGAATCTGCTGGTTCAAGGGTGAAAGTTGCATAGGTTTCTTTAATGCCCAAGAACAATCGTTAGACACCTTTCAACTTTTCTGGGAAAGAAAAATATTGAATATAAATCAAATATGCGCCGGAAGAGACAGTGAGCTTTTGATCAATTCCAATAGCGGTGTTTTCCGGTTCGAGACCCGGGGCCGTACCCTGATCCGGCTGGAGTGTGTTGATCCGGCCACTCAAAAGTTGTATTGCATGCAGGCAGACCCGGAGGGGATGCTCTGGTTCTCTTCGTGGAACAACATGGCGGAAGGCTTGATCAAGGTGGATCCGTACGCCGACAAGGTACTCCTCACAAGAGGCAGGCAAGCCCACTCGATTACCAGCACCGATGTCAATGATTTTTTGGTGCAGAACGACTGTCTTTGGATGTGTACCAATGACGGGGGGCTTTGCCGGTACGATTTCGCCGCCGATCGTTTTGATTGTTTTTCGGCCAACAACAACGCACTCAGTGGTATCGGCGCCAATCAGATGCACAAAATAATACGGGACTCCTTCGGTAATGTATGGATCAGTTCAGCATTGGCCCTGTACCGTTTGCCTTCGGAACAACGCACCACCCGGCTGCTGGCCCATGATTCGAAGGATGCAAACAGCCTGATATTCAGCCCTGCCACGGCCATACTGCCTGTTTCCGACACCTTGTTGGCCATTGGGACGCAGGGCGGCCTGAGCCTGTACAACCGACACCGGGACGCATTTCGGAACATCCGTTTGCCGGTATTCCGCAACAATACCTACAACAACCAGATTACTGCGCTGGCGCCAGCCGGTGATGGAAAGAGCATCTGGATAGGCTCCTGGGCCACCCTCAGCCGCCTGGAGGTGGCCACCGGGCGGTTGCTGGAGTACCACGTAGCGAATGACAACGCCGGTGATAATCACCCGGCGTCCAGCAGGAAAAACCTGCAGGGGGCAGCGCGCAGCCTGCTGTTCGACGCCCGGGGCAACTTTTGGTTTATCGGATATTTCGGACAATTGGCCCGGCTGCCCTCGGAAAAAACCGACCTCGTTTTGGAGAGAGTACATCTCGGAACCCCCAAAAACCAGGGGTTGAATACGCATGCTTATTGTATGCTGGATTTGCAGGAAAACGGTCTTTTGATCGGCACGATGGACGGCCTGGTTCGTTACAATCCGGTCGCCGACAGCGTTAGCAGCCTGCCGGTCATCTTTCCGGGGGCCGATTCTACCGTGTGGATCAAAAGCCTTTTCCGGGCCAAAAACGGGGATGTGTTGGTCATAGCCGACAACAAGCCCTTTCGCTACACGTATCAGCAATCGGGTGGCCGGGCCATACCCCTCTCCGGCTTTCCCTTTCCGGATAAGTGCCGGCAAATAATCGAAGGCCTGGACGGCTCGCTGTGGGTAACCGTGGAAGGCGGCATTTACCGCCTGGTGGAGAAGACGGGGTTTTGGCAGTTTTTCGACACCCATTTTCACCTTAATGACAACGGGTTTTCCCAAATCCCTTCCGTACCGCCAGTGAAAGACGCCGACGGGAACCTGTATTTCTGCGGATCCCGGGGTGTATCCATCATTCCTCCGGCCTTGTTTGACCAAATAAAAACGACATCGCCGGTGCTTAAAATTGTAGGCATCAAAACAGGCGAAGCCTATTTGCCCACCGATTCGGCCTGCCACCTCTTGCATGAAATCCGACTGCCTTATGACCGGAGCGACCTCTCGTTTGAGTTTGCCCTGCTCAACTCGCCGGTGCCCGAGCTGAACCGGTTCGCTTACCGGTTGGGCACCGGCGACTGGGTGGATATGGGCTCCAACCGCATCGTGCATTTCAGCCGACTGGCGCCTGGCGCGTACGAACTGCAGGTGAAAGCGGCCAACAGCGACGGCGTATGGGTGCCGGAGCCGGTAACCCTGCGCATGGTTATTTCCCCTCCCTGGTGGCGCTCCGTGTGGGCCATCATCGGCTACGTGTTGCTCGTCGGCTGGGGCGTTTATGCTTTTTACCGGTTCAGGCTCCGGCAAAGGCTGGCCATGCAGGAAACGGAACAGTTGCGGCAACTGGACGCCTTCAAGTCCCGATTTTTTACCAACATCACCCATGAGTTTCGTACACCCCTCACGGTCATCCTCGGCGCCACGGACCAATTGGAGGAGGCCGCCGGGCAAGAGCGGTCGCCCGCCTTCGGCAGACAGGTCGCCCTGATCCGTCGAAACAGCGAAAACCTGCTCCGCCTGATCAACCAGATACTGGACCTGGCCCGGGTGGACAACAACGCCCTCAACATACAATACATTCAGGGCGACGTACTCGCTTACCTGCGGTACCTGAGCGAAAGCCTGCACTCGCTCGCCAACTCCCGGAACGTCATGCTCCGGGTGGAAAGCCCGGAAGCCGCGATCGTGATGGACTACGATCCGGAGCGGCTCCAGCAGATCGTGTACAACCTGCTGTCCAATGCCGTGAAATTTACCCCTTCCGGCGGCAAAGTGGTGATGCGTGTCACCAAAAGCAGCGGCCTGACCGTGTCGGTGCAAGACACCGGTGTGGGCATACCACCGGAAGACCTGCCGCATATTTTCGACCGTTTTTTTCAGGCCAAAAACCAGGAACACAACAAAGCAGGCGGAACCGGAATCGGGCTCTCCCTCACCCGGGAACTGGTGCGGGCCATGGGCGGCGCCATTCACATGGACAGCACGCCGGGGGGCGGCACTACCGCCACCGTTACACTCCCCCTGACAAACGCGGCACCCATGCAACCCGCCCCAACGCCTGTCCACCCTCCGGTGAGCCTGCCGATGCCGGGCGCAACAACGCCCGATGCGGAAGAAGGACGGCCCCTCGTGTTGCTGATGGAAGACAACCCGGACGTGGTGGAGTACCTCATCGCCTGCCTGGCGCCCCACTACCGGCTCAGCTTTGCCTACAACGGGCGGGCAGGCATAGAAACCGCTCTGGAAACCGTGCCGGATATGATCGTCTCCGACGTGATGATGCCCGAAAAAGACGGACTGGACGTGCTCGACGCCCTCAAAAACGATACACGCACCAGCCACATCCCCATCGTGCTGCTCACCGCCAAAGCCACCGTGGAAGAACGCCTCGCCGGGCTCCGCCGGGGCGCTGATGCCTACCTGGTCAAGCCCTTCAACCGGGAAGAGCTCCTGTCGGTGTTGTCCAACCTGAACCGGCTTCAACAGCAGCAGCAGCAACTGCACAGGCGGAAATGGGCCCTGGAACCCGGCGCAGCCCCCCTGCCGGAAAAACCGTCGGCGCCCATCGTCGACGCCCTGGAAGACGCCTTCCTCTCCAGGCTCCGGGCCATCGTGGAGGAGAACATTGGCCGGGCAGACCTGTCGATGGACGACCTGTCGAGGGCCATGACCATGAGCTATCCCAACCTGCATCGCAAGCTCACGGCCCTCACCCGTTTGTCGCCCGTGCAGTTTATCCGAACCCTTCGGATGCAACGGGCAAAACAGCTGTTGCTGGACACCGACAAGCCCATCGGCGAGATCGCTTTTGAGGTGGGCTTCAACGACCCGCGCTACTTCAGCCGTGTCTTTTCGGAGGAATTCGGCCGCTCACCAAGCGCCATGAGAGAATCCTCCACCTCCTGAGAGGATTGTCCACCTGAAAAATAGAATTGTCCAACCGCTTTGAGAGAATGCTGAACATGCCCAACCCGCGTTGGCCGGCACCTTTGTGCCAGCCGATAATGGTTGTTTTTCAACAAATTAAAACAATATGAAAAAGCATTCTTTCTCTTTGCGCAACTGGACAAGCGCCTTCAGCCGCTGTATGGGCCTGCTGTTCTTCCTGCTCTTGTCCTGGAGCGGAACGGCATACGCCCAGAAAACCTGGACCGGCGCGGTCAGCGACAACTGGGCCGTAGCCGGCAACTGGAACCCGGCCGGTGTGCCCGGGACTGCCGATAAGGTTACGATTTCTTTCCTAGGCCCAGTAGGCGTTTACCCGCGCATTTACAACGGAACGGCGGCTAAAACAGGTCAGGTAGCGGTTGGCTCTAGCGCTGGTTTGACCATAGACCAGGGCGGCTCGCTGGAAATCAGTACGACCGAATTTTCCGGGATGTCGGTTGGCGGTACCGTAACCAATGGTGGCATCATCCGGGTGAAGAAGGCCGATTTTCATTTGTTGGACAACGCCGGCACGTTTACCAACAGTAATGGTGCAAGTATCTATCTGGGCGAAACCACCTCCTCGCCTTACGCCTGCAAGGAAGAAGGTATTCGGAACGATCAAAATGGGGTGTTTAAAAACGAAGGCGCAGACGCCGTCATCATTATCCACAACGTCGGAAACAACGGGATACTGTTGAGTTCCGGCAACAACACGTTTGAAAACGCCGGCGTGATCAACATATCCAATACCGGCCTGAACCCCGCAACCCAAAATACGGCCGATGGTGTTGACGTGCGTTTCGGCACGTTCACCAACCTGTCCACCGGTTCGGTGAGTATTAACCGCGCTGCTGCAAACGGATGGTACTGCCGGGGAAATAGGACCACAAACAACTACGGCACCATCAACATCTTTCGCACCGGCGTGCTGGCGACCGAAGAGGATTTGCGGGAGGGGATTTCAAACTACGGGTTTATTAATAATTACGCCGGTGGTGAAATCAATATTGACTCCACCCGTAATTCCGGTATTTTTAACAGCGGAGCTGTGGAGAACAGGGGCGAAATCAACATTGGCACGTTCTACACCAATTCTATTGAGGGTGTTGGCGTGGTCAATATAGCCGCGTTTAACAACAGGTCAGGTGCGGAACTGCACATCAAAAATACAAAAAAAGACGGCTTTGCAAACGTTGGACTTGGGGGTGTTGTGCTCAATGCGCAGGGCGCTGAAATAACCATTGACAATGTTCTGGAAGAAGGTTTTTACCATTTTGGTATCACCTCCCTGGACAACCGTGGGAAGTTGCAGATCGGTAAAAACGGACCCATCGGAAGCTATGGGTTCTATTGTCTTACGAATGTCGTCAACCAGTTCTCCGGCGAAATCACCATCGAAAATACGGGATCCGACGCCTTGTTTATCGACACCCTCATTTTTCCGCCGCGTTGTCAGTTCATCAACGCGGGATACCTGCAAATCGGCAACAGCAGCAGCTCGTCGTCCAACATTCCCGGCATCAACATCAAAGAGGCCGTCACTTTTTCCAACGTCGGCTGCGGCGTCATTGAATCCTACCAGAAAATACTGAACGCCGATACGCTCCTGAACGAAGCTTTCATATACCTGTTGGGCACCGCCGGGCACAGCAATACCGGCGACTGGATCAACAACGGCGTGATCCAGGACGGCAATAACAAGCTCAACGGGGTGCCCGTCACCAACAACGACATCATCATCAAGCCCGTTACTGGCGAGTGCGTCGTTGCCAACGCCCTCCAGAAGGGCGCAGGGAACAACGTGACCGTGGCCGGAACCTGGCACAAAAACACCGGCCTGAGCGATCCGGCAGGCACGTATAGCGCCGCCAACAACCAGTTCACCGTTTCAGGTTTGTCGGAAGGTACCCATACCCTGTACTTTTCGGCAACCGACAATGAGTACAACTGCGCGAAAACGTTCTCGATTCCCTTGGCCTACAACGACGTTACCAAGCCAACGGTCACCTGTCCGGACCCCATCACGGTGGAAGCCAACAGCCAGTGCGGGGGCGCCGTGCCCAATGTGATTCCCTCGGTCTCCCAGTCGGACAACTGCTCCAACAACATCACGCTGTCCCAGTTGCCCGACGCCGGAACCGCTCTGTCGGGCCACAACGACACCGAAACGGTCGTGGTGACCGCCAACGACAACAACGGCAACACCAACACCTGCAACGTGACGGTTACGCTCAAGGATGTGACGCCGCCGGACATGACCTGCCCCAACAGTGTAACCGTGGACGTCAACCTGGAGAATCCCTGCCGGGCACAAGTGTACAACATTGACGTCGCCTACGTGGAAAATTGCAGCGTATCGGAAATTCTCTATTTTGGAAATGGAGATACCGAAATTCCCACCACGCAGGGTCAGGCCAGCGGTACCATTTTTAATGTTGGAACCACCACGATGGCGTATTCGGTCATCGACGGCGCCGATAACTATTACTCCTGTTTCTTTGCGGTAACCGTGAACCCTTGTGTCACGCTGGAAGGGTCGATCGCCTGGTCCACCGACACCGGCCAAGGCGTAAAAGACGCCACGGTGAATGTCACCGGCGACGGCAGCGGCAGTGGCATGAGTGACGCAAACGGCGATTACTCGATCGTGCTGGTAAGCGGCGGCAACATCACCCTCAAACCGGTGAAGAACATCAACAAGTTCAACGGCGTGACCGCCGCAGACGCCGCACGCATCCAACAGCACATCACCGGCATCGGCCCCCTCGGCGCGCCCTTCCCGCGCATCGCCGCCGACGTGAACAAGAGCAACTCCATCACCACTGCCGACGCCAACCTCATCACCCAGGCCCTCCTCGGCAACCAGAACGCCAACAACATCTGGAACACCTCCTGGCGCTTTGTCGACGCCGATTACGTGTTCCCCAACCCGAATGCGCCCTGGAACTTCCCGGAAAGCGTGTCGATCCCGAACGCCGAAGGCGACATCACCGGCATCGACTTCATCGGCATTAAGCTCGGTGATGTAGCCTCGCCCTGGGCCAACCCCCAGCAACGCCCCCAGCCGGTGGCGCTGCGCGCACCCGACCGGGTGTTGCAGGCCGGCGACCGGGTTGAAGTGGCCTTCGCCGCCGACGGTTACACCGACGTCGCGGCCTTCCAGTTCGCGCTGCGCTTCGATCCGGAAAAACTGGCCTTTGGGTCGATCCACACGCCGCCGGGCAGCCCGCTGGCCGACGAACACTTCGGTGTGGCGCAGGCACAACAAGGTGAACTGCGTGTCGTGCTGGCCAGGCCACAAGGCGAAACGCTGCCCGACGGCACGGCGTTTTTCACCCTGCAATTCACGGCAACGGCCGGCGGCGAACTGCTGAGCGGCCTGCTCGCCTTCGACGAGGCGCTGATGCCGGCGCTGGCCTACACCACGGACCTGTACCCGCAGCCCGTTCAGCTGGCGTTCACGCAGGCGAGCACGAGCGCAACGGATGTGGCCCGCGAAGACCTGACCCTCAGCGCCCGCCCCAACCCGGCGGTTGGACAGACGACCCTGCGCTTTTACCTGCCCGTGGCGACCGACGCGCAACTGCGTCTGCTTGACGCCCAGGGCCGTTTGGTGAGCGTGTACAACGGTTATTTCCAGGCGGGTACGTTTGAGCAGCGTGTGGAGCTGCCTATGGCAGGGCTGTATTTTGCGGAGCTGGTTACGCCTTACGGTACGGTTACCTGCAAGGTGGTCGGGGAGTAGGATACCATTGGGGGTACGGCTTCAGATGCAAGGCCGTACCCCTGTTTTATTTAGGGCAGCAAGTATTTTATAAAACATTTTGTTTTTTATTTTTCATTTTCGTACTTTTGCCTGCTCAACCCCTGTTGATCATGGCAATCTGTTTTTGGCGCTCAAGCTGTCGCGTAATGCCGAATTGGCGCGAAAAAATTGGAAAAAAATCTTTACTTTTGGGGATGTTTTGGAAAACGAAGTGCGCGCACAGATGTTTTTTCAAACCTTAACCCTTTACATCTACATCGTAAGCGGTATGTCACAAGGAGCACAGCGTATGGTCGTTGTTGTACAGATTCGTGCCCGGCTTTTTTATGGGCAAGCGTGAACCAACCCGGCTGTAACTTTGCAACAGCCATGCATCCCCGGGTCTTCAAATGTCTGCTCCTTTGTCTGTTCTCTATGCCGTTCGTCGGTGTGGCACAACGCACAACAGCCCAGATGCTGGGTGTCGAACAGGGCTTGTCGCAGGGCATGGTGTTTGATTTGTTGCACAGTCGGGACGGCTATCTGTGGACTTCCACCAAGGACGGGCTCAACCGTTACGACGGCTATCGGTTTGAGGTGTTTGTCCCCGATCCTTTTGACCCATTTTCCGTCGCAGCCAGTGAAATTAGCCGCATGTTTGAGGACAGCCGGGGATGGCTTTGGTTGTGCTACGCAGGTGGCGTTGATGTGTATCCACCTGGCGGCAGGCGCTTTTTTCATTTGCCTATGGCTGGTTTTTCCGGGTTTGCGGGCCATGCGACGACCCTTGCCGAACAGTCCGACGGCGCGATATGGCTGCTGTGCAACGGTTTTTTATGGCGAATCGAACTGCCGGAAAGTGCGCTGCGCGAAGCCGACGGTGCAGACAATGCCTACCCTGCCTACTCCTGCCAAAAGGTGGAAGCGCCCGAAAACGGGAACGGCCCCGGCTTCCACTCCCTGTGCAGCAGAAAGAACGGGGAGCTGTTGGCCACTGCGAAAAAGAGCCTGTTCCGGATCTCCGGTTCGTCGGGCGCGACACCCCGCCCGGAATTCCTGCAAACGCTCGATGAAGAATTTTTTTTGCTGGGAGAAGACACCTGCCGGGGTGTTTTCATGTACTCGCATGACGGATTGTGGCGGCTCGACAACCCGTTGTCTCCGCCCCAAAAAGTTTTTGACGTCGCCGAGGTACAAGCCTGGTATGCCGGCGATGACGGAAGCCTGTGGGGAGTTGGCAAGGGAAAAACCCTGTACCGTTGGCGCACCCACGCCCCAGAGTGCCAGGTGCGGCTGGAATTAACATTGCACTTTCAGGTTCCGTACACGCCGAACGAGGTGTATTACTTCACCGCCCTGACCTCGGACAACAACGAAAATGTATGGCTGGGCGCCAGTGGATATGGCATGTACAAGTTACAGACGGCGCAGCCCAAGTTTCGCAGCTACCTGCCCCTCATCAGCCTGCGTCAGCTGGTGGAAGACCCGTCAGGGAACCTGTTCAGCATGCGGCAGTGGCAGTCAATCTATTTCGGAAAAAGCTTTGATGAACACGGCCCTAACCCCTGGATGGCCGCGATACCGGCAGAAGAGCAGGCTGTTTGCGTCCGCTTCGACCGGCAGGGAAATGGCTGGGTACGCACCCAATTGGGCAACCTGTACCGCGTGGATGCACAAACCAAAACAGCGACAAGGGTTGATCTCGGCGGTATAGGCCTGCTGATCGACAGCCACGGACGCCTGCTGACAATCACCAACGAGGCGCTGCTGGTGTACGACCCCGCCATGGGCCGGACGAGCCGCCACGCGTTCGGCAAACCTCTCCATTTCCAGCACGACGCTTCCAACGAACACATACTCCTCTTCGAAGATGGCGCAGCAAACCTGTGGATTACGGCTTTTGACGGACTCCTTCAGGCCGTCCCGGTGGCAGAGGGCTATCAGTTCCGGCACTTTCTCAACGACCCGAAAGACCGCCGTTCCCTTTCCAACAATTTCGTGTTGTGCGTGGCTGAAGACCCCGCCAACCCCCGGCGCTATCTGTGGGTCGGCACCAAAGGCGGCGGGCTAAACCGCCTCGACCGGTCATCCGGCCAAATGACCCATTACCTGCCGGAAGACGGACTGCCCGACCGCGTCGTGTACGGCATTTTGCCCGACAACCGGGAACGGCTCTGGATCAGCACCAACAAAGGCCTGTGTCGCATGTCTTTTTCCGGTGAAACGCCCGTTTTCAAAAATTTTACCACCGCCGACGGCCTGCAGAGCAGTGAGTTCAACAGAAGCAGTTTTTTAAAAACAACAGACGGCACGCTGCTGTTCGGCGGGGTCAACGGCGTTACCGTTTTCCACCCCGACAGCCTGCGGTTCCGAAACAACCCGCCCCCCACCCGTATTGTGGGCATTCAGGTGGGCGCTGACCGATACCCAAGGCCCGAAGACCTGCCCCGACGGCTCTCGCACCGCCAAAACCTGCTGCTTTTTGAATTCGCGGCCCTGGATTTCACCAACCCTTCGCAAAATCAGTATCGATACCAGTTGATTCGCTCCGACCTGTTCGGCCGCCGTCCCGAAGCGCCCTGGGTAGACCTCGGCGCCCGCAACAGCGTGCAACTGGCCAACCTGTCGCCGGGCCGCTACACCTTCCGCGTGCTGGGCAGCAACGACGAGGGCACCTGGAGCCTGCAACCTGCCGAAGTGCAGTTCACCATACGCCCGCCCTGGTGGGCTACCGGGTGGGCCTATGCCGCCTACGTCGTTCTCTTAGGCGCCGCGCTGCTTTTTTATGCGCGCTTCCGCTGGCGGAAACGGGCGATCGAACAGGAAGCCTTGCGACTGCGCGAGTTAGACGCCTTCAAGATGCGCTTTTTTACCAACATCACCCACGAGTTCCGAACACCGCTTACAGTGATCCTGGGCATGACCGAGCGCCTGGAAAGCGACGAGGCCGTCTCCGGCCTGCCCCTCGCGAAAAAATCGCTCCCCCTCATCCGCCGCAACGGCGAAAACCTGCTGAAACTCATCAACCAACTGCTCGACCTGGCCAAACTGGAATCAAACGCATTGACGCTGCATTACGTACAGGACGACGTGCTGCCTTACCTGCGCTACATCGTCGAAAGCCTGCACTCCTTAGCCATTGCGCAACAGGTGACCTTGCACACGGAAACCGACCAGGCGCAAATTCGGATGGCCTACGACCCCGAGCGCCTGCTTCAGATCGTGTACAACCTGCTGTCCAATGCCATCAAGTTTACCCCGGCCGGCGGAAAGGTGGTACTGACCGCTGCGCTGGAGGCGCCCGCCGGCGCTCCGCCCAACCTGAAACTGACCGTCGCCGATACCGGTGTCGGCATCCCGCCGGAAGACCTGCCCTACATCTTCGAGCGCTTCTACCAGGCCAAAAACCTGGAAAAAGCCGGCGCCGGCGGAACAGGCATCGGGCTGGCCCTGACCCGCGAACTGGTGAAGGCGCTGCAGGGGGAAATTTCGGTGAGCAGCACCCCGGGGGAGGGAACGGTGTTCACCGTGCGACTGCCCGTGTGGCAAAAAGAGGGGGAGCCGGGGCGGGATCTGCCTGTAGCGGACTACGCGGCAGCCCCCGCGCTCGACCGGGAAACGGCGAATGCTCCCGCCGCCCTGGACCAGCCCGCCGTCCTGCTCATAGAGGACAACCCCGATGTGATGGAGTACCTGATGGCCTTGCTGGGCGGTCGTTTTCAATTAGACATTGCCCGAAACGGCCTCTCCGGCACAGAAAAAGCCATAGCGAACATCCCGGACCTGATCGTGAGCGACGTGATGATGCCTGAAAAGGACGGCTTCGAGGTGGTGGAGACCCTGAAAAACGACGAGCGCACCAGCCACATCCCCATCGTTTTGCTCACGGCGAAAGCCGACGTGGACAGCCGGATTGCCGGACTGCGGCGTGGCGCCGATGCCTATTTAGCCAAGCCCTTTCACAAAGAAGAATTGCTGGCCACCCTGGACAACCTGCTCGAAGTGCGCAAAAAACTACAGGTCAGATACGGGCACGGCGCGGCAGCCCCGGCCGCTCCACCCGATGAAACCGACCCGGAAGACGTGTTTTTGCAAAAAATCAGGCACATCGTGGAGCAAAACCTGTCGGAACCCGGGCCGGATATGCCACAATTGGAGCAGGCGCTGGCGATGAGCCGCAGCCAGGTATTCCGCAAGGTGAAAGCCCTCACCGGTCGTTCGCCCACCCAGTTTGTGCGCAGTGTGCGCCTCCGGCACGGCCGGCACCTCTTGCAAACCACCGACCGGAGCGTGTCGGAAATTGCGTACGAAGTGGGGTTTTCCTCGGTGAAATATTTCTCGGATGCTTTTCTGGAGGAGTTTGGGGAGCGGCCTACGGGGGTGCGGGGGTGAGGGGGGCGTTAGCTGAACATCCATCATTTTGATGCACTGGCAGGGTACTTCCGGGCGTCGGGCTATTTTGCTATTTTCATGTCCGGGAAATGCTGCGCGCGGTTGAACAAGTTCGTATATTCGTTCGGATTTTCAAAAATGACACCCCTACAAATACATGCACCCCAACCAGGAACGTAACCGATAGGATGGCTTCAAGCCTAATGTCGTCAACTTAGCGTAAAAGCAATGTTGTAAAGTTGTCTACAACGAAACTATATATTTTTTTTGCCGCGAATTAGCGCGAATTCGCGCTTATTCGCGGCAAAAAAAATACGTAGTAAGGCCTCAAACAACCCCAAAGCAATCTTTTTACGCTAAGTTGACGACATTGGGCTCGCAGCCATCGGATCGGTACACGCCGCCCGCCCCCCTCACTCCGGCAGCCGGATACACATAATGTAATAATGGTCGCAGGTGAACAACACGCGGTTGATGGGGTCAAAAGCAACTCCCTGATAAGAAAAACTGGCGTCGTCCGTTTTGGCGTATTGCCGGTTGGGCGATCTTTCCTTCCAGATGGTTGCGCCGGTTTCGGCATCAACAGCATACAGCCTACCTGATCCGGAAGAGGTTTGGTACACCACGCCGTCAAAATAGTACAATTGATAAGCAGCGCCGATCACATCGGCATTGTACCAGTTCTGACTCCCGTCGGTTTTGTTGAGCGACCACATGCCTTCTGAATCACCACAAAAGATGATGCTGTTTTTATGCTCGATTATGCTGGAGGATTGAATAAACTTGAAGGGCTTTTCCCAAAGCATGCTTCCGGTTTCCAGGTTGATGCAGTACACTGCATTCGGGCCGTTGATGTACAGGCGGTTGTCGCTCACTACTGGTTGGTACACGCCGGGGTTTCCTTCTGGTATGAAGTCTTTTAGCTCCCACTCGAATTGTTTGGTGCGCATGTTCCAGGCGCGGATATTGAATCGGTTGCGCAGGCCGAGC